>NZ_JBHVTV010000001.1:0-295260 GCF_042884475.1 Arthrobacter sp. NPDC058130
GATGACGTCATGAACATCTCCGGCCACCGGCTCTCCACCGCCGAAATCGAATCCGCCCTCGTCTCCCACCCCGCCGTCGCCGAAGCCGCCGTCGTGGGGGCCGCGGACGAGACCACCGGCCAGGCCGTCGTCGCCTTCGTGATCCTCCGCGCCGACGCTGTGGACTCGGGCGAGGACACCGTCACCGAACTCCGCACCCACGTCGGCAAGGAAATCGGGCCCATCGCCAAACCCAAAACCATCCTCATCGTCCCCGAACTGCCCAAAACCCGCTCCGGCAAAATCATGCGCCGCCTCCTCAAAGACGTCGCCGAAGGCCGGGACCCCGGCGACGCCACCACCCTCGCCGACAACACCGTCATGACCCAGATCGCCCAATCACTCAAGAAATAACCCGCCGCGATCGGTATGCTCGCTGTGTCCGCATGCGCGGGCGCCCGTGCATGAGGGGAGGGAACAGTGATCCTGTTTCTGACGATTGTGAGCGGCCTGGCCTGGACCGTGGCCTATGTCGATGCCATCCGGATCGGTTTCAAGGACAGGAGCTACGCAATCCCGGCCGCCGCGCTCGGGCTCAACTTCGCCTGGGAGGCCATCTACGCAGCCCGCTCCATCGCGACCGGAATTGACGCGCAGGGAGTCTTCAATATCGCGTGGGGACTCGCCGACGTCGTCATTGTGTACACGTTCCTGAAGTTCGGCCGGTCCGAACTTCCGGCGTGGGTCACGCGGCGGCTCTTCGTCGGCTGGGCGCTCCTGCTGGGCGTCACGTCCTTCGCCGTGCAGCTGCTGTTCGTCGCCGAGTTCGGCTGGGACGACGCATCCCGCTATTCGGCCTTCCTGCAGAACCTGCTGATGTCCGGGCTGTTCATCGCCATGTTCGTTGCCCGCGGCGGACCCCGGGGCCAGACCCTGCTGATCGCCGTGGCCAAGTGGATCGGCACCCTCGCCCCCACTATTGTCTTCGGCTGGTACCGCGGCTCGCCCCTGATCCTGGGCGTGGGTCTGCTCTGCAGCGTCTTCGATCTGGTGTACGTCGGCCTGCTGTGGCGGTCCCGACGCCGGCTTCAGTCCTAGAGCGTGACGACGATCTTGCCCTTGGCGTGGCCCTGTTCGAGCGCGGCGAAGGCCTCCGCAATTTCCGCGAGCGGGTAGGTCCTGTCCACAACTGGCTGCACGTGGCCGCCGTCGACGAGCGCCGCCAGGGTGCGCAGGTCATCCCCGCTGGGGTGCATAAACAGGTAGCGGTAGCTGGCTTTCGCCTTTCGGGCGCGGCGGCGGATGCCCAAGCTCATGAGCCAGAACACGGCGCTGATCAACGGCGGCGAGCCCAGGTCCTTCGTCGCCGTGAGGGGTTCCGGAACGCCGGCGATGGATACCACCCGGGCGCCGGGCCTGAGGATGCGGAAAGAATCCTTGAGGGTTGCTCCGCCGACCAGGTCCAGCACCGCGTCGAAATCGTGCAGTACTTCGGCGAAGTTCTCCCGGGTGTAGTCGATGACGCGGTCCGCCCCCAGCCGCCGGACCAGCCCCTCACCGCGGGATGACGCCGTGGTGGTGACGTCGGCCCCGAGATACTTGGCGAGCTGGATGGCCAGCGTTCCCACGCCGCCTGCGCCGCCGGAGATGAAGAGCCGGGTGCCGCGGCCCACTCCGAGTTCATCGCGGAGGGCCTGCAGTGCCGTGAGTCCGGCCAGGGGCAGTCCGGCGGCGTCGGCGAATCCGAGCGACGCCGGCATGGCGGCCACGAATTCCTGCTGCACGCACACCAACTCGGCGAAGGCCCCGAGCCGCGTCTTGTCCACCCGGGCGTAGACGCGGTCCCCAAGGGCGAAACGGCTGGGCCCGGGTCCGACTGACTCCACCGTCCCGGCGACTTCACAGCCTGCGACGATCGGCAGGCGGACGTGATTGATGGGACGGAGCGCGCCCTGGCGGAATTTGAAGTCCACCGGATTAAGCCCGGCCGCGCAGACTTTGATCCGGACATCGCCCGGGCCGGGCTGGGGAGCCGGAACATCGCGGAACTCCATGGCATCCGGGCCGCCGTAGCGGGTGAGGACGTAGGCACGCACGCTTAGTCCCGCGTGGGCTCGGATTCGGCGGAAGGAGTTTCGTAGGCGAGGTTCTCGTAGTCGGTGTCGTCCGCCTCGTCGAGCATGTCGTCCAGTTCCGCCAGCAGCCACGGGTTGATCCGGGCGAGGATCTTCCGGGTTTCCTCGACCGGGACGGCCGCGTAGAGCACGGGGCGGGCGTCGTCGTAGCGGGTGACCGGGGGCTTGTCCGGCCATTTTTCGGCCAGGGCCTTGACCCGTTCGGGCAGCGAATTGTGCGCGTTGTCGGCAATCTTGACCAGGGTGGCGTCGTGGTTCTCGGCGATGTAGCGGATGCCGGCCTGGTAGTCGTCGGGGTTCTCGTGCAGGCGCTTCGTGACCCGTTCGATGATGTCCACGGCGCGCTCGGAGACGCCCATGTCCAGCAGGGCCTGCCGTGTCATCGGGGTGTCCTCGGCGATGTCGTGGAGGTACCCGGCGATCTGGATATCGTCGTCGAAGTCCGCCAGGGCATCGCCGACGGCGAGCACATGCTCCCGGTAGGGCCGCTTGAGCTTGTCCTTCTGGCGGTTGTGGGCCACCTCGGCCAGGACCCTGGCTGTCTCAACGGTGAAGCGGGGCTGGGGGTGTGCGGGCTCGGTCATGAATCCAGCCTACGCGTCGCGGCTGGCCGTTCGGGGCGGGGCGCCGGGGCCCGGGAGAGCTGCGTTCATTCCGGTCCATACCCAGGGGTCGCGCGGCAGCGTGGCAGGGTCGAAAGCGGTAAGCGCCTGTTCGAGGCGGCCGGGCGGAAGGCCGAGGGAGGCAAGCAGCCCGTCCCGGACCTGCTCCGCGGTCACGCCGGCCAGCGCCAGGTCAGCGAGCGTGACGGCGCCGTCGCGCTTGGCCAGCCGGGCGCCGTCGGCGTTCAGAACGAGCGGCACATGCGCATATTCCGGAACAGGCATATTCAGGAGGGACGCCAGGTAGGCCTGCCGGGGTGTGGAAGGCAGCAGGTCATCGCCCCGGACCACCTGGTCGATGCCTTGCTCGGCATCGTCTACCACCACTGCCAGGTTGTAGGCAGTCACACCGTCGTTGCGCCGGAGCACGAAGTCGTCCACCACCCCGGTGTAGTCGCCGTGGAGCACGTCCCGGACCGCCACCTCGGCCACGGCGGAACGGAGCCGGACCGCTGGCGGCCGGGTGGCCCGCTTGGCGGCGCGCTCGGCGTCGGTGAGGTTCCGGCAGGTCCCCGGGTAGGCGCCCTGCGGAGCGTGCGGCGCGGACGGCGCCTCCTGGATCTCGCGGCGGGTGCAAAAACACTCGTAGGTCAGCCCGGCCGCTGTCAGCTGCGAGATCGCCTCGGCGTACAGGTACTCGCGGTCTGTCTGGCGCACCACGCCGCCGTCCCAGTCCACGCCGATCGCCGCGAGGTCGCGGAGTTGCTCGGCCTCGGCGCCGGCCCGGGCACGGTCCAGGTCCTCCACCCGCATCAGGAACGTCCGCCCCGTGGACCGGGCGAAGAGCCAGGCCAGGATGGCGGTCCGGAGGTTGCCCACGTGCAGTTCGCCGGAAGGACTGGGGGCAAAGCGGCCGGCTGACGTCATGGCACCAGCCTATGCGGGCACAGCACAAGAGCCCCTCAGCTACCGATGACTTCGGGAAATCCGACGTCGGTAGCTCAGGGGCTCTTGCCGTGTGGTGGTGCGTGCGGAATGACGATGCGTGAACAAGAGTCAGTCAGCGGCGGGTTCCTTGCGGGAGCCTCATCCGGGGTCCGGGTGGTGTGCCGGGGTGCCCGTAGCCTTCGGGACCGTGGCGGTGGCCGCGTCCCTTTGTTGTCACCATTTGAGCAGAAGCCCTACAGTTGGTGCAACGGACAGTCGCATGAATGGTCAATCTGATCAACTACAGCCGGTACTGTGAACAGGAAGTGGTCATTTTGCAGGAGCTGGACTCAACGGACCGGCGGATCCTCGCCGCGCTGGATGACGATCCCCGCGTGCCGGTCATGGTGCTGGCGCAGAAGCTGGGCCTGGCCCGCGGCACTGTCCAGTCCCGCCTGGAGCGGATGACGGCGTCGGGCGCGCTCCGCCCGAACAGCAGCCGGGTCCTGCCGTCTGCCCTGGGCCGGGGCGTGGCGGCGGCGGTGAGCGCGGAACTGGACCAGAGCCACCTCAACGAGGCAATCGCCGCTCTGCGCAACATTCCGGAGGTGCTCGAATGCCATGCGCCCGCCGGCGACACCGATCTCCTGATCCGGGTGGTGGCAAAGAGTCCGGATGACCTCTACCGCGTGTCCGAGGAAATCCGGCTGTGCCCCGGCATCGTCCGGACCTCGACGAGCATGTTCCTGCGCGAAGTCATTCCTTACCGGACTACGGGACTGCTCGGCGCCTGACGCCTTCGTCAGGACCCGGCGCCCGGGGCCCGCGCCTATTTTTCCAGACTTTGCCTAGACCGGCGGCCCGACGTTGGTCTTGAGGTTCTTCATGACCAGCGTTGATGTCAGGCGTTCGACGCCGGGCAGCGATGTCAGTTCGGAATCGTAGAAACGCTGGTAGGACGGAAGGTCCTCGGCGATGACCTTGAGCAGATAGTCCGGCGAGCCGAAGAGCCGCTGGGCCTCCACGATGTTGGGGTTGTCGGCCACCCGGTTCTCGAAGATCTCCATGGTGGAGCGGTCCACCTGACGCAGCGTCACGAAGACGATGGCCTCGAACCCGAGTCCCACCGCGGCCGGATCGACGTCCGCCCGGTAGCCCCGGATAATCCCGGCGGCTTCGAGATCCCGCAGCCGGCGGTGGCACGGGGCAACGGTCAGCCCCACCTTGCCGGCCAGGGCCGTGGCAGTCATTCGCCCGTCCGTTTGAAGGTGGCGCAAAATACTTCTGTCAATATTGTCGATCACGCAATTATCTTACCCAAAAGCCGCGATTCTCCAGTAAATAGGCGAACACTTCCGGGCCGATTTTGCCTAGAGTTTTCCCTGTACCCGCAACGAGGGTGCCGCACCCCTGGAGCCGCCATGAACCCCCAGCTTTTCCTCGCCTTCCTGGTTGTCGCCGTCGCCTTGGCGTGCACGCCCGGCGTCGACTGGGCCTACTCGATCGCCGCCGGGCTCAGGCAGCGCAGCTTCGCGCCCGCCGTCGCCGGGCTGTGCGGCGGCTACGCCCTCCACACGGCGCTCCTGGTGCTGGGGCTGGCGGCACTGCTCGCCGGGTTGCCCGGCGTCCTTGGCTGGCTGACCGTCGCGGGCGCCCTCTACCTGCTCTGGCTGGGATTCAGCACCCTGCGGTCCTGGCGCGGGGCCAGCTTCAGCGCCGGCACCCCGGCTCCCCCGGCGGCGGCGGCCGCCAGCCAGTTCCGGATCTTCCTCCAGGGCATGGGGATCAGCGGGATCAATCCGAAGGGCCTGCTGTTCTTCGTGGCCCTGGTGCCGCAGTTCGTCAGCCCCGAGGCCGCGTTGCCGGTTCCGGTCCAGTCGGGGCTGCTCGGGCTGACCTTCGTCCTGCTCGTGGCGGTCATCTATAGCTGCGTGGCGCTCCTGGCACGCAAACTGCTGCACGCCCGGCCGGGCGCGGCGCGTCAGGTGACGCTGGCCAGCGGGATCATCATGCTGGTCCTGGGCGCCCTGCTGCTCGCCGAGCAGATCGTGCCGGCCGTCAGCGCAGCGCTGACCCGCGGGTGAGCCCGGGAATCCGGCGTGAGCGCTACTTGCGCTGCATGTACCACTCGGTGAAGGACGACGCGCGGCCGTCCGCGGTCAGCTGGATGATCCACAGGTTGTCATAGCTTCGGCTGTTGCCGCGGTACGTCGTCAGGCCCTGCACGAACGCCCTGCCCCCGTCGACCCCCAGCAGCTTCCACTCAAACGTCCAGTCGTCCGGCTCATCGCGCCCGGCAATCCAGTGCTCCACGATGTCATCCCGGCCCTGCCACGGTTCGGCTTCCTGGGGGCTGGTCGCATAGACGGCGTCCTCGGTAAACAGGGCCCGGATGTCCTGTGGATCGTTCGTTGTCCACGCCGTGATGTAGTGCTGCATCCAGCGCTCCACAGCATCTCTCATGCCTTTTTTGTACTCCCCGCCATGGGGGCCCGCAAGAGTAGTGGATACGTGTATTTGGCGCTGATCCGGCGCGTAAACCGGTCAGTTGTCGTCAGGCTGCCCGTATTCGCGGTCCCAGAGTTCGTGCATTTCCGCGTCCTTGCGGATGGCCTTCACGGCCTCCAGCTGTGCCGGTTTCCGGCGCTGCCAATCCCTGGCCCCGAGGGTTTTGCGGCCTGCGTCCAGGAGGAGCAGGGCACGGTCTGTCAGCGCATCGCTGCGGAGGGTGAAGTCCGTTTTCCTGCGCCGCAGGACCTCCTGCAGGGCGGAGCGGGAAGCGCTGTAGGACCCCAGCCGGCGCAGGGACCGGGCACGCACCAGCAGCAGCGCGGCGGACAGATCGTCCGCATTCAGCAGCCCCTCGGTGTCCGCCACCACGTCATCGTCGCGCCCCAGCTCGGCGGCCAGTGAACAGCGGGCCAGGGCCAGCGGCAGCGACGGCGGCAAGCCGGCCAGCGCCGCAAGCGCCGCCTCGGTCTGGCCGGTCTCGCGCAGGGAATGGGACAGGGCCAGGAAAACGGCCTCCTCACTGAACAGCGCCGGGACCTCGATCCGCTCGGCCACCTCCACCCTGGTGACCACGCCGGCCAGGTAGACGGCGGCGTAACGGTTGGCGTCGGCGTCGTTCCGAAGGCTGAGGCCGTGCTGCAGGAGATCGGACGCGCGCAGGTGCCCGCCATGGGCGTACGCCAGCAGCCCAGCCATGAGGTAGCAGAGTCCGGCCCAGCCGGGGTACGCGCGGGCCAGGGTGATCAGCCGGTCCGGATCGGTGCTGCCAAAGATGGCGGCGTGCACGGCTTTCGCCGTCTTGGCGGACGTCCGGCCGCCCACCTTGCCCAGCCGGGGGACGCCGCCCTCTGCGGTCAGCGTCCCGGGCTTCCGGCCCGCCATGAGTCCGGTCACCACGCCGCCCACGTTGCCGGCCAGGCCGCGGACGGGCGTCCGGATCACGGGCGTGCGGAAGGGCGTCAGGTCGCGGGCGTCGGCGTACGGCCTGCGCTTGCCCGCGGGCATCCCACCCGCGGGCATCTGCCCAGCGGGAATCAAGCCTGCGGGAATCAAGGCCGCGGGAATCAAGCCGGCGGGGATTTGGCCGATGGGGAGGTGGGGGGCGGATTCGCCAAGTCCGGCGCTCATTCCCTCATGGTAGTAGGCTCCGGCTGGCCGCTGCTAGGCTGCCGAAGCCACCCAGAGGCCGATCACCCAGGTGCTCGCGGCGAGGCACGCGAGGCCGAATTCCACGATCATGCCCAGGCCGGTGGCCTTCAGCGCGGCCCAGCTCGAGGCCACTGCCCTGCCGAACGCCCGCGTGCGCAGCAGCTCGCTCAGCAGGAGCCCGGCCGCGAAGCCCAAGAAGAGCCCCACCACGGGGATGATGAACATGCCGGCAACGCCCAGCACCAGGCCCACCACCAGCGAACGGCTCGGGATGCTGTGCTCCTTGAGCTTCCGGCCGGTCAGGACGGCGCTGGCGGCCATGCCGGCCAGGACGAACACCAGCCCGATCCCGAAGACCACCCAGCCCGTGGTTCCGGCGCCGCCCCACAAGGCCCAGGCGAGCAGGCTCAACCCGATCAGGATGCTGCCGGGCAGCACGGGAATAATGGTCCCGGCCACGCCCACCAGGATGGCGAGCCCGCAGAGCACAGTCACGGCAATCTCGGGGTTCATGGGCCCAGTCTAGGCGGGAAGGGACCCGGCCCGGCCGGGAAAGGGCCCGGCCCGGCGACGGTGGCACCGCTCCGTTAGACCTAAAGCAGGCAGTGCCGCCGTCGCCGGTTCGGCCGCGCGCGGGTCTACCCGGCTTCCACCGCCGCGGCGACTGCAGCGGTGACAGCCGGCGCCACCCGGGGGTCAAGCGGGCTGGGCACGATGTAGTCGGCGGAGAGATCGTCCTCGGCCAGTTCGGCGATGGCCCGGGCCGCGGCGAGCTTCATGGCCGGGGTGATCCGGCGGGCGCCGGCGTCGAGGGCTCCGCGGAAGATGCCGGGGAAGGCGAGGACGTTGTTGATCTGGTTCGGGAAGTCGCTGCGTCCGGTGGCGACCACAGCCGCGTACTTGCTCGCGACCTCCGGCAGGACTTCCGGGTCCGGGTTGGACAGGGCGAACACGATCGAGCTGTGGTTCATCAGCTTCAGGTGTTCCTCGTCCAGCTTGGCGGAGGAGACACCGACGAACACGTCGGCGCCGAGCAGGGCCTCTCCCGGGCCGCCGGTCACGCCGCGCGGGTTGCTGCGGGCGGCGAGCTCGGCCTTCTTGCTGGCCGGATCGGCCGCGATGTCCGCTCGGTCCGCGGTGATCGCGCCACGGGAGTCCAGGAGGACGACGTCGCCAATCCCGGCGGTCAGCAGGATTTCGGCGACGGCGATTCCGGCCGCACCGGCGCCGGAGACCACCACGCGCAGGCTGTCGAGCGTCCGGCCGGTCACCTTGGCGGCGTTGGTCAGGGCGGCGAGGACCACGACGGCGGTACCGTGCTGGTCATCGTGCATGACGGGGCAGTCCAGTGCCTCGATGAGCTTGTCTTCGAGTTCGAAGCAGCGCGGCGCGGCGATGTCCTCGAGGTTGACGGCGCCGAAGCTCGGGCGCAGACGGACAAGGGTCTCGACGATTTCGTCGACGTCGGTGGTGTTGAGGACCAGCGGGATGGAGTCGAGTTCACCGAAGGCCTTGAAGAGCGCGGACTTGCCCTCCATCACGGGCAGCGAGGCGCTGGCGCCGATATTGCCCAGGCCGAGCACCGCAGTGCCGTCGCTGACGACCACCACAAGTCGCTGGGCCCACGTGAGCGTCTTGGCGAGCTCGGGGTTGGCATGGATGGCGCGGCTGACCTGGGCGACGCCGGGCGTGTAGGCGATGGAGAGGTCGCGCTTGCTGGCGAGCGGGACGGTGCTGGAAATCGACAGCTTGCCGCCCTCGTGCGATGCGAAGATTTCCTCGTCGCTGAGCACGGCTACCGTCTCGGCCGGGGAAGTGGAATCGGCGGGAATGATCGTTTCAGTGGACACGTCTTTGTCTCCTGGGATTCACCGTGGGCGCACGGCTCATGAAGCTCAAGCACAGGGATGCTCAAGTTGGTCTGGCGGGGGCGGCGGCAACCAAAGGTGGCGGTGGCGTTAGGGCCCCCGGAGTTGATGGCGTCAGCCGGGTCCGGTCCAGCAATGGTAAACAGGGCATTCACCCGGTTACGCCGGGCAAGGGCCGCATTGGGCCGTGGTTAAACGTTTACGCTCTGGGTTAAGTGACCCGGATCACGCTTAAAAAGTGTTTTTCGGGGCAATTGGTCTAGACCGGTTACGCGGCCTGCGGAGCGCGCTGCAGGAGCGAGCAGGCCTTCTTGAGGTCCTCCTCCGCTTCGAAGAGGGACAGCCGGCGGCAGCGGACGGCCTGGACCAGTCCAGTGACCGTCAGCAGCAGGACCCGGGCCACGGCGGCGTCGCCGCAGGCGGCCGTCACAGCCTTCTCGGCCGTCGCATCGATTTCCCGGAGCAGACGCGTGGTGTCGGTGTCCTTGACGTAGACCGCCCGGTTCAGGCACTGCTCCACGGCAGGCTGCATTAGGCGCATGTGGAAGATCTCCATCACCACTCCCACAAGGGCCTGGGCTGCAACTTTTCCCTCCGCGGAGCTTCCTGCCAGCAGTTCGCCCAGTTGCTTGCGGTAGAGCGCCAGGACCAGCTGGGTGGAGGAGGGGAAGTAGCGGTACAGCGTCCCCAGCGGCACATCCGCCTTGGCCGCCACCTCGGAGAGGACCACGGAGTCCAGGCCCTTGCGGGCAAATCCGGCGGCAACGTCAAGGATCCGGACGTAACGGAGCCGTTGCCGGGGCAGAGTGGGAGGAGGGGCCATCGGTGGAAGATCTGAGTGAAAGTCAGGCATCAGCAGCGTTCCGGGGGGTCGTTTTTCTCGGCAGCCGGGCGCCATCCGCCCACCGCGCTGCCGCGGCAATTGCCGTCCACTATACGCCACCAAACCGGGCATCTGGCCCGTCGAGCCGGGCCCCAGCGGCCCCCGGAACGGGCCGCGCCCGGCTCAGTCCACGCCCTTGATCTTCACCACGAACACGGCACCGAGAAGCCCGATCACGGCGGCCGCCACATACAGCGCAACATAGCCGCCCCAAAGGGCTACGAAGGGGTAGGCGATCAGCGGGGCAAGCACCTGCGGCAGCGAGTTCGCGATGTTGATGACGCCAAGATCCTTGCCCCGGTTCAGGGCCGTGGGCAGGACCTGGGTGATGAGGGCGAAATCCACCGCCAAGTAGCACCCGAAGCCGATGCCCAGCACGGAGGCGCCGATCAGCGCACCCGGCCAGGTGGGCGCGAACGCAAGAATGAGCGAGGCCACGGCGATCACGGCCGACGAGATGATGACCAGCGGCTTCCGGCGGCCCATCCGGTCGCTCAGCCGGCCGCCGACCACGCTGGTGACAATCACCATGACCGCATAGAGGCCCGTCAGGATCAGGACCCCAACCGCGGGCTCAATCCCTTCGGTGTCGCGGAGCCGGACTGCGTCGTTGAGGAAGAACAGCAGGTACAGGGTGACCATGTGGTTGCCGATGTTCACCAGCAGGCGCGTCAGCCAGGCCCAGGCGAAGTCCGGGTAGCGGGCCGGGGAAATCCAGAAGCCCCGCAAAAAGCCGGCTAGGCTGAACGGCGGGCGGGCCTGCGCGGGCAACGGAACGTCGTCGTTCTTGAAGTAATAGAGCACGACGCCGGCAAGCAGCGCCGCCGCGCAGACGAAGTACCCCACGGCGAAGTTTCCGGCGACGGCGGCCGCGATCACCGCCCCTGCCAGGATTCCGGCTGTCTGGCCCATGGCTGCCAGTCCGCCCACCATGCCCCGCTGGGGAACGGGCACCCGGTCCGGGATGGCCGCGGTGATGGCCGCGTAGGCGCCGTTGCAGCCGGCCTGGACAAGGCACCACAGCAGCGTCATGGCGGCGATGCCCGGGGCGCCCGCCAGCGCGATGAGTGCCGCGGCGCCCAGGACGGCGCCGAAGACAACCCACGGCACCCGGCGGCCCCGCCGCGAGGTGGTCCGGTCACTGAAGGCGCCAAAGAGGGGGTTCGCTACAAGGGACACAGCCGCGCCCGCGCCCGTCACGAGGGCCAGGATGGCTTCCTTGTCCGGTTCGCTGAACGCCGCCGCCTGCTGGCCGAGAAGCACCTGGAGCGGGCCGAAGAACGCCGCATTGATGCCGACATTGACCAGCACCACCCCCGCGGTCCAGACAGGCCGGACGCGGCGTTCGGGTTCGGCGAGAGCCGGCGCGGTGGTATCGGACATGGTCATGGTCCCCCCTGGAACTGATGATCAGGCAGATGTATCAGTGCGGAGCCAGACTATCGGGACTCGGCAGATCTGTTCGCAATGTGCCGGAAACCGCCGATTTGGCATTCAGCGCAGTAAGGTCATCGTTGAACCTCCAACTATGGAGAAGATCATCAACACTCGTTCCTTGGGGGAATACTTTTGGTTTCAACATTGCCGGGCGCTCTCGCCCGAACCAAGGCCGTGGGGATCGCCCTGGCAGCACTTATGGCGCTCAGTGGCTGCAACTCCAGCCCGGCTGCAGAGAGCAACGCCGCCAGGAGCGAAGCCACCGGCTCCGGCGCGGACCAGGCCACAGTCATCCGTGTCATCGACGGCGACACCTTCGAGGCCTCGATTAACGGCGAACAAAAGACTGTCCGGCTTCTGAACGTCGACACTCCGGAGACCAAGGACCCTAACGCGCCAGTCGAATGCATGGGTCCGGAAGCGACCAAAGGCCTCGAACAGCTTCTGCCCGTCGGGGCCAAGATCAGGCTCGAACTGGACGTCGAACCACTGGACAAATACGGGCGCACGCTGGCAGGGGTCTTCGACTCAGCCGGAAAGCTGGTCAACGCCGAGATCGCCAGGCTGGGCCTCGGGGTTCCCGTCCTGTTCGAGCCCAACAAGAAGTTTTATCCGCCGGTTGTTGAGGCCTTCGACGAGGCTCGTGCTCGGGGCGTAGGCCTGAACTCCTCAGTCGTCGCGTGCCTGCCGTCGCAGGAGGTTGCAATTGCGGCGCAGGCTGTTGAAACCCTGGTCGCCGCTCCCCTTTCCGATTCCGCGGCCGATCTGGACCGGGGCCACGCCGGGCTGGTCGCAGCCCTCGCGACGGTCGCCGCGCTCAAGGCAGAGGCCAAGGATGGAATCCACTGGGCCGCGTACAAGACAACGCAGGTGTCGGCGATGCTGAACCGGTTGGACTCAGCGGCTACGACTGGGGCTGCCAAGCAGGCCGCCATTGGAGCGAAAAAGAAGGAACTCGCGGATGCAGAAGCAGCCGCAGCAGCCGCTCGCCAGGCCGCCGAAACTGCTGCCGCAGGGGCGGCCGCCGCGGAGGCCGAGCGAATTCGCAACCTGCCGCCCGCGCCGGCGCCCTACGTGCCCCCGGCACCTGCCCCCTACGTCCCGCCAGCCTATGTACCACCTGCGTATGTGCCCCCTGCCCCCGCACCCAACCCGTATCCGGGATACAACGGCCCTCGCTGTTATGCCCCAGGCGGCAAGACGTGGACGCCGTGTAGCAAGAGGTAGTACGGCCCCTGGGACTCGGCAGATCCATTCCATATGTGCGAGTCTCTGGGGGAACCACCCCCATGCATCCGAGGAGAATCCGTGAACGCTTCCGCCGTCAATACCGCCGACCTCTACGATGAGCGCGGCGGGGAGCTGGACTCCGTGTCCTTGCAGTTCCAGTCCCTGGGCGGCCACAGCCACTTCCGCGGGCCGGTCCGGACTATCCGTTGCTTCGAGGACAACGCGCTGGTCAAGTCCGTGCTGGCGACTCCCGGCAACGGCTCGGTACTGGTGGTCGACGGCGCCGGCTCCCTCCGCACGGCCCTGATGGGGGACCTGATCGCGGCGAGTGCCGTCGCGAACGGCTGGGCCGGCGTCGTTATCAACGGCGCCATCCGGGACCGGATCGCCATCGCGGGGCTGCCGCTCGGGGTCAAGGCGCTGGGCAGCAACCCGCGCAAGAGCGCGAAAGAAGGCGCCGGTGCCGTGGACGTGCCGCTGGAGATCGACGGCGTGGCCATCCGCCCCGGCGCGATGATCTGGTGCGATCCGGACGGGATTCTGGTCGAACGCTGAGGACATTTTTCACCGGGAGGTAGTGGCGGGAACAATTCAGCCAGTAACATAGTTACTGAAAGCAACTATCCGCTTAGATTCCCCACACTTCCCCTTGGAGCAGTCATGTCCAAAACCACCTCCGTGCGCGCCGCGGGAGAGGTCCTGACCCACCGTCAGACCGTCACCGTCATGGTGGGACTCATGCTCGGCATGTTCCTGTCCTCGCTGGACCAGACGATCGTGTCCACCTCGATCTACACGATCGCCAACGACCTCGACGGCCTCTCCTTGCAGGCCTGGGCCACCACCGCCTACCTCATCACCTCCACGGTGACCACGCCCCTCTACGGCAAGCTCAGCGACATCTTCGGACGCCGCCCGCTGTACCTCATCGCCATCGTGATCTTCCTCGTCGGCTCGCTCTACGCCGGCTCCGTCCACTCCATGACTGAGCTCGCCATTGCCCGAGGCATCCAGGGCATGGGCGCCGGCGGCCTGCTGGCACTCGCCCTGACCATCATCGGCGACATCGTGGCACTCAAGGACCGGGCCAAGTACCAGGGCTACTTCATGTCCGTCTTCGGCATCTCCTCCGTTCTGGGTCCGGTGGTCGGCGGCGCCCTCGCAGGCTCCGAGACCATCCTCGGAATTGACGGCTGGCGCTGGGTCTTCCTCATCAACCTGCCGATAGGCCTCGCCGCCCTCGTGGTGGTGTTCATGTACCTGCACCTCCCGGCCAAGCACGTGAAGCAGAAGATCGACTACTGGGGCGCCGCCGCCATCACCTTGGCGATCGTGCCGCTCCTGCTCGTCGCCGAACAGGGCCGGAGCTGGGGCTGGAGCTCCGCCAACTCCTACCTCTGCTACGGGCTGGGCGTTGTTGGCATCATCGCGTTCCTGCTGGCCGAACGGCGCGCCGGCGACTACGCGCTGATCCCGCTCCGGCTGTTCCAGAACGTCACCTTCGGCCTGTCCTCGCTGCTGAACTTCATCATCGGCATCGGCATGTTCGGCGCCATCGCGATGCTGCCCATGTACCTGCAGCTGGTCAAGGGCCTCACCCCCACCGAGGCCGGCCTCATGATGATCACTTTCACCGTGGGCATCCTGACCGGCTCCATCACGGCCGGCCGGACCATCTCCGCCTCGGGCACGTACCGGATCTTCCCGATCCTCGGCACGGCGGTCTTGACCGCCGCCGCCGTCGTGATGGGCCTGTCCCTCGGCGTCGACACGCCGCTGTGGGTGCCGGGCGTCATCGCCGTGTTCTTCGGCCTGGGCCTGGGCTTCTGCATGCAGCCCCTGACGCTGGCCATGCAGGTCTCCGTGCCGTCCAAGGACATGGGCGTGGGCACCTCCTCCGCCGCGTTCTTCCGCTCCATGGGCGGCGCAGTCGGAACCGCCGTGTTCATCTCGATGCTCTTCAGTCTCGCGGCGGACAAGATCGCCACGGGCATGAAGGACGCCGCGCAGAACGCGGACTACCTCAAGGTGCTCAAGGATCCGGCCGTGGCTGCCGATCCCGCCAACGCCAAGCTCTACGACTTCTTCAGGAACGGGGCGAGCAACGATTCCCTGAACGACACCAGCTGGCTGCACACCGCCAACCAGACGCTGACCCGCCCCATCACCGAGGGCTTCGCGCAGTCGATCGACGCCGTCATGCTCACGGCCGCCGCGCTCACCGGCATCGCCTTCCTGATCACCTTCGCCCTGCCGAACAAGAAACTCACGGACCCGAAGGCAGCCGCCAACGCGGATGGGGCAGCGGCAGTCGCGGCCGCCGCCCACTAGCGGAGCACCGGCAGGTCCACGTCACGGCAGGCAGTCTTTGGGACTGCCTGCCGTTGTCGTCTGCCGCAAAACCGGGCCCGGGGAGGGCGTCCGACGCCGAAAGACTGCCCTGCGTGACGCCTGCGGACCCCGGCCCGGCCAGGCACGGTTGGCGGCAGGGAAACCGTGTGTGTTTAGCCTCACTTTCCGAAGCTTGTGATTCGCGGCACGCCGGCCCGGGTGTAAGACTGGGTAGTTGCGGCTTAGGCCGAGGACCGCGAACTGCCAAGGGAGCCGTATGACCATCACCCAAGACCAGACCGCCGCCAAGATCCCCAAACGGGTCATTTGGCTGGCCGTGGCGGGCGCCGTCGGCGGCTTCCTCTTCGGCTTCGACTCCTCCGTCGTCAACGGCGCCGTCGACGCGATCAAGGACGAGTTCGCGCTGAGCGAGGCTGTGACCGGCTTCGCCGTCGCCGTGGCCCTCCTCGGCTGCGCGGCAGGCGCCTACCTGGCCGGCAAGGTCGCCGACCGCTACGGCCGAATCCCGGCCATGAAGCTGGGGGCACTGCTGTTCCTGGTCAGCGCCATCGGCACCGGGTTCGCGTTCGGCGTCTGGGACCTGATCTTCTGGCGGCTGGTGGGCGGGCTCGGCATCGGCCTGGCCTCGGTGATCGCGCCGGCCTACATTTCCGAGATCTCCCCGCGCCACGTCCGGGGCCGCCTGGCCTCGCTGCAGCAGCTGGCAATCACCACCGGTATCTTCGCAGCCCTCCTCTCCGACGCCCTGTTCGCGAATTCGGCCGGCGGAGCGGACCAGGCCCTCTGGTTCGGCCTGGAAGCGTGGCGCTGGATGTTCATGGCCGCCGCCGTCCCCGCCGTGGTCTACGGCTGGATCGCCTTCACCCTGCCCGAATCGCCGCGGTTCCTGGTCTTCCAGGGCAAGGACGAGGATGCACTCAAAGTCTTCAAGTCGATCGCCCCGAACGAGGACTCGGACCGGCACCTGCGCGACATCAAAAAGGCCATCGACGAGGACAAGCTCGCCGGCCAGAAGGGCTCGCTGCGCGGCAAGGCCCTGGGCCTGCAGCCTGTGGTCTGGATCGGCATCATCCTGTCCGTGCTGCAGCAGTTCGTCGGCATCAACGTGATCTTCTACTACTCCACCACGCTGTGGAAGGCCGTGGGCTTCCAGGAAAAGGATTCCCTCACTATCTCCGTTGCCACTGCCATCACCAACATCCTGGTGACGCTCGTGGCGATCGCCCTGGTGGACCGGATCGGGCGCCGTCCCATCATGCTGGCCGGCTCCATCGGCATGGCCCTCTCGCTCGGCACCATGGCCGTGGCCTTCGGCTCCGCCACCGGCTCGGGTGACGCCATCTCCCTTCCCGGGGCCTGGGGTCCGGCCGCGCTGGTTGCCGCCAACGTCTTCGTCATCAGCTTCGGCGCCTCGTGGGGTCCGCTGGTCTGGGTGCTGCTGGGCGAAATCTTCCCGTCCCGGATCCGCGCCCGCGCCCTGGGCTTGGCCGCAGCGGCACAGTGGATCGCCAACTTCGCCATCACGCTGAGCTTCCCTGTCATGGCCGCGGCCTCGCTGCCCCTGACGTATGCGATGTACGCGCTGTTCGCGGCGGCGTCGTTCTTCTTCGTGATGTTCAAGGTGCCGGAGACCAACGGCATGTCCCTGGAACAGGCCGAAACGCTGTTCGTCCCGAAGGGTTCTGCAAAAGACTCTGCAAAGGACTCCGCGAAAGCCTGATCCCGGCACGTGGAAAGTGGTAACAGAAACGCCCATGTTCAGCGGAACATGGGCGTTTCTGTTGTCTCGTCGCCTAGACCACGTGCGGTTCGTGGGCTGCCAGGTAGCGGCGTCCGCCGAAGACCACGGCAATCGCGACCACCATGGCCAGTGCGCCGGCGAAGAAGGGCACCTGCGGGCCGAAGTGCTCGCCCAGCTGCGCGGCCGCAAAAGGTGCCAGGGCGCCGCCCATCCAGCGCACGAAGTTGTAGCCGGCCGAGGCGACCGGCCGCGGCGAATCGGAAACACCCATGGCCAGCTCCGTGTAGATGGTGTTGTTGACGCCCAGGAGCGCCCCGGAGATGACCACGAGGACCACGACGGCGGGCACTGAGTGCCCGGCGGCCAGGCCCAGCCCCAGAAGGTCCAGCATCAGCACGAACAGGGTGCCGGTGAGGACCCGGACCGCGCCGAAGCGGTTCTGCAGCACGGGGGCAACGAAAACCGAGCACACGGCCACAGCCACGCCCCAGCCGAAGAACACCCCGCCGATCCCGTAGGCGTCCATGCCGAGGATGAAGGGCGTGAAGGCGAGGACGGTGAAGAAGCCGTAGTTGTAGAACAGGCCGCTCGCCGCCGTCGTCCTGAGCCCCTTGTGCCCCAGGGCCAGCAGCGGGTCGCGGAGCCGGACTTTCCGCTCGGGCAGCGGAGTCTTGGGCAGCAGGGCAATGAGCGCGATGAACGCTGAAGCCATCAGCACGGCGGTGCCGAAGAACGGGGCGCGCCACTGCCAGCCCCCAAGCAGTGCACCCAGGAGTGGGCCGAGGGAGATGCCCAGGCCGAGGGCGGCCTCGTACAGGATGATCGCGGTTCCGGCGCCGCCGCTTGCGACGCCGACAATCACGGCCAGCGCCGTGGCCACAAACAGGGCGTTGCCCAGTCCCCAGCCGGCCCGGAAGCCGATCAGCTCAGCCACGCTGCCCGATGTGCCGGACAGCGAGGCGAACACGACGATCACCGCCAGTCCGATCAACAGCGTCCGCTTCCCGCCGATCCGGGAGGAGACGTAGCCGGTAATCAGCATGGCGACGGCGGTCACCAGGAAGTAGCTCGTAAAGAGCAGCGACACCTGGCTCGGGGAGGCGTCCAGGTTCTTGGCGATCGCCGGCAGGATGGGATCCACCAGCCCGATGCCCATGAAGGCGAAGACGGCTGCAAGTGCCGTCGCCCACACCGCCTTGGGCTGTTTGAGCAGTGAGGCCTTCTCGGCCTCGAGGGTGACTTCGGCTGCCGGCAGGGTGTCGGCGGGCTGGCCGTGCATGGGGGTACTCCTAAGTATTTGGGAATGAAGGTTGAAGATCAGGCCTGGAGCGTCGCGTTGATCCGGCCAATGACCGGCAGGGCAGCGGCGAGGGCGGCGCGGTCATGGTCCGAGAGGGACGAGAGGACGCCGGCCATGACGGCGTTGCGGCGCTCATTGGCGGAGGCGACGGCGGCAAGGCCGGCGTCCGTGAGGCGCACGCGGACGGCGCGGGAGTCCTCCGGGTCCGGTTCCCGGCGGGCGAGGCCCGCGCGCTCGAGCTTGATGATCTGCTCGGTGGCGCTGGGCACCTTGACGCCGAGATTCCGGGCGATTTCGCCCACCCGCACGCCGCCGGCCGCGGAAGCAGTGGCGGCCGTTGCGGGCCCTGTGTCCATCAGCATCTTGAGCGTGCTGAGCTGGGCGGCACTGAGTTCGCCGTCGGCGTCGAGGCGGCGGACCAGGTAAATGCTGTGGCGGAGGGCCTCGCGAAAGTCCTGGGCGAGGGCGAGGAGGCCGGGGTCAGCCGGGTCACTGGCGTTCATAGTTAGGTAGCCTAACAGTTAGGCAACCTAATGGTCAAGGAACGAGCCGTTGCCCTATCACTCGTGGTTGCTAAAACCGGCTAAAACCGGCGAATAGCAGCCAAAAGTGATAGCGCAACGGGTGGGGGAGGTTGCTCCGGGCCGCGCGGGGCCTAAGCACGCCGACGCCGGAACTCACGGGAGTTCCGGCGCCGGCCCAGCTAGGGCGTTGATCAGACGATCGTCTTGGCTTCCTCAACGAGCGAGGAGACGGCGGCGAAGAGCGGGTGGTCCGGCGCCAGGCCAGTGATCTTCTCCGTGGCCTCGTCCGGCGAGGACGCGGAGAGGATCTTCGCCAGCTCCACGGCCTCGGCGTCCGCCGGGTCATTGAAGCGCAGGGCCGCGGCGATCGCCCCGAGCAGCGCTTCGGGGACAATTCCGCGTTCGGCCAGCTCGGCAGCGGGGCCGATGAAGCGTTCGTTCCGGCTGAGCTTGCGCAGCGGGGCACGGCCCACCCGGTTGACGGTGTCCGGCAGGTGCGGGTTGGAGAAGCGGCCCAGGATCTTCTCCACGTACGCCTCCTGATCCCCGCGGTTGAAGCCGTGCTTGGCCACCAGGAGCTCCTTGGTTTCGTCCAGGACGGAGCGCACATCGGCGGCGACGTCCTGATCGGCCATGGCCTCGGAAATCTTGCCCAGGCCGGCCTCGAAACCGAAATACGCCGCGGCAGCGTGGCCCGTGTTGACGGTGAACAGCTTCCGTTCGATGTACGGCCCCAGATCGTCCACGAAGGTCGCGCCCGGGATCACCGGCTCCTTCCCGGCGAACGGGGTACGGTCAATCACCCACTCATAGAACGTCTCCACCGTGACGTCCAGGCCCTGCCCGGCGTCCTGGTTGGGCACAATCCGGTCCACCGCCGTGTTGGCAAACACGGCGGCGGCGTCCAGGGACCCGGCGGCCGGATCCCACTGGGCGGCCACCTCGGCCTTCAGGATGTCGGTTGCGTTGATCGCGTTCTCGCACGCCATAACTTGCAGCGGCGCCAGCCCGGCTGCCCGGGCGGCGATCCCCTTGGCGATCAGGGGCGCCACGAACTTCAGGATGTGCGGACCGACGGCGGTGGTGACGATGTCCGCCGTCGCGATTTCCGCGACGACGGCGGCTTCCTGCGTGCCGGAGTTCAGCGCACGGAAGTTCTCGACGACGCGGACGGCGGGGCTGTCCCCCACCTCGTGGACCTGGTAGCTGTCCGCTGCGGCCAGCTGGGTGATGAGGGCGTCCGCGACGTCGGCGAACACCACCTCATACCCTGCGTCGTGCAGCAGCAGCCCCACGAAACCGCGGCCGATGTTTCCGGCTCCGAAATGCACGGCCTTCACTAGGAGTTGACCTTTCCGAACAGGGCCAGCACTTCGTCAACCGTGGTGGCCGCCTCGAGCTGGGCCACCTGCGCCTTGTTGGTGAAGACCTTGGCGATCGAGGACAGGATGTGCAGGTGTTCGTTGTTGACGCCGGCCACGCCGACCACGAACTTCACTTCCTTGCCGTTCCAGTCGATGCCGTTCGGGTAGCGGATCACGGACACCGCGGACTTCATGATGTGGTCCTTGGCGGCGTTCGTGCCGTGCGGGATGGCGAGGAAGCTGCCCATGTAGGTGGAGACGGACTCCTCGCGTTCGTGCATGGCGTCAACGTAGCCGGAGTCGACGGCGCCGCGGTCCAGCAGGAGCTGCCCGGCCTCGTCGATCGCGGCGTCCCGCGTGGTGGCGGTGCCGTTGAGGACGACGCTTTCGGCCACCAGGATGCCCGCGGGACCCGCCTCGGCGTCCGCGTCAGCCTCGGCGGAGGCCTCGGCGGTGCCGCCGGCGGCAACACCGGTGGCAGCACCCGCCGCGGCCGGGGCCGCTGCAGCATCCGCGCCGACTCCGTCCGAGTTGCTGGCTTTGACCAGCTCCACGATCTCGTCGTACCGCGGGCTGTTCATGAAGTTGTCCACAGAGACATGCACGGCGCTGGCGGTCGCGGGCTTGGCCCGCTCGGTCAGGTCCTGGTGGGTGATGACGACGTCGTACGTGTCGCTGAGGTTGGCGATTGCGGAGTTGGTGACCTTGACGTCCGGGAAGCCGGCCGCCTTGATTTTGTTCCGGAGCACGGAGGCGCCCATCGCGCTCGAGCCCATTCCGGCGTCGCACGCGAAGACGATGTTCTTGATCGGAGTCGCGAGGACGGCGACGCCGCTCGCGCCCACGCCCTCACCGATCAGGGCCGCGGAAACCGAGCTCTTCTTGCCCTTCAGCGCTTCCATCTTGTGCGTGGCTTGGTCGAGGTCGTCTTCCGCGGGTGCCTTGCTGGCTTTCAGGATCACCGAGCCGATGAGGAAGGACACTGTAGTGGCGAACAGCACGGAGAGGGTCACGCCGACGTAGCTGTCGCGTGCGGTGGAGGCGTAGACCGCAATGATGCTGCCCGGGGCCGCCGGGGATCGGAGTCCGGCGCCGGTGACCACCAGGGTGAAGATGCCCGTCATGCCGCCGCCGATTGCCGCGAAGATCATCATCGGCTTCATCAGGACATACGGGAAATAGATCTCATGAATGCCGCCGACGAACTGGATCACGGCTGCGCCCGGCGCCGACGCCTTGGCCAGACCCTTGCCGAAGAACGAGTAGGCGAGCAGGACGCCGAAGCCAGGACCGGGGTTGGCTTCGAGCAGGAACAGGATGGACTTGCCCTGCTCGAGCGCCTGCTGGGTGCCGAGCGGGGTGAGGATGCCGTGGTTGACGGCGTTGTTCAGGAACAGGACCTTGGCGGGCTCGATGAAGATGCTGGTAAAGGGCAGCAGTCCGTTCACCACAAGGAATTCGACCACGGCGCTGGCGCCGTTGCTGAAGGCCTTCACGATGGGGCCGACCACCAGCATGCCGACGACCGCCATGGCGGCGGCCAGGATGCCTGCCGAGAAGTTGTCGATCAGCATTTCGAAGCCGGGCTTGACGCGGCCTTCCCAGATCTTGTCCGCCTTCATCATCAGCCACGCGGTGAGCGGGCCCAGGATCATGGCGCCGATGAACATGGGGATGTCGGTACCGACGATCACACCCATCGTGGCCACCGCACCAACCACGCCGCCTCGCACGCCGTAGACCATCCGGCCACCGGTGTAGCCGATCAGGAGCGGGAGCAGGTACGTGATCATGGGCCCGACCAGCTTGCCGAGCTCCGCATTGGGGAAGAAGCCCGCCGGGATGAAGAGCGCTGTGATAAAGCCCCACGCGATGAAGGCGCCGATGTTGGGCATGATCATTCCGGACAGGAACGTCCCGAATTTCTGGATGTGCACCCGCACGCTGGTCTTTGGTTTCGCAACTGTCTCTGTTGCCATGTGAGTTCCTAACCGTCATTCCCGCTGCTTTGCAGGATGGTCCGATAATTTCGCCGAGCTAGCTGGTGGAGCTGGTGGAGATCCGGTGGAGCCACTCGAGGAAGAGCTTGAGTTCCGAGCTGGAGAGCTGGTCCGAGTGGGACGCCTGGAGTGCTGCGTTCAATGCGATTGCCGCCACAACCACGGAGGATTTTCCGCTGTCATCAGGGCCGTTGTCCTGGGCCTGCTCGGTGGAAACGGCAAAGATCATGGCGTCGCGGGTCATGGCGGAGAGTTCGAGGTTTCGCTCCGGCACCTTTTCCGCGATCAGCATGAGGGTCACGCCCACGTTGGCCGCCAGAATGGACCTGGCCGCCTCTTTGGGCGGGACGTTGAGCTGGCCGGCGACTGCCGCCTTGTTGAGCATCTCCTCCATGAGGGCCTCGGCATCGGCGACGATCGCCGGCCGGCTCTCAGGGCGGATATTGCCAAACATGACGAGGTACAGTTCCGGCTGTTTCAGCCCGAACTGGACGTGGTTGTCCCACATCCTGCGGATGTCCTCCAGCGGTTGGCCAGAGGGCGCGAAGTCACGTTCGCCCGCGACATATTCGTCAAAACCTGCTGCGACGACGGCGTCGAACAGCCCTTCTTTGTCACCAAAGTGGTGGTAGAGGGTCGGTGCGGTAACACCGGCCAGTTGTGTGATCTGGCGGGTCGAGACCGCGGATCCGCCCGAGTTGGCCAGCAGCTCGGCGGCCGCGCGCAGCAGCCGGGCCTTGGGTGGTAGCTGGCCATCGATACTCATAACCGCTACCCTAGCACCTATAGCAACGCTATATGAACTGCATCACATACAATTTTTGCAGGTGCCGTGACCCGCCCGTTGACGTAGCCGTCAGCCGCGGTCAGCCATGATCAGCAGGGTCATTGGCGGCACCTGGCTTACCGGCTTACTGGCCACTGGCCTACGACAGAGAATGAGGACCTTCAGTGCAGAACTTCCCAGGAGTAGGCGTCAGCCCCGGCCGCATCATCGGCACCATCCGGCAGATGCCCAAACCGATCAGCGAACCGCCCGCCGGAGAGCAGCTTCCCGCCGGCATCACGGCGGAAGAGGCGACGGCGGCCCTGAAGGCCGCCGCGAAGTCCGTCCACGACGAACTCAAGGCCCGCTCCGAGACCGTCACCGGCGACGGCAAGGCCGTACTGGAGGCCACGGCCCTCATGGCCACCGACACCATGCTGCTCAAGTCCGCCGCCAAACTGATCGGCCGCGGCACCTCCGGGCAGCGGGCGATCTGGGAGGCCGGCGCCTCCGTCTCGGAAATGCTGCACAATCTGGGCGGCTACATGGCCGAACGTGCCACGGACGTCCTGGACGTCCGGGCCCGGATCGTGGCGGAACTGCGCGGGGTTCCCGCGCCGGGCATTCCCGTCTCCGCCACCCCGTTCATCCTCGTCGCCGAGGACCTGGCCCCGGCCGATACCGCCACCCTGGATCCGGAAAAGGTCCTTGCCCTGGTCACCGCCGGCGGCGGCCCGCAGTCCCACACGGCCATCATCGCCCGCTCGCTGGGCCTGCCCGCCGTCGTGGCCGCTGCCGGAGTGGACGAGCTCGCCGACGGCACCGAGGTGTACGTGGACGGCGCGGCCGGCCTCATCACCGCGGACCCTGAGGAATCCCAGCGCGCGGCCGCCGCCCACTGGGCCGCCACGGCGTCGCTGCTGGCGGCCTTTGACGGGACGGGCACGACGGCGGACGGCCACCTCGTTCCGCTGCTCGCCAACGTCGGCGGCGCCAAGGACGCCGTCAAGGCGGCCGGCCTGAACGCCCAGGGCGTCGGGCTGTTCCGGACCGAGTTCTGTTTCCTGGAGCGTGACACCGAGCCGACCGTGGAGGAACAGGCCGCCGCGTACCAGGGCGTTTTTGACGCCTTCCCGGGCAAGAAGGTGGTGCTCCGCACCCTCGACGCCGGTGCGGACAAGCCGCTGCCGTTCCTGACCGACGCCACCGAGCCCAACCCGGCCCTGGGCGTCCGCGGGTACCGGACCGACTTCACCACGCCCGGCGTCCTGGAGCGCCAGCTGCAGGCGATCGCCCTGGCCGAGAAGGCATCCGAGGCCGACGTCTGGGTGATGGCCCCGATGATTTCCACAGCCGAGGAAGCAGCCCGTTTCGCGTCCCTGTGCGCCGCGGCAGGAATCAAGACCCCCGGCGTCATGGTGGAGGTCCCCTCGGCCGCGCTCACGGCAGAGTCCATCCTCCGCGAAGTCGGCTTCGCCAGCCTGGGCACCAACGACCTCACCCAGTACGCCATGGCCGCCGACCGCCAGCTCGGCCCGCTGGCCGCCCTGAACACCCCCTGGCAGCCGGCCGTGCTGCGGCTCGTGGGCCTGACAGTGGAAGGTTCGGCGGCCGAGGGCCACAACAAGCCCGTGGGCGTGTGTGGCGAGGCTGCGGCGGACCCGGCCCTCGCCGTCGTCCTCACCGGGCTTGGTGTCACCACACTGTCCATGACGGCGCGTTCCATCGCGGCCGTCGCAGCCGTGCTGAAGACCGTCACCCTGGCCGAAGCGCAGGAGCTGGCCAAGCTGGCCCTCTCCGCGCCGAGCGCTACCGATGCCCGGGCCTGGGTCCGGGCAAAGCTGCCGGTGCTGGAGGACCTGGGGCTGTAACCATTGGTGCCACCGGCGGGCCCGCCGGCGGACCCATCCGCTTCGCCGCGGCCGCCAGAACACGAGCCGCTAGGATGCACTCATGGCACTGATAGCTCCCCGGGTGACGGCCGGCCTCCCGGCCGAGGACGCGCAGAAACTCAAGTACGCCCTCGACGGCGGCCACGACATCACCGTATTTGTTGACGGCACCGTCCACCGGCTGCCGCCCGCGGCGAGGGACGCCGTCGTCGACCTGCTGGGCCGCTTCAGCCGCGGTGAGGCGGTTACCGTCAGCAGCGTCGAGGAGATGCTGACGACGTCCCGGGCAGCGGAGCTGGCGGGGATCTCGCACACGTACCTGCGGAACATGACTGACCGCGGCGAAATCCCGGTCGAATACCGGGGGACGCACCGGCGGATCCGGCTGGCCGACGTCATGGCCTGGCTCGAGACGCAAAAGAAGATCGGTCCGGGCGCCGCGCCGGGCAGCCAGGACGAAGGCCCAAATGACTAGCGACCAAAAATGGCTGGCGACCAAAAATGACTAGCGAACAGATGCTTCATGACGCAGTGATAAGGATCAAGCAACGATCGCTCGCTTGCGCGGAAACACTGATATGCCGCGGGTTAAGCTTGCTTTGTGGGTAAATTCAGAGGGTGGCACATCATGGCAGGCATCGCCGCGATGCTGCTCGCTGGCATCCTCGGAACCGCCATGGGCCTGAACAATACCGCCACGTATTTGGCCAGCGGCGTCGCTTTTGTTGCGGTGTCGCTGTGGGTGGACAGCCGGATTTCCCGCCACCGCGACGCCGTCCGCAGGGCCGGCACCGGGCCTGAGGCGGGCTCCGACACCGGACTGGCCCTCGACACGGACTCCTCCAAGCGCGAAGGCTGAACCCTAAATCCGAGGCCGGCCCGCCCAGCGCCGCGCCTTGAGCGCAGCATGAAGTTCCAGCCGCACCATTCCCTTCAGCGGGTCAACGCCCAGCAACTGGCGGATCCGGCCGAGCCGGTTGTAGATGCTGCTCCGGTGCAGGTGCAGCTTGGTCGCGACTTCCTGGACTGAGCCGTCGTTGTCATAGAACAGCTCCAGCACGGGCAGCAGCTCGCGGTTGCGGTCATGGTCCTCGAGGATGCGGAAATACACGGATCCCGCGTCCGCCCAGGCTCCCGCCCCGCCGCCTGCCGAGGCCAGGAGCTGGTAGACGCCGGTGGCCCGGCAGTCAACCAGTTCGCCCAACTGCGGATCCACCGCCGCGGCCTGGGCCGCCTGCCGTGATTGCCGGTAGGCCTCGGCGAGTTCGCGTGGCTTCGCGAATCCCTCACTCGTGCCCAGGATGATCCGCCGGACAGTGCGCCCGGAGCGCTTGGCGAGTTCCAGCTGGTAGTGGACCAGCACCTGGGCATGGTCCGCGCGTCCCGTGGATTCCTTGAAGAGCACCACCGCGTGGGTTTCGGTGCCGGCGCTGAAAAGTGCGGCGTCCACGCCGATGGTGGCCTGCAGCGCGGCGGAGCGGTGAATGAGGGTGTCGGCGATGGGGTCCGAGCCGCCGGCCCAGCCGTCTGCATCCAGGACGGTCACCAGCTGCCAGGGCCCCTTGCCCTGGACCTCTTTCCAGCCCGCCACGGCCGCCACAGCGTTGGCCTCACCGGCGCAGGCGGCCAGGAATTCCTGTTCGCGGCGGCGGCGGAACTCGGACTCGGCCGTATTGGAATCCAGCAGCAGGAAGGAGAGCTGTTCCAGCTCCGGCGCCACGTCCTGCAGCTGGGACAGGACGGTCGCGGCGCTTGGCTCCTCGGCGTCGAGTTGGACCCACAGGTACCCCACCCGGAAGCCCCGCACCAGCAGCGGCACGCACACACGGCCCAGCATGCCGAGATCCGCATTGGCCGGGACCACGACCGGCCGGACCGCCGTCGCAATCCCGTGGGAGAGCTGCCAGGCGATGACGTCCACGGGGACCCGCTTGCTGAGCAAGAAGTTCACCCGGACACGGTCGGCGTGCGATTGGTTGGAGCTGTAGGCGAGCAGCAAACCGTCGAGGTCCTCGAGGGAGAGTCCGCGGCCCAGCCGTTGCGCCACCTGCTCCACGAGCTGCTCCACGTCCTGCTGCTGCATCCTGCCAGACTACTGCCCGCCCCGCCGCACTGCGAATGCATTCGGCGACGGACACCAGCCGACACCTGACGCCCGCTCGATCGACAAATGTCTATCCCCGGATTTGAGAAACCCCGGAATCACGCGGCGGGCGCGCTGCACCCGTCGGCCGCTCCTGTCGCGTGCCTCACAGCGGGATTTATTCTGGAAGTACGAAATCCCCCGCTCATCCCGGCCCACGAGGCCCTCACTACTGGAGCCAACAAATGATCATCGGTGTACCCAAAGAGATCAAGAACAACGAGTTCCGCGTCGCCATCACAGCAGCTGGCGTCCACGAATTCCGCACCAACGGCCACGTGGTCCTCGTCGAGCGCGGCGCGGGCCTGGGTTCCGGCATCACGGACGAGGAATACGCGATCGCCGGCGCCGAGATCGTCGCCGAGGCCGACGACGTCTGGGGCCGCGCCGACATGGTGATGAAGGTCAAGGAGCCGGTCAAGGCCGAATACCACCGCTTCCGCAAGGGCCTGATCCTCTTCACCTACCTGCACCTGGCCGCCGAGCCTGAACTGACCCAGGAGCTGATCAACTCCGGCGTCACCGCCATCGCCTACGAGACCGTCCAGGAAGGCCGGACCCTGCCGCTGCTGGCTCCGATGTCCGAGGTTGCCGGCCGCCTGTCCGTGCAGGTGGGCGCCACCTCCCTGATGGCCCCTGCCGGCGGCAAGGGCGTGCTGCTCGGCGGCGTCCCGGGCGTCCGTCCGGCCAAGGTTGTTGTCCTGGGCGCTGGCGTTGCCGGCACCAACGCCGCCGCCATGGCCCTGGGCCTGGGCGCCGACGTCACCATCCTGGACATCAACATCAACCGCCTCCGCGAGCTGGACGCCCAGTACCAGGGCCGCCTGAAGACGGTCGCGTCCAACACGTACGAGATCGAGAAGTCCGTGGTCGACGCCGACCTCGTCATCGGTTCGGTCCTCATCCCCGGCGCCAAGGCCCCGAAGCTCGTCACCAACGAGCTCGTGTCCCGGATGAAGCCCGGCTCCGTGCTGGTGGACATCGCCGTGGACCAGGGCGGCTGCTTCGAGGACACCCACCCCACCACGCACCAGGAACCGACGTACAAGGTCCACAACACGATCTTCTACTGCGTCGCCAACATGCCCGGCGCCGTCCCGAACACCTCCACGTACGCGCTGACCAACGTCACCCTGCGCTACGCGGTGTCCCTGGCCAATCTGGGTGTCAAGGCCGCCTTCGACCGCGACCCCGCACTGGCCTCCGGCCTGAACATCGCCGGCGGCAAGGTTGCCCACCGCTCGGTCTCCGAGGCGCACAACCTGCCCCTCGTCGCCGACTGGCACGAGCTGGTCTCCGCGTAACCCTGCGGAGTTAGCATCGGCTGCTGCGTAACCGCCCTTTTGGACCCCCAGAACGGCACTTACGGAGCAGCCGATTGCTGTTTAAGGCTGGCTAAGCGCGTTCGGCCAGGGCCCGGGCCTGTTCGATCAGCCGCAGCACCTCAACCGGGCCCGCGGGGTCGACCGGGACGGGCAGCGCCGAGCCGGCACCGCCGTCGGCGATCTTTGCCGCGAGAATCCGGTAGAACTCCGGGTAGGCGCCGCGTTCGGTGGGCAGCCGGTCCAGGTGCCCGTCGCGCCCCAGCAGCCCAGCCCAGTCCGGGTCCTCGACGCCGTACCCGGCATCCAGCGGGCTGCCGCCGGCCACAATGTAGGGCTCCTGCGGGTCCACGCCGTGCTTGGTGAAGCCGCCGTCGCTGCCCAGGATGCGGTAGCGCGGCCCCTGCTGGGCGCACAGCATGTTCATCCACAGGTGGCTGATCACCCCGGAACTGTGCTGCAGGGCCACGAAGACGTCGTCGTCAGCCTTGCTTCCGGGCCGCCGGGCCGCCAGTTCCGCGTGCACGACCGTGGCCGGGCCAAAGAGCTGCACCGCCTGGTCCAGCAGGTGGGTGCCGAGGTCAAACAGCACGCCGCCGCCGTCGCCCGCAGTGGCGGCCGCCTTCCACGCCTTGGGGACGTCCGGCGACCACCGTTCAAAGCGGGACTCAAAGCGGGCCACGGTGCCAAAGACGCCGCTGTCCAGCAGTCCGCGGACCGTGAGGTAATCGCCGTCCCAGCGCCGGTTCTGGAACACGGTGAGCACCCGTCCCAGCCCGGCCGCGAGGTCAATGAGTTCCCGCCCCTCGGCGCTGCTGACGGCGAACGGCTTGTCGACGACGACGTCGAGCCCGGCTTCCAGCGCGGCTTTCGCGAGCGGATGGTGCGTGGCCGGCGGCGTGCCGAGCACCAGCAGGTCCAGTTCACCGGCGAGCTCCAGGAGTCCGGCCGGAGTGTCGACGATCCGGGCCGCAGGGTAGCTTTCCGCGGCGGCAGACTGCCTGCCGACGTCGGATGTGGAGATGGCATCCAGCGAATAGGCGGCATTTGCGGCGATGAACGGCGCGTGGAAGACGCTGCCGGAGAGGCCGAAACCGGCGACGGCGGTGCGGATGGGCCCACTTGTTTGGTCGGTCGCTGAATCGTTGCTCATGATGCCTAGGCTACCGCTGTGAGCGAGATCAAACCCGAGCCGATCAACCTCGACGGCCTGGCCCGCCCACCACTCGCGTGACGAGCTCCCGCCAGTTTTCCGTGAGCCGCTCGGGCGCAATCCCGTGCACGCCGACGGAATGGAGCAGGAGTTCAGGCTCCAGGGCGGCCCCGAGGGCCGACGCCATGAGCCACGGGTCCGCCGTCACGCCGGCTTCGCGCAGCAGCATCTCAAGGTGCCGGTGCCAGAGGACGGCCGGCGGGACGTCGAACCTGTTGTAGGCCGAGGCGTCGGCCGCCCGTGCCAGCTCCCCGAACTCCAGGGTCCAGGCGATGCGGGCTGCACCGACGGCGATCAGCCGCTCCAGGGGCGGCGCGCCGGGACCCACCGGAGGCGGACCGAACATGAACCGGCCCTGGAATTCGGCCTCCGCGTCACTCAGGAGCGCCACCATCAACCCCGCGCGGCTGCCGAACCGCCGGAAGACCGTCCCCTTGCCGACCCCGGCGCGCTGCGCCAGCCGGTCCATGGTGAGCGCGTCGACGCTGGATTCCTCAACGATTTCCCGGGCGGCGCAGAGCAGGAGCTCCCTGTTGCGCACCGCGTCACGGCGGCCGGAGTCTGCGGCGGGCGTGGCGGCGCGCCCACCCCCGGGCTGGGCACCGGGACGGATCGGGATGAGGCTCACACCGCTGATTCTAGCGCCCCGGAATATAACCGGACCACAGTCCGTTTAGCATGGGTGAAGGCCCCCCAAGCCTCCACGATCCGCCAGCCGCCGGAACCATCCAGCGGCGTGATGCACAGGAGTACACATGTCCAAGAAGACCATCCTCACCCTCGTCGGCAGCCTTCGCGCCGGTTCCACCAACCTGCAGCTGGCCGAGGCCATCCAGCTCAATGCCCCCGAACAGGTGGACGTGGTCATTCACGAGAGCCTGGGCAACATCCCGTTCTACAACGAGGACATCGACGTCGAGGGCCAGGTTCCCGCGGCGGCCGCCGCCCTGCGCGCTGCCGCCAACGACGCCAACACCATCCTGCTGGTCACCCCGGAACACAACGGCACCGTCCCGGCCTCCCTCAAGAACGCGATCGACTGGCTGTCCCGCCCGTTCGGCGCCGGCGCCCTGTCCGGCAAGCCCACCGCTGTTGTCGGGACCGCCTTTGGCCAGTTCGGCGGCGTGTGGGCCCAGGACGAAGCCCGCAAGGCCGTCGGCATCGCCGGCGCCCAGGTCCTAGAGGACGTCAAGCTGGCGGTTCCCGGCTCGATGGTCCGCTTCGCCGAGGTCCACCCGAAGGACGACGCCGAAGTTGTCGAGCAGATCAAGGGCGTGTTCGACGCGCTGGCCGAGGCCCGCACCGCCGAAGCGGCCTAGGCCCCCCGCGCACCGCTCCACCCCGCAACACCCAGATGGCCCCCGGCAGCATGCAGCTGCCGGGGGCCTCTCGGATTCCGGCCAGCCTTGGGCTTGGTCCTGCGCCTTGGGCCCGCGTGCGCGCATCTGACAACAATCGTTTTCCCCCGGGCAACATGGGTAGTATCCTTGGGAATGTGACCCACGAAACACTTGATGCCGCCGCAGCAGTACTTCCGGCCGAGGCCATTGACGCAATCGAACGTGCGGCTACGTCCGCCCACCGCCACGAGATCCTGTTCTCGGAGCGCGCAGCAAATATCAAGCAGTCGGCAGTCCGGGACGTTTTCGACATCTCGATGCGCCCCGGCCTCGTTTCCCTCGCCGGCGGAAGCCCCTACCTGCAGTCCCTGCCGCTGGAACGACTTGGCCAGACGGCCGCGAAGATCATCGCCGAACAGGGCATGACCGCCCTGCAGTATGGCAGCGGCCAGGGCACCGAGGAACTCCGTGCCCAGATCTGCGAGGTGATGGCAGCCGAAGGGATCCTGGACGCCGACCCCGCGAACATCGTGATCACGGCCGGCTCGCAGTCCGCCCAGGATGTGGCCACCAAGGTCTTCTGCAACCCCGGGGACGTGGTCCTCGTGGAGGATCCCACCTATGTGGGCGCCCTCAACACGTTCGAGGCCTACCAGGTGGAAGCCCAGGCCGTGCCGATGGACGACGACGGGATCATTCCGGATCTCCTCGAGGCCAAGATCGCCGCCCTGCAGACCGCCGGCAGGAACATCAAGTTCCTCTACACAATCCCCAGCTTCAACAACCCGTCCGGGATCACCCTGTCCGCAGAACGCCGGCAGTCGGTGGTGGATATATGCCGACACGCGAATATTCTGGTGCTGGAGGACAACCCGTACGGCCTGCTGCGCTTCGACGGCAAGCCGCTGACACCCTTGCGGGCAGCCAATCCGGATGACGTCATCTACATGGGGTCCTTTTCCAAGATCTTCGCCCCGGGCCTGCGGATCGGCTGGGCCCTCGTTCCAGCCCACCTGCAGCGCCGCTACTACCTGGCGTCCGAAGCCGTCACCCTGTGTCCGCCGACGCTGAACCAGATGCTGGTTTCGGCCTATCTGCGTGACTATGACTGGCTCGGCCAGATCCAGACGTACCGCGGGCTCTACAAGGAACGCTGCGAGGCCATGCTTGCCGCCCTGGCCGAATACATGCCGGACGGACTGAGCTGGACACGCCCCGACGGCGGCTTCTTCGTGTGGGTCACCCTGCCCGACGGCGTGGACACGTACCCGTTGCTGAAAAAGGCGATCGATGCCGGCGTCGTCTTCATCCCGGGAGCGGCCTTTACGTCCTCGGACGACACCTCGAACAAGATCCGGCTGGCGTTCAGCGCGGTGCCGCCGGAATCGATCCGCGAAGGAGTGCGGCGACTCGCGCCGGTCCTGCGGGAAGCAGTGGCTGCGCTGTAGCGTCAAGACCTGTAGCGTGACGAGCCTTGGCGCGAAGACCGGTAGCGTGAAGACCGGCAGGGCTCATTGAACGGCAATACCCAACGACAGAGGGAGCGGTCCATGACCGGAATTATCGTTGTCGGCGTCGACGGCAGTGAGACTGCCCTGCGGGCGGCGCACACTGCCCGCGACCTCGCAGCATCCGTGGGGGCGACACTTCACGTGGTGAGCGCCTTTGACAGCGACAGGACCGAGGTCTTCGGCAGCGGCAGTGACCAGTGGATCGTTTCGGACGCCGGCAACGCGGAGAAGGTCGCGCGGACGGTCGCGGACAGCCTGCGCCGCCCGGACGCCAATGTCACCTACGCCGCCGCGCGGGGCAAGCCCGCCGAGGCCCTGATCCGCGAAGCCGAACGGACCGGGGCACGGATGATTGTGGTCGGCAACCGCCGCATGTCCGGGATCGGCCGCGTCCTGGGGAGCGTTGCGAACAGTGTGGCCCACAACGCCCCCTGCGACGTCTACATCGCCAAGACCGACGTCGGCTAGGGCACTACAGCTTCCCCGGCGCGGCGCCGGGCACCGGGTCTGGCGCCGCGGCCGGCTCGGCGACCTTGAGCATCCGCCGCAGGATCTTTCCTGAGGCGGACTTCGGCACGGCCTCGATAAACTCCACGCGGCGGATCTTCTTGAACGGCGCCACCTTGGCCGCCACGAAGGCCATGACAGCCTCCAGGTCCAAGGCGTCGCCGTCCGCGCCGGGCTGGCGCACCACGAACGCCTTGGGCACTTCCTGGCCGTCGGCGTCGAGGAATCCGATCACCGCCGAGTCGGCGATCCCGGGGTGGGTGAGGAGCAGCGCCTCAAGCTCCGCCGGGGCGATCTGGTAGCCCTTGTACTTGATCAGTTCTTTGAGCCGGTCCACGATCGTCACAACGCCGTCCGCCCGCACCATGGCGATGTCCCCGGTCTCCAGGAAGCCGTCCGCGTCCAGGGCGTCCGCGGTTTCCTGCGGCCGGTTCAGGTAGCCGAGCATCACGTTCGGCCCGCGGCACAACAGGTGCCCCGGCGCGCTGGTTCCCTCTGCCGGAACGGGGATGTCCTCCCCCGTGGCCGGGTCCACCAGGCGGCACTGCATGTTTGGCACGGTGTATCCGACCGAACTGACGGGGACGTCACGGACGTCGCGCGGAATGAGGTGCGATACCGGGCTCATCTCTGTCATGCCGTAGCCCTGCAGCACCCGGCAGTCGAGGCGTTCGGCCAGGCGGCTGCCCAGCTCCCCGTCCAGTGGCGCGGCGCCGGAGAGCGTGGTGTGCACCGAGGTGAGGTCGTACTCGGCAACCAGCGGGTGCTTGGCCAGCGCCACGGCCACGGGAGGCGCGATGAACAGGTAGCTGCACCGGTGGTCCTGGATGATCCGCAGGAACTCGGGCAGATCAAACCTGGGCATGGTGACGAGCCTGGCCCGCTGGCGCAGTGCGAGGTTCAGCAGGACGGTCAGCCCGTAGATGTGGAAGAACGGAAGCAGCGCCATCAGCCGGTCCTCGGGACCGACGTCGAGCAGTCCCCGGGACTGTTCCACGTTGGCGACCAGGTTTCGGTGGCTGAGCATGACGCCCTTCGGCCTGCCGGTGGTGCCGGACGAGTAGGGCAGCACGGCCACATGGGTAGCGGGATCGAACGAGACGCTCGGCGCCGGGGCGCCTGCGGCGAGCAGGTCGGCCAGCGCGGGGTGGCCGTCGGCGCCGTCGAGCACCACGAGCCGCGACGCCGGGATCCCCGTCGTTTCGGCTGCCTCCCGGGCGGCGGGCAGCAGCGCCGAGACCGTGAACAGCCAGTCCGCACCGGCGTCGGTGAGCTGGTTGGCGATCTCGTCCGCCGTGTACAGCGAATTGATGGTGGTGACCGTGGCGCCCGCCCGCAGCAGGCCGTGGAAGACGGTGGCAAAGGCGGGGATGTTGGGACACAGGATGGCCGCCACGCCGTTCACGCCGAGGCCCTGGGCGGCCACCGCACCGGCCAGGGCATCAATCTGCCCGCGGAGCGTACGGTACGTGGTTTCCGCACCGCTGGCACCGTCGACGACGGCGACCCGGTCCAGGTCCTCCTCCGCCAGGCTGCCGAAGAGGTAGTCGTAAATGCTGAGACTGGGAACATCGACGTCGGGGTACGGGCTTGAAAACACGCAACATCTCCTTTGATCCGCGTCCGCCCGGGCTGTCGGCGGCTGGTGCCACTCTAGTGCCGTGGTGCGGCTCCGGGACAGGATGGCGCTGACTTGGCTGTGCGCGGGCTTGGCTGTGTTCGGACTTGGCTGTGTTCCGACTTGACGAGGATCACCCGGCCCCGTGGGCAGCTTCACCACCGTTTTGATTCCCGGGCCGGAGCGGCTCGGTAAAATGGGAAGTGCCCTGCGATGGTGCGGACATCCACAAACCCCACCTACCGAGGGAACCCCAATGCTCACTCTTCAGCGCCGCCAACTGGTTGGCCACGACATCCTGCTGGCCCGTCACGGCAACCACATCAGTGCCATGCGCGTGGACCGCGGTGCCGGGCGCGTTGTGGCGTTCCTGGATGACGGCTCAACCGACAGCGCCCCCAACCTGATTGCGCCGGGCCTGCGCATGCCCGACACCGTCCGCAGCGTGCTCCGCGAGGACTGGAAATTCCTCACCGGGATCAGCGCGTGCAGCGTAGGACTCGCGGGCCTGATGTTTGCCGCCTCCGCGGCCCTGGCCAGTTTGAGCGGCGATCCCGCGATGGCCCAGGTGCTGGCCGCCTACTCGGGAAACTGAGCCGGCCCGGCCAGTCGGCCCGACCAGACCCGGTCTGACACGGGCCCGCCGGAAACAGACCCGCCTGACAAAGGCAGAACCCCGCCGCTGACTCGTTCAGCGGCGGGGTTCCGTCGTTTCCGGCTGGTTTCCCGGCTGGCCCGGCTGTTTAGTCCAGTAGCAGTGCCGGCTCTTCGAGGATGGCGGCGACGTCGGCCATGAATCGGGCCGAGAGGTCCCCGTCCACCACGCGGTGGTCGAAGGAGCCGCCGAGGGTTGTGATCCAGCGCGGAATGACTTCGCCGTCCAGGACCCAGGGCTTTTGCTTGATGGTGCCGAACGCCACGATCGCGACCTCGCCCGGGTTGATGATCGGCGTGCCGGTGTCGATCCCAAGGGCGCCGATGTTGGTCACGGTGAGCGTGCCGCCCCGCATCTGGGCGGGCTGGGTCTTGCCGGCCCGCGCCGTGGTGGCGAGCTCGTTCAGGGCCAGGGCCAACTGCTTGAGCGAGAGGTCCTGGGCGTTCTTGATGTTCGGCACCATCAGGCCGCGGGGCGTGGCTGCGGCGATGCCCAGGTTCATGAAGTGCTTGACGTGGATCTCCGCGGAATCGCTGCCGTCCGGGTTGTCCACCCAGGTCGCGTTGACGCTCGGGTTTCGCGCCGCGGCCCAGATGACTGCCTTGGCCAGGATCAGCAGCGGGGAGACCCTGACGCCTTCGAAGTCGCGGGAGGCCTTCAGGCGCTTGACGAATTCCATGGTGCGGCTGGCGTCGACGTCCACAAAGATGCTGACGTGCGGTGCTGAGAATGCCGATTCCACCATGGCCTTTGCGGTGGCCTTGCGGACCCCCTTGACCGGGATGCGTTCGATCCGCTGGTCCTGCGGGCGGCCGGATTTGCCCCAGAACGAGTCCGCCTGGTCCACCTCGGCGTCGCGCTGGGCCTGGTAGCTCACCAGGTCCTCGCGGGTCACCTCGCCGCGGGCTCCGGTGGGTACGACGTCGGCCAGGTTGATCCCGAGGTCCCGGGCGATCTTGCGGACCGGCGGCTTGGCCAGCACCTTGCCGACCAGGCCGCTGATGGCGCCGCCCAAGGTGGGGCGCAGGTCAAAGGCGTCGGCAGCGCCGGCCGATGCCGCAGTGGTCGGAACGGCGGTCACGTCGGCGGTCTCGCCAGTTGGGCGGCCGACGGCGGCCGTCTCGCCGGCCGGGCCGGTCCAGGTGTCCTGGGCTTCTTTAGGCTCGGCCGCCGGGGCGGCTGCACTGGAGCCTGCTTGGGCCGGCGGGGCGGAGATCCGCCGGCGGCGCTTGACGGCGTCGGCCTTGGGGCCGGATCCCACCAGCGGACCCGCGGCCGGGCGGCCGGCTGCCTCGCCGGCATCGGACGTGTCGGCCGGCAGGGTGCCGTACATGGGTGCTGCGACAGTCGGAGCCGGGGCTTCGGATGCTGGGGCGGCAGGTGAGGGGGCCTCAGGTGCCGGGGCTTCGGCGGCGTCGCTCACGCTGATGATCGGCGTGCCGACTTCCACCGTGACTCCCTCGGAAACCAGCAGCTCCGTGACAGTCCCCGCGAACGGTGAGGGCAGTTCCACCAGGGACTTGGCCGTCTCGATCTCGCACAGGACGTCGTTGATGGCAACGGTATCGCCGGCCTTGACCTTCCAGGCGACGATTTCGGCCTCCGTCAGCCCTTCGCCGACGTCGGGAAGGTTGAACTTATTGAGCGTCATGGGTCCTCGTCAGTACGCCAGGGCGCGGTCGAGCGCCTCAAGGATGCGGTCGATGTCCGGCAGGTAGTCTTCTTCGACCTTGGCCACGGGATAGGGCATGTGGAATCCGCCGACACGGATGACGGGGGCCTCCAGCGAGTGGAATGCCCGTTCGCTGATCCGGGCGGCAATTTCGCCGCCGATGCCGCCGAACGTGGGGGCCTCGTGGGCCACGATCAGCCGGCCGGTCTTCCGAACCGACGCCGTGACGGTGTCGAAGTCGATCGGCGAGATGGAACGGAGGTCGATTACCTCGACGCTGTGGCCGTCCTCGGCGGCGGCCTCAGCCGCAGCGAGGGCCACGGGCACCAGCGGCCCGTAGACGACGACGGTGGCGTCGGTTCCCTCGCGGAGCACATGCGCTTTGAAGGGGTCCGCGGACGCGCCGGGGGTCTCGGTGTCCACCTCGCCCCGGAGCCAGTAGCGGCGCTTGGGCTCGAAGACGATCACGGGATCCTGGCAGTCGACGGCCTGCTGGATCATCCAGTAGGCATCGTGCGGGTTGGACGGCGTGATGATGCGCAGGCCGGCCGTGTGGGCGAACAGCGCCTCCGGCGATTCGGAGTGGTGCTCGATCGAGCCGATGCCGCCGCCGTACGGGATGCGGATGACGACCGGAACGGTCAGGTTGCCGTTGCTGCGCGAGTGCATCTTGGCCAGCTGGGTGGTGATCTGGTTGAACCCGGGGAACACGAAGCCGTCGAACTGGATCTCGCAGACCGGCTGGTAGCCGCGCAGGGAAAGTCCGATCGCAGTGCCGATGATGCCGGATTCGGCCAGCGGGGTATCCACCACGCGGTCGGCGCCGAATTCGGCGATCAGCCCGTCCGTGACGCGGTAGACGCCGCCGAGGGCTCCGATGTCCTCGCCCATGAGCAGCGAGCGGGGGTTGTTGTTCAGCGTCGCGCGCAGGCCCTCGTTGATGGCCTTCGCAATGGTCATGGTGGTCATTACTGGGCCCCTGTCTCTGCTCCGGCGGGTTCCGCCTGGTCGGCGAACCCTGCGCTGTATTCCTCGAACCAGGCCAGCTCCTCGGCCACCAGCGGGTGCGCCTCCACGTACGTGTTGGCGAAGGCGGTCCGGATGTCCGGGGTTTCCAGGTCGTGGGTGGTCTTGCGGACATAGGCGGCGAGCTCGTCGCCGTCGGCCCTGACCTTCTCGAAGAAGGCGTCGTCCGCGAGGCCCTCGGCGCGGAGGTACTTTTCCAGGCGTTCCAGCGGATCCTTGGCCCGCCACACGGTTTCCTCGGCGGATTCACGGTACTTGGTGGGGTCATCGGCCGTCGTGTGCGCCCCGACGCGGTAGGTGAACGCCTCGATCAGCACGGGACCGTTGCCTTCGCGGGCCTGCTCCAGCGCCCACTCCGTGACGGCGTGCACGGCGATCACGTCATTGCCGTCCACCCGGATGCCGGGGAAGCCGTAGCCCTTGGCGCGGTTGGCGAGCGGGATGCGCGTCTGCACTGAAGTCGGCACGGAGATGGCCCAGTGGTTGTTCTGGCAGAAGAAGACCACGGGCGCCTGGTAGGACGAGGCGAACACCATGGATTCGTGGACGTCCCCTTCGGAGCTGGCGCCGTCGCCGAAGTAGACCATGACGGCGGCCTTCGGCTCCGCGGCCTGTCCCGTTTCACCACTGGCGATCGCGTTGGCTGCCGCCAGCTTCTGGTCCCGCTGGATGCCCATGGCGTAGCCGACGGCGTGCGGGGTCTGGGCGGCCAGGACCAGCGTGTAGACGTGGAAGTTCGTGTCCTTCGGGTTCCAACCGCCGTTGGAGACGCCCCGGAACTGACGCAGCAACTCGGCCAGGTCCACATTGCGGGTAAGGGCCACGCCGTGCTCGCGGTAGGTCGGAAAGATGTAGTCCTGCGGCTGGCTGGCCCGGCCGGAGCCGATCTGGGCAGCCTCCTGGCCCGTGAGCGGAACCCACAGGGCCAGCTGGCCCTGCCGCTGCAGGGCGGTGGCTTCCACGTCGAAGCGGCGGATCTTGGCCATGTCTGCATAGAAACCGCGCAGCGTGCCCGGATCGAGCCTTTCGGCGTACTTCGAGAAAACCGGATCAGAGCCCAGGGTGCCGTCGGGGCCCAGCAGCTGCACCATCGGCTCGGCCGGGGCGCCCAGTTGGGCCTCGGCTTCCGCCTCGAGCTGGTCATCCATCTCGGTTCCGTCGAACTCGGTAGAGGGCAGATGTGTGGCGCCCATACCGTCTCCTTGCTTGCCGCATCCGAATGCGCCGCAATCGCTGGGATATATGCCGGGCTGGGAATACATTCCGCATCCGGCATATATTTTGGCTTACTCGTCCTTACTTTATCCGCACGGGGCGGCCAGGACCCGTCATGTTAAGCGCTAGGAACGCCGTGGCGGTTTTGTATAGATCGCACAGAGCTCCAGGAACCGGGTGTTGGCCTCCGCTTCGCCGATGCTGACCCGCACGCCCTCGTCGCCGAAGGCACGCACGGACAGCGCCCGTTCCGCCGCCAGGGCGGCGAATTCCGCACTGTTCGCGCCCAGGTTGAGCCAGACGAAATTGCCTTGGGCCTCCGGAATGAACCATCCGAGTTCCCGCAGTCCGGCCGTGACCCGGTCCCGCTCGTCAACCAGGCTTTGTACCCTTTCTACAACATCGGCGAAGTGGTCGAGTGAGGTGACCGCAGCCGTTTCGGCGATTTGGGACACCGCGAAGGGTGTGGCGGCGACCCGCAGGTGCTGTGTCAGTTCCGGTCGGGAGACGCTGTAGCCCACGCGGAGTCCTGCGAGGCCGTGCGCCTTCGAAAACGTCCGGAGGACCACGACGTTGGGGTACTTGCGGTACATCGCGATGCCGTCCACAGCGTCATCGGCCCGCACAAATTCCTGGTAGGCCTCATCGATGACCACCACGACGTCGGCGGGAACGGCCTTGATGAAGCGCTCCGTTTCCTCAGACGTCAGGATGGGGCCGGTCGGGTTGTTGGGCGTGCACAGCAGGATCATCCTGGTCCGCGCGGTAACTGCGGCGGCCATGGCCTCCAGGTCATGCCGCCCGTCGGCTGTCAGCGGGATGCGGACGCTCTCGGCGCCCGCCAGCCCGACGCAGATCGGGTAGGCCTCGAACGAGCGCCACGCGTAAATGACTTCGTCGGCTTTGCCGTCGTCGTTCTGGCCGGCGAAAGTAGTCAGCAGCTGGTTCAAGGCGCCGAGGCTGCCGGCACCCGTGACGATGTCCTCGGCGGGAACATCCAGGAAGCGGGCGAGCGATTCACGCAGCTTGCTGCTCAGCGGGTCGGGATACCGGTTGAAGTCAGTCTGCGCCGCGATGGCCTGCTGCACTGCAGGGATCGGGGGCAGCGGGTTTTCGTTCGAGGAAAGCTTGTAGCTGACCAGGCCCTCCACGGGGACGGGCGGTTTGCCTGCCGCATAGCGGGGCAGGAGGTCTACCACCGGACGGGGCCTGATGCCCCCGGCCGGGTTCTCTGATGAAGTCATGCCCACTAGCCTACTTCGGGTCGCCGCCGCTGTGGCGGGATGCCGTTGCGCTGCTGGGGGGTGATGGTCCCTGCCGCTGCGGCCGGGCGTATGACAGCATGGGGCCATGCGCTCATTCATCGTACGAGTCATCATCAACGGGCTGGCCTTGGCAATCGCCTGCTGGATCCTCACCGGCCTGGATATTTCGACCCAGGGCGACGGCACCATCAACGTTGTGCTGGGCTACCTGTTCATCGGCTTGATCTTTGGCCTTGTCAATGCCTTCGTCAAGCCCATCGTGAGCATCCTGTCTCTTCCGATCACCATCCTCACCCTGGGCCTGTTCACGGTGGTCATCAACGCTGCCATGCTCTACCTGACGTCCTGGATCAGCAGCTACACCACTGTGCACTTCACCATCGACTCGTTCTTCTGGACCGCGGTTTTCGCCGCCATCATCATCAGCGTGGTGTCCCTCGTGGCCAGCTTCCTTCCCGCCCTCGATCGCTAGACTCCCCCGGGCCGTCACGCTGTCCCGGGGTTGCGCGCGTTTCCCGCTGCGCCGGCCGGCCCTCGCGCCGGAACGAAAACCGGGTCACCGTCGCCGTCCCTCCTGTCCCGACGACTGCCGCCAGGGCCGCCGTGGAGTCCCGCAGCGTGTTGTCCCGGCTCGCCGAAATGAGGGCGGCCCCGTCGGCATAATTCTCCAGCCGGTGCCCTGGCCCCAGACCGAAGTCCGTAAGAGCCGGAATGGCCAGCGGGTTCGTGAGGGTCACGGTCACCCGGTCCCTGGTATCCGGATTGGCCAGCCCGTCTGCCCCGGGCACCCAGTCCTGCTCATGTTCCAGGTGCAGGCTGCGGATTCCCGGCTCCGGGTTGATGCCGCCAACCGGAGAACCCGCGGTCAGCACAAACTTGAGATCGTACTCGGCCAGGACGGCGCGGTCTTTGCTCAAATTCATCGCGTGGATCCCACCCTGGCTGTAGCCGACGGCCACCAGCTGGTCGCCGGCCTGGGCTCCCGCCTGCCGCAAGGCCTGACGGATTGCGTCGGCGGTTGATGCCGAGTCGTAGCCCAGGGCCTCGGCGATTCCGGCTGGATCAAAGGGGTTGGTGCCTTCCGGCAGGGTGCCCTGCTGCGTCCCGGGAATGATCACCACCCACGCGGGCCGGCCCCCGCCGTCGGCCTTGATGACCTCGATCCGGCCGCCCTGTTCTCCCACTGCTCCGGCCCGCCGCAGCAGCCCGGCCGGCGAGAGGTCGACGTTGGCCGAAAACGTCTCCCGGCCCACGATGTCGACGGGCCGGGGCTTGAGGAACGCGAGTCCCGGGGCGTCCGAGGCGTCCCGGACCAGCCGGCGGACATCAGTGGGCCCGCTGACTGCCCCGGCCACGGCGGCCAGGGGCAAGGGCAGGCCAAGCAGCACAGCGAGGTTCCGGGGCGCCGTGGCGACCCAGTCTTCAACGGCGCCGCGCATCCCGGGCAGGGCGAAGGGTACCGGCGATGCGCCGTACTCCGGGCCGTGCAGTCCCATCCGCAGCAGCAGGGCATTCCGGGCCTCGGCATATTCGTACTCGCGGTGGCTGGCACGGACGTCGTCTCCGATGCGCTGGAGTTCTGACCGGACGCGGCCGACATCCCGGCCGGCCTCCCCCACGGCGATGATGGCGTTGCTGCCGCTGGCATAGGAGTCGGACTGGTAAGGGAACAGTGCGCGCCGGACGGCGTCGGCCTCGATTTCAACCCATTGCAATTGCCGGACCAGCCCGTCCAGTGCGGCGGCGCCCGCCAGCAGTTCCTCGAACTGGAAGCTCACCCCTCCGATTCCGCCCCGGATGCGAAGGCTGCCGTCGGCCGGTGGCGCGGAAACCCCGGGCGTGCCGCCGGAGCCTGCAGGCGTCACCTCGGCCATCAGGGGCCGGTCCGGTCCGCAAGCGTCACGTTCCGCGCATGCCGGAGCACCACTGTCACGGCGTCGAGCAGGGAGTCCCGGCTTCGGCGCAGCGCCGCCGCGTGCAGGGACAACGTCAGCCGGTAAGCGCGGCCAGCCGGCGACTGCCACGTCTGCAGTTCCAGGCGCGAGAGGTTGGCCAGCACCCCGTCCGCCTCATCGGCGCACCTCGCGACGCGCGCCGCGAGCTGCTGGACTTCATAACTGCGCGAAGCACACTCGAGGGCATCGGCGGCCGTCACGCCAAGAACAGCAACGCTGCCCGCCGGTCCGGGTGACATCCCACTACTTGGTGACATCCAACTACCCGGCGACATCCCACTACTTGGTGACATCCAACTACCCGGCGACATCCCACTACTTGGTGACATCCCACTACTCATGGACCCGACGCTAACGGGCGGCCAGGACCGGCTGAAGCCCACCGCCCCGCTATGTGGACAACGCCCCGGACGGCGGTCGGCGTCGGCCCGGGAAATTCATGCGGCACTGTCATAAGAACAGGTGCGCTTAAGGCCCGGCGGCACTTCGTGAAAGAATCGGCACATGCCTGAAACTGCCGCCACAGCTGATACCCGCACGCCATCCGGACGCCTGGCCCTCGCCGCGTCCGACCACCAGATCGCGCTCGGCCCGCTGGATGGCCGCTACCAGTCCGCCGTCGCGCCGCTGGTGGACTACCTCTCCGAGGCGGCCCTGAACCGCGACCGGGTCGCCGTCGAGGTTGAATGGCTGATCCACCTGACCGCCAACAGCGTCCTGCCCGGCGCCGGCCCGCTCACGGCGGATCAGCAGCAGCAGCTGCGCGCGATTGTCACGGAGTTCGACGCCGCATCCGTCACCGAACTGGCCGAGATCGAGGCTGTCACGGTACACGACGTCAAGGCCGTGGAGTACTACATCGGCCGCCGCCTGCCCGGCATCGGCATCAACCACCTGACCGCCATGGTGCACTTCGGCTGCACCTCCGAGGACATCAACAACCTCTCCTACGCCCTGGGCGTCAAGGGAGCCGTGGAGGACGTGTGGCTGCCCGCGGCCCGCGCCCTCGTTGCGCAGATCAGCGCCATGGCCGAGGCCAACCGCGCGGTGCCGATGCTCTCCCGCACCCACGGCCAGCCCGCCACTCCCACCACGCTGGGCAAGGAATTGGCCGTCTTCGCGCACCGCCTCACCCGGCAGCTGGACCGGATTGCCCGGACCGAGTACCTCGGCAAGATCAACGGCGCCACCGGCACCTACGCGGCCCACGTTGCCTCCGTCCCCGGCGCCGACTGGGAAAACGTCTCCAAGGGCTTCGTCGAAGGCCTCGGCCTGACCTGGAACCCGCTGACCACCCAAATCGAAAGCCACGACTGGCAGGCCGAACTCTATGCCGACGTCGCGCGTTTCAACCGCATCCTGCACAACGTCTGCACCGACATCTGGAGCTACATCTCGATCGGCTACTTCGTGCAGATCCCGGTGGCGGGCGCCACCGGTTCCTCGACCATGCCGCACAAGGTGAACCCGATCCGCTTCGAAAACGCCGAGGCCAACCTGGAGATCTCCTCCGGCCTGCTGGACGTGCTGGGCTCCACCCTGGTGACCTCCCGCTGGCAGCGCGACCTCACCGACTCCTCCTCGCAGCGCAACATCGGCGTGGCGTTCGGCCACTCGCTGCTCGCCATCTCGAACGTCGCCAAGGGCCTGGACCGGCTCAAGGTTGCCGAGGAGGTGCTGGCCGCGGACCTGGACACGAACTGGGAAGTCCTCGGCGAGGCCATCCAGATGGTCATGCGCGCCGAGGCCATCGCCGGCGTCGAAGGCATGGAGAACCCCTACGAGCGGCTCAAGGACCTGACCCGCGGGCAGCGCGTGGACGCTGCCCGGATGCAGGAATTCGTCCAGGGGCTCGGCCTGTCCGCCGACGCCGAGGCCCGGCTGCTGGCCCTGACCCCTGGCAAGTACACGGGCATCGCCGACCAGCTGGTGGACCACCTCAAATGAGGCTCCTGCTCATCCGCCATGGCCAGACGCCCGGCAATGTTCTGGGCCAGCTGGACACGGCGCATCCGGGGCCCGGCCTGACAGAACTCGGCGAACGCCAGGCCGAGGCGTTGTCCCGTGCCCTGGCGAACGAGCGGGTCCATGCCCTCTACGCCTCCACCCTGATCCGTACGCAGATCACGGCCGCGCCCCTCGCCCGCGTGCACGGGCTGGAAATCGAGGTGCTCCAAGGCATTCACGAGATCGAAGCCGGGTCTCTGGAGAAGATGACGGACCACGAATCGCACAAGCGGTACATGGGCACCATTTTTTCCTGGGCGGACGGCGATCTGGACCGCCGGATGCCGGCCGGTCCCAGCGGCCGGGACTTCTTCGAGCGCTATGACGCCGCGATGGCCAAGATCGCGGCGCGGGAAAACGGCGCGGGAAACTCAGGATCCGTAGCCGTGGTCAGCCACGGCGCGGCCATCCGGGTGTGGGCCGGCCTGCGGGCGGGCAACATCGAACCGGACTTTGCCATCAAACACGCGCTGGACAATACCGGAATCGTGGCACTGGACGGCGATCCCGATACCGGCTGGGAGCTCATCCACTGGGACGACAGCCCCGTGGGCGGCCTTGCGCTGGCGGATCCGACGGCGGAGGATCCCACCGGCCGTCAGGCGTAGCGAAACGCTTACCGGCAGGAAACACAGCCGAAACCGCTGGTGCCTAGCCTTAGACTGCATAACACTTCGGCGAATCGAGGCAGTCATGCAGACCAACCCGCGGCTCAACATCCGTCAGGTCACTTGGGCGAACCCGGTCGGCGCGGACCTAAGGGCCGCCCAGCAGGCGGAACTCGAGGCCCGCTTCGGCCGACCCGACCACGAACCCGGCCCGCCGCCGTCGGAAGCGGACACGGCGGTGTTCCTGGTGGCACATGACAAGGCTTCCGGCCAGCCGGTGGGCTGCGGAGGGCTTCGCATGCTGGACGCCCGGACGGCCGAAATCAAACGCCTCTACGTGCTGCCCTACACCCGGGGCTCTGGTGTGGCGAGCTCCATCCTGGCGGCCCTCGAAGCCCACGCCCACGCGCTGGGGATCACCACACTGACTGCGGAGGCTGGCTCGGTGCAGACCGACGGACGGCAGTTCTACGAGAACTCGGGCTTCGTCTCGGTGCCGAACTTCGGACCGTATATCGGCGTGGCGCACTCATACTGCTACGCGAAGCCGATCGATTCGCACAGCGCCGCTCACACCGCCATGGCGTAAGGCCACGCTGCACCGCAGACCGGCACCGTCAACCGGCACCGTCACAGAACGCCGGTCCGTCACGGAGTGGGCTAGCCTCGCACTATGGAATCGGCCGACATCACTTTCCGCACCCGCAAATGGGTGCGGCCAGAGGACCTCAACGCCAATGGCACCCTGTTTGGCGGGAGCCTGCTGAAGTGGATCGACGAAGAGGCTGCCATTTACGCCATCCTGCAGCTGGGCAACGGCCGGGCCGTCACCAAGTACATCTCGGAAATCAACTTCGTCAGCTCCGCCGTCCAGGGCGACCTGATCGAAATGGGCCTGACCGCTACCCGCTTCGGCCGGACGTCGCTGACCATGCGCGCCGAGGTCCGGAACATGATCACGCGGCGAAGCATCCTCACGATTGAGGAGATCATATTCGTGAACCTGAGCCCCACCGGGAAGCCGGAGCCGCACGGATACACCGAAATCACCTATGACCGGGACCGGATTCCGACGCACCACCTCACCGAGACACTGGATCAGGACTAAGTTCGGCCGGACGGGTTGTTTGGTCAGGTCCAGAAATCGTCTGCCTTGGCCGTATCCTCGAAGAACTCCCGCCCTTCCCTGATCTTTCCGTCGCGGACCACAAACGTGATGACGGTGGCCATGTCCAAGGTCTTGCCGTTGTTTTGTGCGCGGGTTTTCTGGATGGCGACCGTGTAGTTTTCCCCGCCGACGATGTCCTCGAGGTCTGCCTGGAAGGAACCCTGGGTGCGCGCTCCCAGTTCCCCGAAGTACGCCAGGATCGCGTCCCGGCCCTGCTTGGTTCCGGACAGCACGCCGCTTCCGGCAACGTGCCAGACTGCGTCCTCCGCGAACATTTCGCTGAGGGTCGCCATATCCCCTGCGTTGAAGGCCGTGTACCCGCGTCGGACCAGTTCAACATTCTCTGCGGTTCCCATGATCGTGCACCTCTCCGTCATCTTTGTCGGGTCATGCTGGGACGGTTCAAGGGTAGTCCTGGCCCCGGTGGCTGTCGATGGAAAAATGCATCGCCGCAGGACCTTCCGGCAGGACGCCGGGCAGGGCCCTAACGCGCGTCCGGCCAGCCCGTGTAAGCCTCCGCGAGATAGGCGCGACCATGGCGGGATGACACCACGGACTGGAGCTCGCCAAGCTGGCGGGCACGGGAAAAGTCGTCGGCGTCGGCGGCCGTGTGCAGCATGGAAGTCATCCAGTAGGAGAACTGCTGGGCCTTCCACACCCTGCCAACGGCACGGTCGCTGTAGGCATCCAGGAGCGCGGTTGAGCCGGTGGAATAGAAGCTGTCGAATCCTTCGAAGAGGACTTTGACGTCGTTCAGCGCCAGGTTCAACCCCTTGGCCCCGGTGGGCGGCACCGTGTGCGCGGCGTCGCCGGCGAGGAACAGCTTGCCGTGCCGCATGGGGGCCTGGACAAAGCTGCGGAATTTCAGGACGGTCTTGTCGATCACGGGTCCTTCCTTCACCTCGAAGCCGTTGCCGTTGACGCGGCTCCGGAAGGCGTCCCAGATGCGGTCTTCGTCCCAGTTGTTGACGTCCTCGTTGGGGTCGCACTGGAAGTACATCCGCTGGACCGTCTCGGTGCGCTGGCTGATCAGGGCGAAGCCGTTCTCCGAGTTGGCGTAGATCAGCTCGTCTGAGCTGCGCGGCGCCTCGGCCAGGATGCCGAACCAGGCGAAGGGATATTCGTGGAAGTACCGTTTGCGCCGCGCCTCGGGGATCTGCTGGCGGCAGTGGCTGCGTGAACCGTCCGCGCCGGCGATGAAGTCGGCCTGGAGCTCGTATTCGATGCCGTCCTCATCCGTGAACCAGACCTTGGGCTCGGCCTCGATGTCATGGACGGTGGCCTCCTTGACCCCGTACCTGACGTCCCCGCCGTCGGCCTTCCGGCGTGCCGAGAGATCCAGGAACACATCCGTCTGCGGGTAGAGCCAGACCGATTCGCCGACGAGGTCCTGAAAGTCGATCCGGTGGCTTTCACCATTGAAGCGCAGTTCGATGCCGTCGTGGCGGTCGCCGTCGCGCAGCACGCGGTCGGAGACACCGCTGTCAACGAGCAGGTTGACCGAGCCGTGCTCCAGGATGCCGGCGCGGACCGTTTCGGAGATCTCCTGGTGGCTGCGGAGTTCGACGACGGTGGATTCGATGCCGGCCTTGGCCAGCAGGTGGGACAGCATGAGCCCGGCCGGGCCGGCACCCATGATCGCTACCTGGGTGGTGATGACTTTCCGCTGTGCCATGTGCGTCTCGCTTCGTCGCGGGGTCCGGGCGGGCCCGGAGCCGTATTCGTGGTCCGGCTAACAGTGTGCTCCCGCAGGCGTGATGCCCGTTACACGGATGCCGTTGAATGGAATCCGACGGTCTCGCGGGGCTCGCCAAGCCGCCGCCCGATGCCGCGGGCTGCGGTCTGGAGGGCTGGGACCAGCGCCTGCAGGCGCATCTCCCGGAGTGGAACGACGACGCCGAGGGCCGCCACAGCCCGCTTCCGGCGGTCCAGCACGGGGACGGCAATCCCCCACGTGTCCGGATCTACGACGCCGGCCAGCTGCGCATAGCCCTGGCGGACGGCCTCATCAAGGAGGCTGCGGAGGTCGGCAGCGGCCAGCCTCCCGGCCGGGTCACTGAACTCTTCGAGGTACTCGGCCTGGACCGTGCGGGGCTGGTTGGCCATCAGCACCAGTCCTGCGGAGGACACGTGCACGGGCATCCGGCCGGCCACCTGCGCACGGTTGACTGCGGAGCCCCGGCGGGACAGCCGCTCCACGAAGAGCACTTCAGCGCCGTCCAGCACGGCAAGATTCACGTTTTGGTTCAGCACCTGCTGGATGTCCTCCATGAACGGCAGGGCCGCCTGGCGGAGCTCAAGCGTGGGCGAACTGCGGTTGGCGAGTTCCCAGAGCCGAAGGCCCAGGCTGACCGAGCCGCCGGGGCCGACGTCGAGCAGTCCGTGTCCTGCAAGCTGCCGGACCAGCCGGTGCGCAGTGGTCACGGGAAGTTGCGCCCTCGCGGCCAACTCCGAGAGCTGCAATGCCGTGACACCCTCCGGGAAAGCGGCGATCAGCCGCAGGACGCGGTCCACCACTGAGTCGCCGGAGTTCGAATTGGCCACCATGCCCCTTCCGTTGAATGGTTTTAAGTGTCCCACGCAACACCCTCGGGTGATAGAACTCTCACAATAGGAAGAGGCCGGCCGGCACCGGCCGGGCACACGGAATCACGTAAATACTAGCGCTGAGGTAGCAATGTCAATGTCGTCATTGGAAAACAAATCACGGTGGCCCGTGTGGCTCTGCTGGCTGGCCATGGTGCTGGACGGCTTTGACCTGGTGGTCCTCGGCACCGTCATTCCGACCCTCATCAAGTCGCAGGAACTTGGTTTCGACGCAGTCGGGGCAACGTTCGCGGCAACCATCTCCCTGGTGGGCGTGGGGCTCGGCGCACTCTTCATCGCCCCGCTCTCGGACCGCCTGGGCCGGCGGAACCTGCTGGTGGCCTGCGTGACGTGGTTCTCCATCTTCACCATCGCCGTCGTCTTCGCACCCAACGTGGCATTGTTCAGCACGTTCCGGCTGCTGGCCGGCCTGGGCCTGGGCGCCTGCCTGCCCGCCGCACTGGCCTACATGAACGACTACGCACCTGCCGGAACGGCCGGAAAGTCCACCACCCGGACCATGACCGGTTACCACGTCGGAGCCGTGGCTACCGCGTTCCTGGCCCTCATGGTGATCCCAAGCTGGCGGACCATGTTTGTAGTGGGTGGCCTGGCCGGTTTTGCCCTGGTCCCCTTCCTGTGGTTCAAGCTGCCGGAGACCCTGCCGCCGGTGCACCACATCCCCGCAGCCGCCAAGGCCCCGGCCCTGGCCGGCACAGTCCAGGCCGGCAGCCCTGCCCGGGCTGGCAACCCCGCCGAGGCCGCGGCCCCGGCCGCCGAAGAACGCGCCAGCTTCCGGGATCTGCGCCGCAAGCCCTACCCGCTGATCGCAGCCGGCGTGGCTGTGGCGTCCTTCATGGGCCTGCTGCTGGTCTACGGCCTGAACACCTGGCTGCCGCAGCTCATGGCCTCCGCCGGCTACAGCCTGAATGCCGGCCTCGCCTTGCTCCTGGTCCTCAACGTGGGCGCTGTGGTGGGCCTATTGATCGCCGGGGTCCTGGCGGACCGGCACGGCACCAAGAGGATCGTTCTGCTCTGGTTTGGCCTCTCCGCCGTGTTCCTCGCCGCGCTCAGCATCCAGATCCAGAACGAACTCGTCCTCTATGCCGCCGTGTTTGTCACCGGCGTCTTCGTCTTCAGCTCCCAGGTCCTGGTCTACGCCTGGGTCAGCCAGCTCTTCCCGGTCCGGCTGCGCGGCACCGCACTGGGCTTCGCCGCCGGCGTGGGCAGGCTGGGAGCCATTTTGGGCCCGGCGGTCACCGGCGCACTCGTGGCCGCCGGCATTGCCTACCCGTGGGGCTTCTACGTTTTCGCCGCCGCCGCGGTCCTGGCTGTCCTCGCCCTCGCCTTCGTCCCGCAGACCGTCGCGGCAGTGTCCCGCACCGGCGCCGGCGTCGGGCGCTCCTAGCGCAGGCGCCCGGGGGTCCCCGCTTCCCGGCGGCCCGCCAGGCGTCGCCATGCGCCGGGCGCCAGCACGACGGCGATGCCGACGGCGGCGCCGATGATCGTCTCGATGATTCTGTCGCGGAGCAGGATGCCCGGCGGGATGGGCGCGACGAGCAGCGTCGACGTCAGGGCCAGGGGCGTGACAAAGACCTGCGCCAGCATGTACTGCCGCGCGATGAACATTTCGGCCCCGAACTGGCACGCGGCGATCACCAGCACTGTCTGCCAGGGGTTCGGCTGCAGGAGCAGGATCCCGGCGAGCAGGACCAGGCCCAGGGCGGTGCCGGCGATGCGCTGCAGGCCCCGGCTGACGCGGTGCCGCGTGGTGTGACCCACGAGCGGGACGACGGCGGCCACCATCGCCCAGTAGTTGTGGCCAACCCCGAGCCATTCGCCGGCGAGGGTTCCCAGTGTGCCTGCCAGGCCTGCCGCCACGAGGTAGCCCGCACTTTCCTGCCACGCGGCGCGCTTCTCAGCCGGCGTCAGCCTCACGGGTTCCGGCCACACCCACGGGGTCCGGCGGCTCCTGGCCACACGCGATGACTGTCCGATGAGCAGGGAGAACGCGGCCGTGAGCACCGCCACCAGCATGGCCTGCCACAACGGCGGCTGGTTCGGGATTGAGGCGATGGCCGCGAACGCGAAGATATGGAAGAGCGAGCCGGAGGGGCGAAGGCGCCACAACGCGACCACGAGGGAACAGGCGCCGGCCACTACCGTTGTGGTCCCGACCAGGACCCAGGTGGTGCCTGCCGCCGAAAGCCCGGCAAGAGCGTCCACGCGCGCGGTGAGGGCGGCCAGGAACATCACCAGGAGCATCAGGCCACCGGCCCGCACCTGGAGGCTCAGCCGCCTGGCGTGCGGCTCATTCCGGCCATAGATTCCGGTGAAGGCGCCGAAGGAGGCAAAGATTGCCAGGTCGAGGCGGTCCAGCAGTACCAGGGTGATCAGCGGAACGAAGACGCCGACGGCGCAGCGCAGGGCAACCTGGTGGTCCTTGTTGGCCGGCGCGATGGTGAGCATCTCGGCGAACATCTTCACGGCGCCCACCCCACGGGGCCAACGTCACGGCGCCCGGTCCACGGCCGTACGGCTTCATGGCATGTATTCATGGGCTTGCCTTCACGGGTGGGGGCCCCTTTCGCAGCGGTCGGAGTGGTACGACGGCGTCACTGGCATCCACGACGGATGTTACTCCGGAACCCCAACGGCTGACGCACCGAATCCCGTTGATCGGGATCGGCTCGGCGTACCGTGAGGTGGTAGCGTCTAGCGGTTGAATCACGCAAACAACCGGAGGTTCCCCATGCTCAAAGGCTTCAAGGATTTCATCCTGCGCGGCAACGTGATCGAACTGTCCATCGCCGTCGTGGTCGGCACCGCATTTACTGCTTTGGTCAGCGCCTTCACGTCAAACATCGTCAACCCGGTCCTCGCCGCGGCCGGCGGCGTCGAGACCCATGGCCTGGGCTTTTTCGTCTGGCCAGGCAACGACAAGACCTTCGTCAACATCGGCGCCGTCGTGACGGCCTTCATGACGTTCCTCATCACCGCCGCGGTGGTCTACTTCATCTTCGTGGCACCCATGAACCGGATCAACCGCATGGTCAAGAGCCGGCTCGGCGCAGCCGAGCCCGAGGAAGAGCCGATTCCGGCCGACACCGCGCTGCTGGCCGAGATCCGGGACCTGCTCAGCACACTGGCCGGCACGGAACACGACGGCGGCCGCACCGGCGTCGAGAAGACGGTTGAGAAATACGGTAACGCGGTGGACCATACGGTAGGAAACGCGGCGGACTTCGTGGACGAGGACAGTCCGCGCCACGCCGCCACGCGCTAGCTGCACTGCCCAGGCAGGCGCCTTTTCCAGCGCTGGTTCGAAACCGTCACGAGGCGGCAATCCGGCCGAAACAGGGGGCCGGAATCATGGGAGCATGACGCGCACCGCCGAAGGCAAGACCCCAGGCAAGACCCCGGCCAAAACACCAGGCAAAACACCGGGCAAGACCCGGCCCCCGGCCACGTCCGAGCTGCGCTGCGAAGTGTGCGGCCAGATGCCCGAACCGACCAAGGCGCGGCTGACCCTGGCCAACATCGCCGTGATGCTTCCGATCGAATTGCTGGTGCACGCGGCGGTGGTGGAAACACACCTGCCGTACGTTGCCAAGGTCCTGGTGCTGACCATGACCGCGACCATCCTGGTGATCTGGGTGGCCGAACCCTCGGCGGCCCGGATGCTCAGAAGCTGGCTGCACGCTCCGGCCCTGCGCCACCGCAAACGGCTTGTCGCTGCACCTGCCCTGTGGCGGGCGCGGACCGTCCTGAAGGACAGGCCCGGATCGCTGCAAAAACTGACGCAGACCCTGGCCGGACTCAACACGAACATCCTCAGCATTCATGTCCACCCCGTGGCTGGCGGCGTGCTGGACGAGTTTGTGCTCTCGGCACCGGGTGAAGTCCGCGAAGCCGAGCTGCTCCGGGCACTGCGGGCGGGCGGCGGAGCGGATCCGCACGTCTGGCCCACCACCGCCCTGGCCATGGCCGACGGGCAGACCGGTGCCCTGAGCCTGGCCGCCCGGATCGCCGCCAGCCCCGAGGAGCTGCCCCTGGCCGTCGCGGAACTGCTGCGGGCCCGGATCATGCCAGGACCGGCCGCCGGCAACCCCGAGGCGCCGTCCCCAAGCGGCCCGGACGGGACTGTCCTGAAAATCCCGACTGCGTGGCACGGGCCCATCGCGTTTTCCCGGCCCGGCGAGCCGTTCACGCCGGCCGAGTCCGCCCGCGCGCACCGGCTGGCCGAACTCGCTGAGATCCTGGCGCACCGCCGGGCCGCACACTAGCCCGGGCGGAGCGCCGGACCGGGCCCGGCCCCACTAGTCCGGGCGGCGGGTCAGATGGCCGTCATCCGGATGCTGAGGGCGCCGGGTTCCACCGTGACGCTGAGGTGCTTGGCCTTGCCGAGCGGGTCACCGTCGAGCTGGAAATCCTGCTCGTGGGCAAGTTCGATCTCGGCTGACTTTCCGGCAAAGTATTCCACCGAGGCGTCCTTGGGCTTGTTCCGGCCGAAGACCCCGGCCAGCACACCCAGCCAGCCGAGGCGGCCGACGGGTGCCAGGATCACGACGTCGAGGATTCCGTCGTCGATCTTGGCTTTGGGGAAGATCTCCACGCCACCCATGATCTTGCCGCAGTTGCCCACCATCACGCTGCGGATCCGGCGCCGCACGGCGTGCTCGCCGTCAATGCTGATCTTCGCCCGGATGGGCTTGCCCGGCAGGTGCCGGATCCCCGCTTCGACATAGGCGAGCCAACCCACGCGGTCCTTGAGTTCGTCCACGGTGTTGGCCATGATGGCGGCGTCGTAGCCTAGCCCGGCCATGACAAGGAAGGTTTGCTCTTCCTCGGCGTGGTCCAGCCTGGCCTTCACCACGTCCACCTTGACGTCCGTGCCGCTCAGGACGTCGTAGCTGGCGGCCACGGGGTCGGTGATGTCGACGCCGAGATTGCGGGCCAGCAGGTTGCCGGTGCCCATAGGCACCAGGCCCATCGGCGTGCCGGTGCCCGCGAGGACCTCCGCCACGCAGCGGACGGTTCCGTCACCGCCCGCGGCGATGACGACGTCGACTCCGGCGTCCAGGGCCTCGCGGGCCTGGCCAATCCCAGTGTCCTCCTTGGTGGTCTCCAGCCACAGCGGCTCGGCCCAGCCCTGGGTCTCGCACAGGCGGAAGAAGGAGGCACGGAAGCTCTCGCCGGGAGACTTCATGGGGTTGATGACCACGGCGGCCCGCCGGGGCGCGGTGTTGTCGGGGGTCTCCGGCGTCGCGGTGTTGTTCTCTGTCATGACGTCCTTAAGGCAATGGGGCGGGGAGAGGTCCCTAACGTGAAATCCTAGCCGCAGTGTCCGCGCAACCTCCTCAACGCCAGCGCCAATCGTGGACGTCCCCTCGACAGCCTCACTAGACTGGGTTTCGTGATGTGCCGGAGCCTGCGCTCCGGACGCCGAAAGTGGGAGCAGATGACTGAACCAGAGAAGTATTCGGCTACCGCTGAATCATCGAGTATGGATCCCCATGATTGGGGCCGGGCGATGGCCCTGGCGCTCACGCGGCTGGCCGAACAGCTCGCCCCCGAAGACAGCGAGGACATCCATTCTTCGATAGTGGACCGGGGCCTGCACCTGAAAATCAGTGACGAACCCGGGGGCGTCACCATCACGGTTTCAACAGAGCCCATCCCGGATGCCGCCCCCTGACACAGCTCTCCCCGGACGCCCGTCAGGGGCGTGTTTCACCGCCCCGAGGTCAGGTCCTCCGAGATGAGTTCCGCCGTCGCGACGGTTGCCTCACGCACGGCCTCGAGGTAGGCAGCAGGATCGGGCTGCGCCGAAACCGTCTGGGCCTGCAGCGAGACGTTGATCGCCGCCACCACCTTGGGCCCGTCATGGACCGGCGCCGCAATGGACATCAGTCCCAGCTCCAGTTCCTGGTCCAGCAGGCACCAGCCCTGGGCACGGACCGTGTCCAGCTCCGCCAGGAGTGCAGCCCGCGTTCCGATGGACCCTGGGGTCAGGGGCCGGATGTCGGCGGCCGCGAGGTACTCTTCGAGCTTCGTCGGGGGCAGGGCCGCCAGCAGCACCCTGCCCATTGACGTCGCGTAGGCGGGGAAGCGGGTGCCCACTGTGATGCCCACCGTCATGATCCGCCGGGTCGACACCCGCGCGATGTAGGCGATGTCGGTGCCCTCCAGCACCGCTGCCGACGTCGACTCCCCCAGCTCGAGCGAGAGCTCCTCCAGGTGCGGTTGGGCGAGCTGCGGCAGGGACAGCCCGGACAGGTAGGCGTAGCCGAGCTGCAGCACTTTGGCGGTCAGGGCGAAGATCTTGCCGTCCGTGCGGACATAGCCCAGCTCCACGAGGGTGTGCAGGAACCGCCGGGCCGTAGCCCGGGTCAGTTCCGTCCGGGCAGCCACCTCGGTCAGCGTCATCTTGGGGTGTTCCGTGTCGAAGGCACGGATCACCGCGAGCCCACGCGCCAGCGACTGCACGTACTGGTCGCTGGCCGCGGGCGCGCCGCCGCTCCTGGCTGGCTCAATCATTTCTCGCCTTTCGGTCCCGCATCACTTTATCCGGGCGCAGGCCGGCCGGGGGCAGGCTGTCAGCTTCCGTCCGCCGCCGCACGCAGCGGCACCGGGACCATGGCCTGGAGTTCCTCGAGGGTGCAGCCGAAGGTTTCGCGGACCTGGACGCCGTCGGGTCCGGTCAGGAAGACTGCCTTGTCCGTGTAGACCCGGGTCACGCAGCCGATCCCGGTGAGCGGGTAGGTGCAGGCCTCGACGATCTTGGACGCGCCGTCGCGGGTCAGGAGGGTCATCATGACGAAGACGTCCTTGGCGCCGGTGGCGAGGTCCATGGCGCCGCCGACGGCGGGGATCGCGTCCGGGGCGCCGGTGTGCCAGTTGGCGAGGTCTCCCGTGGCGGAGACCTGGAAGGCGCCGAGCACGCAGATGTCCAGGTGCCCGCCGCGCATGATCGCGAAGGAGTCCGCGTGATGGAAGTAGGACGCCCCCGGCAGTTCCGTCACCGGGATCTTGCCGGCGTTGATGAGGTCGCCGTCGATCTGGTCCCCGGCGGCTTCCGGGCCCATGCCGAGCATGCCGTTCTCGGTGTGCAGCGTGATGTTCTGCCCGGGTTCGAGGTAGTTCGAGACTAGGGTGGGCTGGCCGATGCCCAGGTTCACGAAGGATCCGGGCTCGATGTCGCGCGCCACGAGGCGGGCGAGATCGTCACGGCCCAGGGGTTTGTCGGAGGTCTGGATCGTCGTTTGGATGCTCATCTCAGGCCACGCTTTCTGTGTTCACACGGACGATGCTGTTGACGTAGATTCCGGGGGTCACGATGACTTCCGGGTCCAGGCCGCCGGTCGGGACGATCCCGGAGACCTGGGCGATGGTGTGTTTCGCGGCGGCGGCCATGATGGGACCGAAGTTCCGGGCGGTCTTGCGGTAGACGAGGTTGCCCGCCCCGTCGGCCGTGAGGGCCTTGATGAGGGCGACGTCGGCGTGGATGGGGGTTTCGAAGACCTGCCACTTGCCGTCCAGGAAGCGGGTTTCTTTGCCCTCGGCGAGCATGGTGCCGTAGCCGGTGGGCGTGAAGAAACCGCCGATCCCGGCGCCCGCGGCCCGGATCCGCTCGGCCAGGTTGCCTTGCGGGACGAGTTCGAGCTCGATATCCCCGGCCTTGTACTTGGCGTCGAAGTGCCAGGAGTCGGACTGCCGCGGGAAGGAGCAGATCATCTTCCTCACCCGGCCCTCCTTGATCAGCAGGGCCAGGCCCTGGTCGCCCTGGCCGGCGTTGTTGTTCACCACGGTCAGGTCGGTGGCGCCGCACTCCAGCAGCGCGTCGATCAGTTCGAACGGCTGGCCGGCGTTGCCGAACCCGCCGATCATCACGGTGGAGCCGTCCTTGATCCCGGCGACGGCCTCGCCCACGGTGTCGATGAAATTCAGCATCTTTCCTAACCCTTCACGCCGGCAGTGACGTTTTCGAGGACAACGGCCAGGCCCTGGCCCACGCCGATGCAGATCGCGGCAACACCCCAGCGTTCGCCGGAGGCCTGCAGGCTCCGGGCCAGGGTGCCCAGGATCCGCCCGCCGGAGGCGCCGAGCGGGTGGCCCATCGCGATCGCGCCGCCGTGCCGGTTCACGATCGAAGGGTCGATGCCCCAGGCATTGATGCAGGCCAGGGACTGCGCGGCGAACGCCTCGTTCAGTTCGACGGCGCCCACCTGGTCCCAGCCGATGCCGGCCTTCGCGAGGGCCTTGTTCGCGGCCTCCACCGGGGCGTAGCCGAAGTACTGGGGGTCATTGGCGTGTGCGCCGCGGCCCGCGATGCGGGCCAGCGGGTCCAGGCCCAGCAGCCCGGCGGCGGCCTCGGACCCCAGCCAGGCCGCGGAGGCGCCGTCGGAGAGCGGGGAGGCGTTCCCGGCGGTGACGGTGCCGTTCGCGGTCCGGAACACGGTCTTGAGCCCGGCGAGCTTCTCCGCCGAGGAACCGGGCCGGATGCCTTCATCGCGGACCAGGTCCGTGCCCGGGACGGGGGCGACGAGGGTGTCGTAGAACCCCTCGTCCCAGGCTGCGGCGGCGAGGTTGTGCGAGTTCGCGGCGAATTCGTCCTGCGCCGCGCGGGTCACGCCGTACTTCTCCGCCAGCCGTTCGGTGGCCTCGCCCAGGGAAATCGTCCAGTCCTTCGGCATGGCCTTGTTCACCAGGCGCCAGCCCAGCGTGGTGGAGGCCAGGGTCAGGTCCCCGGCCGGGTAGGGCTTCTCGGTCTTGGGCAGCACCCAGGGGGCCCGGGACATGGACTCAGCGCCGCCGATCAGCATGAGTTCGGCGTCGCCGGTGCTGATCTGCCGGGAGCCGATGATCGCCGCGTCCAGCGAGGAGCCGCAGAGCCGGTTGACCGTGGTGCCGGGGATCGAGACGGGCAGCCCGGCCAGCAGGGTGCCCATCCGGGCGATGTTGCGGTTTTCCTCACCCGCGCCGTTGGCGTTGCCGAACACCACCTCGTCGATGCGTTCGGCGTCGAGGTCCGGGGCGCGCTTCACGATTTCGCGGATCACGTGGGCGGCGAGGTCGTCCGGGCGGACGGCGGCGAGGCCGGAACCGAACTTGCCAAAAGGCGTCCTCACGGCGTCGTAGATGAAAGCCTGGTTCATGCGTTTGAATCCATTTCTGTGTTGTCCATGGAATGGAACACCTGCTGGGCGGTCTTGAACGCGGTGTTGGCCGAGGGGACCCCGCAGTAGATGGCGGTCTGGAGCAGGATTTCCTTGATCTCGTCCCGGCTCAGGCCGTTGGTGATGGCGGCGCGAATGTGCATGGCCAGTTCTTCCCAGTGCCCGTGCGCCACCATGGCGGTCAGGGTGACGGCCGAGCGCATCTGGCGGCTGATCCCGGGCCGGGTCCAGATGCCGCCCCAGGCGATCCGGGTGATCATGTCCTGGAAGTCCTCGGTGAAGGAATCCTTGTTGGCGTTGGCGCGGTCCACATGCGCGGCGCCGAGGACCTCGCGGCGGACTTTCATGCCGCCGTCGTAGATCTCCTGGCTTGTGGCGCCGGGCTGGACTACCCCGTTCCGCTCGGGGCCGGTCCGCTCGGGGCCGGTCATTCGCCCGCTCCCTGCGACTCGGTCCAGGTGATGAGGCTCTTCAGCAGTTCGGCGATGTGGCCCGGCGCCTCGAACGGCGCCAGGTGTGCCACGCCCTCCAGGCTGACGGCCGTGGCCGTGCCGCCGCCGGAGGTGATGCCGGCGGCGACCTCCTGGGCCATCGACGGCGGCGCTACGGCGTCCAGGACGCCGGCAACAACCTGGGTGGGGACGCGGATGGTGCCGAGCTGGTCCCGCACGTCGAAGCCGGCCAGGGCCTCGCAGCAGAAGGCGTAGCTGAAGCGGTCGGCGTCCCGGAGCGTGTGGAGCAGCCGGCTGCTGAGCTCCGGCTGGCTGTCCATGAATCCCGGGGCGAACCAGCGCTGCGCGGAGCCCTGGATCATCACGGGGGTTCCCTGGGTGCGCACGGTTTCGGCGCGCTCCAGCCAGCCATCGGGGGTGCCGATCTTCGCGCCGGAGCACTGCACGGAAAGGCTCTTGAGCCGGTCGCCGTGCTTGATGCCGAGCTGCAGGCCGGTTGCGCCGCCGAGGGACACCCCGGCGTAGTGGAAGCGCGCACCCGGGGCGATCGAGTCGACCAGGCCGATCACGGCATCCGCGAGGTCAGCGACCGTGAAGGCCTCCTGGGCCGCCGGCGAGACGCCGTGCCCGGGCAGGTCCCAGGCAACGACGTCGACGTCGCCGCCGAGCGCGGCGCCGGCCTGGCTCCACACCAGGGAGGATGTTCCGAGCGAGGGCCCGACGATGAGGAGGGGCTTCTCTCCCAGCGCGCGCTGGGGCGAGAGCAGGACTGCTTTGACGGTGGGTCTAGCCACGGGAAGCTCCGTTCTGGAGTTGGTGGGCGGCGGCACGGCCGTATTCTGATGAGGCCGGGCCGGCGGTGTATTCCGGATACGCCGCGAGGATGCGGCGGGAGATGTCGGAGGCCTGGCCGAGGTAGTTGGCCGGGTCCAGAAGCTCCTCGAGCCGGGCATCGGTGAGGAGGTCTTCCGGGACGGCCGCGCGGAGCAGTGTCCGGTAGGTGGCCGCCTGCTCCGCGGCCGGGGCCCGGAGCGTTGTGTCCACAACGGCCTGCAGACGCTGTTTCCCGTTCCCGCCCGATCCTGTCCCGGCGCTGTGCTCGTTCAAAATGTGCGTGTCCAAAAGCGGCGCGACGGCGGAGTTGACGGCTTCGGAGAGCAGCAGCGGGCCGGCGAGATCCAGGTTGCGGCGCATCGCCGAGGGGAAGACCTCCAGGCCTTCGGCCAATTCGCGCAGCTGCGCCGCGGCGCCGAGAGCCAGGCGCAGCAGCTCGCGCAGGGCCGCCCATTCGCTGTGCCACGCGCCGTCGGGACGTTCGTCGTTGAAATTGGCGGCCGCGAGGTGCAGCTGTGCGGCCAGCGCCGGGGACTGCAGGGCCGCGCTGCGGATCAGCACGGACAGCACGGGGTTCTGCTTCTGCGGCATGGCCGAGGACACGCCCCGCCCCGCCGCGCGCGGCTCCGCGAGCTCCGCCACTTCCGGCCGGCTCAGGAACAGGACGTCCGCGGCCATCTTGCCGGCCGCGTCCGTCACTGACGCCAGCGCGTCGCCGAGCGAGGTCACGGCCAGCCGGTTGGTGTGCCAGGGGGCCGGGACGGTCGCGAGACCCAGGCGGCTGGCCAGCCGGTCCGCGAGGTCCAGGGGAGTCAGTGCACCGCCGGCAGTCAACCCACCGCCGGCAGTCAACACAGTCCCCGCGGCCAGCGTTCCGGCGGCGCCTCCGGTCTGCACGGGCAGTTCGAGAGCTTCGAGCCGGCGGGCCGCGGCGGCCAGCCCGTTGAACCACTGCGCCGCCCGAAGCCCGAAGCTGTACGGCAGCGAGTGCTGGGTCAGGCTGCGGGCCACACACAGCGTGTGCGCATGGGCTTCGGCAAGACCGGCGAGGGCAAACGTTGCCGCCTTGAGCTCGGCAAGCAGCTTGCGCACAGCCCCGGCAGCCAGCAGCATCAAGGCCGAATCCAGCACGTCCTGGCTGGTCAGCGACGCGTGAACTGCCTGGACCGCGCCCAGCCGCGCGACGTCGAGGTCCCTGACCTGTTCACGGAGGTCCGCAAGCAGCGGGATGACGGGATTGCCGCCGCCCTGGGCGCGGACGGCGATGCCCGCGACGTCGTACCGCCGCACATCCGCGGCGGCCGCCACCACCGCGGCGGACCCGGCCGGGACGAGGCCGGCGTCGTCCAAGACCGCCGCCCAGGCGGCCTCCACCTGGAGGATGGCCGCGAGCACTGCACGATCCCCGGTGAACGCTGCCACAAGGGGCGACGCCGACACGGGACTCAGCAGGCCAACGTCACCGTGCAGGCCGGTGTTGCCGTCGACCTCGCCGTCAGTCTCGAAGGAAGTCACGTCGAGGCACCTGCGGCGTCGCTGAAATCCAGGAACACTGTTTCGCCGTCCCCCTGCAGGCGGATGTCCCAGTTCAGGCCGCCGTCCGGATCCCGCCGCGCGATCAGCGTCCGGCGCCGGTCCGGGTCCAGCGAGCTGAGCAGCCGGTCCTGGGCCAGCGCGGCCTCGTCCTCGGGCAGGTAGACCCTGGTGAACAGGCGGTTCATGAGGCCGCGGGCGAACACGGCCACCGCGATGAACGGCGCCGCCCCGGCCTCGGTGGGTCCGGGGTTGACGGTGGTGAACGTGAACGTGCCGGTGTTCCCCACGGCTGTGCGGCCGAAGCCCGTGAAGGTGTAGCCGTCGCGGACCAGCGAGCCGGTACGCTGCGGGACGTTGCCATCCCCGTCTGCCTGCCAGATTTCCAGGATCGCGTCGGGGATGGGGTGACCGGCGCCGTCGTAAACGGTGCCCTGGAGCCGGATGGAACCGGGGGATCCGGGCGACAGGAGCTCGCGGTCCTTCGCGTAGGGCAGGGCGTAGCCGAAGAACGGGCCGACGGTCTGCCCGGGGGTCGGGGCCAGCTGGGTGGGCTTATTCATGGCGCTCCTATTCATTTTCGTCGCCTCCTGCGCCCAGGGCCTCGTTTTCCGTCCAGGTCCGCTTGGATCCGGTCAGGACGATGTCCCAGTTGTAGGCCATGGCCCATTCAGGTTTGGTCTGCTCGTGGTTGTAGGTGGCCACGAGGCGGTCGCGGGCTTCCTGGTCCACGATCGACTGGTAGATCGGATCCAGCGGGAACAGCTGGTCACCGGGGAAGTACATCTGGGTGATGATCCGCTGGGTGAATTCCGTGCCGAACAGCGAGAAATGGATGTGCGCCGGCCGCCAGGCGTTGAGGTGGTTCTTCCACGGGTAGGCGCCGGGTTTGATGGTGGTAAAGCTGTAGCTGCCGTCCGCCGCGGTGATGCAGCGGCCGACGCCGGTGAAGTTGGGGTCGATCGGCGCCGGGTGCTGGTCGCGCTTGTGGATGTAGCGGCCGGCGGAGTTGGCCTGCCAGATTTCGACGAGCTGGCCCGCGACGGGGCGTCCGTCACCGTCGAGCACGCGGCCGGAGACCACGATGCGTTCGCCCAGGGGCTCGCCGTTGTGCTGGATGGTGAGGTCCGACTCGAGCGCGTGGACGTCCATGTGCCCGAACGCCGGCGAGTACAGCTCAATGGTTTCCGGGTCCGCGTGGTGCAGGCTCTTTGTCGGATGGCGCAGGACGCTGCTGCGGTACGGGGCGTAGTCGAGCCGCGGCTGGACCTCGGCCGGGGCTCCGTCTTTGAGGGCCCGCGCATAGGCCTCGCCGATTGCCTTCATCTCGGCGCTGAGGTCCGCCTGGGACTCCGCAGCGGCGTCGAGCGGCGCGTACGTCTTTGGTGCGGCCTCCGTGGCGGCGTCGGACACGTCCTCGGTGATCGGGTCAGCGTTGAATATCTCGAGGTTGATTTCTTCAGGCACAGCAGCCTCCTTTCGGTGGTGTGATTGTTGTTCGGGTGGGGTTCAGGAACGGCGGGTCAGCTCGTGCTCATGGTCGTACTGGACGGCGTGCCGCACGGGGGCGTTTGGAGCGCCATAGCCGTCGTAACTGCCGCGGCGCTCGACCATTTCGAAGAACACGCTGCCGACGGTGGCGGTGTAGAAATGCAGGAATTCTCCGTCGGCGTCACGGTCATAGAGCAGGTTGAGTTCGCGGAGTGTCGCGAGGAATTCGGGGTCCAGCGCGAACCGGGCATCGAGGTCCTCGTAGTAGTTCGCGGGGATCTGCAGGAAGTCCAGGCCGCGGTCCCGTGCTGCCCGGGCCGTCGCCACGAGGTCATCCACGGCGAACGCCACGTGTTCCTGGTAGGTGCGGCGCTGACCCGTTGCCGCCGTCGTAGTCCCCGACATTCCGGCGGGGGCTTCCTGCTGCAGCAGCGGGGCCAGGTTCAGCACCAGGCGGACGCCCCGGTCCTGCGTCAGCATCACCTGCGACCGGACCAGCCCGGTGGGACTGGCCACCTCGGCATAGGGCTGCGGTTCCAGAGCGAGGGCGCTGGTGTAGAACAGCACGGCCTCGTCAAAGTGCTGCCACGGCTGGGCCAGGTTCACGTGGTCGATCACGGCACCGGCACCGCCCCCGGCAAGATCCGCCGCGGTGGCCTCCAGGCCGTCGCCGAATTCCCGGGTCCACGCGGCGGTGCCGCCGGGGTTGCCCTGGCACAGGAAGATCTCGGTGGAGTCTGGGGCGGCAAAGCCCTGGAATATCTCCTCATTGGCCTGGCTCTTGCGCGGCACGGCCGGGGCCTTGAGCTGCTGGGCGCGGGCGGCGGCAATGACGGGGGAATCGACGTCGAAACCCAATGCGGAAATAGACGCAGAAACAGCAGGCGCGGCGGCGGTTCCGGCGCCGGCCGTCGCTACTGTGCCGGAAGCGGCGGGTTCTTCGTTGATGATCACCCGGGCGTGGCCCATGGTCCACAATTGCACGTTCTTGGTCCGGTGCCGGCCGTTGGACGTGAAACCGAGCTGGCCGAGCAAGGTCTCGAGCGCGGCCGTGTCCGTTGCCCTGACCTCGGCGAAGTTGAAGCCGGCGGGCTCGGCCACCCGGGGAAGCGTGGCGAGTTCCATGGGATAGCGGCGGCGGCCCGGCGTGCCGGCCGCCTGCCCCGCTACGCCGCCGGCGGCGGGGACGGGGTTGGCCTCAAGCCATGCGGCGCTCTGTTCTTCGAGCCAGATCAGCGACCGCATCGCGTCCACGGCGGTGCGTTCGACGTCGGACTGGCGGAAGACGTCGTTGAACACCTCCAGCGACACGGGGCCGGTGTAGCCGGCGCGGACCACGTGGCCCATGAACTGGGCGAGCTCGAACTGGCCCTCGCCGGGAAACACCCGGTAGTGCCTGCTCCAGGACAACACGTCCATCGACAGCTTGGGGGCGTCGGCCACCTGGACGAAGAAGATCTTTTCCGGGTTGAAGGCCTCGATCGGCGCGGTGTCCCAGTCGCGGGAGAGGATGTGGAAGGAGTCCAGGCAGGTGCCAAGGTTGGGGTGGTCCACCAGGTCCACGAGCCGGTGGGAGTGCTCGTAGTCGTTGACGTACTTGCCCCAGGCAAGGGCCTCATAGGCGACCTTGACGCCGTGGTCACCCGCGAGGTGCGCGAGCCGGGAGAGCTGGGCGGCCCGGAGCTCGTCGTCGTCGATCGTGGCCGTGCCCACGTTGGAACAGAGCAGCATGGTGTCCATGCCCAGCCGGGACATGAGCCGGAATTTGGCGTCCGCGCGGCGAAGGTTGGCGGCGAGCAAATCCTCGGGAACACTGTCGAAGTCGCGGAACGGCTGGTAGAGGTCCAGGGTCAGGCCAAGGTCGGCCGCCAGCTTCCGGACGTCCTCCGGGCTCAGCGGGGACGTCACGAGGTCCTGTTCGAAAATTTCTATCCCGTCGAAGCCGGCCGCGGCGCAGGCCTGCATTTTCTCCCGCAGGGTCCCGGCGAGGCAGACGGTGGCGATTCCGGTGCGCATCAGGCGGCCACCCCTTCCGCGGCGACGAGCTCAAGAAAGTGGGAGCGCATCCGCTCGGCGTCGGCCTGGCGCCCAGTGAAGATCCGGAAGGCGTCCGCCGCCTGGCCCACGGCCATCCGGCCGCCGTCGAGCACGTCACAACCCTTGGCGCGGGCCTCCCGGACCAGCTCGGTTTCGATCGGCCGGTACACGATGTCGGCCACCCAGTGCCGGGACTCCACGAGGGACATGTCCAGTGGAACGCCGGGATGGGCGGCCATGCCCACGGGGGTGCAGTGCACCAGGCCGTCGGCCTGAGGCATGAGCCGCGGCAGCTCCGCCGTCGTCCGGGCGGTGACGGTCTGGTCCGGGAAGAGTCCGGCGAGTTCGGCCGCCCGGGCGGCGCAGCGGGCGGCGTCGGTGTCCACGAGGTCCAGCTGGCGGACTCCCGCGGTGAGCAGGGCATAGGCGACGGCGGATCCGGCGCCGCCAGCCCCCAGCTGCACCACTCGGTCCAGGGTGGCGCCGGGGAGGCCGGAGGCCAGCGCCGCCGCGAAGCCGGAAAAGTCGGTGTTATGGCCGATGAAGCGGCCGTCGCGGATGACCACGGTGTTGACGGCGCCGAGGCGCCGGGCGTCGGCTGAGACCTCGTCGAGGTAGTCGAGCACCAGCTGCTTGCAGGGATGCGTGATGTTCAATCCGTTGAATCCGAGGTTCCGGGCGCCTGCCAGCAGCTCCCCCACGGCTTTGCCCGGCAGGCCGAGTTCGGTCAGGTCGATGGGGCGGTAGAGGTACCGGAGGCCCTGGACGTCCCCTTCCCGTTCATGCATGTAGGGCGTGAGGGAGGGCATGACGCCGTCTCCCACGAGGCCTACGAGGAAGGACTCTGCTCGATTGCTCATCCGGTTAGCTCCTTTGACAACGGCACTCGGCGGGCTGGGACGTTTTCGGCGTCTCCGACGGACCGGGTGACAGGGATTACATTACAGACTTTGTTCATATGTTGCACTGTTGTTCGAATCACGAACTTATTATTACGACGACGCCTTTGCCGTCGGCTTGAGCCGGCGGCAGGGTGTCACTGCTGGGGGAGCCTGGCCGACAGCTCGGCGGCGGCCGCCTGAAGCAGCGGCACGAGGGCCACGAGGGCCTCCATGCTGAGCCGGAAGACGGGGACCGCCGTGGCCAGGGAGGCGAAGGCATGCCCCTGGGAGTTGAACACCGGGACGGCGACGGCCCGCATCCCGAGCTCGTTCTCCTCGTCCATCGTGGCGTAGCCCTGGCGCCGGATCTGCTCGATTTCCGCCCGGAATGCCTCCCGGTCCGTAATGGAGAGCGCCGTCAGCGGCTCGAGCGGCAGCTCCTCGACGAGCTGTGCGCGCGTGGCGTCATCGGCGAACGCCACGAGCGCCTTGCCCACCGAGGTGGTGTGCAGCGCGCCGAGATGCCCGGGGTCGCTCGTGACCCGGAAGGTCTGCGGGCCATCCACCTTGTTCACCGTCAGATGGTGGATGCCGTCCCGCACGGAGAGGATGGTCGCCTCGCCCGATTCCTCGGTCACCCGCCGCAGGATGGGCAGCGCTGTGCCCGCGAAGCCATGGTGGTTGGAGACCCGCTGGCCGAGCTGGAAGACCCGCAGTCCCAGGTGGTAGCGGCGGCCGTCCGGCTCATAGTCCACAAAGCCGTCCCGGGTCAGGGAGCCGAGCAGACGGTACGTGGTGCTGAACGGCAGTTCGGCCCGCCGGGAGATCTCCGCGGCGCTGGCGCCGCGCGGCTCGTCGCCCAGGAGGACCAGCAGGCCCAGGGCCTTGCCCACCATGTCCGTCCGCGAGTCCTCCTTCGCGGCCTTGGCAGGCTTTGCGGGGGCTTCCTGGCTTGAAAGGGCCTCGCCCGGGTGTCCGGAAGCGGCCGCCGCATCTGTGGTTTGATTCACACTCATGTATCGATGCTCCCACATAGTGAGAGCTATTTCTAGATGGTGATTATTTTTCTTGACAAGTGACTGCGCTCACAGTCATGATTGCTACATCGCACAAGTAGCTTCCACCATGTGGCTACTAGTCCGGGTCTTTCCACGGACCTCCGGCTGCACCACACTTAAACGAGTGGCAGCCGAGACCTTCCTGATCCATCCGCGACAACGTCGTCACACCAAAGGAACACCATGAGCCACACTGTCCCGTCCACGACGCCGGGTATAACCACAGGAGGGACGCCGAAGAAGGCGGCCCTTGCCAGCTTCCTGGGCAGCGCCGTCGAATATTACGACTTCTTCATCTTCGGCTCCGCGGCGGCGCTGATCTTCCCGCACGTCTTCTTCCCGGACGCGGACACCAACGCGGCCATCATGTCGTTCGCGACCTTCGGCTTCGCGTACGTCGCCCGTCCGATCGGCGCCGTAATCCTTGGCCACTTCGGCGACAGGATTGGACGCCGGAAGGTCCTCATGTTCACCCTGCTGCTGATGGGTGCCGCTACTTTCGTTATCGGCTGCCTTCCGGACTTCAAGACGGTCGGCTGGTGGGCTCCGGCACTGCTGGTGCTGGCACGGCTCTGCCAGGGCCTGTCCGCAGCCGGCGAGCAGGCCGGCGCCTCCTCCATGACGCTCGAGCACGCCCCGGACAACCGCCGCTCCTTCTTCACCTCCTGGACCCTGACCGGAACCCAAGGCGGCCAGATCCTCGCCGCACTCGTCTTCATCCCGGTCCTGGCCCTGCCCGATGAGGTCAAGTACACCATCGGCTGGCGCATCCCCTTCTGGCTCAGCGCCGTGGTTGTGCTGATCGCATTCTTCATCCGCCGCACCCTCCACGAGCCGCCGGCGTTCGAGGAAGCCAAGAAGACTGCGCAGATCTCCAAGCTCCCGGTTGCCGACCTTCTCAAGGACCACTGGCGCGATGTCCTCCGCGTCATCGCCTGCGCCTTCATCGCCGCCGTGTCCACCGTGTTCGGCACCCTGGCCATCAGCTACGCCAAGAACGTCGCCGGCGTGGACGGCACCACCACCCTCTGGCTCGTGGTGGGCGCCAACTTCATGGCCCTGGGCACCCAGCCGCTCTTCGGCAAGCTCGCGGACAAGATCGGCCGCAAGCCCGTCTTCATCTACGGCGCACTCTCCAGCGCGGTCCTGACCCCGGTCTTCCTGCTGAGCCTCGAATCCGGCAGCGTCCCGCTGATGTTCCTGGCAGCCATCGGGTTCTTCTCGTTTGGCTACGCCGCAGCCAACGCCGTCTGGCCCTCCTTCTACGCCGAGATGTTCAGCACCAACGTCCGCTTCTCCGGCCTCGCAATCGGCACCCAGCTGGGCTTCCTGATGGCCGGGTTCGCCCCGGCGATCGTCGCGGCCATGGGCGGCATCCAGGCCGGCGGTTGGGTCCAGATCTCCATCTTCACGGCCGTCATCTGCCTGATCGCCACCGTGGCGGCCCTGACAGCCAAGGAAACCTTCAAGGTCCCCACCCGGGAGCTCGGCCAGCGCTAGCTTCCGGCGCGGCTCAGCCCGCAGTTCCCACCGTCCGACGGCGGCCCGCCCCTTCCCGGGGCGGGTCGCCGTCGTCGTCTTAGGTGCGGCCGTTGGTCCGTCTAGGGTGTCGCGTCCAGCACCGCGGCGAGATCGAACTTCACCGGCTCCTCCAGCTGGCCATAGGTGCAGGAGCTTGGTTCCCGGTCCGGGCGCCAGCGCACGAACTGCGCGGTGTGGCGGAACCGGTCGCCCTCCATGTGGTCGTACTTTACTTCCACCACGCGCTCGGGCCGCAGCGGGGTGAAGGACAGGTCCTTGCCGCCGCTCCACCGGCTCCCCTCAGCATTGCGCGGCGTCCGCGCCCCCTCCTCCTGCCGGCCCCAGGCCCAGGGGTGGTCCTCAAACCCGGTGACCAGCTCCTGCAGTTCGGCAAACAGCTCCTGGCGCCGTGCCATCGGGAAGGCGCCCACCACCCCGACACTCGCCAGCACCCCTGCGTCGTCGTACAGCCCCAGCAGCAGCGAACCGATCCGGTCCGGGCCCGAGGTGTGCAGACGGTAGCCGGCGAGCACGCAGTCTGCGGTGCGTTCGTGCTTGACCTTGACCATTGCGCGCTTGTCCGGCTGGTACGTACCCTCCAGCGTCTTGGCCACAATGCCGTCGAGTCCGGCACCCTCGAACTGCCGGAACCAGCGCTGCGCCGTGTCCCGGTCTGACGTCGCGGCCGTGACGTGGACGGGGGCCCCGCTTGCCGCGAGTGCGCGTTCGAGTTCGCGGCGGCGCTCGGCAAAGGGTTTGCCCGTCAGGTCCTCATCGCCGAGGGCCAGCAGGTCAAAGGCCACGAACCTCGCCGGGGTCTGCTCCGCGAGCAGCTTCACGCGGCTGGCGGCCGGATGGATGCGCTGCTGCAGCGCATCGAAGTCGAGCCGGTCCCCCGAGGCCGCCACCAGGATGATTTCGCCGTCCACCACGCAGCGTTCGGGCAGCTCCGCCTTCAGCGCCTCCACGAGTTCGGGGAAGTAGCGCGTCATCGGCTTGCCGTTCCGGCTGCCGATCTCCACCTCGTCTCCGTCGCGGAAGATGATGGAGCGGAAGCCGTCCCATTTCGGTTCGAACAGCCAGCCCGTTCCGGCGTCCGTCACCGGCAGGGCGGGGAGTGCTTTGGCCAGCATGGGCGCGATGGGAGGCATCAAGGGCAGTCGCATAGCGCCCATTCTTGCGCCGCGGACCCGGTACCGCCACCCCCACGCAGTGGTTCCTCGACGAAGGAGGTTTCCGCACCGGTTTCCTCAACGAAAGGTTCCTCGACACAACCCCGCCCCCGCGGTAGACATGGGTGATGGCCACCATCGGGTTCCACGCCTCGCATGAACAGATCAGCCCCGGCCGTCTGCTGAAGGACGTCCAGATGGCGGAGCAGGCCGGCTTCGATGCGGCCATGTGCTCGGACCATATCGAGCCGTGGTCCGTCCGGCAGGGCCACTCCGGGTTCGCCTGGTCCTGGCTCGGCGCCGCACTGGCCACCACGGGGCTGCGCTTGGGTGTGGTGACGGCGCCGGGCCAGCGTTACCACCCCGCGATCATCGCGCACGCCTCGGCCACCCTGGCAGACATGTTTCCCGGCCGCTTCTGGCTGGCCCCGGGCAGCGGCGAGTACATGAACGAGCACGTCACAGGCGGGGCGTGGCCGCCAAAGGAGACGCGGCAGCGCCGGCTGGAGGAGTGTGTCGACATCATCCGCCGGCTCCACGCCGGGGAAGTGGTCACGCACCATGGGCTCGTCACGGTGGAGCAGGCCCGGCTGTGGGACATTCCGGAGACCAAACCGCAGCTCATTGCCCCGGCCATCAGCGTGGAAACAGCGCGCCGGGCGGCAGCCTGGGCGGACGGGCTCGTCACCGTGAACCAGCCGCCCGGCAGGCTGAAGGACATGCTGGCGGCGTACCGGGACGCCGGCGGCCGCGGGAAGGCTGTCCTTCAGGTCCACCTGTCCTGGGCGCAGACGGAGACCGACGCCGTCGGGATCGCCATGGACCAGTGGCGCACCAACGTCTTCGCGCCGCCGATTCCCTGGGACCTGCCGACGGCGGCCCACTTCGATGGCGTGAGCGCCGGTGTGCACGAGGACCAGGTGCGGGCGGCCGTCAACATCTCCGCCGACACCGGGCAGCATGCCCGGTGGCTCGCCTCCTACCTGGAACTCGGTTTCGAGGAGCTGTACCTGCATTTCGTCGGACAGGAGCAGGCGCCCTTTATCGACGCCTTCGCCGCGCACGTCCTCCCCCAGCTTCGCCCGGCTGGACAAGCCCCGACCGGAACGGAGCGTGCGCTGTGAGAATCGCCGAAACCTCGGACCTCTGGTGGAAAAACGCGGTGATCTACTGCCTGGACCCGGAGACGTTCTTCGACGCCGACGGCGACGGCACCGGGGACTTCGACGGCCTGATCCAACGCGTTGACTACCTGGCCGCGCTCGGAGTGACGTGCATCTGGCTGATGCCGTTCTACCCCTCCCCGGACCGCGACGACGGCTACGACGTCACCGACATGTACGGCGTCGATCCCCGGCTCGGGAACCTGGGCGACCTGGTGGAATTCATCCGCACCGCCAACGACCGGGGCATCAGGGTGATCGCCGACTTTGTCATCAACCACACCTCCGACCGGCACCCCTGGTTCGTCCAGGCCCGGAAGTCCAAGAACAACCCCTACCGCGACTACTACGTCTGGCGGAAGGACACGCCGCCGGACACCTCCGACCAGGTAGTGTTCCCCGGCGAGGAAACGTCCATCTGGACCCAGGACAAGGCCACCGGCGAGTGGTATCTGCACATGTTCTCCAAACACCAGCCGGACCTGAACGTGATGAACTCCAAGGTGCGGGACGAGATCGCAAAGTCGATGGGGTTCTGGCTGCAGCTGGGCCTGGACGGCTTCCGGCTGGACGCCGTGCCGTTTTTCCTGGAGTTGCTCGGCGAGCCCAAGGACGAAGCCGCGAAAATCGATCCGCACCAGTACTTGAGCGCCCTGCGCAGCTTCCTCAACCGCCGCCACGGCAGCGCCGTGCTGCTGGGCGAGGTCAACCTCCCGTACAAGGACCAGTTGAAGTATTTCGGCGGCCCCGCCGGCAACGAACTGAACATGCAGTTTGATTTCCTCTCGATGCAGAACATGTACCTTTCGCTGGCCCGGCAGGACGCCCGGCCGCTCGCCCGGACGCTCAGCAGCCGTCCGAAAATCAATCCCGACAACCAATGGGCCATGTTCGTCCGGAACCACGACGAGCTCACGCTGGACAAACTCAGCGATGCCGAGCGCCAGGAAGTCTTCGCCGCCTTCGGCCCGGATCCGGATATGCAGATGTACGGCCGTGGACTGCGGCGGCGGCTTCCCACCATGCTGGGTGGCGATCCGGCCAGGATCCGCATGGTCTACTCGTTGATGTTCTCGCTGCCGGGCACGCCGGTGCTCTTCTATGGCGAGGAAATCGGGATGGGCGAAGACCTGCGGGCGAAGGGCCGCTCGGCCGTCCGCTCCCCCATGCAATGGGACGACGCCGGGAACGGCGGCTTCTCGACCGCCCCGCCCGGGGACCTCGTCGCCCAACTGGTGGACGGACCCTTTGGACCGGCGCACATCAACGCGGCAGCCGCGAAACGGGATCCCGACTCGCTGTGGAACTTCATCGCTACGTTGATCCAGAGGTACCGGGAGTGCCCGGAGCTCGGCTGGGGCAGGTTCGAACTCATCAAGCACGCCGCACCCGCCGTGCTGCTGCACCGCTGCACATGGGACGGATCCACGGTGATTGCCGCCCACAATTTCGGCGCCGAACCGGCCACGGTGACGGCCACGGCGGCCTCGCCGGAGAAGGGAGACGGCCCGGAACAGGAAGCCGAGCCGGCGGGGACGGACGAAACGCCCGGCCCTGACGCTTCGTACGCCGGGGCGGTGCTCCGGGACCTGCTCGGCGGCGAGGACATCCCGCTCGCCGACGACGGCGTCTTTGAACTGCCGCTGGACCGCTACGGGTATCGGTGGTTCCGGGTCCGGCTGCCCGGGGACCGCCACCTCCCCTGAGCGCATTCGCCCGCAGGAAGTGTGCGGGTAACCGCGGCGCCGTCGAAAACTAACCGGCCCCTTACCGTGCTGAAACGCGGACGCAACATTGCCCCGGCACACTGGAAGTGCAGGCAAGAGCAGGCACCAGCTCCAGTCCAGGAGGCCCCGCCATGTTGAAGGAAGCCAAAGCCCATGTAACCCGTATCCGTGCCCTCGACCAGCTGCACCGCGGCGATGAGATCGAGGCCCGCCTCAGCGTGGGCCCGAATTACGACGACGTCGTCATCCGCCGCGGCAGCGTCCAGGAAACGGCCCCTGGAATCGGCGTCGTCTGGATCATGGACCGCCATACCGGCATGCGCAAGGCCATCAACGCGGACGAATGCACCGTCTGGCGGGTCGCCTGAGGCTCAGCCTCCCGCCACTGACTGGATGATGAGGACTTCCTGGCCCGGTGCCACGGCAGTCACCAGGCCCTGCAGCCGCCGGATCTCATTCCCGTTGACGTATATATTCACGTAACGGCGAACTGTTCCGGTCTCGTCCCGCAAACGCCGCGACAGCGCCGGGTAGTCCCCGGTCACGGTATCCAGCAACCACTCCACCGTCACCGCAGCCTCAGCGGGCGTAGTCAGGATCGACTGCCCGCCGGCGAGCGGTTGGAGAACGCTCGGCAGGACCACACTGATCGCGGACCCGGCCGGCATGGAGCCGCCGTCGGCCATGTCGCCGGTCATGCCGTCGCCGTTCATGCGCCTGGTCCTCCCCTCACGGATGCGCCGGCACCAGGGCCGCGGAAACCACGGCGGCGCGCACGCACAGCACGTCCGGCAGGTGCGAGGCGATTTCGGTGAAGTGTTCCCCCTCGTCAGCGCTGGCGTAGACACTCCCGCCCCGCGTCCCGAAGTAGACGCCCGTGGGTTCGGCGCCGTCGACGCTGGCAGCATCGCGCAGCACGGCGTTGTACTCCGCGCCAGGGAGCCCGGCGTCGAGCCGTTTCCAGCTGGCGCCGGCGTCGTCCGTCCGGTGCACGGCCAGCTTCCCGTCCGGCGGAATACGCTCGCCGTCGGCCTTCAGCGGGATCACCCACGCCGTGCCGGCCCGGCGCGGATGCGTCAGCATCACAAAACCGAAGTCTGCCGGCAGCCCTTCGGCGATCGACTCCCACGACTCGGCGTCGTCGTCGCTGCGGTACACGCCGTGGTGGTTCTGCGCGTACAGGCGGCCATCGACGGCGGCGTCGGCCGCGATCTTGTGGACGCACTGGCCGAATTCCGGGTTGGGATCCGGCATGAAGTAGGCGGAAATCCCTTTGTTGCGCGGCTCCCAGGAGGCGCCGCCGTCGAGCGAGCGGTACACCCCTCCCGTGCTCATGGCCACGTGGACTTTCTCGCCCGTGGGATCCACGACAATCGAGTGCGCCGCGGCGCCGCCGTAGCCTGCACCCCATTCACTGCGGTGCGGATGGTCCCAGAGGCCGCGGTTGAGCTCGAAGTGCTCGCCGCCGTCGGTCGATTTCCAGACGGAGATCGGTTCGCAGCCTGCCCACACGACGCCAGGGCGGGAGTCGGCGTCGGGGTGGATCTGCCAGATCCGTTCCAGGGCGGCGTCGGTGCCGTCGGGGAACGTGATGGCGCCGTTTTCGGGTTCGCTCCAGGTTCCGCCCAGGTCATCCGAGTGGAAAACCGTGGGGCCCCAGTGCTCGGAGCGGACGCCCACCAGGATCCGTGTCCTGCCATCGCGGGTGTCGATGCCGATGCTGGGCACCTCGCTCATGAGGAAATGCGGCCCGGACAGGGACCAATCCTTCCGGTCGGGGCTGGTGGCCAGCCAAAGGCCTTTTTTGGTCCCGATCGCCAGGACATAACTCTCTGCAGTAGCCATGCCACCCATGCAACCATCCAGCCCCGAAGGCCGCAATGGTTTTCTGCCTGCGGCGACCGGCAGCCGGCGGCGCCGGTGTCAGTCGACGAACTCCGACTGCGTCTCGATGAAGTCCCAATCCGCAGCCGTCAAAAGTGCGAGGACCTCCGCGGACGATTCAGCGGGCCGGGGTCCGCCGGCGTCGGCGATACCCTGCAGCACGGACTCGGGCAGTTCGATGGTCCGGAGGTTTTCCCGGAGCCATTCCTTGCTCGCCAAATCCAGATCCAACCACCACATGTAGATCTCCACGGGGACCTCCTCCTCCTGTTTCTTCAACCGTAGGCCCCGGCCCCGGGGTGTTCAAGGGGCGGGGTCAAACGGCGCCTGCACCGTCCCGAACTGCGGGAACGGACAGTAGGCCCCTGTTCAGGGCGGCGCCCCGGCGCCAGAATGAAGTATGCCTGACGACTCCGCCAACGGTCCGGCGCCCCTCGTGGTGGGCGTGGTACCGGGGCAGCATCCCGAGGTGCTGCAGACGGCGGCATTCCTTGCCAAGAGCCTCGCCGCGCCCCTGATCTTCGCCTACGTGGACGAGGCAAGCTACCTCGTGGAGTGGGACCCGGCGCGGTCGGCGCACCGCTTGTCGCTGCACCCGGACACGGACACCGCCCGGATCCGGGAGACAACCCAGGAGTTGCGTTCCGTCCTTGAGGCACGCTGCGCAGACCTGGGGATCGAGTGGAGCCTGCGCACCCTGGCCGGAGACCCCGCGCGGGCGATCGGCAGGCTGGCCGCGGACGCCAACGCGCGCATCATCGTGGTGGGTACCTCCGAACGCGGCTTCGGCCACCGCATTTCCGCGGCGCTCAACGGCTCCGTGGCGGCATGGTTGAGCCACCATCAGGAGCGTCCAATCCTGGTCGTTCCTGCGGCCGCTCCGGCCGAACGAAAATAAAGCGAAAGTACTTATTCGGAGTGCTGGCGCATCCCACTACCGCCAAGTAAGCTCGATGTGTAGGCCGGATGAGCCGCCTACCCCAAAGCTGCTCCGGAGTGCGTATCCCCCAATAACGCACTCCGGAGCTCTTTAATGTGCGCAGCGCCCCGGCTTTCGGCGCAGGCCCGTCCCCGGACGCTTGAATCATACCCCTAGGGGGTATATGTTGGGGGCATGAGCGAGTCAGAAGTTACGCCTTTGGATTCCGCGCCCCTCCATTCCATGGCCCTGGATTCCGCGCCCCACGAGCAGCACGGCTACAGCTCCAACAAAGATGCCTACCTGCGCCGGCTCAAGCGGATCGAAGGGCAGGTCCGCGGTATCGCACGGATGGTTGACGAGGACAAATACTGCATCGACATCCTCACCCAGGTTGCCGCCGTCAACAAGGCCCTGCACGCTGTCAGCCTCGGACTCGTCGAGGAACACATCGGCCATTGCGTCGTCGGTGCGGCGTCCGAGCCGGATCCGGAGCTGCGGGCGGAGGCCATCGATTTCAAAGTCAAAGAGGCCACCGATGCCATCGGGCGCCTCCTGCGCTAAGACCTGCACCACCCACCACACCACCGGGCCGGGGGTCCACCCCCGCCCAGCGACAAGGAGCACGCCATGGCTACCGTTTCCACCACCGTCAACGTTTCCGGCATGACCTGCGGCCACTGCGTGTCCTCCGTCAGTGAAGAACTCGAGGCGCTCTCCGGCGTCGAAAAGGTCGACGTCGAACTCAACGCCGGAGGCATCTCCACCGTCACGATCACCTCCAGCGAATCGCTGTCGAACTCCGAAATCGGCGAGGCCGTCGCCGAGGCCGGCTACCTCGTGGTCGCCAGCGAAGCCTGAGCGCCGCTCCCGGCAGCGGAGGGCACACCCACCGAATCCAGCAGAAACAGGAAGGCGCCGTGAGCAGCGAGCAGTTGTTGGACCAGGCCAGAAGCCGCGTCATTGACCTCGACATCGAGGGCATGACCTGCGCCTCCTGTGTCAACCGGGTCGAGCGCAAGCTCGGAAAGCTCGACGGCGTCGAGGCCAGCGTCAACCTGCCGCTGGAGTCCGCCCGCGTCAGCGTGCCGGCGGATATTTCCGACGAACAAATCACCGCCACGGTCGCGGCCGCGGGCTACAAGGCCACAGTCCGGCCCCCCAGGTTCCCGGACACGGTGATTGGGCCCGCGGAACCCGTCGGCGCCCGTACCGACGCTGGTGCCGAAACTGGTCCCGCGGTTGGCGCCGAAGCTGGCGACCACCCGGCGTCGAACGCGGCGGCCAAGCTCCGCCCGCGGCTCGTCGTGGCAGCTGTGCTCACGGTCCCGGTGTTCGCGATCTCGATGATCCCGGCGTTGCGGTTCCCGGACTGGGGCTGGGTGGCCGCCGCCCTCGCCCTGCCGGTGGTCGCGTGGGCGGCGTGGCCGTTTCACCGGGCTGCGGCCATCAACGCCCGGCACTTGGCCTCGACCATGGACACCCTGGTTTCCATCGGCGTAATTGCCGCCTATGCGTTCTCACTCGGGCAGCTCCTTGCGGACCCAAGCATGACCGCACACCCCGCAGCGGAGGGCATGGGCTCGGGCGGGCTCTACTTCGAGGTCGCCTCCGTGGTCACCACCTTCCTGCTGCTGGGCCGCTACCTGGAGGCCACAGCCAAACTGAAGGCAGGCGACGCCCTCAGGGCCCTGCTCAGCCTCGGCGCCAAGGATGCCACCGTGCTGCGCAACGGCGGCGAGCAGAAGATTCCCGCCGGTCAGCTGATGGCGGGAGACGTGATCGTGGTCCGCCCGGGCGAAAAGATCGGCGCGGACGGCGTGGTCCTGGACGGCTCCTCGGCCGTGGACGCGTCCCTGGTGACCGGAGAATCGGTGCCGGTGGAAGTCGGCCCCGGCAGCCAGGTCACCGGGGCCACCATCAACACCTCCGGCCGCCTCCTGGTCCGTGCCACCCGCGTCGGGTCCGAGACCACCCTGGCCCAAATGGGACGCCTCGTCTCCGCGGCGCAGACCGGGAAGGCACCCATCGCCCGGCTCGCCGACCGCATCAGCGCCGTCTTCGTCCCGGTGGTCCTGGTGATCGCGGCCCTCACCTTCGGGGCCTGGCTCCTTGCCGCCGCGCCCGCCGTGGGCCCCGACGAGGTCCGCGCCGCCTTCACCGCCGCGGTAGCGGTCCTGGTCATCGCGTGCCCCTGCGCCCTGGGACTGGCGACGCCGGTGGGCCTGCTGGCCGGAACCGGACGCGGCGCCCAGCTCGGCATTCTCATCAAGGGGCCGCAGGTCCTCGAGGACACCCGGACCGTGGACACGATCCTGCTGGACAAGACCGGCACCGTCACCACCGGCCGCCTTGCCGTGGACGGCGTCCAGAGCTTCGGAGCGTACACCGAAGCCGAGGTCCTGAACCTTGCGGGAGCGGTGGAAAACGCCTCCGAGCACCCGATCGCCCGCGCCATCGCCGCCGCGGCACTGGCCGCGGAGCCGGGGCACGACGGCGCCGGCCTGGCCGCCGTCGCCGGCTTCCGTTCCGCGCCCGGCGGCGGGGTCCTGGGCACCGTGGAGGGCCGGCTGGTTGCCGCGGGGCGCACCGGCTGGCTGCTGGAAAACGGCATCGTGCCGGACCCGGCGCAGCAGGAGGCACTCGGTGCCGCCGAGGACTCCGGCGCCACGGCCATCTGGGTCGCCGTGGACGGCGAAACCGCCGGAATCATCCGGCTGCGCGACACCCTCAAGCCTGGCTCCCGGGCCGCGGTGGACCGGCTCCGCCGGCTCGGGCTGAGGCCCCTCCTCCTGACCGGAGACAACGCCGCGGTGGCCGCGCAGGTGGCGGCCGCCGTCGGGATTCACCCGGATGACGTGCTTGCCGGCGTGCTGCCGGAAGGCAAGGTCGAGGCTGTAAAGAGGCTGCAGGCCGCGGGCGCCACCGTGGCGATGGCCGGCGACGGCGTCAACGACGCCGCGGCGCTGGCCCAGGCGGATTTGGGGGTCGCCATGGGCTCGGGGGCGGACGTCGCCATCGAAGCGGCGGACCTGACAGTCATGGGCAACGATCTGGGGCACGTGGCGCAGGCGATCGAACTTTCGCGCCGGACGCTGGCCACCATCAAGGCCAACCTCTTCTGGGCCTTCTTCTACAACGCCGTGGGCATTCCCGTGGCGGCCTTGGGGCTCCTGAACCCGATGATCGCCGGGGCAGCCATGGCCGCGAGTTCGGTGCTTGTGGTGGCCAACTCGCTGCGGCTGCGCAGTTTCGGCAGGTAGGCTGCTGGCGCCCCGCCGATCCGCCTCCGTTGGCCCCGCCCCTAATCCGCTCCCTTAGGGCGAACCCTCAGGCCCCGGTCTCAGGCCGCGCCAAAGCGCACGGCAGCCCTGGCCCTGGCCTTGGCGGCTTCCTCGTCGCGGTCCTTGGCCGGGGCGTGCGTGACCAGGGAGTCGAGCAGGTGCTGCGTGGCGTGCGCGATCTCATGCACAGCCCGGTTGAAGGCCTCTTCGTTCGCCTTGGACGGCTTGGTGCTGCCACTGATCTTGCGGACGTATTGCAGCGCGGCGGCCTCCACCTCGGCGGTGGTCGCGTGGGGCTCAAAATTGTGGAGGGTCCGGATATTTCGGCACATATCCCCATGGTAGGTGCCTTCCGGCCCGGGAACGAGGGCCCTGGGCGCAAAAGTGGCACCCGGCAGGTGGGACTGCCGGGTGCCGCCGTGCGTGGCTTAGGGCACGGGCTCGCAGTCGTTCGCGTGGTCCAGCGCCGCCGCATCGGCTCCGGACACGGCGGCGCGCAGCTCGTCCAGGCGGACCAGGACCACGCCGCCAACAATCAGGAGCCCGCCCAGCAGCTGGATGGGTCCGGGCAGCTCGCCGAGCAACAGCCAGGCCCAGATGACGGCGAACAGCACTTCGGTCAGCGATACGAATGACGCCACCTTCGATCCGAGCGCCCGTGCGGCGACGATTCCGGACACGTACGCCAGGACGGTGGCCAGGACCACGAGGCCGCCAAGCGCCACCCACCACGGTGTGACCCACGGTCCCAGCCGGGTGTCGGCCGTGCTGAAGGCCATCGGCAGCAGCCCGGTTGCCGCAGTCAGCCACATGACGATTGCGCCCACCATGAGCCCGCCGGAGGCCAGGACGATTGGCGGGAGGGTGTCGTTTTCCTTGGCCGTGATGAAGAAGTAGATGGCGAGGCAGACGGCGGCCGCGATCCCCCAGAGCACGCCGATGGGGTCGACCTTGACGGCGCCCGTGAGGTCCAGGACCAGGACCAGCCCGCCGAGGGACAGGAGGGTGCCGGCGATGGTCAGCGGCCGCGGCCGCTTCCGGCTGGCCGCCCACAGCCAGAGGACAATGAGGACCGGCGCAAGATACTCCAGCAGGAGCGCGACGCCGACCGAGAGCCGGGACACGGCGTTGAAGTAGAACAGCTGGCAGGCGGCGACACCGATGAATCCGAAAAGCAGCACGGTCAGCCAGTTGTCGCGGAGCTGGTGCCACCGCCCGCGCAGCGCAAAAATGGCGGGGATGGCCAGAATCAGGGCCGCACCGGTGAGTCGGGCAGTGACGGCGGCGCCGGGGGTCCAGCCCGTTTCCAGGAGCGCCTTGGCGAACGATCCGGAGAGTCCGAACACCGCGGACGAAAACAAGGCGACACCCAGGCCCGAGGCCATGAAGCCCGACGAGGCGCCCGCCCGGCCGGCACGCTGCGTGGTGTCCTGCCTGGTCACCTGCGGGGTGCCCTGCCTGCCGTCCCGCGTGGCGCCGAGCGGTTCGGAGGCGGCCCGCTGGGCGGCAAGGTCTCGTACCGGGGCGGCGGCGGAGCGGTGGGGGGCAGACACGGCATTCTCCTGTCAGGAGTAAAGTAGGGTTATGGTCATGACATTACGCCCCGCCGAGGTAAGGAGTCAAGATGGTTTTTGCCCCTGACACGGAGGTTGCCCTGCGGTCTGTGGTCAACCTGATTAACACGGCCGCCAATGAAGAGGAGCATTTGGCCACCGCCATGGATTTGGACGATTTCCTGGAGGCCGAGGGCTTCACCGGGTCCCGGACCCGGGACGATGCCGAGTTGGCAAGCGTGCGGCGCCTGCGCGGCGAACTAGCCGAGCTCTGGCTGGCGGACGAGGCCACGGCCGCAGAGACCGTCAACCGGCTGCTGCGGGAGGCCCGGGCGCTGCCGCAGCTGGTCAAGCATGATCCGTGGGACTGGCACCTGCATGCCACAACGCCGGAGGCGCCCCTGGCCGACCGCATGAGCACGGAGGCCGCCATGGCCATCGTTGACGTGATTCGCAGCAAGGAAATGGACCGCCTCCTGGTGTGCGCGGCGGACGACTGCGACGCCGTCGTGCTGGATCTGAGCCGCAACCGTTCGAAACGCTACTGCGACACCGGAAACTGTGCCAACCGCGCCCACGTCGCCGCGTACCGGGCCCGGAAAGCCGCGTCCTGACGGCGACGGCCGCGGGCCATTTTTGCGGGGTGAGGCCTGCGGCGCTAGACCTGCGCCGCTAGGCCTGCGGCCCGTCGTCGCGGGTATCGGCGGGGCCTGCCTCGGGGCGGGACTGCCCTGACGACCCGCCATGTCCGGAGGGCGTCCGCTTGGAACTGAGGTTGACGCCGGAACCCTTCCCGAGGTCCTCGGGGTTGTCCTTGTGGCTCATGGCGAGCATGGCCGCCACCACCAGGATCACAATGAAGGCGATCCCGGCGCCGATGAGCGCAAGGTCGAAGCGGGGCGAGCGGGCGCTGCCGCCCGAGGCGAAGATCAGGACGCCGAAGAACACCACCACGGCCCAGAACGCGGAGAACATGAGCGGCCCCTTGACCGAGGTCCGCAGGCTGCGGGGCGCTCCGGGTTTCTGCTGTGCCAAGGTGATTTCCTCCTGCAGCCCGCGCGGGGAAGCGTGGCTGTCTTGTTACCGCAATTGTTCTACGCCGGGTAGAACCTGTCGGTACTAGTTTACGGCCTTTGCGGAATCGCCCCGAGCATCGTGCCGCAGGGTCAGGCCGGACAGCACCCAGAGGACGCCGCTGATGATGGCGCCGCCGCCCGCAACGCCGAGGAGGGCGTGCGCGCCGAGGCCGATGAAGAACGGCAGCGCGATCGCGGTGCCCAGTCCGATCACGCCTGAGGTGATCCAGTCGCGGGCCAGCACGGACCGGCCGCGGCCAAGAACGCCCGCGAACAGCTCAGCGGCACCGGCCACACCCAAACCCAGGGCGGCGATTGTTCCGAAGACGTGGGCGGCGGGAATCAGGGCCACGGCCGCTCCCGCGCCCGCCAGGGCTGCCCCTCCCGCGGAGAGGATCCGGCCGGCACCTTCCCTCGGGGAGAACCCCGTCCTGGGCACGGTCCAGATGATGACCACACCGGTGGCCAGCAGGTAGAGTCCGCCGGCCCAGCCCATGCCCGCCTCGGGCGGCGCGGCCCAGAACACGGTTACCGCGCCGAACACGAGCGCCACGGCGGCCCTGACAAGCACGGGTTTCCATAGGTCGGCCGCGGCGCGGATGGCAGGGGTCGCGTCAGGCGCTGCGGGAAGAGTCACGCGTCCAGTTTAGTGCGAAGCCGCCACGGCGCGCGCCGGGCGGCCGGTGCCGGTGGCCCCTCCGGCGGTTCCGGCTCAGCGCACGCCGAGGACCATCCACTTCTCCGTCCTGGCCCGGAGGCCCAGCGTCAGCGCGCGGGCCGCCATGTAACCCAGGGAGAAGGCGGCCCACAGCCAGAGCAGACCCGCGCCGGCACCGGCGCCGGAATACCGCACCGCCAGCAGCAGCGGCAGGTAGGCCGCGAGATTGACGACGCCGGCGATCGCCAGATAGCGGGCGTCGCCGGCCCCGATGAGGACGCCGTCGAGGACGAAGACGTATCCGGCGAGCGGCTGCCCTGCGGCGAGGACCCACAGGGCGAGCGTCAGCGCCGCCCGGACGTCGACGTCGGAGGTGAACAGGGCGCCCGCCCACGGCGCCGCCGCCGCGAGGAGGATCCCGGTCAGGACGCCGAAGCCGATCCCCCACCGGGTCATGGTGCGGGTCAGCGCGCGGGCCGCCCCGGGCCGGGCCGCGCCAAGTTCCTTGCCGATCAGGGCCTGGGCCGCGATCGCGAGGGCGTCCAGGGCGAAGGCGAAGAACGTGAAGATGGTCATGGCCAGCTGGTGCGCCGCAAGGTTGACGGGCCCTTGGGCCGTGACCACCACGACGGTGGCGAGGATCGCGATGCGCAGGCTGAGCGTGCGCAGCATCAGCCAGGAGCCCACCCGGGTCAGGGCGCGGATGCCGCGCCAGTCCGGCCGCAGGGGCACCCCGTGCTGGCGGGCATTGCGCCGGACGATCAGCACGTAGACAGCCGCCATGGCGCATTGCGCGATGCTGGTGCCGATCGCCGAACCGGCGACGGAGAGCTGGAGCCCGTAGACCAGGACGACGTTCAGCGCGATGTTCAGCGTGAACCCGGCGGCGGCGACGATCAGCGGGGTCCTGGTGTCCTGCAGCCCCCGCAACACCCCGGTGCCCGCGAAGATCAGCAGCATCGCGACGAGTCCGGGCATCGAGAAGCGCAGGTAGTCCACCGCGAACGCCAGCACCTCGCCGCGGGCGCCCATCAGTTCCAGGAGCGACCCGGCGGACAGGAACCCGGCCACGGCGAGGGCAATCCCGAGCAGCAGGGCCAGCCAGACGCCGTCGCGGCCGGCCGCGAGGGCCTTGGGCAGCTGGCCGTTGCCGATCGCCCGCGCCACGGCCGGGGTGGTGGAGTAGGCGAGGAAGACCATGAGGCCCACCACCGTATGCAGCACCGCGGAGGCCAGTCCGACGCCGGCGAGCTGGGCCACGCCGAGGTGGCCGACGATCGCCGAATCGGCCAGCAGGAACAGCGGTTCGGCGATCAGGGCGCCGAAGGCGGGGACGGCAAGGCGGAGGATTTCCCGGTTCCGGCGCGCGGCGGCCGGCAGGGTGGCGGAGGTCGGGGACAAGGCGGGCACGGATCCACCCTAGCGGCACTCCCGGCGTCGCACATTTCGATATTACTTGACATTTCAACTAAAAATCGGGAAGACTTGACCTTGAACGCAACCGAAGTCGCGGCGGCACACGGCCGCGACGCCTCCTCTTACGAAACGGTATTTCCCATGAACCAGCCCGCCCTCACCACCTCGGCCCGCACCATCCTGCGCATCGTGACCGGATTCCTCTTCGCCGCCCACGGCTGGCAGAAGTTCTACGAGTTCACCATTCCCGGCACCCAGGCCGCTTTCACCCAGATGGGCGTTCCGGCCGCACAGGTTGCCGCCCCGGTCATCGCGACCCTGGAGCTGGCAGGCGGCATCGCCCTGATCCTGGGCGTCCTGACCCGCGTGTTCGCCGTCCTGCTCGCCGTGGACATGCTGGGCGCCCTGTTCCTGGTCCACGCCTCCGCCGGAGTGTTCGCCGCCACCGGCGGCTACGAACTGGTGCTGCTGCTGGCCGCCGCCGCCCTGGCCGTGGCCCTCGTCGGCGCGGGCAAGGTCTCCGTGGACAAGGTGCTGTTCGGCCGCGCCAATTCCAAGCTCAGCGTCCTGGCCTAATCACCACTTCCTCAAGCGCAACTTTTTCAGCGCACTTGTTCAGCGTGCGACGGCGGGCGGTCACCTTAAGGTGGCCGCCCGCCGTCGTATGCCACCGGGTTATGGCGTCCCGGACAGCGATTGTGTCACCGGCCCGCGGCACCTGCAGGGCCTTTCAGTAAACTCGCAGCATGAGCGAGAACGCGCCCAATGCCGTGACCCTGCGCTTCCTGGCGGCCCCCACCGATGTCGGCCACAGCGGCTCGGTCGACGCCGGCACCGTGCTCGAGTGGGTTGACAAGGCGGCCTATGCCGCCGCCGTCGGCTGGGCAAAGTCCTACTGTGTGACGGCCTATGTGGGCAACATCCACTTCGCGGACCCGGTGAACAGCGGCGACATGGTGGAGGTCGAGGCCACCATCGTCTACACCGGGCGGTCCTCGATGCATATCCGCACGGTCGTGTCCTCCGGCGATCCGAAGGGCGGGCCCGCCACCATGCGCAGCCAGTGCATCGTGATTTTCGTAGCCGTCGGCGCGGACGGCAAACCCATCCCGGTACCGCAGTTTGAACCCGTAACGCCGGAAGAAATCGAACAGCGGGATGACGCACTGGCCCGGATCAAGGTCCGCGAAGACATCGTGGAGGCCATGAGCGGTCAGGAATATACCGACGCCGGCACGGCAGAGAGCGTGGTGCTGCGGTTCATGGCGGCGCCGACGGACGTGAACTGGGGCGGCAAGGTCCACGGCGGCATCGTCATGAAGTGGATCGACGAGGCCGCCTACGTGTGCGCCTCCCGTTACTGCGGGAAGGACACCGTGGCCGTGTTCTCCGGCGGCGTGCGGTTCTACCGGCCGCTGCTGATCGGCCACGTCGTGGAGGTGGAGGCCCGGCTGGTCTACACCGGCACCAAGGGCATGCACATCGCCGTCCATGTCCGCTCCGGGGACCCCAAGGGGCGCGAACTGAACCTCACCACCTACTGCCTGACGGTCATGGTGGCCCGCGACGAGACCGGCACGTCGGTCCCGATCCCGCAGTGGGTGCCGGTCTCCGCCGAGGACGTCCGGCTCCACGCCCACGCCCGCGAACTGCTGGAAATCCGCGGCCGGGCGCCGGGAAACCGGCTGCCCAACCACCTGCTCGCGGCCGGCTAGGGAAGGACTAGGGTCAGGGCGGCTAGAATCCGCCGCCACCGCCGGCGTCCGCCGCCATGTTGGCGAACCGCGAGTAGTGGCCCTGGAAGGCCACAACAATGTCCTTGGTGGGGCCGTTACGGTGCTTGGCGATCAGGATGTCCGCCTCGCCGGCGCGCGGGGACTCCTTGTCGTAGACGTCTTCGCGGTGCAGCAGGATCACCATGTCGGCGTCCTGCTCGATGGAACCGGATTCTCGCAGGTCCGAGACCATGGGCCGCTTGTCCTGGCGCTGCTCGGAGCCACGGTTCAGCTGCGACAGCGCGATCACGGGCACCTGGAGCTCCTTGGCGAGCAGTTTCAGTGCGCGGGAGAACTCCGAGACTTCCTGCTGGCGGGATTCGACCTTCTTGCCCGAGCTCATGAGCTGCAGATAGTCCAGGATCACGAGCTTGAGGTCATGCTGCTGCTTCAGCCGGCGGCACTTGGCCCGGATTTCCATCAGCGACATGTTGGGGCTGTCATCGATGAACAGCGGGGCATCGTTCATGCGGCCCATGGTGGTGGCGATCTTGGACCACTGCTCATCCTTGATGGTGCCCTTGCGGAGGTCCTGGAGGCCGATGGTGGCCTCGGCGGACAGCAGGCGCATCGCGATCTCATTGCGGCCCATTTCGAGCGAAAACATGACCGTGGCGAGGTTGTTCTTGATGGCGGCCGAACGGGCGAAGTCCAGCGCGAACGTGGACTTACCGACGGCCGGTCGGGCGGCGATGACGATCATCTGGCCGGGGTGCAGGCCGTGGGTCAGCTCATCGAGCTCATAGAAGCCGGTGGGGACGCCCACCATGCCCTCCCCGCGGTGCCCCGAGGCCTCGATCTCGTCGACCGTGGACTCCATGACGTCCTTGAGGACCACATAGTCCTCGGCGGTGCGGCGTTCGGCGACGGCGTAGACCTCGGCCTGGGCCTGGTTGACCAGGTCTTCGACCTCGCCGTCCTGTCCGTAGCCGAGCTGGACAATCTTGGTGCCGGCATTGACAAGGCGGCGCAGGACCGCGCGTTCGGCCACGATTTCGGCGTAGTAGCCGGCATTGGCGGCTGTGGGGACGGTCTGGATGAGTTCGTGCAGGTACGCAGGCCCGCCGATCCTGTTGATTTCGCCGCGCTTGGTCAGCTCGTCCGAGACCGTCACTGCGTCCGCGGGCTCGCCACGGCCGTAGAGGTCGATGATGGCCTCGTAGATGGTTTCGTGGGCCGGACGGTAGAAGTCCTGGCCACGCAGGATCTCGACGACGTCGGCAATGGCGTCCTTGGAGAGCATCATGCCGCCCAGGACTGACTGCTCCGCGGGAATGTCCTGCGGGGGCTTGCGGCTGCCCTCGGCTCCCCGCGTACCCTCGACTGAGTCCAGATGCGTAACTGACAAAACTGCCGTCCTCCATTGTGAGCCGCGGCGGATATCCGTTCGCCGCGGCGCGTAAAAACTGTGCCTCGAGGCCCAGCCGCTGTAATGCCAAACTGCCGTGACGCCAAACTGCGGTGACGCCCAGCGGCAAACCCGGCGAATGCCGGCCGCTCAATTCTTATCAGTCGGCTCCGACAGTTCCCGCCGGTCCGCAGCGCTGCCGTTATCCACAGCGTCGGTGCGGGTGTAAAGCCACCGGGATCCGGGGACGGGTTCCTTGCGGGCACCACCCGGCGGCCAGGGGAATTCCGCTTCCAGGGCCCGATACCCTGCAACGTTATCCGTCGATCGGGCAGGCACCAACCCGGCCGTCCCGCTCCCCTGTGGATAACCTGTGCACTAGTGCCTGATGCTTGTGCACAGTCTGTGGGCAGGGCTGTGGATAGAAAAAAACTTGAGTCCGCAATCCACTCTTGACCTGCGGAAACATTGGATTCATGTTGTGGACACAAAAGATTTTCCGCCAAGCTTCATCCACAACCTGCACCTTGCGGCTGGGGATTCAGTGCCGCGCCGGAGGCCACATTTGCCATCCAATGCACGAATTTTGTGGCCGGATTCACGCCGGGGCGCCGAACTGACGCCGAACGCGGGGGCACTGTACGTGAGGTGCGGAATATGCTGTGGATAACCGCAATCTGGCATAAGCTCTAAGCATGGGCGATGTACTGGTAGTCATGTTGCCTGCCATCATTCTTGCGGCGGTGCTCTGGGCGATGACCACGGCCCTGAAACCACGGAATTTCGGCATCTCCGACGCCGAGCGATACCAGCGGGAACTGGCCGTAAAGTCCCAGGCGCACTACGCCGCGCAGGTCCAGGCAGCGGTTGCGGCCCGCGCCAAGATCGAAGCGACCACCCGCCCCAGCCAGAACTCCGCGCAGCAGTCGCAACAGGCCGACCACGCCCGCTCCGCCCTGCTGGCCCACAGCGCCGCGACCTTTGCGGGGAACCGCCCCGGGCACCAGGACGACCTGCTCGCCTTCGGACAGCTCAGTCCCCAACTCTTCCTGCAGCTTCAGTCGATGGCCCGCAGCGGCCACAAGATCAAGGCCACCCGGTTGCTGCAGCAGGTGACCGACTCGGACCACAAGTCCGCCAAGAATTACATAGATCGGCTCTAGCACATGGACTCCCTGCTCATTCCCGTACTGATCCTGGTGCTTGTGGCCGCCGGTGTGCTGATGGTGGTCCGGGCCTGGAGCCGCCGCGGCAAACGCCCCAGGCCGTCGTCCGCGCCGCAGCCGGCCCCCGATTCCGCGGAGCTGGCCCGCACGGCGGCGGCCAGGCTCACCCAGGAGCAGCACCGGCGACTTTACGCACTGATCGCGCAGGGGCAGGCCATGGCGGCCATCAAGGTGTACCTCGAGGCCACCGGGGAGGGCCTCCGGGCGTCCCGCGACGCCGTCGCGGCCCTGGCGGCGCACCCCCAGCCGTTCCGGGCCCCTGAGGCCGCGCCGGAAGCCGTTCCGGACGAGGAGGACGTGCCGCAGCGGTTCCCGTACCGCTACCGCGCGATCGCCAGCAAGGGAGATGTCACGCGAGAGGTGAGCAGCAACATGCTCAATGATGAGATCTACGGGAGGATCCGCACCCTCGCCAGGAGCGGCGACACCGAGGCCGCAGCGACGGCATTGACCCGCCACTCGGATATTTCCATGAAGCAGGCCCGGGAATTCATCGCGTTGCTCGGCGACTGAACACAGAAAACGCGGGCCGGCCGTGGGTTCCGCGGGCGGGGTGCTACCGTGGGCCCGAGATGCCGGCGAGCAGCTGCTCAAACGGCAGGGATTCCAGCGCGGCCGGCTTCTGCTGCGGCCCTGAGTCCTGCAGCAGGCGGACGAACTCCCCTGCCGCCCGGTCCACCCGCGCCGAGAGCGGCGAGCCGCCGTCGTCGTTGTTTCCCCAGTCCTGCGGCCCGGCGAAGACCGCGGTGGCCGCGGTCCGGGTGCGCAGGTAGGTGAAGAGCGGCCGCATCGCAAAGTCCAGCACCATCTGGTGCCGGTCCGTGCCGGCGGTGGCCCCCAGCAGGACGGCCTTGCCCTCCAGCGACTTGGGATCGAGCACGTCGATGAAGGATTTGAAAAGCCCGCTGTAGGAGGCGCTGAACACGGGGCTGACGGCGATGATGCCGTCGGAGGCGTCAACGCCGGCGATCACTTCGGCCAGCCGCGGGGCCGCATAGCCGGTCACGAAGTTGTTGGCGATGTCCACGGCAAGGTCCCGGAGTTCCACCACCTCGACGTCCACGGCGTAGCCGGCCGCGGCAAGCTGCCGCTCTGCGGCCCCCGCCAGCTGGTCGGCCAGCAGGCGGCTCGACGACGGGACGCCGAGTCCGGCGGAAATAACGGTGATACGGCGGGTTTCCACGGAGTGCTCCTAAGTTGAATCCAGTCAGCAAAAACAATACATGCGTTTGCATCTACCTCTTCAAGAAGCGGTGGCGTGGATTTATTCCCGACCCTCCGTTGCTCCACCGGCCGCGCCGCCTGACAGGAAGTCCGCGCTCTGCCAGACTGCCCTCATGGCTGATAACAAAACCCAGGCAACCGGCGCGTCGGTCGAGGAGTTCCTGGCCGCCGTCGAGCCCCCGGTCCGGCGCGGCGACGGGCTGCGGCTGCTCGCGCTGATGTCCGAAATCACGGGGGAACCGGCGGAAATGTGGGGTCCGAGCATTGTGGGCTTCGGCCGATACCACTACAAGTACGCGAGCGGCAGGGAGGGAGATGCCCCTGCGGTCGGATTCTCGCCCAGGAAATCCAGCCTGTCGCTCTACGGGCTCACGTACGGCCCTGAGGCCGCCGATCTGCTTGGCACGCTCGGCAAGCACAAGCTGGGGGCCGGCTGCCTGTACGTCAACAAACTCGACGACGTCGACGAGGCCGTGCTGGCGGAGCTGATCCGGCTCGGCTACCGGCACGTCACCACGGTGCTGCACCACGGCTAGCCACAAGTCCCAAGGTTGGAGTTAACGGCGGAAGGCCCCCGCATCCGGTCCCTCAGAGGGGTCCGGAGGCGGGGGCCTTCCAGCAGTTCAGGACTGCCAGGCCGGTGAGGCCGGGTGTCGAAAGACTACTTGCCTGCGACGACGTCGAGTTCGATCACAGCGGAAACGTCGTCGTGCAGACGGACGTTTGCCTGGTAGGAACCGGTCGACTTGATGTGAGCCGGCAGTTCAACCTTGCGCTTGTCGATGCGGCCCAGGCCTGCGGCCTCAACAGCGTCGGCCACGTCGCCCTGCTTGACGGTGCCGAACAGGCGTCCGGTTGCGCCAGCCTTGACGACCAGCTTGACCGGCTTGGCGGAGAGTGCAGCAGCCTGCTTCTGAGCGTCTTCCAGGGAAGCGTGCTCGCGGGCAACGCGGGCAGCCTTGATGGACTCAACCTGCTTCTCGCCACCCTTGGACCAGGTCAGGGCGAAGTTGCGGGGCAGCAGGTAGTTACGTGCGTAACCGTCCTTGACCTCGACAACATCGCCAGCAGCACCGAGACCGGTTACTTCGTGGGTCAGAATGAGCTTTGCCATTTTAGTTAATCCCTTCCTTAGCCGCGGCCAGCGCCGGAGTAAGGCAGCAGAGCAACTTCGCGGGCGTTCTTGATTGCCTGGGCGATTTTGCGCTGTTCCTGCACCGTGACGCCAGTGACGCGACGGGCGCGGATCTTTCCGCGGTCGGAGATGAACTTGCGCAGCAATGCTACGTCCTTGTAGTCGATGACAGTGATGTCAGCGGCCTTCAAGGGGTTGGACTTTGGTTTGGGCTTACGGAGTTCAGCCTTAGCCATCGTGGAGCTCCTATTCGATGGAGCCCGTGGATATTGATCCACGGGATGGTGGTGATCCGGCGCTGTCTGCCCCCGGGCGCCTTGCGGCATCCTGGCGGTTTTCGTTGCCGGACCTTAGATGTTGTTTAGAAGGGAGGTTCGGAATCCGGGCCATTGCCCCAGCCGCCGCCGGCATTGCTGACCCCGGGCGTGGCCCACGGGTCTTCCTGCGCGGCGGGCTGGTTGCCGCCCCATTGTCCGCCGGTGTTGCCGCCCTGGTTTGCACCCTGGCCGCCACCGAAGCCACCGCTGTTGCCGCCGCCGAAGCCACCCTGTCCACCCTGACCGCCGGAGCGCTGGGTGCGGTTGACCTTGGCATTGGCATACCGCAGGCTCGGGCCGATCTCGTCGACCTCGAGCTCGATAACGGTGCGCTTCTCGCCTTCTTTTGTTTCGTAGGAACGGCTCTTCAGCCGGCCGGAAACGATCACCCGCATGCCCTTGGTCAGGGATTCAGCGACGTTTTCGGCTGCTTCGCGCCAGACCGACGCGCGGAGGAACAGGGTTTCCCCGTCCTTCCACTCATTGGACTGCCGGTCGAAGGTGCGGGGAGTAGAAGCGATGGTGAAATTCGCTACGGCCGAACCGGACGGTGTGAACCTGAGTTCGGGGTCATTGGTGAGGTTACCGACAACCGTGATAGTGGTTTCGCCTGCCATCTACTGCCTCCTTGTGCGTTCCTGCGGGGATGAAGATTGAAAATTTGCCGCTGAATTACTCAGCAACAACTTTCTGCTCTTCGGGGCGGGTGATCTTGGTGCGCATGATGGTCTCGTTGAGACCCAGCTGGCGGTCAAGTTCCTTGGCGGTAGCCGGCTCAGCGGTGAAGTTCACCACGGCGTAGATACCTTCGGACTTCTTCTGGATTTCGTAAGCCAGGCGACGACGGCCCCAGATGTCAACCTTTTCGATGGTTCCACCATCGTTGGTGATGACGTTCAGGAACTTCTGAAGCGACGGCTCAACGGCACGCTCTTCGACCTCGGGGTCGATGATTACCATCAATTCGTAAGGACGCATATGTGAACCCACCTCCTTTGGGCTAAGCGGTTACGGCATTTCCGTAACAGGAGGTTCATTTGCGGTGCCATGCAATGCCCGGCCACCGGATCGGCGGCAGGGCGCAGCACAGACTTCAATATCCTAGTGCATCAGGGCTGGTTTCGACGATTCCTGATGGGCCCACGCTAGCCCCAGGCGGGCCGGCGGCAGAACCTGGCGGGACGCCCATGTGGAAAACCGCCGCGCGGCCGGTGGACGGGTAGCGGACATACGGTCTGTGCCATGATCTGAACGTGGACACCGACACCCCCGCCCTGCCGCCACCGGTCCGCCGCAGCCGGCTCCGCTTCGCCGTCATGGTGCTGGTCGGGCTGTTCGCCGCCGCGGCAACCGGCATGTCCGGGCACTGGGTGGAGGCCCCGGCCGTCGGCTGGGGTTGCGCCGCGGCCTGCTACATCGTCTGGGTCTGGCTGGTTGTGGGCAGCCTGGACCCTGCCGAAACGCAGGCCCACGCCACGGCGGAGGACCCCTCCCGCAGTGTCACCGACCTGCTGATTCTGGCCACGAATGCGGCGAGCCTCGTTGCCGTGGTCGCCGTCGTCATCGATTCGCACAGCAGCGACAACGCCGCCCGCCTCGGCGGCGGGGTGCTGGCGCTGGCCTCGGTGGGCCTGTCCTGGCTGCTGGTCCAGACCCTATTCACGCTGCGGTATGCCGAGCTCTACTACAGCACCGAGGCCCGTGCGGGAGCGGCGGTTGGCGGAATCAACTTCAACCAGTCCGGCCCTCCGCAGTACACGGATTTCGCCTATCTGGCCACGAGCCTCGGCATGACGTACCAGGTCTCGGACACCGCACTGGAAAACCATGTGGTGCGTGCCGAGGCGCTAAAGCACAGCCTGCTCTCGTACATCTTCGGCACCATCATCCTGGCCGCCACGCTCAACCTCGTGGTCGGGCTGACGGTCTAGGGCTGGTCGGGGCACCCAGGGCTTCCGGACTGTTTAGGGCCCCCGGGGCTCCCTGGGTCCCGGGGGCGCCGTCGGCGTCAGGCCGCTGTCCGGAAGAACGTCCGGGTGACGGTGGCCAGGCGGTGCGGGTCCTGGACGCCGCAGAGCTCGCGTGCCGAGTGCATCGAGAGCAGGGGCACGCCGACATCGACCGTCCGGATTCCCAGCCGGGTAGCGGTCAGCGGCCCGATTGTCGAGCCGCACGGCATCACGTTGTTGGAGACGAATTCCTGGTACGGAATACCGGCGTCGGTGCATAGCCGCGCCCAGAGGGCCGCCCCGGGGGCGTCGGTTGCGTAGCGCTGGTTGGCGTTGATCTTCAGCAGCGGCCCGCCATTGAGGACCGGCCGGTTGGCGGGATCATGCCGCTCCGGATAGTTCGGGTGCACGGCATGGCCCGCGTCCGCCGAGACGCAGAACGACGCCGCGAAGGCCTGCCGACGCTGGCTGGCTGAAGCGCCGAGCCCGTCGGAGATCCGCACAAGGACGTCTTCGAGGATGGGCCCGCACGCACCGGATCGGGACGCCGAGCCGATTTCCTCGTGGTCGAACGCGGCCAGCACGGCGATCGGCGCACCGTCCGGCAGCGGCGTACCGGCGTGGGCGATCAGCGCTGTGAGCCCGGCATGCGTCGCGGAGAGGTTGTCCAGCCGGCCGGAGGCGAAGAATTCGCCGCGCGCGCCGAACACGGCCGGGGCCTGGGTGTCCGCAATGACGACGTCGTACCCGCCGATCTGCGCCGGATCAACGCTGGCGCCGGCTACCCGGTCCGCGAGGAGCCCGAGCAGGTCCTCGCCGGCAGGATCGCCCAGGCCATAGACCGGATTCATGTGCTGCTGCTTGTCCAGGGCCAGGCCGTCGTTCACGGCCCGGTCCAGGTGGATGGCGAGCTGCGGGAAGCGCAGCAGCGGGCCCGTGGCCGTCAGGTGCTGCGTGCCGTCGCGCATGACCAGGCGGCCGGCGAGCTGGAGTTCGCGGTCCAGCCAGGAGTTCAGGAGCGGTCCGCCATAGACCTCGACGCCGGCTTGCAGCCAGCCGAACTTGCCCGTGGTGGGCTTCGGCTTGAGTTTGAAGGACGGCGAATCGGTGTGGGCGCCAAGGATGTTGAAGCCCGTGGCCGGCCCGGCGCCGGGCGGCACCACCCAGGCGATCAGGGCGCCGTCGCGGATCACATAGAACTTGCCGGCCGTCGCGGCCGTGGCGGCCCCGGGTTCCGGCCACGACTGCAGTTCGTCCAGCCCCGTGAAGTCCGCTGCATCCAGCCGGCGCGCGGCCTCGTGGACGGTGTGGAAGCTCGACGGCGACGCGCTGACGTACGCGCCGAGGTCCTGGATGTGCTCTGCGGCGGTGCTCGGTGTTGGCATGGCTCCGAGTCTAGCCCGGCGCGCCAGCGGCCCCGGGCGCGCCGGGACTGCGCCGCGGTTCCTCAGGCGCGCCACGGTGCCGATGCTGCGCCGCTGTGCCTAGACAGTGACGTTGAGCCCCGCGGCGTACCCCGCGGCTATCGAGCCGCTCATGGTGGCCAGCTGGTAGATGCCGCCGTCGTCGCCGAAGACGTTGTCGGATTTCAGCGTGGTGCGGGGGAAGTTCTGGGCGCTGGTTTCGTAGCCGGCCGACGCGTAGACCTCTTTGCAGGCCGTCTCGGTCAGCGCGATCTGGGACACGGCCAGGACCTGGCCGGCCGCCGTCGCATTGCTCATGGACTCGAAGACTTCAAAGTGGATGTGCGGCCAGCGACCGCTGTAGGCGCCGGGGTAGATGGTCTTGAACGTGACCTGCCCGTTGGCGTCGGCCTCCTGGACGCCGCGGAGGTAGTTCTCGTTCTGGAGCCCGGAATCGTACATCGAGTATTTGCCGTCGCGGTCGCAGTGCCAGGCGTAGACGGCGGCCCCGGCCAGCGGGGTGCAGCCGTTGGCGTTGTCGAGCAGGGTCAACGTGACGGTCAGCGGCACGCCCTCGGCCGTGCTGCTGGCAGTGCCGAAACTGGAGGTGATGTCCTGGCGGACCACGCCGGAGGTCTCAAGGACGTTGGGGCCGTTGGAACCGTCACCGGGGTAGGGGCCGGCAGTTTCCTGCGGGATTTCTGCGCCGCACTCGGCGATGGCGCGGGTCAGCGTCGGAGTGGCCGAGGACGAAGCCGACGGCGTTGCTGCCGCTGCGGCCGACGTCGCCGGCGCGGTTGCCGCCGGAGTCGGGGAGGACGAGGCCGACGTCGAACCGCCGCTTGTGCCGGCCGGGCTGCAGGCTGCCAGGGCGGCTGCGGTTCCCGCACCGAGGAACATGCCCAGCGAGCGGCGGCTCATGAGCGTGGAGAGATCGAACTCCAGGCCGCGGTCGTGGTTGGGGTGCGGCTCGTGCGGGGGCTGGGGCGTTGTTGTCATGACCCCATGGAACCCGGCGGCACTATGGGCTGGCTAGCCCCTTCCTGTGAAGCGGCTGTGGCTTGGCTGGACATGCCCCTTCGAGAAAGCAGCGACTGGACATGCCCCTTCGAGAAAGCAGCGACTGGACATGCCCCACGGCGCCCCGCGGACATGCCCACGCCTCGGGCCCAAGACCGGACATGTCCCCCGTTCCTCACGGACATGCGCTCCCGACGTGCCAGGGAATGGACATGATGGCATTATGTCCACTCTCGGCAGCCGGGAGAGGGCATGTCCGGATTTCATTGCGCGGAAAATTGATCTCCGGCTGGGGCAAAGACCGGACATGTCCCGCGTCGGTACTGAATTGTTCCCCTGGAGTCGGACCTGAATTTCTCCGACCAACTTCCGGGACCAGTGCATACCGCTGGACATGTGCTCCCCTCCGCCCCGAGAAGGGACATGTTCCGTGGTGTGCACGGACATGCCCTCCCCTGGTGCCGAAGCATGGACATAGTGCCACTATGTCCACTGGTGGGCGCCCGGCGAGGGCATGTCCGGGGGTGCGGTGGTGCGGGGGTGCTGTGGTGCGGGGATCTGATGGTGGGGCTTAGGACCCCGGGCGGGCGCCCACCGCGGCGTCCTCGGCGTCAACCACGGGAGCCTCGGCGGCGCCAGCGCCGGCGATATCGGCGTCACCGGCTGCGGGGACGGTGGCCTGGGCGCCGTTCCTGCGGTAGCGGACGACTCCGATTCCCACCACGACGGCGGCGAGAGCGAGCGAGAGCAGCAGCGATTCCCGCGTGGATTCCAGGAGCACCATGCCGATCAGGAGGGCGACGATGCTGACGATGGACACCCAGGTCAGGTAGGGGAAGAGCCACATTTTCAGCTGGAGGTCCTTGGCGGCGGCGCCCATGCGGCGGCGCAGGATCAGCTGGGAGGAGGCGATCACGAGCCACACGAACAGCGCGATGGCACCGGAGGTGTTGACCAGGAACAGGAAGACCGTGTCCGGAGCGATGTAGTTCAGGCCCACGGTGATGAAGCCGACCACCGTGGAGGCCAGCACTGCGGCAGCAGGCACGCCGCGCTTGGAAATCCGCGTCCATGACTTGGGGGCGTCGCCACGGCGGGAGAGTGAGAACAGCATGCGGCTGGCGGTGTAGAGGCCCGAGTTCAGGCAGGAGAGCACCGAGGTCAGGACCACAACATCCATGATGGTTCCGGCGCCGGGGATGCCGAACAGCTCGATGACAGCAACGTAAGGGCTCTTGGCGACGGACGCGGAGTTCCACGGCAGCAGGGTGACCACAATGGCGATGGAGCCGATGTAGAAGACGAGGATGCGCCAGACGGTGGACTTCACGGCCTTCTTGACGGCGTCGACAGGGTTCTCGGACTCGCCGGCGGCGATGGTGGCGATTTCCGCCCCGAAGAAGGAGAACACGACCACGAGGATGCCGGCCAGGACGGCACCCGGGCCGTTGGGCATGAACCCGCCGTTGCCGATCAGGTTGTCCAGTCCGGGGGCGGGGACTCCGGGGATCAAGCCGAGGATCGCGGCGACACCGAAGAGCAGGAACAGCACGATTGCCGCGACCTTGATGGAAGCGAACCAGAACTCGAACTCGCCGTAGGATTTCACGGACCCGAGGTTGGTCAGTGTCAGCAGCACCATCAGGGCAAGGGCCCACACCCACTGGTCGATGCCCGGGACCCAGCGGTGCATGATGGCCGCGCCGGCCGTGGCCTCGATGCCGAGGACGATGATCCAGAACCAGGCGTAGAGCCAGCCGATGCTAAAGCCTGCCCAGCGGCCCAGTGCCTTGTCAGCGTACGTGGAAAACGAGCCGGTTTCCGGGTTGGCCGCAGCCATTTCGCCCAGCATGCGCATGACGAGAATGACGACGAGTCCCGCCGCGGCGTAGGCAACCAGGATGCCCGGGCCGGCCTGCTGGATCGCCGCACCGGAGCCGACAAACAGTCCGGCGCCGATCACGCCGGCGATGGCAATCATGGACAGATGCCTGGGTTTCAGGGATTTTGAGAGCTGTTGGTCAGCGGGCATGGAAGCGCCGTCCTTCGTGGGGGGTTTAGGCCCGCTCTTTGCCGGCAGGGAAGCGAATCCATGCTGTGCGGCGGACCACAGTGTCGTTTCACACTAGACCGCCCGGCGCACGCTCCGTCTTGTGCACTCCCACAATTCACCCTCAAACAGACCGGGCCATCTCCCAAGAGGAAGGCCTCAAATGCAACTAAAGTTGCCTAATAGGCAATTCGGCAATGTGCCTGAAACCACTGCTTCAGAGACTACCCGCCGGTAGCCCCCCGGTAGCCTCCCGCTCTGGCAGTCGGAATGCTTCCGCCGCGAGGCTTCCGTCAGGTGGCCTCCGTCAGTAGTCCGCGTTGCTCGGCACCACGAGGCCGGACTCGTACGCGTAGACGACGGCCTGGACGCGGTCCCGGAGATGCAGCTTGGTCAGGATCCGGCGCACGTGCGTCTTGACTGTGGCCTCGGACAGGAAGTATCTGTGCGCGATTTCGGCGTTGGAGAGCCCCTCCGCCATCGCTCCGAGCATCTCATTTTCGCGGGGCGTCAGGTCCTCCAACAAGGGATCCCTCGCGGGGCGGGCCGGGCTGCCGGCCGCACAGTCGTCCGAGCCGGCCGGCTGGCCGCCGTCGTCCGCGCCATTAGGCGGACCTCCAGTGTGCTGGCCGCCGGCGCCGCCGGCAGGACCGTCGCCCCCTGCAGGACCACTACCGCCGGCAGGACCGGCACCCCCGTCGGGATGGGTGCCCACGGCTCCGGCACCCCGGACGTAGGTCTCCAGCAGCCGCTGCGTAACGCGCGGCGCCACAACGGCGTCGCCGCTGGCCACGACCCGCACCGCGCTGATCAGTTCCGCCGGCGCCACGTCCTTGAGCAGGAAGGCCGAGGCCCCGGCCCGCAGTCCGGCAAAGGCGTATTCATCGAGGTCAAAGGTGGTCAGGATGATGATCTTGGCGTCGGAACCCGAGTCCGCGATGGCCCGGGTGGCCTCGATCCCGTCCAGGACGGGCATCCGCACGTCCATCAGGACGACGTCGGGCGCGAGCTCCCGGGCGTGCCGGACCGCTTCGGCGCCATTGGACGCCTCGCCCACGATGCACAAATCATCCTCACCCTCCAGGATGAGGCGGAAGCCCATCCGGAGCAGCGGCTGGTCATCCACCAGCAGAACGCGTACCGGTCCTTTGTCGACCATTGTCCCCCCTTGTTTCCGTTGCATTGTCCCCGTTGCAGTTCAGTTCCGCATGCACCCGCCAGCCGCGGTCACCGGTGCGCCCGGCGTGCACTGTGCCTGCGTAGATCCTGGCCCGCTCCCGCATCCCGTCGATTCCGTGCCCGGTGCCGAGGGAATCCGGGGAATCGGTCGTGCCCTGCGGACCGGGCCCGTGACCGCCGAAGTCAACGGTGCCCCTGCCGTCGTCGACCACTTCGATGATCACGCGGGAACCATCGCGGACAATGCTGACGTCCACGCGGCTGAGCGCACGGCCATAGCGCAGCACGTTGGTCAGCGACTCCTGCACGATCCTGTATACGGTCAGCTGGAACGCCGCATCGCCGGGCAGGGACGGGCCGGTGTGCGTGTAATGCAGCGGCAGCCCTGCTGTGCGGAAGCCCTCGAGCAGCTTGGCGAGGTCGCCTCCGGCCACCAGCGGCTCGCGCGGGGCGTTGCCCGCGGCGGAATCGTCGCGCAGCACGCCGAGGACGCGCCGCATGTCGGCCAGCGCGGTGCGTCCTGTCCGGGAGAGTTCCTCGAGGACGCCGGCGGCGCGCGCCGGATCCTTCTTGATGACGACGGCGGCGCCGTCGGACAGGCTGATCATGACCGTCAGGGAGTGCGCCACGACGTCGTGCATTTCGCGCGCGATCCGGTTCCGTTCCGTGACCGAACCCAGCTGCTGGGCCCGGGCGGCCCAGGCGGCAATCTCGTGCTCGTGCTCACGGCGCTGCCGGACCGAAATCCCGATCCCCGTGGCAATAAAGTTGGAGAGCGCGATGCCGAGGCCGGCGGCGATGCTCGTGATCAGCTGGAAATTCTCGGGCGTGCGGACCGCCATGTCCGGGAGCCGCCCGTCCAGCGGACCCACGGCCAGCACGAAGTACAGGAGCACCAGCGGGGCGGTGGTCAGGGCAAGGGCCGTCAGGGCGAACCGCCGCGAGCGGACCACGGCGACCGCGTACAGCGAAAACCAGAGCCCGGCGGAAACATTGGATCCCCAGGGGTGCAGGAACGTGACGGCCAGCTCCAATACCCCCACGGCCACCGCCACCTGCACGGGGTAGGCCCGCCGGAAGAGCAGGACGGGCGCGGCCGCGGCCAGAAGGACGGCAACCGGCCAATCGCCGTGGATGACGGATTCGACCGCGGTGGGCGTGACCAGGACCAGGTAGCAGAGCACCACCAGAACGTCCATGACCCGCGGGTTGGCCAGCAGGTAGCGCCGGAGCCGCCCGCGGCGGCGGGCGGTGAGTTCGGCGAGGGAGGCGTCAGCCGAACCGGCTGACGCCTCCCTTACAGGCACTGCATCGATCATGCTCCGAGCCTAGGCGCTGGGCGCGTGCCGCCGGCCTAGACGTCCCGCTTCTTGAGCAGGAAACCGGCGAGGAGCAGCGGGATGACCACCCAGGCGCCCAGCACCAGGCCGGCCTGCCAGGCTTCCAGGGTGTCCGGGAGATGGTCGACGGCGGTCAGCGGATCCACGGTGTTGCCGGGCAGGTACTTGCGGGCCTCCACGAAAAAGTCGCTCGGAATGAGCTGGAAGGCGATGGGCGCCACGAAGAACAGGCCGACCAGGCTCATGATGCCGCCCGCGGAGTTGCGGACCAGTGTGCCCAGCGCCATGCCGATCGCCGCGACCGCTGCCACGTAGAGGCTGTTGACGACGAGCAGCTTGACCGACTGCGCGCTGCCCAGGTCCAGGCCGAGGCCGTAGTTGTCCAGGATCGGCACGGACACGAATCCGGCGGCCAGGGTGGACGCGGCGGTGATGACGAACGAGGTCACTACCACCACTACGAGCTTGGCCGCGAACGCCGGAAGGCGTTTGGGCACTGCCGCGAACGTGGACCGGGCCATGCCCGTGGTGAACTCCGAGCTCATCAGCAGCACGCCGAGGGAGCCCAGGATCAGCTGGGCGAACACGATGCCGGACGTGGGTACGCTGACGGCGAGGTCACCGCCCTGCGCCGCGATCCTGGCGCCCGCCTCCGGGTCCCGGGCCGCGGCCTCGGAAAACTGTCCGGTCCCCCAGGCGGAGAGCGCCCCGAAACCGACCATGACCACCACCGTGGAGCCGAGCAGGATCAGGGTGGAAAGCAGGGTGCGGTACTTGATGAATTCGGAGTTGAGGACGCGCAGGAAGCCGGGTCCGGGGCCGGAACTGGTGCTGTTCCCGGACCGCTGCGTGAACGTTTGGGCGCCGCGCGGCGAGGGCGTGGATTCAACGGTTGTGGAGCTCATGGCTTAGTTGCCTCCGGCTTCGACGGGAACGGCGCCCGTGGTGATCAGCGAGTGGTATTCGACCTCATCCTTGGTCAGTTCCATGTAGGCCTCCTCGAGGCTGGCCTGCAGCGGGGTGAGTTCGTAGATCATGACGTGGTTCTCCAGCGCAGCGGTGGCGATCTGCCGCGGATCCAGCCCCGTGACTTCGAGGAGTTCCCGCTCCTGGACCTCCACCGAGACGCCGGCGCCGGCCAGCAGCTGCATGAGCCGGTCCGGCTGGTCGGTGCGGACCCGCGCGCGGCTCTGGCCCTTCCCGGCGATGATTTCCTGGATCGGGGCGTCCGCGATGATCTTGCCGCGGCCGATCACGATCAGGTGGTCCGCCGTGACGGCCATTTCGCTCATGAGGTGGCTTGAGAGGAAGACCGTGCGCCCCTCAGAGGCCAGGTACTTCGCCAGATTGCGGACCCACACCACGCCCTCGGGGTCAAGACCGTTGACGGGCTCGTCCAGGATGACGGTCTGCGGGTCGCCCAGGAGGGCGGCAGCGATTCCCAGGCGCTGGCCCATGCCCAGCGAGAAGCCCCGGACCTTCTTCCGGGCCACCTCGGCCAGCCCCGTCATCTCAATGACGTCGTGGACCCGTTTCTTGGGGATGCTGTGCGTCGCGGCCATGGCGAGCAGGTGGTTGTAGGCGGAGCGGCTTGTGTGCACGGCCTTTGCGTCGAGCAGCGCCCCGACGTCGCGCAGCGGCGCTGTGTGGCCGGTCAGCGGCGACCCGTTGACGGTCACCGAGCCCGACGTCGGCCGGTCCAGCCCCATGATCATGCGCATGGTGGTGGATTTTCCGGCCCCGTTCGGCCCCAGGAAGCCGGTGACCCGGCCGGCTTCGACGGTGAAGTTGACACCGGCGACGGCGGTCTTGTCGCCGTATACCTTGGTCAGGCCTCGTGCTTCGATCATGGAAGCGTTTCCTTTGCGTAGCGGGAGATTGTCCGGGGCACCGCGATCACGGGCCCGTCTGCACCCCACGCTACCGACACCGCCAGGGGTTTTCGCCGGTCTCAGGGATGATTCAGGGGTCATTCAGGGTAGTCCGGGAGGATGACGCCCCGGTTCCGCCCTCGCCTCCCGCCGCGTCTGCCCCGGCTCAGCCGAGCGGCGAGTAGTAGGTCAGCGCGCCGCCGCGGACCGTGAACTCGACGCTCCGCACCCCGGGCATGACCTCCCCGTCAACGGCGAGGACCATGGGACCGTTCCCCGGCTCCACGGTGATCCGGTCCGTCTCGCTGAGATGGGTGATCCCGGACGTGGCCACGGTGCCGGTGAGCACGGCCCAGAGCAGACGCAGGCGGGCGAACGGCTCATCGGCGGTGATCATCCGCAGGTCCAGGACTCCGTCCGAGAGCACGGGCCGCACCAGCGGCGCGTGGTCGCGGGGATAGTAGCGGCCGCGGCCGATATAGAGAATCCACAGCCGGTGCCGGACGCCGTTGACGACCAGGCTGGTGGGGGTGCCGGCCGCGAAGGTCCGGAACATCGCCACGATACCGGCCAGGGGCTTTCCGAGTGCCGGCTGGAGCTGTTCGCGCCGGCGGACCAGGTTCGGGTAGAGGCCGATGCTGGCCGTGTTGAGCATGGTCAGTTCGACGTGCTCCGGACTGGCGGGGAGCCCGCGTTCGGCCTTCACGTGGCCGACGTCGGCCACTGCCGCCTCGCCGCGCGAGGCTGCCCGCACCGCCGCCGCCAAGGTAGGCGTCCCGGCGTCGCGGGCGAAGTGGTTGAGCGTCCCGCCGGGCAGCACCAGCAGGGGAAGGGAATGTTCGACGGCGGCGGCCGCCGCGGCTCCCACAGTGCCGTCGCCGCCCCAAACGCCCAGGGCCGCAATGCCCGGCCGGGCCGCGATCCGCGCGATTCCGGCCTCGACGGTCTCCTCCTGCCCGATTTCCGTTATATACGCTTTGGGGAATGTTTTCTGCAGGGCGTCGACGGTCTCGTCCGCGTAGGACCCGCCGAGGGTGTTCACCGCGATGCAGAGTCCCTGGCCGTCCGGGAGTTCCGCGGCCCGGACGGCGCTGCGGCGGGTTTCCGGGAACGGCGGCCGGACAGGCCACCACTTCCGCGTCACCAGGGCCGCCCCGGCGCCGATCGCCGAGCCGAAGAACACATCCGAGGGCCAGTGGGCCCCGGTGTGGACCCGGGAGTAGGCCACCCCGGCTGCGACAGGGGCCAGCGCCGCCCCCAGCGCCGGGCGGACCATGCCAACTCCCAGCGCGAAGGCAACCGCCGAGGCGGAATGCCCCGAGGGCATGGACGAACTGGTCGGCTGGGGGTTGACGAAGCGGAACACCGGAAGATGCTCGGGCAGGGGTCGCCTCCGGGGCAGGAGGGTCTTGAACACCAGGTTTGTCACTGCCGATGCCGCGCCCTGCGCCAGCAGCCCGTGCAGGGCTGCCCGCCGCGTCTTCCCGGGCACCAGCGCCATCACTCCGGCAACGCCGAACCAGAGTTTGCCCTTGTTGGCTGCCGCGGACAGGCGGCGGAAGAACTCATCGTGACCGCCACTTGGGAGATTGGAGACGGCGCGCACCAGTTTCCGGTCGAGTGTCGACAGGCGGCCTGGAGCCTTCCTCAGCATCGTTCGCATCTGACCACCATACTGCCGGACACGGCCTGCCGGAGGCGGGGGACACTGCGGAAACAGAGGCGAGGATGACAGCGGAAACTCGGCGGGGGACACAGGAGGAGCGCAGCGAGGACGAGCGGGCCTCGCCGGGGCTCTTACTTACCTCGAGGGCAGAGGCTTCGCGGCCCCGGCGAGCAGCAGGGCCACGAGGATCGGAATTCCGATCGCCAGCAAGGCGGTCCGGATGCCGGTGAGATCGCCGAGGTAACCCAACAGGGGCGGCCCGGCGAGGAATGCGATGTAGCCCAGGGTGGACACGACGGAAACCCGGGCGGCCGCCTTCCTGGGGTCATCCGCCGCCGCGGACATTCCGATCGGAAAGGCCAGGGCGGCGCCCACGCCCCAGAGCACTGCACCAGCCGCTGCCAGCCAGATGGTTCCCGCGAACACGAAGAGGCAGAGTCCCGCGGTCGCCGCGGCCATGCTGGCGCGGAGCACAGCCACGCGGCCGTAGACGTCGATCGCGCGGCCGCCGAAGAAGCGCATGGCGGTCATGGCCAGCACAAAGGCGGCGAACAGCAGCGCCCCCGTGGAATGTTCGGCGCCCAGGCCGTCAACCGCGGCTTTGGCAATCCAGTCGTTGCCCGCGCCCTCAGTCAGGGTGGCGCCGAGAACGACGACGCCGATCAGCAGCGTGCGGCCGTCCCGCCAGGCCGAACCGCCCTTGCCGGGCTCCGGGTCCCCTGCCGCGGGAGCGTCGGCTGGCACATGGGGCAGGAAGTACCGCGGGGCCACCGTGGTCAGGACGGCAACGACGGCGGCAATGACCAACAGGTGCGCCGGGAGCCCGACGCCCAGGGTGGACAGGCCGGCGCCGATCAGGGCGCCCACGAATGCGCCGCCGCTGAAGGCCGCGTGGAACTGCGGCATGATGGTGCGCCCGAGCTGGTGTTCGACGTCGGCACCTTCAATGTTCTGGGAAACATCCCAAAGCCCGACGCCGATTCCGAAGAAGAACAGGGCAATCGCCGTCCCCGGGACGGAGGCCGCCATCAGGGACAGGGCCACGGCGACGCCGGCCGCCGCAGCCACAAGCCCGGCGCTCCGCACGGTGTTCGCGGTGCCGATCCGGCCGACGACGAATCCGGCCGTGGGCAGGGCGATCAGCGATCCGACCGCCAGGCACAGCAGCAGCGTTCCCATCTGCCCGGCGGTGATCTGCAGGATCTCCGTCACCGCGGGGATCCGGGCGGCCCAGCTGGCGAAGACTAAGCCGTTGATGCCGAAGACAAGGAAGGTGGCCCCGGCGGCAGCCTTCAGTTGCGGGACGGTTGCGGTACTGGTCATACGATCACTGCTTCCACCGAGTGTTGTGCGAGTTGGTCACGTTCTTCAGGACTGAGCTGGCGGTCGGTCACGATTGTGTCCACGGCGTCCAGGGGCGCAACGAGGGCGACGGCGCTGGCGTTCCATTTGGATCCTGCGCAGGCGACGATCACCCTGGCCGCGGATTCCAGACCGGCGCGCTTCACTGCGGCGTCGTCGAGGTCGTGGGCCAGCAGCCCGTCCTTGAGGTTCAGAGCGCAGGGCGTGATGACGGCGGCATCGAAGCGCAGGGATCGGATGTTGGATTCCGTCATCGGTCCGCGGAAGGACAGCTCACCGGGGATGAGGCTGCCGCCGGGCATCAGGATGTCGGGACGCCGGCCTGCTGCCGCATCGTCAGGGGACAGTGCGGTGACGGCCCGCAGCGACATCGGCATGATCGTCATCTCGCGCTGGCGCAACTGCCGGGCGATTTCCGTGGCCGTGGTGCCGCTGTCCAGCCAGAGGTGCCCGCGGTCCGGGAGGAGGGCCGCCACACCGGCGGCGATCCGCGCTTTGGCGGCGTGGTCCTCCAGCTCGCGCTGCCCGTACGCCGGGTTCTCGCCGCCGAAAACCAGGCTCTTGGCTCCGCCGTGGACCCTCCGCAGCACGCCGTGCAGGGCCAGGACGTCCAGGTCGCGCCTGATTGTGGCGCCGGAGGCGCCACAGGCGGCCATCAGCTCGTCCACCGTGACCTCTTCACGGCTGCGAAGCAGTCCGCCGATCAGGCGGTGCCGCTCATCAGTGTTCATGCTCAAATGCTAACGCTTTTTGATCATTTAATCATTTGTTGCGCGGGGGCAACAGCAACGCGGGGTCACTTAGCGCCCATGAAACCCACCGGAAGGGGCCGGATCTGACCCCGCGTTGCTGTGTGGATGACGTCGTGGCTCTAGCGGGCGCGCTCGACGCGCTTTTCGTCCCAGACGGGTTCTGCGGATTCATAGACCCTGCCGTCGGAGCCGAAGACAAGGAAGCGGTCGAAGGTGCGGGCAAACCAGCGGTCGTGCGTGACCGCCAGGACGGTGCCCTCGAAGTGGTCGATCGCCCGTTCCAGCGCCTCGGCCGAGTGCAGGTCCAGGTTGTCCGTGGGCTCATCCAGCAGCAGCAGCGTGGCGCCGGAGAGCTGCAACAGAAGGATCTGGAACCGGGCCTGCTGGCCGCCCGAAAGGGATTCGTACTTCTGCTCCGATTGCGCCGCCAGTCCGTAGCCGTCCAGCGCGCCGGCGGCGGCTTCGCGGCCCAGCCCGGAGCGGTGCTCGTCGCCGCGGTGCAGGATTTCGAGCAGGGTCTTGCCCAGCAGGTCGGGGCGGACGTGGGTCTGGGCGAAGAAGCCGGGCCGGATCCGGGCGCCGAGTTTCACGGTGCCCTCGTGCGGGACTTCGGCGATCTCGACGTCGGACACCGGCAGGTGCTCCCGCTCCGGATCGGTGCCGCCGGTGGCAAGCAGGCGCAGGAAGTGGCTCTTGCCGGAGCCGTTGGATCCCAGCACGCCGACGCGGTCGCCGAACCAGACCTCGGTGGAGAACGGCTTCATCAGGCCCGTCAGTTCCAGCCTCTCCGCCACGATGGCGCGTTTGGCGGTGCGGCCGCCCTTGAGCCGCATCTGCACGTTCTGCTCGATGGGTAGGGCCTCGGGCGGCCCGGCCTCCAAGAACTTCGCCAGCCGGGTCTGCGCGGCGTGGTACCGGTTGGCCATGTCGGAGCGGAACGCTGCCTTGTTCTTGTACATGTTGACTAGTTCCTTGAGCTTCACGTGCTCCTCGTCCCAGCGTTTGCGCAGCTCCTCGAAGCGCGCGTTCCGGTCCGCGCGGGCGTCCACGTAGGAACCGAAGCCGCCGCCGTGGATCCAGGCGCCGGCACCGTTGATGCCCGGCTCCAGGGTGACGATGCGGCCGGCGGCGTTGTTGAGCAGCTCGCGGTCGTGGCTGATGAAGAACACGGTCTTCTTCGACTCGTTCAGCTTGGCCTCGAGCCAGCGCTTGCCCGGCACGTCGAGGTAGTTGTCCGGTTCGTCGAGGAGCAGCAGCTCGTCGGGGCCGGCGAAGAGGGCTTCGAGGACCAGCCGCTTCTGCTCGCCGCCGGAGAGGCTCGACGCCGGGCGGTGCTGCGCCCGGTCGAACGGCAGGCCGAGGGCGGCCATGCAGACCTCGTCCCAGACGGTCTCGACGTCGTACCCGCCGGCGTCGCCCCAGTCCACGATCGCCTGGGCGTAGGCCATCTGGGTGGGCTCGTCGTCGTGCTCCAGCATGGCGAGTTCCGCCTCGTCGACGGCACGCGCGGCGGCGGCCAGCGCCGGGGGAGCCGCGGAAACGAGCAGGTCCCGGACCGTGGAGTCGTCCCGGACCTGGCCCACGAACTGGCGCATGATCCCCATGTTGCCGGAGCGGCCGATCACGCCTTCGTCCGGGACCAGGTCACCGGAAATGATCCGGAACAGTGTGGTCTTGCCGGTTCCGTTGGGCCCGATCAGCGCCGTCTTGGTGCCGTCAGGGACCTTGAAGGTCACGCCGTTGAGCAGCTGGGTGCCGTCGGAGAGGAAGTAATCGATGTTGGAAACGTCAATATGAGCCACGCGTTCAATCTTCCCACGGTCTTTCCGCAGACTCCCCGTGGCCTCCCCACACGCACTTCCCGCCGGCCGGCGGCACAGGTTCCTTCCGGTGGGGCTCACCCGGCCTGGGTGAGGAACTCCTTGAGCAGCGGGCCGGAAGTGGTGGCCCCAAGGCCGCCGTCCTCTACGAAGACCGCGACGGCCAGGTCACCGTGCACGGCCACGATCCAGGCGTGGGTCTTGGGCGGGCTGTCGTTGCCGAACTCGGCCGTTCCGGTCTTCGCGCCCACGGGCTCGCCCGGGACGGACGCCAGGAACCCGGCGTGCCCGCTGGTCACGACGGCACGCATCATGTCAGCCAGCGAGGCGGCCTCCGCTGCCGTTACCGGCGTTTCGGCGGCCGTGGCGGGTGCGGCAGCCGGCGTCGTCGCGTCACCGGACGGCGGGGCTGCCGGTGACGTGCCGTTCGTTTCGGTGCCGGCGGTGGCGGTGCCTGTGGCCGTGCTCCCGGCGTCGGGGGACGTGACGCCCTCGTTCGGATTCAGCACCAGCTGGGCTGCCACCGGGGCTCCCTTGGCCACGGAGCCGGCCATGATGGCGGCGGCCAGCGGGGACAGGAGCACCTTGCCCTGGCCGATCATGGAGGCTGCGTGTTCGGTGCCTTCGGCGTTGCCGGGGACGGAGCCGAGGAACGCGGCGGCACCGAGCGCTGGCGCTTCGACGGCCACGCCGAGGGAGGTCGCGGCTGATTCAAGCTGGGACTGGCTGACGGTGTCCCGGGCGTTGATGAAGGCAGTGTTGCAGGAGTGCGCAAAGGCGTCGCGCAGCGTCACGGAGCCCAGGGACGACGCCGGATATCCCTCGGCATTCTTGAACGTGCGGCCGTCCACGGTGAGGGTGGCCGGGCAGTCCACCTTGGAGTCGGGGGTCATGCCGTTGCGGAACATGGCCAGGGAATCGACCATCTTGAAGATCGATCCGGGGGCGTACTGGCCGAGCATCGCGGTGTCATAGCCGTTGCTGCCCGGTCCGGAGGCGGCGGCCAGGACGGCGCCGCTGGAGGGCCGGAGCGCCACGATGGCCGACGCCGGGCCGACCTTGCCGAGGACGTCCTCCGCGAGTTGCTGCAGCTTCGGGTCCAGGGTGGTCTTCAGCGGGGTTCCGACCTTTAGCTCCGTCTGGAACAGCACGCGGCGTCCCTCGTTGGGCAAAGCCTGCTTTTCTTCGGTTGTGAGGCCTGCCTTCTCGGCGAAGACCTGCATGCCGTCGCTGCCGCGAAGCTGGGCGTCGTATTGCTGCTGGAGCCCGCCGGTGCCCGTGGTGTCGCCGGGTTTGAGGGCCCCGTTCGATTTTTCGATCTGCTCGGCATTCGCCTCGGCTGCGGTCCCGAGCAGGGCGCGGGCGAAGGTGCGGGTGGGTGCCAGCGGGAGGAAATCCCGAATGGCCCGGGCGCCGGAGATCTCGCCGATCTGGCCGTCGGTGATGGTCCGTCCCTCCTCGCGGAGGGTGATGGCGGCAACGAACGCCTCGGGGCCGGACGCCTGGACCTGTTGAGCGTAGGCCGCGGGGTCGACGCCGACCAGTTGGGCAAGCTTGGTGGCGGAGTCAGCAGGGTCCGCGCCGCCGAGTGCCGGTTTGTCGATGCCGACGTTGACCACCTGCCGGTACGTGACCAGGGGGACGCCGCCGGCGCCCAGGATGTCAGCCCGCTGTGGGGTATGGGTGCTCGAGTAGACAATTTCGCCTTCGGCCAGCTCGGGGACCAGGGTGGCCGGGTTCCAGACCGTCAGCCATTGGTCGCCGGACTTCTTGAACTGAGCGAAGGTGGTGTACTTCCACTCGCCGGTGCCGATCTTCCAGCTGTAGTTGAGCGGGACCGTGGCCGTGGAGGATTCCAGCGTCAGCTGCCCGCTGTCGACTGCCGGCTTGACCGGGTCCATTCCCTTGAAGATTTCCTTCAGCTGGTCGTTGGCGGCACCAGACTCCTTGCCCTCAAAGGCGACGGATCCGACGTCGAGCGCGGACACCGCGGAGGCAAGCTGCTTGGCGGCGCTTTCCGCGCCGGCGCGTCCGTCGTCGCAGGCAACCAGCGAGCCGCCAAGGACAAGACCCACCAGGGCCAGTGCAAGTTTTGATTTCCCCATGGCCATATTATGCCCCGGACCACTGACTATCCCGTTGTCACATAACAGCCACCTGACGCAGTCACAGAGCGCAGGTCAGGGCCGCCGGATGATTCTGCGCTGCGCGGCCACGGCGATTGCAGCGGTGCGGTTGTCCACGCCCAGCTTGGCGAAGATGTGCACCAAGTGCGTTTTGACCGTTGCCTCGGAGATGAACAGCTGCTTCGCGATCGCCCGGTTTCCCATACCGGTGGCCAGCAGTTCCAGCAGCTGGATTTCGCGGGCGGACAGGGCAGGCTCGGGGTTCCGGATCCGGCCCATCAGCCGGGCCGCGACCTCCGGTGCCAGCGCCGTTCGGCCGGCCGCGGCGGAGAGCACCGCCTGGCGGATCTGGTCGGGCGGGGCGTCCTTGAGCATGTAGCCGCTGGCGCCGGCCTCGACGGCGGCGAGGATATCGGCGTCGGAGTCGTAGGTGGTCAGGATCAGCACCGGCGGCGCAGGCTGGCCGGCCTCTCCCGCTTTGATCCGCCCGGTGGCGGTGACGCCGTCCATGCCGGCGCCCATCTGCAGATCCATGAGCACCACGTCCGCGGGTTCGCCCAGGGTATGGAGCTTGGCCAGTCCGGCCAGTGCGGCGGCGCCGTCGCCGGCCTCGGCCACCACGGTGATGCCCTGCAGATCGCCCAACATGGCCCGCAACCCGGCGCGGACCACCGGGTGATCGTCCACCAGGAATACCCGGATGTTGTTCATGCCAGTTCCTTGCCGGCTTGGGCCAGCGCGGCGGAGGAACCCGGTTGTTTGCCCAGCGGCAGCCGGATGGCCACCACGGTGCCATCGCCCGGGACAGATTCGATGTCCAGCTGGCCGTTGAGGGCGGCCACGCGTTCGCGCAGCAACGTCAGGCCGTAGCCGGAGCCGTCAGGGCGGGCGGCCACGGCTGCCGGATCGAACCCGCCGCCGTCGTCGTAGATGTCCATGGCCACTTCCGGGCCCAGGAAGGACAGGGTGACGACGGCGGCGCTTGCCTCTGCATGAATCCGGACGTTCGCCAGGCTCGCCTGGGCGGCCCGGAGCAGGGTGCTCTGGTGGACCGCAGGCAGCTCCGCCGGCGGGCCTTCGACGTCGAGCCGGCAGCGCAGCCCGGCGCCGCGCGCGCCGGCTTCCGCTTCGGTTTGTTCGCACAGCCGGTGGAGGCTGGCCACGAGGGAACCGTCCTCGAGGTCGGGGGATTGGAGGGCGCGAACGAAGTTGCGGGCCTCTGCAAGATTGGCGGCCGCCGTGTCCTGGACAATGCGGAGCCTTTCCCGTGCCACGGCGGAGTTGCCGTCGTCCAGGGCCTTCTCGGCCGCGCGGCCCATCAGCACAATGCTGGACAGGCCCTGGGCGAGGGTGTCGTGGATTTCGCGCGCCAGCCGGGTGCGTTCGGCCAGGGTGCCTGCGTTGTGCTGGGTCCGGGCGAGTTCGGCACGGGTCCGGCGGAGCTCAACGGCTGCCAGCCGCTGGTTTTCCGCCTCCAGGAACAGCGCCCGGTAGGCGAGCCCCGTGACAACGGCGAAAGCCGCGCCGAAGACAGGGCCCAGCACCGCGGGCAGCTCCAGCGCCACGCCGGTCAATCCCGCGCCGGCCATACTGCCGCCGTGGAACCAGAGGGCCGCGATGACCAGCAGTGTGCTCAGTGCGATCGCCGGCAGCGCCAGACGCCGCCGCAGCACGTGGAGCTGCAGGAAGAACAGCGGGAAGGCCAGCCAGACGAAGTCTGCGCTGGCCCAAACCAGCAGCAGCCAGAGGAGGCTGACGCCGCCCAGCCACCAGCTGGCGTAGGGCCGCGGATCGAAGCGGGTCCGGTCCGACGCGTGCCGCTTCTCCAGGACAGTGCCAATGAGGTAGACGGCGGCCAGGAGCGGTGCCAGCAACAGGGCGGCCCAGCCAGGGCCGTTGACGCCGCCGGTGAGGAACCGGACGAGCGCCACGAGAAGCAGCACCGCGAAGCCGACATGAAGGCTCACGCGGAGGACGCGCAGAATGACGGCCGCCCCGGTGGGCTCCGTGCCCGTTTGCGGCGTGCGTCGGCGGACCGTACCTCGGTGGACCGTGCCGCCGTGAACTGTTCCGTCGATGACCAAGTTCCCGGCGTCGCCCTCCATGCTTCCAGCCTAGCGCCGGGCAGGACACCGTTTGCGCGGAAATCGGTCCGTTGCACGTGGAATCAACCTATTGGTTGACCGTTCGGACATCCGTCCGGCGGCGGCGGTCCAGCCGGTCGACCGATGCCTCAGAGCCTGGCAGGCGAAAGGCTTGAAGCCAGGCCACCAATGTCACGAAGAAGGACAACCATGTATCTCGCCATCCGCGATATCCGCTTCGCCAAAGGGCGCTTTGCCCTCATGGGAGCGGCCGTCGCCCTCATCACGCTGCTGCTCGTCATGCTCTCCGGGCTCACCGCCGGACTCGGCAACCAGTCGACGTCGGCCCTCGCCGCCCTCCCGGCCGACCAGCTGGTCTTCAGCGCGCCGGCCGGGAGCGCGCCCAAAGCTTCCTTCACTGAGTCCGAAGTCACGCGCGCCCAACAGGCCCAGTGGGCGGCACGCGAGGGCGTCGCCCGGGCCGATGCGCTGGGGATCAGCCAAAGCCGATTCCAGGCGCTGGGCGGCGGAGGCGTCCCGGCACGCACGGCAAGCGTTGCGGTCTTCGGCACTGAGCCCGGCACCGGGCTGGCTCCCGCCCCACTGTCCGAGGGAACGGTCGCAGTCGGGACGGGCCTCGCGGCGGACCTGGACCTCAGCGTTGGCAGCCGAGCCTCGGTTGGCGGTTCGGACCTGGTGGTGACGGCCATCGTTCCGGACCAGTGGTACTCGCACACCGGCGTTGTGTGGACCACCCTGGCCGACTGGCAGCAGCTGGCACACATCCCCGACGCCGGCGTTGCGACGGTGCTCGCCGTGAGTTTTGACGGCGGGAAGTTCGACGGCGACGCCGGCACCGGGGTCGATATCACAGCCGCCAACACCGCCGCGGGAACCGTCAGCACCACCGTCGAGGGATCCTTCCAGGCCCTCGGCTCCTACAAGAGCGAGAACGGCTCGCTGCTGCTCATGCAGGCGTTCCTGTACGGCATCTCAGCCCTCGTTATTGTCGCCTTCCTGACCGTCTGGACGGTCCAGCGCACCCGCGACATCGCCGTCCTCAAGGCCCTGGGCGGGTCTGCCCGCTACGTCCTGCGGGACGCCATGGCGCAGGCAGCCCTGGTCCTTGTGGCCGGCGCTGCGGCGGGCGGGCTGGCCGGCCTGGCCGGCGGAACCCTCGCCTCCCGGGCCGCGCCGTGCCTCCTGACCCCCGGGACAACGCTGCTTCCCATCGCCGGCATTGTGCTCCTGGGCGTGGCCGGCGCAGCCTTGGCGGTCCGCAGCGTCGCGCGCGTCGATCCGCTCATCGCCCTCGGCGGCAACTGATCGGCCCGCCTCCGGCATCCTACATTCCCCGAAAGGCATATCTCATGAACTCCGCACTGAACAAATCCGCCCGAAACCAGTCCGCCCCGCACCAGCCCGCCCTGAACCTCGTCAACGTCACGCTGGAGTACCCGGACGGAGAGGGCACCCTCAAGGCCCTGGACGACGTCAGCCTCAAGGTTCACCGGGGGGAGTTTGTGTCCCTCATCGGCCCCTCGGGGTCGGGAAAGTCCTCCCTGCTGGCCGTCGCCGCCACTCTCGTGCGGCCCTCGTCCGGTCTGGTGATGATCGACGGACAGGACGCGGGCGGGCTGTCCGATGCCGGCCGTACGGCACTGCGCCGTGACGAGATCGGCATCATTTTCCAGCAGCCGAACCTGCTGCCGTCCCTCACCGCCGTGGAACAGCTGGTGATGACCCAGCGCCTCCGCGGCGGGGCCGTCCGGGCCGCAGAGAAGCGCGCCGCGGAACTGCTGGACCTCGTGGGCCTGCGGCAGGTCCTGGCGAAGCGGCCGCACCAGCTGTCCGGCGGGCAGCGCCAGCGCGTCAACATTGCGCGGGCGCTGATGGCGAGCCCTGCCGTGCTGCTCGTGGACGAGCCGACGGCGGCCCTTGACCATGACCGCAGTGAGACGATCGTCCGGCTGCTGCGGCAGGTCACGGACGAGTTCCGCGCCGCTACCGTGATGGTCACGCACGACACCGATTTTGTCCCGTTCACTGATGCCGTGGCGGGCATGCGCGACGGACGGCTCTCGGCCACGGCTGCACCCGCCGCTGCAGCCCCGCGGCTGGGCTAGGTGGCGCCGATCCGGAGATCCGGGACGGCAAGGCCGAATATGTCCCGAAGGGCATATTTCGCGGCATGGAAGCCGGGCATCCCGGTGACACCGGGACCCGGCGGTGTGGACGACGAGCACAAGTACACGCCGGGCAGCGGCGTCCGCCACGGAACCGGGCTCAGTACGGGCCGCCGCAGCATGCCCCAAAGGTCCATGCGCCCGGCACCAAAGTCCCCGCCGACGTAGTTCTCACTGTAGGCCGCCAGCCCTGCGGCCGTGGTCACCTTGAATTCGACCACGACGTCCCGGAACCCTGGGGCGAAGCGCTCCAGCTGGGCGATGACAGCCTCGCCCATGTCCACAGTGGACCCCGCCGGAACGTGGCAGTACGTCCAAAGGATGTGCCGGCCGGCCGGAGCGCGGCCGGCGTCGAAGCGTGAGGGCTGCGAGAGGAGCACGTACGGCCGGTCAGGATGCCGTCCCGCGGCGACCAGCCGCTCCGCTTCGGCGGTCTCGGCCCGGGTGCCGCCCACATGGACGGTCCCGGCGTCGGCAAGGCCCCCTGCCGCCCACGGCACCGGACCGGAGAGGATGAAGTCGACCTTGCAGGCGGCGTTCCCGAAGCGGAAGGACTCCAGCATGTGCCGGTAGCGTGCCGGGAGCCTGGCCTCCGCCAAGTGGAGCAGCGCGGGAGGCGCCACGTCCAGCAGGGTGGCCCGGGCCGCCGGCAGTTCAGCGAGCGACGCGATCCGCCGGCCGGTCTCGATCACCCCGCCATGGGCCTCGATGTCGGCGGTCAACGCCCGGGCAATCGCGGCCGATCCGCCGCGCGGGATAGGCCAGCCGCCGGCGTGCCCCAGGGCGCCCAGCATCAGGCCGGCGCCGGCGGCGGTGACTGAGGGCAGCGGCGCCACGGCATGCGCGGCAACGCCGCTGAGCAGTGCGGGAGCCAGGTCCTGGCTGAACCTCGCGTTCCACAGCGGCGAGCCTTGTTCAAGGGTCCGGAGGCCGAAGGCGGCGGCCGCCGCCGGGTTCCCCGGAATCCGCAGCAGCTGGTTCAGGGTGAGGTCTGCGACGCCCTCGATCCGCCGGACGAGAGGTTCCATGAGCCGGCGGTAGGCGGCGCCGTCGCGCCCGAGTTCCGCGGCAGTGCGGTCCAGGGACCGGTAGGCCAGTGCCGCACGGCCGCCGTCGAGCGGGGATCCGTAGGAGAGATCCGGCACTTCCAGGGGGACGCGCCGGGACAGCTCGAACTGGCGGAAGAAGGGTGAGGCCAGCGCCATGGGGTGCACGGCCGAGCACACGTCGTGGAAGTGCCCCGGTTCCATCAGTTCTGCGGTGCGCAGCCCGCCGCCAACGGTGGCGGCCGCCTCGAACACGTGGACTTTGAGTCCCGCCCGCGCCATAGTCACCGCCGCGGCCAGCGCGTTGGGGCCGGAACCGACGACGGCGACATCGGTCATGCGCGGCGGTCCTCCGCCACAGCACTTCTACGCCACGGCCCAAGGGACGCCGCCGGCCGGCGGAGATCAATCCGCAGCCAGTCCGGGGCGCCGTCGAAGGGCCCGCCGTGCGGATCATCCACGCGGTTGCGGCGGATCACGTCGTAGGACGGATCCCAGATGTCCCAGGCCACGCGCGCCATCAGGTAGGCGGTGGCAAGCATATGGGCCACCACTGCCAGGACGTAGTAGGGCATATCGATGTTGTGCTGGGTGGAACCGCCGCTGGTCGCTTGCCCGAGGTACATCCAAATGGCACCCCAGTGCAGTGCCTCGATGGTCTGCCAAATGAGGAAGTCACGCCAGCGCGGCCGGGCGAGGGCGATCAGGGGGATCAGCCACAGCACAAACTGCGGCGAGTACACCTTGTTGGTCAGAATGAAGGCGGCCACGATCAGGAATGCCAACTGGGCGATCCTCGGCCGCCGGGGTGCCGTCAGCGCGAGGACACCAATCAGGATGCAGGCCAGGAGGAACAGGTCCAAGGCGAGGGAGTTGATGGCCTCGGCCTCAAGCGGGTTCCAGCCCAGCCGGCCAGCCACCAGATTGTAGGCGAACCAGGGTGAGCTGTAGCCCGCGGGCCGCTCCTGCGTGAACTGGTAGAAGTACTTCCAGCCGTCCGGATTCGCCGCGGCTACCGGGACGTTGACCGCCAGCCAGGCCGCCGTGGCGGCACCGGCAGTGATCAGCAGCGCCCGGATCCGCCCGCTCCGGAGCGCCAGCAGCAGGACGGCACCGAGGATCAACAGGGGGTAGAGCTTGGTGGCGGTACCCAGGCCGATGAAAATTCCGGCGAGGACAAGCTTGTTGCGCGAAAAGAAGTACATGCCAAGGGCCAGCAGGCACACGGCCCACATGTCCCAGTTGATGACGCCCGCAAGGACAATACCGGGGGCGAGGGCAACCATCGCCGCGTCCCAGGACCGCCGCCGGTACGTTCGTGCCGTGGCCAGCACGGTGACAATCCAGACGGCGGCGATCAGGGTGGCGTTCACGTCGAAGTAGCCCAGGACGCGGGGGTCCCCGGTGCCGGCGCCGGGCACCAGAAGTGCTGTGGCGCCCGCAATGAATCCCATCAACACGGGGTACTCAAAGAGAGTTCCCTGGGTGATGAAGGGGAACGCGCCATCACCGAGGCCGCGGTTACGGAACAGCTCCGGAAAGTCCGAGTAGCACGTGGCGTAGAACTGTCCGGGGGTTTCCCAGCCGTTGGTGCGGCAGAAATTCTTGAGGAGGATCCCGGCCAGGGCGGCGACGACTGTGAGGATCACCAGAACGCGCTCCACACTAAAGAACCCTGGCGAGACGATCCCGGGCGCGGAGCGCTGGCCCAGGGGACCGCCTATCAGTTCCGTGAAGTTTCGGAGAAAAGGGTCGCTGCGGCTCGGGATGACCAATCGAACCCGTTTGCGGTCCGCCGGCGGCTTTGTCTCCTGCATGATCTCGAGCTTACCGGCGCCATTGCCCGCGCTTAACAAACTGCGGACTTAACGACGGCAGGCTTGACCAACAGCAGGCTAAACAACGGCGGGCTTACCGACTGCGCGGCTTAAACAGGGGAGAGCCCGTGCGTCGCCGCACGGGCTCTCTGGGTTCCAGGGGCAGTCATGAGGTCTCCTTCGCTGTGGACAGTCCTGCCGGCACGGGAATCGTCCCTGCGCCGGTGGCTGAAGTGCCCATGTTTCAGCTCATCGGGGTTCAGCGAATCAGGCCGGCTTGGTGCATGGCGAGGAACGTGTCGTCGCGCTTTTCGTCCAGGAGCCGGCCGTTGAAGCGGGTTGACTCCCTGCGTGCGGACTTCCGGAACAGGACCGTATAGAGCTTGTTCAGCATGGTTGATACCTCCTCTCGGTGACTTGATCGGCGCGGATTGGTGGGATTAGTGGCGGGTGCGGCGGTGCGGCGGGTTGGAGCAGTAGTCACAGGGACCTTTCGTTGGTGGGGATAGCGGGCCGGTCCGGGATCGCCAGGAATGGCCGGGAGAAAGCAAACGGAGCCTTTTAGGCATGACAAATAGAGCCATAAATGCAATGAATTCGAACAACCGATTCCAGGCGCGACAATTAGGCGCGAAATTCCGTGGCTTTCATTAATCAGGAACTCCGGATGCGGAGAGATATTCGATGGCGAATGGCCCCTGGACGCGGTAGCGCCGAAGACCCCAACAAGAAGCTGGGTTCCGAACTATGGGGGAGTCTGCGCAACCGCGTGGTTCCGCCTGTTCAGGCTGCCGTTACCTGGCTTTCCGCGGGGGAAGCCAATTACCGCCGGTCCCGGGTTGAATTACCGGGACGGGAAGAAGGTCAGGAAACAGTCAGCCCAACATTTGGGCGCGGCTCAGCGAACGAGGCCGGGTTGGCGGTGGTGGAATGCATCCATCCGCTAGTCAAAGTAATCATCATCTTCCCAACCTCCTTTTCCGTTCTGCCGTGGCTCCGGCTGACGGGCCGGGCGACGCGCGCCGTGACCCCGGCAAGTCGCTCTGGGGTCAGAAATAAAAATACCCTATGAATGCGTCAGTTGCCTACCGAATTCACAAAATTTTTTTGGACTTTATTTTACAAACCGGATTTAGAGTCCCCAACGCACGATTGCCGGCGTCCTCTTGTCCCATCCCAGGGTGCAGACTTTTGCGGTTCCCAACACGAAATGCCTGCCCTCATGCGGGTCAAGTCCGAGCCATCGGGCGGTGAGGATGCGGGAGAAATGTCCGTGCGCGACGACCAGCACGTTGTCCAGGCCCGACTCCAGCACGCGGGCGACGATCTTGTCCGCCCGGGCGGCGACGTCGTCGAGCGCTTCACCGTTCGGCACGCCGTGCGTCCAGATCAGGTATTCGGGGTTGTCCTTGCGGATGAGGTCCGAGCTGATGCCCTCGTAGTCGCCGTAGTCCCATTCCACGGCCAGCGGCTCCAGCTGGGCGTCGGGGTAGCCGGCGAGTTCGGCGGTCCGGCGGGCGCGGCGCAGGGGCGAGGTCAGCACGAGGTCGAAGTCGACAGTCTCGAGCACCCTGCGCGCCTCCACAGCCTGCTGCTCGCCTTCCACCGTCAGGGGCAGATCGGTGAGACCGGTGTACTGCCCGCTCTTGGACCACTCTGTTTCACCGTGGCGCAGGATCCACAGTTGGGGTCGGGGGCCGTTGGCTGGTGCAATCACTTAGGACTCCTCTGTGGGGGAAGGCTCGACGCCGGCGGGCGCCGCCTCGGGCTGGGCCGCCCACCAGTCCCGCAGGCGGGATTCGGCGACGGCGGGATCGAGCGGACCGTGCTCCATGCGTTCTTCCAGCAGGAACTTGTAGGCGCGTCCGACGACGGGGCCGGGCTTGAGGCCCAGCATGGCCATGATCTGGCCACCGTCCAGGTCCGGGCGCACGGCGTCGAGGGATTCCTGCTCGCGCAGCGCCGCGATCCTTTCCTCGAGGTCGTCGTAGGCGAAGGACAGCCGGTCGGCCTTGCGCTGGTTCCTGGTGGTGACATCGGAGCGGGTGAGCCGGTGCAGGCGCTCAAGGAGCGGCCCGGCGTCCGTGATGTAGCGGCGGACCGCGGAATCGCTCCAGCCGGCCTCGCCGTAGCCGTAGAAGCGCATGTGCAGCTCCACAAGCCTGGCGACAGCCTTGATGGTGTCGTTGTCGAAGCGGAGCGCCTTCATGCGCTTGGCGGTCAGCTTCGCGCCCACCATGTCGTGGTGGCGGAAGCTCACCGCACCGCCGGGTTCGAAGCGGCGCGTGGCCGGCTTGCCGACGTCGTGCATGAGAGCGGCGAACCGCAACACAAAGTCCGGGCCGGGCACCGGGCCGTCCGCCGTGGTTTCCAGGGCGGCGGCCTGTTCCAGGACCTGGAGCGAGTGCTGGTAGACGTCTTTGTGGCGGTGGTGTTCATCGGATTCGAGCCGCAGGGCCGAGACTTCAGGCAGCACCAGATCCGCGAGCCCGGTGTCCACCAGCAGGTCCACGCCCGCGCGCGGATACGCGGCGCAAATGAGCTTGGTGAGTTCATCGCGCACGCGTTCGGCCGAGATGATGCTGATCCGTTCCGCCATCCTCACCATTGCTTCGCGGACGTCGGCATGCAGCGACACTCCGAGCTGGGCCGCGAACCTTGCCGCGCGCATCATGCGGAGGGGATCGTCAGAGAAAGACGTTTCCGGCGGGCCGGGCGTGTTGAGGATCGAGGCGTGCAGGTCGCGGACACCGCCGAATGGATCGACGAGCTCCAGCATGGGCAGCCGCAGCGCCATGGCGTTGATCGTGAAGTCTCGCCGGAGCAGGTCATCCGTGAGCGATGTTCCGAAGGCCACCACCGGCTTGCGGGATTCAGGATCGTAGGCGTCGGCACGGTACGTCGTGATTTCGATCTGGAAGCCGCCCTTGCGCATCCCGATGGTGCCGAAGGCCCGGCCGATTTCCCAGTAGTTGTCCGCCCATTTCTTGATCAGGGCAACCGTCTGGTCCGGATTGGCGTCGGTGGTGAAGTCGAGGTCGGGCGAGTTCCGGCCAAGGAAGAGGTCACGGACGGGGCCGCCCACGAGGGACAGTTCGTGGCCGGCGTCGACAAAGCGCTGCCCAAGCTCCAGAACCACCGGATCCACCTGGAAGGAAACGGTGTGGGAGTCAGTCTTGTGATGTGCGTGCGCCATAGTTACTTAAGCTTGTCAGAAAACCGCGCCAGCACCACACCGGAACCCGCCACGATCCGCCCGGTTCGTCACGATTGCCGACGAACCGCCGCGGTCCTACTTTCCCGGCCGTCCACTTTCCGGCCATGTTTAGGTCATCAACAGCGGGCAAGAGTCGTTAGAGTGGACATCATGGCCCATCCCGTACCGAGCGCTCCCGGCAGGAGGACAAACGCACCGTTGCCGTCGGCAATAGGTGCCAACGTCGCGCCCGTCCAGCACACGGGCCACGCTTCCCTCCCCACCGTCGAGGAAATCTCTGCCGGGGGCGTCGTGGTGGACATGTCCGATTCCGACCTGCGGGTAGCGATCATCGCCCGCCTCAATCGCGGCGGCCGCCTTGAGTGGTGCCTGCCGAAGGGACACCCGGAAGGCAAGGAAAGCAACGAAGAAGCTGCCGTCCGCGAAATCGCCGAGGAAACCGGGATCGAAGGCAAGATCCTTGCGCCCCTGGGAAGCATCGACTACTGGTTCACCGTGAGCGGCCACCGCGTCCACAAGACCGTGCACCACTACTTGTTGCGGGCCACGGGCGGGGAACTCACCATCGAAAATGATCCGGACAAGGAAGCCGTGGATGTCGCCTGGGTTCCCATCCAGGAGCTGGCCCGCAAGCTGTCCTTTCCGAATGAGCGCCGCATAGCGGACTTGGCCAGGGAAGTCCTCCCGGAAGACCGCTGAAGGCCGCCTGAGCGCCCCGTCACGGCCCCCGATAGCGACTTATGCCCCGCCCGGGTGAGACGATGAAGACGATGTCATCAGCCAAACCCGCCCCCGTCCCCTCCGGTCCCGCCGATTCCAAAGCTGTCCAGTCCGGAGAAGCCCGTTCCAGCGCCATCATGGCCGCCGGCACGCTCGTGTCGCGTTTCCTGGGCTTCGCCAAAACCTGGATGCTGGCGGCCGCCCTGGGCCTGGGCTCGACGGTCAACGACACATTCATCAACGCCAACAACCTCCCGAACCTGATCTTCCTGCTGGTGGCGGGCGGGGTGTTCAACGCCGTTCTGGTGCCGCAGATCATCAAGGCCAGCAAGGCGCCGGACAAGGGCGCGGACTACATCAGCCGGCTGCTGACGCTGGCGGTGCTGGTGCTGCTGGCGCTCACGCTGCTGGTCACGCTGATGGCGCCGTCGGTCATTCAACTGACCACCCAGGGCTACTCTCCCCAACAGAAGGCCCTCGCGGTGACGTTCGCCTTCTGGTGCCTTCCGCAGATTTTCTTCTACGGCCTGTATGCCCTGCTGACCCAGGTCCTGAACGCCCATGGAGCCTTTGGGCCAGCTATGTGGGCGCCGATCGTCAACAACATCGTGGCGATTGCCGGGCTGGGCATGTTCATCGCCATCATGGGCGCCAACGCCGTCAATCCCCACACGATCGACAACTGGGGGTCCACCCAGACCATCCTCGTGGCCGGGTTCTCCACGATCGGCGTCATCACCCAGACCGCTGTCCTGCTCATTCCCGTCTTCCGGCTCCGGTTGGGGCTGCGGCCGCGCTTCGGCTGGCGGGGTGTTGGCCTGGGCCACGCCGCCAAGCTGAGCGTCTGGACGCTGGCAACAGCCGCCGTCGGGCAGTTGGCTTTCCTTTATGTCATGCGCATCGCGACGATCCCCGGCGCTGAACGCCTCCGCCTGCAGGAGGCCGGGGACCCGGCAGCCAGCACCATGCCGGGCAACGCCGTGCTGGAGGTGGCCAGCCAGCTGTATCTGCTGCCGCACTCCATCATTGCCCTCTCCCTGGCCACCGTGCTGTTCAACCGGATGACCCGGGCGTCGCAGGAGGGAGACCGGGTTGCACTGCGCAACGCGCTCTCCCACGGGCTGCGGACCATGGCCGTGGCCACAGTCTTCGGCGCGCTGGCGCTGTTCGCACTGGCCGGACCGCTGGGCATGTTTTTCTCCGGCAACGTGCGCCAGGACGGCGTCATGCTGGCCCAAACCCTCACCATCCTGGCCCTCAGCACGCCCTTCATGAGCGCCAACTTCATGATGTCGCGGGTGTTCTACGCCAACGAGGACGCCCGGACGCCGTTCTTCATCCAGCTGGTGCTGGCCCTGGTCAACGTGGTGGCCGCGTTCGCCATCCAGTTCCTGGCGTTCGATCAGATCATCTTCGCGATCGCCATCCTCTACACCGGAGGCAATATCCTCTCCGTGATCGTCAGCGCGTTCTTCCTGCGCCGGCTCCTGGGCCACCTGGACGGACCACGCATCGCCAGCTCCTACATCCGCATGGGGTACGCGGCGCTGGGGTCCGCCTTGGCCGGGGCCGTGGCCCTGTGGCTGCTGGGCAGCTACAACCCGGACGGCTACGCCTGGAGCGACCGGATTGCCGCCTTCGTGACAATCGTCGTCGTCGGCCCGGTGATGCTGGCCGCCTACATCCTGCTGCTGAAGGTCTTCCGGGTGACCGAGCTGCAGGACCTCCTGCAGCCGCTGCTTGGCCGGCTCCGCCGCAGGGCCGCTGAGCCGGTTCCCGAGGACCGTGCCGGCGCACCGGAGGTGCGGCGGGTGCCGGAGCGGGCCACCATCTCGGTGGACACCGGACTGATTCCGCGAATTTCCGGTGGGTTCGACGCCGAGTCGTTCCGCGCCGGTCCCGACATCCGTGAAGAGGACTCGTTCGCCTACGGCCGTCCGGCCGGTCCGGAGGGCGGCTACCTGCCGGCCGAAGACCTGCCAAGCACCGCACAGGGCGGCTTGGGCCGGGGCGATGTCCCCTTGCCGGGACGGCGCACCTACCAGGGTCCGGCCGGCCACAACCCGTATTTCCCGTTTGGCCGGAAGAAGAAAAAATAAGCCCGGCTCCGTTTCGAACAGCCGTGCTCACGCGGCGCGGACAGAGCATCGGCTAGGATCGAAGACTAACAAGGGGAGTTGCAGACCAGCGGTCAACCGGCTTACCGGAGGGCACACGGTCTCTTGCAGAGTGACCACGTCGGCAGGTCCCGGACAGTCTAGGAGGAGCCCGTGTCCCACCCGATCGATGTCGGTTCAGTACTCGGTGGCCGCTACAAGGTCACTGCCACCGTGCTGACCTCACATGACGAGGATCTGGTGCTGGACGGTGTGGACCAGGTTCTCAACCGTCCCGTAAGCATCCTCGTCGCCGGGCCCGGCAATGCCGACCAGGTGGCCCAGAGCGCCCGTGAAGTGGCCACGGGCGAACGGCCGGGAAATGTGCAGATCCTCGACCTTGGCGTCAGCGATTCCACAACCTACCTGATCACGAACCACACTTCCGCGGCAGACCTGCTCGATCTTGTGGTGTCCTCCAACCCGCCGTACGTCGAACCGTTCTTCACCGACACCCTGGGCAGCGAGATCTTCGGACAGGCCCGCTCCCACGAACCCGAAACCTACGACGGTCTCTACGACGACGAGGAAGTCGACGCCGGGTACATCGACTACGGGAAGACCCAGCCCGCAGCCGGCCAGCAGCCCGTGTCCCCGACGGCGCCGCCCGCCGGAGTACCCTCCCGGCCCACGTCCGCACCGACGGCCGTAACGGGTGCGGCGGCAGCAGCAGGTGCCGCAGCCGGGGCCGCCAGGGCCCCCAAAGCGCCTACAACCGCGCCTCAAGAGACCGCGGCACACACAACGGCGCCGCAGCCCGTCCAGGAGGGCACAGCGCCCCGCCAGGCCGAGCCGGCAGCACCGCAGCCTGCGACAGCCGCGGCACCCAAGGTTTCCCTGTGGTCCGAGGACGACTACACCGGTGAGGACTACGCCGACGCCGATCAGCACGGTGGCGGAGACCGCCACGGAGGCGCAGCTGCCGCAGGACTGGCTGGAGCCGGTTACGCCGCAGCGGATCGGGCTCCGGGCCAATTCCCCGCGTCAGCCCGTGCCACGGTCGACGAGGACGAGTATGAGTACGAAGAGGAACCGCCCAAGGAGCCGCGTTCCATGCGCTGGCTGGTGGGCGGCCTGCTCGCCGCCGTCCTGGTGGTGGGACTCATCTTCGCCGTCACCAACCTTGGCAGCCTCTTCAAGAGCAGCTCTCAGACAACCGCCGCGTCCTCCGCGCAGTCCAGCGCGCCGGAACAGTCGACCGGGGAACCGTCGTCGACCGCCAGTGAGGCACCGGCCGCCGGGCCGCCCGTCATCGATGAAGTGACGCGACTGGGCAACTTCGACTTCGCCGGAAACTACGACTCCGACCTCGTCAAGACCTTTGACGGTAACGGCGCGAGCTACTGGTCGGACATGGAATTCGCCACGGACGACTGGGGTGGCCTCGCCTCCGAGGTTCCGCTGGTGGTCAAGCTGAAGGACCCCTCCAAGGTTTCCTCCGTCACCCTGAGCCAGCTGGGGGCCTCCGGCGGCAGCATCAGCGTCTTCACCAACGACAAGCCGTCCCTGGACGGCGCGAAGCAGATTGGCAGCAACAGCTTCACCTCGCCGGACCTGACCATGCCGCTGGCCGAACCGGTCAACGCGGAATACGTGATCGTGTCCATCAAGAAGCTTCCGAAGCTTGCCGCTCCCAAGACCCGCTACGGCTACGGCCTGCGCCTGGCCGAGATCAAGGTTCAATAGCGGACACAGTTCAGTAGCCGCCTGGCGCATTGGCGGACCCGTAACGCGGGTCCGTGTCCGGCTCCTGCGTGTACAAACCGGTACCCTGAGTAGTGGTGTTGCTCCGTGACGCCCATTTCCCACCCGGAATATTCAGTGCCCGGCAAGAGTTGTGCCATGTGGCCGGCCATGAAGGCGGCCGCATCGACAAAGGAAGAGGTTCACCGTTCAGTGAGCAACGCAGAAAACACTGCCTCCGAAGTACGTGATGTCATCATCGTCGGCTCCGGCCCGGCGGGCTACACCGCAGCGGTGTACACGGCTCGCGCGAACCTGAAGCCGCTGCTCCTGGCAGGCTCGGTCACCGCTGGCGGCGAACTGATGAACACCACGGATGTGGAGAACTACCCGGGGTTCCCCGACGGCATCATGGGGCCGGACCTCATGGAGAACTTCGAGAAGCAGGCCGCCCGCTTCGGCACGGAAATCCAGTTTGAGGATGTCACCGAGCTGGACCTCGACGGCGACGTCAAGACTGTCACCATCGGCACGGGAGAGACCTTCAAGGCCCGCTCCATCATCCTCTCCACCGGCTCGGCCTACCGTGAGCTCGGATTGCCGAACGAGAAGCGGCTGTCAGGACACGGCGTCAGCTGGTGTGCAACTTGCGACGGTTTCTTCTTCAAAGACCAGGACATCGCGGTGATCGGTGGCGGCGACTCGGCAATGGAAGAGGCGCTGTTCCTCACCAAGTTCGCCAGGTCCGTCACCGTGGTGCACCGCCGCGACACCCTTCGGGCTTCGAAGATCATGGCTGACCGCGCCCTGGCCCACGAGAAAATCAACTTCGTGTGGAACTCCGGCGTGGAAGACGTGCTGGGACAGGACAAAGTCACCGGATTGCGGTTGAAGAACCTCGTGAATGGCGAGGAGACTGAACTGGCCGTGACCGGTGTGTTCGTCGCAATCGGCAACGATCCCCGCACCGATCTGGTCAAGGGCAAGCTTGAGCTCACCCCAGAGGGAACCATCGCAGTGGACGGCCGCACCTCGAAAACCAGCGTCCAGGGTGTTTTCGCCGCCGGCGACGTCATTGATCCGACGTACCGCCAAGCCATCACCGCGTCGGGTTCCGGATGTGTAGCGGCTCTCGACGTCGAACACTACCTCGCAGATTTCCACGCCTAAACGGGCGCGCAACAAACCACCGAAGAGAGAGACAAGGGTTATGAGCAACGCAAAAGATGTAACTGACGCAAGCTTCAGCACTGACGTGCTGGCCTCCGACAAGCCTGTCATCGTCGATTTCTGGGCCGAATGGTGCGGCCCCTGCCGCAAGCTGGGACCGATCCTTGACGAGATTTCGGTCGAATACAGCGAAAAGGTTGATGTCGTGAAGGTGAACGTTGACGACAACCCGGCAATCGCCGCCGAATACGGCATCACCTCCATCCCGGCCGTTTACTTGTTCCAGGGCGGCGAGGTCAAGAGCACGGTGATCGGCGCCCGGCCCAAGCAATTCTTCGAAAAGGAATTCGCGGACGTCCTGTCCTAATTCCTGCTGGATTCAGTCTGGTTCTGGCTGACTGAAAGTGGCTCCCGCTTCGCGCGGGGGCCACTTTTTTGTTCTGGTCGGTTGCTGGCAGGAGCCCTCAGGGGGCGCATAGGGGCCTCATAGGGGAGTGGCCCGGTACGTGGCCTCACCGAGATCACCTCGCACTAATGTGGATCCGCCCGGCATGCCGCATCGGTTGCCTTTGTGGACGGTTTTCCGTGGGCGGCCTGTTCTTGCTGTTACGTTGGAATCTGGGCTGGGGACGACTTTGGTCTTGAATCGCAAACCGCATGCCCGGAAGGTGCCTACCCTGATTGCGTCACCTGTCGTCGCGTTTCACGTGAAACATGAAGGGCTTCCGAGTTCTCATCACCGGGGACACCGTCGATGATCGGTGTTGGTGACCGTGTTGATGCTCGGTACAGACGATCGTGCTGATATCGGGGGCGCGCTCGCGCCCCTGGCGCTGGCCGTCCGCCAAGGCGAGATCAGGCGGGGTTTAGGAAGTTTGTGATTTTTGGGCGGCGGTGGCATCTTCGCGGAATTCGGGCAGCACCTTGGCCCGCCCCCCTGAGCCGAGTAAGTGAGCCCACCCCCGCCGCGGCTACGGCTCAGGTCACCACGGTCCCCGTTTCACGTGAAACATTCAATTTTTCGGCTCGATCCAATTGAACAGATCAATACAGTTCACTGCTGTTTGTAATGCGGCTGCCGCGGAAGAGGTTACAGGTCCGTGCCGATGTGAAGCACTGCCGCCGATGTTATGCACGCCGGCCGGTTCCGCCATACGCTCCCTTCGGATGATTCCGCCATGCGCTCCGTTTGGATGCGGACGCGGTGTGTATGGGACTGAAGGGCCCGGAGACCGGGCTTTGGCTACCGAATGCGGATTGAACGTTACGACCGCGCGCCTTCGTCCCGTTCGCCCGCAAGTGACTCCCACAGTTTGGGGTTGAGGCCCACGACCCGCGCTGGACAGACCAGGCTACTCTCGGCCGTGCGGGGAAGTTGAGGGCAAATGGACTACATGACGGGAATTCAGGTCGCGTGTCCCACCAAAAATCACTGCCACTATTTCCGACGGCCGGCCCCGACATTCGGCTCAAGTCGCTGACGGCGTTTCACGTGAAACGCTCGGGCGCACGCGTGCAGGCTGGGCGAAGAATCGGGGAGCTCGGGCATTCCATGTTTCACGTGAAACACTGCGGCCGACTACTGCGAATTTCTGTGAACTGCCACACTAATTGACAGTCAACTCTTAGATAACTATCCGGTGATCTTCCATGCGCTGTTGTCCACACGATTTTGGCGGGGGCGGGAAACTCGGAACCCGTCAAATCTTCCCAATCCTCTCCTCTTCCGTGACGGACCAGGGACGACATGCGCGGAAGTGCCCTCGCGGCAACCCTCAGCAGGGAAGCACCAGAGCAGCACGAGTGAAGTCGAAGCGCGACAGCCGATCTCTCACAGGGCAATTTCCTACGCTTCAGTGACACCGATCCTCTCATTCCTGGATCGGGCACACGCTGATCCGCGTCGGAATCGCGCTCTTCCACAAAAGATCCCGTGCGGAAGGTTGGCATTGGTCCGTTTCACGTGAAACATGGCGACCGATTCGGCGCGACCAGATCGTACGCCATGGCGATGCATCCTGCCCGCGCGTCGGGGGTGTCATCGACCTCTGGCCGCTGGTGCCAGGGGTTAGCTTTGCGAGCCCGGGGAGATTTGAGGAACCTTCGGAGTCTCGTCAGGCCACCCGGGGGACCGGTCAGCGAGGACTCAGGCCCTGCGCAAACCGACAGCACCAGCCTCTTCCGCGGCATAGTCGTTGCCAGTCGGTCAGTGCAACTCCGCATCTGAGCTCAGTCCCAATAGGATCGACGTGGATGGGCCGGACCCGCCTGGTAGGACTATATGAGGCCGTCGGGTACTCCAAGGGCATCGTGCTCCGTCCAGCGCTCATGGGCGGCAAACAGCTGGCCTTCCACCATAGTTCACTAGGAACCACCCTTACTCCCCGCCGCATCACACCGTCAGGGTCCAGACACCAGCGCCCGGCGATTCCGCCGATCATGGTGCCGACGACTCCGCGACTTCAAAGCCGGACCAGACCAGTGTGTCGGCATCCGAACGACCGTCATCTAGGGAGCCACATCGCCTGCAATCGTCCCGAGCGAGGTCTGCAGCAGGTCCACCCCCGGCGTCTCGGCAAAGAACTCAGCCAAGCATGCCAGCCAGTTCAACCCCGACTCATCCACCAAGTGCGCGGCCTGAGTTCCCATCCAGTTCGTCAATCATCGGTGTGGCTCACGGTTAGTCCATCCGGGCATCACTTCCCAGAGCTGGGTCACTGGCGGCTCGATCCCCACCCCACTCGAGCTTCCTGTCGATCCACATGAGCTCATGCTCACCTTAGTCGCTAGCAGCGGAGTTGTTGAGGCGACCAGTCCCGTCTGCTGATCCTGCCTCGGTCCGGCGCTTGAAGTTCTTATGCCGAGGTCAGAGGAGACCGGGTCTCGTTTTCAGCTGCCGGGGCACGTCCATGGTTTCCTGCGAAGTGCACTCACTATGTGCTCTTCGACAATACCCCGCGGGATCAGGTCTTACCGCGGCCCTCCAATCTGCAGGGAACGTTGTCTCCCTGGAGGGGAGGTTCCCCATCCCTAAGTGTCCAACCGCGAAGCACCGCGGGCCTTGGAGGCAGCGAGGTCGGGTCCCACAGTCACCGTCTGCGCCACCGCCCCTGTCCACCGGCGTGGAAAGTGCGTGACCCAGAAAGACCCTAACCAGGCTCGCCACACGCGTCCAGACGAGGTCGGTGTCCACGTAGTCGCCGATTTCCACCGCGTTCTCCACAGAAGTTATTCACATGGTTATCCACAGGGCCTGAGAGATTATTCACACCCACTCCTGACTCGGCGGGGGATCAGTGGATCGGCAGTCGGACGCCGCTGTCTGCTCGAACGTCGGCGACGACGAAGAACGGTCCGGAGGGACCGCTAGGCGCCCGAGCGGTTTCGCTGCGGCAACAGGCCCAGTAGAGCTGGTATTTAACCCTAGGACGGCGATTTAATGCGTGCTGTCCAGTGTTTCTCACGCGGCCGCTGCGGTCGAAGACTTTGTTTCACGTGAAACATGTCACCGACATGGAAATCAAACCCTGGCCCACTCGCCTCGCCCTAGGGTCAAGTTCCAGCATGGCAGTCCGCGCGAGTCTGAACATGCCTGGGCCTGTGGGTAATCCACAAAGTTATCCACAGCGATATCCACCGCTGTTTCCACCGCTCAATCTTCCCGCTCCAGACAAAGGCGGACGCCCTGAACTATCCTTCGGCACTCACCTGAAGGCTCCGTCCAAGCACCATGGCACGTTCAAAGAGACACCGCCGAGACACCCCACGTTGGCACCGTCGACTGCAGCACACGCACCTCGTCGCACCAGAAGCCGACATGGGCGGCCGTCTGCCCGACCTGATTCGTGGAGCGGCGCGCACCGAGTTCGCGCAGCGTCCAACGGTGCCCGGCATCAGGGGAGCGAGCAGCTTGGGCCTGAACGCCGAACTCATGTGTACCCAGCTCCTGAACTCAGAAGACCGGGACTCCGCCTTTGGTGACGCAGCGGTCCGACGTAGGTTCAGGCGTCATCCGCGATCTCTCACGCTGAACTACTCCAATACGGTCTCGTCGCTGACGGGCGGGAAGTGCGACGAGACTCCAAGGAGTGGCGGCAGCGCCGTTGGCCACACTGTCGACCGGCCGCAGCGACGGCACGTTGACGTGAGGGGAGTGCCACCCCTGGCAGGGGCGCGGGGAGCCCGTAGCAGTCTGCCTGCCGGTGTCGTCGGGCGCTGGCTCGTAGTCATCTGCGAAGGCTCCCGTAGCCGAGGAGTGCCCGTTGGTGAAAAGCCTGGAATAACCACTTCACCTCTTCATCTCTTCATCTTTGCGCAGAGCCACGGTGGCTCCGTGAAGCGGATGCCCGCACTGACGGCCGGCGAGTCACCCGCCGGACCGATCCACAGCAGTTCCCCGGCGCGGCATCCATCATTGCCGGGCCGGCTCTCCCGCAGGTATGACCCACGCGACACAGTTATGAAGCCTCACGTCAGCGCCCTGCCGGATCTGCGGGGGAACGACGTGCCATGACTCCTCGAGTGTCCTACCTGCTCGGCAGCTCGGCTTCCCATGGAGGAGTCGCCCGTCGACTCGTTGTGTTCAAAGCTGCCAGCACGTAACGAGGGTGGTCCTCCCTGCCGCATCGCCTCACGGATTCTCCTGGCACGCTGATCGTACGAAGTCGCCGGCCGACATCATGGAGTGCCGTGCGCCGACGGCCAACCGACCCTTGTGTCGCGATCGGCCAACTGGACCAGGGCGCCAACTTGAGTGGGCCACGAGCTAAGGACGAGGGCGCGCTCGGCGACCCAGCTGGGGGAGTCCGGCGGCCAGCAATTCCATCCAGGCGTTCCGGTTCAGAGCATCAGGCAAGGCTCAACGCCAGAACCGTCAGGGATGAACATCTCCCGAGACCTCGTAGGCATCGCCTTGGCGTCTCCATCGAGGCTCATATCCAGCTAACCAATACCGGCGTCCCAGACCTACAGTTGGAACCACCCGAAGACTTCAGTAAGAAGATCCGAACCATCACGAAATACCACACCATTGCCGGCCTCAGGCATCTGAGGGTGGCGTGGCGGGCGGGTAGGGCCTCGGCGATGACCAGGTTGGCGAGAGCTCGGTATGGATTGAATCCTCGCTTGTTGGCACGGGGTCGAGGATTGGGATCGTTGGGTGCGCCGAGGGGCCAGAGCAGGGCACGTTGGCGAACACCCAGTGTTCTGCGCCGTTCTCGCGGCTCAGGTCCAGTTGCGACTCTAGGCAAGTGGCAGAGAGTCGTTGACGCGGGGCGCGGCTGCGGACCGGCGTTGGCCACGTTGGGGCGGCAACACGGGGCACATTGGCGAGAGCCTGTGTGTCGGGGAAGGAAGCGTGACCCTTGGGGGGAGCTGTCCCTGGTCCGCCGCACGATCAAGCACATAGCTCCACCACTCCACGGCCCCGAGACTGCCGCACTCCAAGACCCCAAGACCCCAAGACTCCAAGACTCCAAGGGCAGTGTCGGAAAACAACGGAACCCTACTCGCTCAGTCTGCTCGGGACAGTGGGGTTCACATCAATCCAATTGCAGCTCATAGGGGCATTTCCACAAGCATGCATCGGCAGCGGAGAATGCTGGAGGGCTCGGAGGGAAGACCGGCCGGTGCCCGCTCCTGTGCCCTCCAGGCAAACCGTCGTTCCCTGGCCCGCAGGATTGCACAGTATCCCCGCGATTCGCAGCGCGGTCCACAGGCCCAGTGCAGTGCAGTCCCATCCTGTCCCGTCCTGTCCCGTCCTGTTCTTTCCTGTCCTGTCCTGTGCAGTGCAGTGCTGGGCAGTGCAATCCAGTTCGCTACATTGCATTGCTTTGCTTTTGCTTTGCTCTGCCTTGTGACCACGCAAGGGCGAACGATGATGCTGTGGAAGGCACCATGAGAGCATCACTCCGCGCGCCGACTCAGCCTTCCCGAGTTGGTCACTTCTGCAGACGCCCTGCGGCAACTCCATGCATCTATCGTGGCCATTGGACTGCGCGTATCCGTGTCGGCTGGGGTGAAGAAGGACTTGTGTACGAGGGGAGGTAGCTGGAGTCCCGTATGTGCGCGATGTAGTTTGCACGCCGTCCGTCAACCCCACCCTTGTGGGGCCAAAGCTCCTATCTCAGCCAGCAAACGCATGGTTGACGACCCAAAGGATTACATCCCAAAGGCGGTGGATTTCAAGACGTGCCTCGCCCGCCGGAATTGCAGGAAATCATTCAGGTCGGTACGTACCCTCCGAGGCAGGTCGCTGACACTTGGGGGAACTTTCGGAGGCTAACTTACGGCCAGTCACGGACGGACCACCCGGTTATCCAGTCAGGAATTTCTGCGAGCGACGGATTACGTCGGCCGGCCGCCCATCTGGTCCGCGCCGTTCACTAAGGTCTGCGGGAGTGGAGATGCCCGCCCGTTTCACGTGAAACGGCGCCGATCCTTGTTTCACGTGAAACGGCACCGTCATGTTTCACGTGAAACACGGGTTCCAAGACTCCAGAACGCGCGTATCAGACGCCGGATAGGGAAGCCCGGTTACGCCGGCGAAGCCCGACCGTGCCGAAGCGGTCTCCACATATTCGTTCCAGATTCGTTCCAGACAAGCCAACTCCTTGCCTCTCCCGCCCACATCGACGCGCACAAGGACTCCGTGACACCTCGGAGCCGGCTGCGGGTACGCGCAGTGAGCGCCGGGGCCCGAAGCAAGCCCTGGCCCACCTCGTCGAAATGCTGGCGATCAGTCCGGGCGCTTCGCGGCCATTGTTAGCCACCCAGCGCGTCCGTCGACAGGGACGGTCGGCCATTCACGGGAACACGAGCACATTCAGCTTCGATTCCGAACTGCCAACAGGCCTCCACAGCATCGTGGGGGTCAGCGCGCCAACACCATAGGTTCTGCTCCGAACCCCGTAAAGAAATACAGCAAAGCGCTTGCTTCCACAATCGAGACGGGATGCCGCGCGGCGCGGCCAAGAGCAACGCAAAGGCAAAGCCAAAGCCAAAGCCAAAGAGAGAGTGCTCCAAGGAACCCGGAGGCGCCACTAGCACCACCAGCCAGCACATCAACAGCCCGGCTGCACCGGCAAGAGCGTCCGTACTCACAAAAAAAGGAGGGTCTGTTTCACGTGAAACAGACCCTCCCGAAACTACTCAATAATCGATGACCTAGCTGGGCGTCCCGGGCGTCAGGACATCCATGATGCGGTTCAGGTCCTCGACGCTCGCGAACTCAATGCTGACCCGCCCCTTGCGGGCACCGAGGGAGATCTTTACGTTGGTATCAAGGCGATCGGAGAGCGACGATGCCAGGTAGTCCAGTCGCTCGTGGCGGGCACCCGGACGCGGGATGTTGTTCTTGGCCGGAGAGGCGGGGCTCTGATACAAAGTCACGGCCTCTTCGGTCGCCCGGACCGACATGCCCTCCGACACAATCTTCTGCGCCAGCCGTTCCATGGCGGCAGCGTCGGGAAGCGCCAGCAGGGCCCGCGCGTGGCCGGCCGAGATCACGTTTGCGGCAACACGACGCTGGACCAGCGGGGGAAGCTTCAGAAGTCGGAGGGTGTTGGACACCTGGGGCCTCGAACGTCCGATCCGGTCCGCCAGCTGCTCGTGTGTGGTTCCGAAGTCTTCCAGGAGCTGCTGGTACGCGGCTGCTTCTTCGAGGGGATTCAGCTGGCTGCGGTGCAGGTTCTCCAGTAGCGCATCGCGCAGAAGGTCATCATCGGTGGTGTCACGGACAATCGCGGGGATAGTTTCCAGCCCCGCAGCCTGAACGGCCCGCCACCGGCGTTCACCCATGACGAGCTCATAGGGCTCGCCACCTTCTTCGGTTGAGGTACGGACCACAATTGGCTGGAGGACGCCGATTTCCCGTACGGAGTGAACCAGCTCCGCCATGTCGTCCTCATCGAAGACGGAGCGGGGCTGTTTGCGGTTGGGGTGGATGTCCGTGACCGGAATTTCGGCAAACCTGACACCGGGCACGTCCACGAGTTCAACGCCGTCCGTATCGCCCTGCTCGGACGCTGCGTCGGACGGCAACGGCGCGTCGGCGTCGGCCCCTGCAGATTTGGCAGCCGCCGGCGACGACTTCGGCGCAGCCGCCTTGCGTGCAGGTGCCTTCTTGGACGCAGCGGATCCGGCGCCAGCACCGGTCGCGCCAGCGGCTTCAGCCGCGGAAGCGCCCGCGGCACCGTCAGTCACGTCGCCGGCGGCAGCTTCAACGGCAGCACCAGATGAAGCGCCGGCCTTGGCGGCGGACCCGGACTCTGAAACCTCAGGGACTGGAGTGTCCTGGATCGGCTCGGCGTCGGAGGTCTTCTTGCGGGCTTCGGGAAAGAATAGATCCACAGGCCGGGATGGGGCCGCACCGTTTCCGGAGGCGTTGGCCGCGGCGGAACTTGGAATGAGTGCGCCAAGTCCACGGCCGAGGCCGCGTCGCTTATCGCTCATGGATAAATCCCTCCAGTGGAAGAGCCGGGATTCACCTAGCTCTGGTTAGTGCAATTCTTGAAAAGATTCTAACGTTCCGCGATTTCCGCTGCGGCTTCCAGATAGGACAAGGCACCGCTGGAAGAAGGATCATACGTCATGACAGTCTGCTGGTAACTCGGCGCTTCGGAAATGCGAACCGAGCGCGGCACCACGGCACCGAGCACCTGCTGCGGGAAGTGCTCCCGGACCTCAGCGGCCACCTGGGCGGCGAGGTTGGTGCGTCCGTCATACATAGTCAGGAGAATCGTGGAGACAACCAGATCGGCATTCAGGTGCTTCTGGATCATCTCAATGTTCTTCAGAAGCTGGCTAAGCCCCTCGAGGGCGTAGTACTCGCACTGGATCGGGATGAGGACTTCGCCGGCGGCGCAGAAGGCATTCACCGTCAGGAGCCCAAGGCTCGGCGGGCAGTCAATGAAGATGTAGTCCAGCCGCTCCTCGCCATTCTTGGCGCGCTCCTTGGAGTACACATCAATGGCGCGGCGGAGCCGCTGCTCCCGGGCCACCAGGCTGACGAGTTCGATTTCGGCGCCGGCAAGGTGGATGGTGGCCGGAGCACAGATCAGGTTGTCAATGTCGGGGCACGGGGCCACAACGTCCTTCAGCGGGATGTCATTTATCAGGACATCGTAAATGCTGTCGACATCGGCGTGGTGCTCGATTCCCAGGGCAGTCGAGGCGTTGCCCTGCGGATCGATGTCGATCACGAGCACGTTCAGGCCGGCAGCCGCCAAGGCAGCGGCGATGTTGACGGTCGTCGTCGTCTTGCCGACGCCGCCCTTCTGGTTGGAAACAGTGAAGATGCGAGTTTTCTCCGGCTTGGGCAGCTGCCTGCCGAGCAACCGTTCGCGGCGCTTGTTTTCGTGAGCGAGCTCCCGGGCGATCGGGCTGGAATCGTCGATGGAGTCCAGGACGTTCCCCGTGTGGGGAAGGGAGGTTTCACGTGAAACACCGGCCATCCCAGTAGCTTTTGCAACCGAAGACGTGTGATTTCCGCCGAAGTCAAAAGCCATTGAAGGAGCGGTAAACGCCCGCGCGGACCCCAGGGACATAAACGGCGGGATCCGTTGTGTGGAGGCCTCGCTACTGCTCACTATGACACGCTCACTCTCATTCGGCTTTGACTGCCGGTTACTAGCCTAACCTCTTCCCCTCAGACTCCCCGGGCACCGGGGCCGTTGCTAGGCAATCTTTTGAGGCTTGTTCACTACTATTCGGACAACGGTAGTGGGTTCCTCGAGCAAGTCTTCACCCACCACGACCACGGAGGTCTCAATGCCGCCCAGCTTGCGGATAACTTTGGCGGCCTTTTCGATTTCCCCGCCGGCGCTGCGTCCCTTGATGGCGACAACTTCGCCCTTGCCGCCCAGCAGGGGAATGGTCAGTCCTGCCAGATTGGACAGCGCGGATACCGCGCGGGCCGTCACGACGTCGGCATTCACGAGTCCCACGGCAAGTTCCGCGCGGGTGCGCATGATGGTGACGTTCTCGAGGCCGAGATCATCCACAACCTCCTGGAGCCAAATGACACGGCGTTCCAGCGGTTCGATCAGGGTCAGTTCCAGGTCCGGCCGGGCGATGGCCAGGCACAGGCCCGGAAGTCCGGCCCCGCTTCCGACGTCGGCGACATGGCTTCCGTGGGCAATCTGGCTCTCGATGACGGCGCAGTTGAGAACGTGCCGGCTCCACAGCCGCGGAACTTCGCGGGGACCGATCAGTCCCCGCTCGGTGCCGGAGGTCGCCAGGTGCTCGACGTAGCGCTTCGCCAGTTCCAGGCGGTCACCAAAGATGGACTCTGCTGCCGTGAGTTCGGGCGCGGTAATTTCAACCATCAAGCTAGTCAACGGTTCAGTCTGCGGAGACAACGATGTGCCGGTCTGCGCCTTCGCCTTCAGACTCGCTGACCAACCCCAAATCGGCGACGGCGTCGTGAACGATCTTGCGCTCGTAGGCACTCATCGGAGCCAGGGCAACAGCCTCACCGGATTCCTTGACCGCGGCGACGGCGTCTTCCGCGATCTTCTGCAGGTCGCCGGCGCGCTCCGCGCGGTAGCCGTTGATGTCCAGCACCAGCCGGGACCGGTTCTCGGTTGCGGACAGGACGGCGAGCCTCGTCAGCTCCTGGAGTGCCTCAAGGACTTCTCCGTCGCGGCCCACAAGGCCTTCCAGCCCGGCTGATTCCTCTTCGGCGACGATCGAAATGTAGGTGCGGCCGTTGCGGACCTCGATATCGATGTCGCCGTCGATGTCAGCAATGTCCAGCAGTTCTTCGAGGTAGTCCGCGGCGACGTCGCCCTCCTCTTCGAGACGGCTGGCGGTGACGCCCTTGCCGGTGCCGGCCTCCGCACCCTTCGACGAGTCCTGTGACGCGTCCTGGACTGCCTCCTGGGCGTCGTCCCGGTCGTCCTCAAACTCAGCGGAAATAGCGTGTTCGGTGCTCTCGGCGGACATTACTTCCTCTTCCTGTTCTTACGTTGCGGCTGGACGCGCTGGGTCTTGGCTTCCACGGCGGTCGCGGCGGAAGCCTCGGCTGCCTCGGCGTCGGCCTTCTTTCCACCCAAGAGGGGCAGTGCGGGCAGGCCCCTGGCTGCCCGGCGCTCGGCAAGAGCCTTGGCGGCGGGGGAACCCGGCGTAGGCATCCGGCGGATCACGAAGAACTGCTGTCCCATGGTCCAGAGGTTGGTGGTGGTCCAGTAGATCAGGACGCCGATGGGGAAGTTGATGCCACCCACACCGAACACGATCGGCAGGATGTAGAGCATCATCTTCTGCTGGCGCATGAACGGGCTGGCCAAGGCCTCTTCGGACATGTTCTTGGCCATGATCTGCTTCTGCGTGATGAACTGCGAGGCCGTCATGGCCAGGATCATCACGATGGAGAGAATCCACACCGACGTTTGGTTGCCGCCGCCGCCGTGCAGCAGCGATGCCGAAAGCGGTGCGCCGAAAATGGTGGACTCGTCGAACTGCTTGACCTGTTCCGGGCTCATGGCACCGATGCCCTGGCCGCCGGCCTTGGCCGTGCTGATGCCCGACAGCACCTGGAAGAGCGCGAAGAAGAACGGCATCTGGATCAGCATGGGCAGGCAGGCAGAGAACGGGTTGGTGCCGTGCTTCTTGTACAGCGCCATCTGTTCCTGCGCCATGGCCTGGCGGGAGAGCTGGTCGGTCTTGCCCTTGTACTTGTCCTGCATCTTCTTCAGGTCAGGCTGCAGGAGCTGCATGCCGCGCTGGGCCTTGATCTGCTTGACGAAGACGGGGATCAGTGCGGCGCGGATGACCAGCACGAGCCCGATGATGGACAGCGTCCACGTCCAGCCGTTGGCCGCCGGCATGCCGAGGGTGCTGAGTCCGTCATGGAAGCCCACCATGATGGCTGAGACCAGCCATTTGAATGGGGCCATGATTGTTCCAAAGAAGTCCATACGATATCCCTATTCGTCAGGCCGCAGAACGGCCTTCTCCATCAGGCTGAGCAGCCAGGTACTTGTCCGGATTGTTCAGCACAACAATTGTGGGGGTGCGGTCGGCCGGCCATTCCCGGTGACCGGCGGGGACATGGTCCACACCGCCGGCATTCCATGGGTGGCAGCGCAACAGGCGCCTGGCAGCCAGCCAGCTTCCTTTCACGGCACCGTGCACCGTGATCGCCTCAAGGGCATAGGCCGAGCATGAGGGAAAGAAGCGGCAGACCTGGCCGTACAAGGGTGAAATCACCTTGCGGTAAGCCATCAGCAGCAGGATGAGGATGTTGCGGGGCAGGTTCCAGACGGCAGTGGCCAGTCGGCTCAGCACCGACCCGGGCACCGCGAAGAACAGGCGGGGGACGACGGCGGCAGTTGAGTTACGCACGCGGGGTCCCTTCCTGTGTTGTCTCGTTAGAACCTGGTGATGCAGCCTGTGGAAGGCGGTTGCCCAGCCGTTTCATTGTCGTTTCCAACGCGGCGTCATAGTCGGCTAGCAACTGGTCCCAGCTGGCCGCCGCCGAGGCGGGCAGTGCCCGTACCACGATGGCGAACCCGCTGCCGTATTTCTGCAACGACAATGCACCGGCTTCTCTCAGTCTCCTCTTAACGAGGTTCCTGACAACAGCGTTCCCGACACTCTTGGAAACGATGAATCCGATCCGGCTTGGTTCATCGGCAGCGAGAGCTGCCGTATATAACACTACGTTCCGGCGTCCATTGCGGACACCGGAACGTACAGTTGTTGAAAAATCGGTTGATGTCCGCAGACGGTTCCTGGTGGCTAGCACCGTTCAACTCGCACAGGGATACGGACCGACGAGTCAGTTATTTAGGCCGACAGTTCGGTGCGGCCCTTGCCACGACGGGCTGCCAGGATGGCGCGGCCGGCACGGGTACGCATACGAAGGCGGAAGCCGTGCTTCTTGGCTCGACGGCGGTTATTCGGCTGAAAAGTCCGCTTGCTCACGTTAGTTACTCCAGTGGATCAAAGGTGCGCCCACCCGATCAAGGGGAAGAACTGGCCGACGCTAAGTTTTGTATGTGCCACAGCTCCATCTCACACGACGCGGGGCGTCGGGAGGTTCAAATGAAAGCGAAAAGCGGACACAAAGGACTTCACAACGTTAGGCCAAATCAGCCATGGGAGTCAAACCGGCAGGGGTTCGGCAACCTTTCCCCAGCTGTGGCTAACCCATCCGCCAGCCTGTGGATGAGCCCCGTCACAGGCCCCGTTTGAGAACCACAACGGTGTAATTATCCACAGGACAGAACCCAGCTATCTTCTAGCGTTTTCATCCCCTACAGTGTCTCAGTAACCCCTTATCCACGGACTGTGCATAACCCTGTGGATTGAGCCGGGCCGGCGTACAGCTCCGGACCGCGTGGATGCACGTAATGCAGGCCAGCAAGTTTGAGGAACTGATTGATGACAGTAGACGAAGCCAACCAAGCCAACACTGTCGGAAGTTCCTGGCGGCGGGTTGTGAGCCTTCTGGAGAACGACCACCGTGTCTCTCCCCGGCAGCGCGGCTTCGTCATCCTCGCCCAGGCCCAGGGCCTGATCGGTTCCACCCTCCTGGTGGCCGTCCCCAATGAGCTCACCCGCGAAGTGCTGCAGACCCAGGTCAAGGAAGCCCTCGACGACGCGCTCCGCAGCGTGTTCTCCGACGAAATCCGCTGCGCGATCGACGTCGACACCGATCTGGTGCCGCTGCACACGGAGCCTGAACCCGCCGTCGACCTCTCTCTGGCCGCCGACCCGACCGTGGAGCTGAAGCCGCAGCCGATGCTGCCGAGCACATCCCACGAATTCGGCCGGCTCAACCCGAAGTACGTCTTCGACACCTTCGTGATCGGCTCCTCCAACCGGTTCGCCCATGCGGCGGCCGTGGCTGTGGCGGAAGCGCCGGCGAAGGCCTACAACCCTCTGTTCATCTACGGCGACTCCGGACTGGGCAAAACCCACCTGCTGCACGCGATCGGCCACTATGCCCGGCGGCTCTACAGCGGGATCCGGGTCCGCTACGTCAACTCCGAGGAATTCACCAACGACTTCATCAACTCCATCCGCGACGATGAAGGAACCAGCTTCAAGACCACGTACCGCAACGTGGACGTGCTGCTGATCGATGACATCCAGTTCCTGGCCGGCAAGGACCGGACGCTGGAGGAGTTCTTCCACACGTTCAATGCTCTGCACAACAACAACAAGCAGGTGGTCATCACCTCGGACCAGCCGCCAAAGCTGCTCGCCGGCTTTGAAGACCGCATGAAATCGCGTTTCGAGTGGGGCCTGCTGACCGACATCCAGCCGCCCGAACTGGAAACCCGCATCGCGATCCTCCGGAAGAAGGCCCTCAGTGAAGGCCTCTCCGCCCCGGATGATGCCCTCGAGTACATCGCCTCGAAGATCTCCAGCAACATCCGCGAGCTTGAGGGGGCCCTCATCCGCGTCACGGCCTTCGCCAGCCTGAACCGGCAGCCGGTGGATGTGGCCCTGGCCGAGATGGTGCTCAAGGACCTCATCACCGACGACGGTGCCCAGGAGATCACGTCGGCGCAGATCCTCACGCAGACGGCGGACTACTTCAAGCTCAGCATGGAAGAACTCTGCAGCAAGTCGCGCACCCGCACGCTGGTGACGGCGCGGCAGATCGCCATGTACCTGTGCCGGGAACTCACCGACATGTCCCTGCCCAAGATCGGGCAGGAGCTGGGCGGCCGCGACCACACCACCGTGATCCACGCCGACCGCAAGATCCGCGAACTGATGGCCGAGCGCCGGGTCATCTACAACCAGGTGACCGAGCTGACCAACCGGATCAAGCAGCAGCAGCGCAATTCCTGAGCCGTCGCTCGGCGCACTCTTACCTTATTAACAGGGCCCTGTGGACAACCCTGTGGATAGTTAAGGGGACAACCGCGGTTAATGGGCTTAAAACCCTTAAGGCGCCTGTGGATCGCCGAATCGGCCAAAAATCTTGTCCCCATCCACACCCTGTTTAAAACCTGCTCCGCCCACAATCCATGAACAGGGCTTAACCGCGGATTCGCGAGGCCGGAGCGAGTTATCCACAGTTTCCACAGCAGTTATTAACACTACTAATCCCAAGAAAATGAAATTCCCTCAAACAACAATCTCGTTCCCACCCCCGGGCAGCGCCCAGGCCCGTTCCGGACCGGCGCAGGAGAGCGGCCCCGCGAACAACACTGATGTAAGCCGGGGATGGGAGAAACGCTCGCCTTGGGGCTAAGCTGTCTGCAGTGCGTCCGTCCCGGACACTTTTTGTGGTTCCCTTCCGGGCCATGAGACCCGGGGTGGGCGGGCGGTTCCCTTGTTGACGGATTTCGGCATCCCTGCCGGGGTCCGCGGCAGCTTGAGCAGTTCCAGCGATTTTCAGCACTAGCAGCAGCAATGAAAGGCGGCACCCTTCCGTGAAGTTCAGAGTCGAACGGGACGTCCTGGCAGAAGCCGTGACATGGACCGCCCGGTCGTTGTCTCCGCGGCCGCCCGTTCCCGTACTTTCAGGCCTGCTCCTGAAAGCTGAAGCCGGTACCGTCAGCCTCTCGAGCTTCGATTACGAGACCTCTGCACGGCTCGAAATCCCTGCTGACATCAGCACCGAGGGCACCATCCTGGTCTCCGGCCGGCTGCTCGCGGACATCTGCCGCAGCCTGCCCTCTGCCCCCGTCGAGGTCGAAACCGACGGCAACAAGGTGACTCTCACCTGCCGCCGAAGCAGCTTCCACCTGGCCACGATGCCCGAGGCCGAATACCCGCCGCTGCCGGCCCTGCCGACCATCAGCGGCACCGTTCCCGGCGATTCATTCGCCCAGGCGGTATCCCAGGTGATCATCGCGGCCAGCAAGGACGACACCCTGCCGATCCTGACCGGCGTGCGGATGGAAATCGAGGACGATCTCATCACCCTCCTGGCCACCGACCGCTACCGCCTGGCCATGCGCGAAGTCCCCTGGAAGCCGGTGACCCCGGGCATCTCCACGAGCGCCCTGGTCAAGGCCAAAACACTGAACGAAGTAGCCAAAACACTCGGCAGCAGCGGCGACATCAACATCGCCCTCGCCGACGACGACAGCCGGCTGATCGGTTTCGAGAGCGGCGGCAGGACCACCACATCGCTCCTGGTCGACGGGGACTACCCCAAGATCCGCTCGCTCTTCCCGGATTCCACACCCATCCATGCCACCGTGCAGACCCAGGAACTGGTGGAAGCCGTGCGCCGCGTTTCCCTCGTGGCCGAGCGCAACACCCCTGTCCGGCTCGCCTTCACCCAGGGCCAGCTGCACCTGGACGCCGGCACCGGCGAGGACGCCCAGGCCTCCGAAGAGCTCGAAGCCCAGTTGTCCGGTGAGGACATCACAGTGGCCTTCAACCCGCACTACCTGATCGAGGGCCTGAGCGTCATCGAAACCAAGTTCGTGCGCTTCTCCTTCACCACCGCGCCCAAACCGGCCATGATCACGGCCCAGCAGGACGCCGAGGGCGAGGACCAAGGCGACTACCGCTACCTCGTCATGCCCGTCCGGCTGCCCAACTAGCCCGCCACCGCTGCTTTCCGGGGGCTCCCGGATTGCGGCACAAGCGGACCGTTCAGGCGCCGTCACCACAGCGAAGCACCCAGCGCAGAAAAGAGTTCATCCAGTGCACATCGGACTAATCGGCCTTGGAAAAATGGGCTTCAACATGCGCGAACGCCTGCGCAACGGCGGGATCGAAGTCACCGGTTTTGACCGCAACCCCGAGGTCACCGACGTCTCCAGCGTGGACGAACTCATCGCCGCGGTCCCTGCTCCGCGGGTCATCTGGGTCATGGTCCCCTCGGGTGACATCACCGACGCCGTGATCACCGAACTCGGCAACAAGCTCGACGCCGGCGACCTCGTGATCGACGGCGGCAACTCCCGGTTCACCGAGGACCAGAAGCACGGCGCTGCGCTGGCCGATAAGGGAATCCGCTTTGCGGACTGCGGCGTGTCCGGCGGAGTCTGGGGCCTCCAGAACGGCTACGGCCTCATGGCCGGCGGCGATGCCGCGGATATCGAGCGGGCCCTTCCCGTCTTCGATGCACTCCGTCCCGCTGGCGAGCGGGCCGACAGCTTTGTGCACGTGGGCGGCATCGGCGCGGGCCACTACGCCAAGATGGTCCACAACGGGATCGAATACGGCCTCATGCAGGCCTACGCGGAGGGGTACGAACTCCTGGCCGCCAAGGAGATCGTCGCAGATCTTCCCGGGACCTTCCGGGCCTGGCAAAAAGGCACGGTTGTCCGCTCCTGGCTCCTGGACCTCATGGTCAAGGCCCTCGACGAGGATCCCGGCCTGGAATCAATCTCCGACTATGTCGAGGATTCCGGCGAGGGCCGCTGGACCGTCGAGGAGGCGATTGCCAATGCCGTGCCCGCACCGGCGATCACGGCTGCACTGTTCGCCAGGTTCTCCTCCCGCGAGGACAACTCCCCGGCCATGAAGATGGTGTCGGCCCTGCGTCACCAGTTCGGCGGCCACGCGACCCGGCCGGCCAAGTAATCCTGCCCGGCCAATTAATCTTGCCTGCGAAGTCCTGAATCCCGCGTGTACCTAGAAAAACTCTCGCTGACAGATTTCCGCAGCTACGCGCAGGTAGATCTCAGTTTTGAGCCCGGAGTCACCGTCCTGGTGGGCTCCAATGGCATCGGCAAGACCAACCTGATGGAAGCGATCGGCTATCTGGCCACGCTCAACTCGCACCGGGTCAGCACGGACGCACCGCTGCTGCGTTTTGGCGCCGAGCGGGCGATGATCCGGGCCAAGCTGGTCCGTGGCGAGCAATCCACCGTGCTGGAACTGGAAATCAATGCGACGCGGGCCAACCGTGGGCGGATCAACCGGAGCAATCCGGTCCGTGCCCGGGACCTGCTTGGCATCTGCCAGACCGTGCTCTTCGCCCCGGAAGATCTGGCGCTGGTCAAGGGAGATCCCTCCAACCGCCGCCGGTTCCTTGACGAGCTCCTGGTCAGCCTCATGCCGCGCCACGCCGCGACCAGGAGTGACTACGACCGGGTCCTGAAACAGCGCAACGCACTGCTCAAGTCGGCCCGGGCCGGAAAATTCAGCGCCGGGCATGAGGCAACGCTCGATGTCTGGGACCAACACATGGCGCGGGCCGGGGCCGAGCTGCTCCATGCACGCCTCGATCTCGTGGACCGCCTGCAACCGCACCTGAACAAGGCCTATGCCCAGCTCACCGACGGCTCCAAGGAGGCCGCCGCGGTGTACCGTTCCACGCTGCAGGACATCCTGGACGACGACGGCGCCACGGCCAAGCCCGCAGTCGGAGCCGCGCCGGCAGAGTCTGGCGACGGGGCAGGAACGGGCAGCGGCTCCGCGCCGGCAGAGAACCTGCGGCTGCTCTCGGTCGATCAGCTCGCCGACCGCTACATCCAGGCCTTCGCCGCAGCACGCCGCAAGGAACTGGAACGGGGAATCTCGCTGGTGGGCCCGCACCGAGATGAGCTTGAGCTCGTGCTGGGGTCGGCACCGGCCAAGGGCTACGCCTCGCACGGAGAAACGTGGTCCATGTGCCTGTCCTTGCGCCTGGCCTCCTATTACGTCATGCTCGACGACGCCCGTACCGGCGGGTCGCCTCCGATCCTGATCCTGGACGACGTGTTTGCCGAACTGGACGTCCAGCGGCGGCGTAAACTGGCCGCAATAGTATCCGGCGCCGAGCAAGTGCTGGTCACTGCCGCCGTCGAGGCCGACATCCCGGCGGAACTGACCGGACGGCGGGTGAAGGTCATCCCGGGAGGAATCGATGAGCAGGAAAATCGATGAATAAGGATACCGACGGCGGCCTGCAGCCGGGCCGTGATCCCGACGCCATAGACGCCGCGCAGGCCGCCCTGAACAGGATGCGCGACGCTGCCGCCGCCCGCGGCGAAATCCGGCGCGCGGTGCCGCGCTCCGGAACCAGCGCACAGAAACCTGCCCGCGCCGCGCGGGGAACCCGCGGGTTCTCCCAGTTCCATGGCACCGGCAGGGATCCGCTGGGCCTGGGAAAGGTCGTGGGGCGTCTCGTGGCCGAGCGCGGCTGGAGCTCGCCGGTGGCCGTCGGCTCCGTGATGGCGCAGTGGCCTGTCCTGGTGGGCCCGGAAATCTCTGCGCACTGCACGCCGGAGAGTTTTACGGACACCACCTTGCACGTGCGTACCGATTCCACGGCCTGGGCCACCCAGCTGCGGCTGCTCAGCAACAGCCTGCTGGAAAAATTCCGGACCGAGCTCGGCGACGGCGTCGTCACCAGCATCCAGGTCCTCGGACCCGCCGCACCGAGCTGGCGCAAGGGCCTCCGGACCGTCAACGGCCGCGGCCCGCGCGACACCTACGGATAACCATAAGGCCCGGCCCGCGCACCGGATATGAAGCACTTCTTGCAAAAACCCTTGAAATATCCGCAAACGGCGTGTAGGGCGCTTGAACGCCCCGGAGCCGTATAGGAACCCTAGGGCTGGACCCCGAATGCCTTGCAGGGGGAGCCAGCGGCCTCCCAGCGGCACTTTCCCGCCCGTTTGGGACCCTGGAATGCGGGTTTGGGTCCTATAACACGATAGAATCGATGTAGATAACTGGGCGCCGGTGAAGCGTTGACTGAGTCCGTTTCCGACGCAATTTTTGCGTGCGGCGGGCGGGACCCCCAAGTCAGCGGAACAACCGGCGCCATCAGTGACGTGCCTGTTGGCAGGACCCTTTTCCACGGAAGAGGCAAGGGCCGGCCTTCAACGAACATAGAGGAGTCGAAAGCGCCTGTGGCTAACGACAATGCAGAGATCCCGGCAATGGAAGACGTAGCGGAAGTCGCAGTGCAAGCGGCAGCGGCGTCGTCCGGGACCGCGACATCGCGCGAATACGGTGCGAGCGACATCACCGTGCTTGAAGGCCTGGAAGCCGTCCGGAAACGTCCCGGCATGTACATCGGCTCCACCGGGCCCCGCGGCCTGCACCACCTGGTCTACGAGGTGGTGGACAACTCGGTGGACGAGGCCCTGGCCGGGTACTGCGACCACATCGAAATCGTGCTGCAGGCCGACGGCGGGGTCAAAGTGGTCGACAACGGCCGCGGCATCCCCGTGGACATGCACCCCACCGAGCTCAAGCCCACGGTGGAAGTCGTCATGACGATCCTGCACGCAGGCGGCAAATTCGGCGGCGGCGGTTACGCCGTTTCCGGTGGCCTCCACGGCGTCGGCATCTCCGTGGTCAACGCGCTCTCCAGCCGCGTCGACACCGAGGTCCGCCGCCAGGGACACGTCTGGCGGATGTCCTTCGCCGACGGCGGCAAGCCCCAGGGCGACCTGGTCCAGGGTGAAGAGACTTCAGAGACCGGCACCACGCAGACGTTCTACCCCGATGCCAGCATCTTCGAGACCACGGAATTCGACTTCGAAACCCTGCGGGCCCGCTTCCAGCAGATGGCCTTCCTCAACAAGGGGCTGCGCATCACTTTGACGGACGAGCGCCGCGCTCCGGCCGAACCGTCCGGGGACGACGACCTGGACCTGGACACCGTCCCCACCGAAGGCGAAGTCGCCGCAGAATTCCACACCGTTGTGTACCAGTACGACGACGGCCTGCTGGACTATGTCAAGCACCTGAACTCCGGCAAGAAGGTCGATGTGGTCCACGAGGACGTCATCGCCTTCGAGACCGAGGACACGGAACGGCACATTGCGCTGGAAATGGCGATGCAGTGGACCAATGCGTACTCCGAGAGCGTCCACACCTACGCCAACACCATCAACACCCACGAGGGCGGCACCCACGAAGAGGGTTTCCGCGCCGCGATGACCTCGCTCATCAACCGCTATGCGCGGGAGAAGAACATCATCAAGGAAAAGGAAGACAACCTCACGGGCGATGACATCCGTGAAGGCCTGACAGCCGTCATTTCCGTGAAGCTCTCCGAACCGCAGTTCGAGGGCCAGACCAAAACCAAACTCGGCAACTCCGAGGTCAAGGGCTTCGTCCAGCGCGTTGTCACCGACGGCCTGGGCGACTGGCTCGAGCGCAACCCCGGGCCCGCCCGGGACGTTATCCGCAAGGCCATCTCGGCTGCCCAGGCGCGCATGGCCGCGCGGAAGGCCCGGGACAACGCCCGCCGCAAGAGCCCGCTGGAATCCTTCGGCATGCCCGGCAAGCTCTCCGACTGTTCCTCGAAGAACCCGGAGAACTGCGAGGTCTACATCGTGGAGGGTGACTCGGCCGGCGGTTCCGCCAAGCGCGGCCGCAACCCCGAGACCCAGGCCATCCTGCCGCTCCGCGGCAAAATCCTGAACGTGGAACGGGCCCGCCTGGACAAGGCACTGGGCAATGCCGAGGTCCAGTCCATGATCACGGCCTTCGGCACCGGGATCGGTGAGGACTTTGACCTCGCCAAGCTGCGTTACCACAAGATCGTGCTCATGGCCGATGCCGACGTCGACGGCCAGCACATCACGACCCTGCTGATGACGCTGCTGTTCCGCTACATGCGACCGCTGATCGAAAACGGCTACGTCTACCTCGCGCAGCCGCCGCTGTACCGCATCAAGTGGTCCAACGCCCCGCACGACTACGTCTACAGCGACCGGGAACGCGATGCGAAGCTGCTCTCCGGCCAGGCCGCCGGCCGCCGCATCCCCAAGGACAACGGCATCCAGCGCTACAAGGGTCTCGGTGAAATGGACTACACGGAACTGTGGGACACCACCATGGATCCTGACCACCGGACACTCCTGCAGGTCACGATGGACGATGCCCTCGCGGCAGACCAGATCTTCTCCGTCCTGATGGGCGAGGACGTTGAATCGCGCCGAAACTTCATTCAGCAGAACGCCAAGGACGTTCGGTTCCTGGATATCTAGGGGCGAAAGCCCGCCTAATATTCCAGAGCTGATATATACCTGAAACGGAAAATATAGACTATGAGTGACGAAACACCCGAGGTGCCGGCCGGCTCCGAGCCCGTCCTTGAAGGCGCCATCCTCGACGGCGACGTGCTGACCGACCGCGTCGAGCAGGTGGACCTGCAGACCGAAATGCAGCGCTCCTACCTCGACTACGCCATGGCCGTGATCGTGGGCCGCGCCCTGCCGGACGTCCGTGACGGCCTCAAGCCTGTCCACCGCCGCGTGCTCTACGCGATGTTCGACGGCGGCTACCGCCCGGACCGCTCGTTCAATAAATGCGCCCGCGTGGTGGGCGAGGTCATGGGCCAGTACCACCCGCACGGTGACACCGCGATCTACGATGCCCTGGTCCGCCTCATCCAGGACTGGACTATGCGCTACCCACTGGCGCTCGGCCAGGGAAACTTCGGCTCGCCCGGCAACGACGGCGCAGCCGCCCCGCGGTACACCGAAACCAAGATGGCGCCGCTGGCCATGGAGATGGTCAGGGACATCGACGAGGAAACCGTCGACTTCCAGGACAACTACGACGGCAAGAACCAGGAGCCGACCATCCTGCCGGCCCGGTTCCCCAACCTGCTGGTCAACGGTTCCTCGGGCATCGCCGTCGGCATGGCCACCAACATCCCGCCGCATAACCTCCGCGAAGTCGCCGACGGCGTCCAGTGGTATCTGGCGAACCCGACGGCCACCCGGGAGGAACTGCTCGAAGAGCTCCTCCTGCGCATCAAGGGACCCGATTTCCCGACCGGCGCCACCATCCTCGGCCACAAGGGCATCGAGGACGCCTACCGCACCGGCCGCGGTTCCATCACGATGCGCGCGGTGGTCAACGTCGAGGAACTCCAGGGCCGCACGTGCCTGGTGGTCACCGAACTGCCCTACCAGGCCAACCCGGACAACCTGGCCATTAAGATCGCCGAACTGGTCAGGGACGGCAAGATCTCCGGCATCGCCGACCTCCGCGATGAGACGTCGGGCCGCACCGGCCAGCGCCTGGTGATTGTGCTCAAGCGCGACGCCGTGGCCAAGGTGGTGCTGAACAACCTCTACAAGCACACCCAGCTGCAGGACAACTTCGCCGCCAACATGCTGGCCATCGTTGACGGCGTGCCGCGCACGCTCAGTCTCGACGCGTTCATCCGCCACTGGGTCACCCACCAGATGGACGTCATAGCACGCCGCACGCGCTACCGCCTGCGCAAGGCCGAGGAGGAAGCACACATCCTCCGCGCCCTGCTCAAGGCGCTGGACATGCTCGACGAGGTCATCGCCCTCATCCGCGCCTCCAACACCACCGAGGCCGCACGCGACGGGCTCATGGAACTGCTGGACATCGATGAGGGGCAGGCCCGGGCCATCCTGGACATGCAGCTGCGCCGGCTCGCTGCCCTGGAACGCCAGAAGATCCAGGACCGGCATGCCGAGCTTGAGGCCCTGATCGCCGAGTACAACGCGATCCTGGCCTCGGAGGAGCGCCAGCGCGAGATCATCAGCACCGAACTGGCCGAAATCGTGGCCAAGCATGGCGATGACCGCCGCACCAAGGTGCTCATGGGCTTCGACGGCGACATGTCGATGGAGGACCTGATCCCCGAAGAGGAAATGGTGGTCACCATTACCCGCGGCGGCTACGTCAAGCGCACCCGCAGCGACAACTACCGTTCCCAGCAGCGCGGCGGCAAGGGTATCAAGGGTGCCCAGCTGCGCGGCGACGACGTCGTGGAGCATTTCTTCGTCACCACGACGCACCACTGGCTGCTCTTCTTCACGAACCTCGGACGCGTCTACCGGGCCAAGGCCTATGAGCTCGCCGAAGCCGGACGCGACGCCAAGGGCCAGCACGTGGCCAACCTGCTCGCGTTCCAGCCGGATGAGCACATCGCCCAGGTGCTGGACCTGCGGGACTACCAGCACGCCCCTTACCTGGTGCTCGCCACCAAGCGCGGCCTGGTCAAGAAAACCCGGCTGGAAGACTACGACACCAACCGGTCCGCCGGCGTGATCGCGATCAACCTGCGCGACGGCGACGAGCTCGTCTCGGCCCAGCTGGTCTCCGAGACCGACGACCTCATGCTGGTCTCCCGCAAGGGCCAGTCCGTCCGCTTCACCGCGACAGACGACGCGCTGCGCCCGATGGGCCGCGCCACCTCCGGCGTGACCGGAATGAAGTTCCGGGAGGACGACGAACTGCTCGCGGCCGACGTCGTCAAGGACGGCTCATTCGTCTTCATCGTCACCGAAGGCGGCTTCGCCAAGCGGACCGCAGTAGAGGAATACCGGCTCCAGGGCCGCGGCGGGCTAGGCATCAAGGTCGGCAAGTACCAGGAGGAGCGCGGGCACCTCGTGGGTGCCCTCATTGTCCAGGAAGAGGATGAAGTCCTGGTGGTCATGGAGGGCGGCAAAGTGGTCCGCTCCTCGGTCACGGGTGTGCCGGCCAAGGGCCGCGACACCATGGGCGTGATCTTTGCCAAACCGGACAAGAACGACCGCATCATCGCCGTGGCACGCAACAGCGAACGCGGGCTGGAAAGCGACGACTCGGCCGAAGGTGAGGAGGCGGGTGAGGACGCACAAAGTCGGGCTTCCGCGCCGGATGACGTAACGTTGGCTGAAGATGGCGGACAGCAGGATGGGTCCGCAGCGGCAGAATCAGTACCGGCCCCGGAGTCAGATGAGTCATCAGGCAATGCCGAGCTGGACGAAGACAACACCGGAGGTAACGAGTGAGTAATTCCGACTCATATCCCAAGCCGAGCAGCGGCGCGCCGGGCGGCGTGCGGCAGCCCGCCGCCGCTCCGCGCGTGGGCGCCCCCACGCGTCCCCAGCAGCGACCCGGAGTGTCCGGCGCGGCCACAGGAACGTCACAGCGTCCCCCCGCCCCCGGACAGCGCCCCATGGTCCCTGGACAGCGCCCCGCTGCCCCGGGCCAGCGGAGCGCCCAGGCCGGACAGGGCGGCCTGATCAAGCCAGCACCCAAGGCCAAGGTGCGCCGCGCCAGGCTGCTGGTCAGCAAGGTAGACCCGTGGTCCGTGCTGAAGATGGCCTTCCTGCTCTCGGTGGCATTGGGCATCGTCACTGTCGTGGCGGCGATCGTGCTCTGGACCGTCCTGGACCTGACCGGGATCTTTGACCAGGTGGACAGCCTGCTGGGGACCCTCGCCGGCTCCGAGGGCGGCGGCTTTGAATTGAAGAAGGTGGCATCCCTGGGGCAGGTGGCGTCCTTCGCGACTATCATCGCCGTGATCAACGTGGTGCTGCTGACGGCCCTGTCGATGCTTTCCGCGGTGCTGTACAACATTGCCGCGACGCTCGTGGGCGGCATTGGCGTGACCCTCACGGACGACTAAATCCCGTCCTTTTCCCCTGATTTCCGCGGGAAAAAGCCTCGATTTGAGATCGGGCCGGGATGTGCTGTACAGTCATATCTCGGCCCGATGAGGCATCGGGGCGTATAGCTCAGGCGGTTAGAGCGCTTCGCTGATAACGAAGAGGTCCCAGGTTCAAGTCCTGGTACGCCCACGGAACCTGTACTGGTTCTGGCAGAGGTTAGTGAAGGTTCGTCGAAGACTGAACCGGAACGGGGTGCATGTGAAGAAGTTGCTGGTTATCGCAGCCACGGTCGCAGGCGTCCTCCTCTACAGAAAAGTGCAGGAATCCGAAGCCCGGAAAGTGATCTGGAGCAATTCAACCGATACGGTTGACTAGCCCGGAGCCCGGGGATGGAAGCTGGAAATCAGCGCTCCGGTCCTAGGGTATGATTGACGGGTTGCTTCTTATGGGGGCATGGCGCAATTGGTAGCGCACCTGCTTTGCAAGCAGGGGGTTCGGGGTTCGAGTCCCCGTGCCTCCACCATAGGAAAAGCCCCGGATCGCGGAAACGCGGTCCGGGGCTTTTTTGCATGCCCTTCCCTCACTCAATCCTTCGGCTTGGCGTAGTCGGCCATCCCCTGCCAGTCGATAAACACGTACGGCTCGTCGCCGAGCACCCAGGCGTCATGCCCCGGCGGAATGACGCCGAAGTCGCCGGGACCGAATTCGAGTTCTTCGCCGTCGTCCATGACCACTTTGATGCGGCCGGAAATGGTATAGCCGGTGTGGCTGGCCATGCAGCTGTCCGTTTTGGCGATCGGCTTGACGTGATCCGACCACTTCCAGCCCGGAAGGAAAGTGGCCCGCCCAACCGGGCCGGAGTCGAGGTTGACGAGGTCCACCCGGCCCATGCCCTGGGCAACAGGACGTGATTCTTCTGGATCGTCCAGGCTCTTGCGAATCATTGACGCCATGATGGTCTCCTTCTTCGATGATGGCGAGATCGGGATGTGAGACCGCGACTTAAGATTGGCACCGCGCCATAGAACGGTCAAGGCACGGGTAAGGCCCGCGGTAAGTGCCGCCGAGGTTCGTCCCATTAGTGTTGGATGGTGAACTTCTTCCTTGCAGCCGTAGGGGTACTGGGTGTGGCCTCGTCCGGTCCCCTCATCGCCGCCACGCTGGGCGCCACGTCCGTCAGCGCCCTCGCCATCGCCTTCTGGCGCAACGCCATTGGAGCAGTTGTGATGGCCGGCCCGGTGGTGGTCCGCAACCCGCGTCAGTTCACTAGCGTGACCGGAGCAGAATTCCGCTGGTCGCTAGCTGCGGCGGTGGCCCTGGCCCTGCACTTTGCCTGCTTCATTACCTCCCTGCAGCTGACGTCGGTCGCGGCGGCGACGGCACTGGTGTGCCTGCAGTCCGGCTGGATTGCTATCTTCCAGCTCTTCCGGGGAGTCCGGCTCCGCTGGCCGGTCCTAGTGGGCCTGGGGCTCGCATTCGGCGGTGTCGTGACAATCACCGGGTTTGATATGGGCACCTCGCCCGGGGCGCTCCTGGGCGATCTCCTCGCGGTGGCGGGAGGCGCCCTGGCGGGCATCTACACGCTCGCGGGAGGCAAGGCGCGGCAGAGCATGGGCACGGGCGTCTACACCACGCTGTGCTACGGCATGTGCGCCGCGATCGTGGCAGTGCTGGCGCTGTTCGGTGGGGCGCCGCTGGCAGGGTTCGACGCCGCCGGCTGGCTGGGGATCCTCGCCATCACCGTGTGTGCACAGCTCGTGGGGCACACCGCCTTCAACCATCTCCTGGCGACCATGAGCCCGTTGCTCGTGTCCATGATCATCCTGCTGGAAATCCCGGGCGCCGCGCTCCTGGCGGCGGCGTTCCTGGGCGAGACGCTGCCGGCGGGAACCTATGCGGGACTGGCGATGATCCTGGTGGGGCTCGCCGTCGTGCTTCTGGGGCAGCGCGGCTCAGGATCTGCCCCGGGCGCTGCAGAGGGGCGCCCAGCGGAGGGAGCCGGTCCAGAGCGGCTGGCTGAGCTCGGTACCGACTAAGCCGCGCCTGGACGCCGTGTACAGGTGCGGTGACTATTGGCCGCCGCGGCGGGCCGGCTGGGCAGCGTTGACCGTGTGGATGGCGCGTAGAAGCTTCGCCGGGAAATAGACCGAGAAGAAGACAACCATGGGTGCCTTCAGTGCCATCTTCTTGACGTTGTGGGCCTTGTAGGTGCGGTCAAAGCGCGTCACGTAGTACCGGTAGTCCCGCGGCGAGTCCTCCAGCCGCCGGGCCGACATCCCCGAGACCATCTGCGGCCAGTACTGGATCCGCAGCTCGTGCTCGGCCAAATGCAGCGATAGATCGATGTCTTCGTGCATTTCGTCCCGCTCGTCCCGGCAGGCTTCTGCCCGGATGGTTTCCCAGGCGGAGCGGCGGAGCGCCATGTTGGAGCCGAAGAGGAAGTGATACTGGTGCTTTGCCAGCCTAAGCATCAGCTGGCGCATCTTGTCGTCTGCTTTGAGCCCGAACCGGCGCATGGGCATGTCGTAATAGACCACCGGGCCCGTCGCAGCGTGGACGGATTGGTCCGCGAACGCTTCCTGGACTTGTTCCACCCAGTCCGGTTCCAGCACGGAGTCGGCGTCGATCCGGCCGAGGATATCGCCCGTGGCGTGGTCCAGACCGAAATCGCGCGTGGGGATGAGCCCCTGCTCACGGTCCTGGCTGAGCAGGATGATGCGACTGTCCGGGTACTCCAGCTGCATCTGCCGCACGATCTCCGCCGTGCGGTCCTTGGACATGTTGTCCACGACAATGATTTCGTGGGCTGGCACCGACTGGTAGACCGCAGCGATCAGACACTGCCGGATGACGCTTTCCTCGTTGTACGCCGGGATCACAACAGAAACAGCCGGCGGCGGAGCAACGAGCAAGGCATCCTGGGGTGATCTATGGGGTGACATCACCACAAATTTAGCATCAAGCCTCCCGTTTCAAGCCGGACCGCGGCGCGGCCCCGGCCGGTCCAGATGAACAAAAAGGAGGGATCCCGCACCGTGGCGGAATCCCTCCCTGGGAGAGTTGCAGGACACCTGCCGGCGGCCGGCCGGCCTTTGACAGGGCCCGACGCGGCCGGCGGGTGCCAGCCGGAGTTACTTGCCCGGCTTGTCGGTGCCGTTGTTCAGGCTGGCCGCGATGTTGCGGACGGCCGTCTTGGCATCGGTGGCAACCTTGGCGGCGGCGTCGGCGGCGTTGCCGGCAGCGTCCTTGGCCGCTTCCGACGCCTTGTCCGCCGCGTCAGCTACGGAACCGGCTGCGTCCTTGGAAGCATCGGCCGCGGAGTCCGCTGCCGCGACGGCTGCGGAACCGGCCTTGTCGGCGGTGTCCTTCAGCGTCTCGTTGACCGTAGCGGCCGTAGGGGCGGGCGTTACCGGCGTCGGTACCTTCCAGGGGTCCTCCACCGGCCGGGACGCCTTCCAGGCGGCGACGCCGGCGGCAACTGCGGCAGCGATAACGCCGAAGATCAGCAGGCCGCGGTGCTTGGGCTTCTGCTGCTTGGCGAGCTTGACATTAGCCGTCTTGCTGACCTCGCTGGCGGCGGCCTTGATGTTCTTGCCCGCCTTCTTTGCGTGTCCCTTGGCAGTCTCGGCCTGCGCCTGGACGGTGTGCACAACGCCGGAATCAACAAGCTTCTGTGCGACGGCGTCCACGTGGGCCGGGGCATTTTCGAGGGTGCGGTGGACCACCACGGAAGCCTGCCCGATCTGGTCGGACAGCCTGGGAAGGTACTCCACGACCACCCGGTCGCGTGCGTTGAGGATCACCGGGGCTGCCTTGTCCACAGCCTCGTGCAGGCGCGGAGGGGCGCTTTCCGCGACTTCGTGGATCTTCGGCGCAAGCTGGGCCAGGCCATCCTGAAGGCGGGGAGTGACGGTGGCAACGCTACCGGCCAGATTGTGGGCCGCCGACTTGAGCCCCTCCTGGATTTTGGGAGAGGCAGTGTCCAGCCCATGCTGCAGGCGGGGAACAGCCCAATTCACGGCAGCCTCAACCCGCGGGCTGGCCCAATCCTTGGCTGTGTCTACTCCGGCGCTGACTGACTGCTCCAGGTCACGGGCAATACGATCCGTTTTCTTCACAACTACCTCCCGATTAATGTGACGGTTCTGCTGTTAGCCTACGTGTCTAGGAACTCACCGGCTATTCTTCAGACCAATTTCCAGTGGATTTCACCCAGCGCGGAACTGACTGTGCGGCCCTATACGGGAAGAGCCGCCATGGAAGAATAGGCCCTATGACTGCCAACGCAACCGCAAAAGCCACCATCCACACGAGCCTCGGCGACATCGTCGTCAACCTCTACGGCAACCACGCGCCGAAGACCGTCGACAACTTCGTCGGGCTGGCCACCGGTGAGAAGGCCTGGACCCACCCGGAAACGGGTGAGGACAAGACGGGTACCCCGCTCTACAACGGCACCATCTTCCACCGCATCATCAAGGACTTCATGATCCAGGCCGGCGATCCCCTGGGCCGCGGCACGGGCGGACCCGGCTACAAGTTCGACGACGAAATCCACCCGGACCTGACGTTCAACGAGCCCTACAAGCTGGCCATGGCCAACGCCGGCATCCAGATGGGCCGCGGCACCAACGGGTCGCAGTTCTTCATCACCACCATCCCCACCGGCTGGCTGCAGGGCAAGCACAGCATCTTCGGTGAAGTCGCGGACGACGATTCCAAGAAGGTGGTCGACGCGATCGAGGGCGTCCGCACCGGCATGGGCGATCGTCCCGTCGAGGATGTCACCATCAACAGCATTGATATCGAAAAGCTCTAACCCCACACCATGAGCTACGGAATTCCGGCGGCTGAGCCGTCCGCGGAGGTCCCGGTATGCCCCAGGCACCCGGACCGGCCCGCCTATGTGCGCTGCCAGCGGTGCGGGCGCCCGGCGTGCCCCGACTGCCAGCGGGCGGCCGCCGTCGGATTCCAATGCGTTGACTGTGTCAACGAAACCAAACGCACGACGCCGGCCGTCAGGACCGTCTATGGCGGCGCCGTCACTGCCGGCAAGCCCGTGGTCACTTACGTGATCATCGGGCTGTGCGCCCTTGTCTATGCACTGCAATGGATAGTTCCCAATGACGGGATCTACCAGCAACTGGCCTACGCGCCGGCCCTGACGGACAGTGAACCGTGGCGGATGCTCACTTCGGCATTCCTGCACTCTCAGGGATTCCTGCTCCACATTGTCCTGAACATGTATACGTTGTGGATCTTCGGCCAAATCCTGGAGCCATTGCTCGGCCACGCCCGCTTCCTGGCGATCTACCTGCTCTCGGCCGTCGGCGGTTCGGTCGGCTTCCTTCTGCTGACCCCGGTGTATCCCCTTAACGGCCCCGTGGGCCTTGTCGGCGCCTCCGGCGCCATCTTTGGACTGTTCGGCGCCCTGCTGGTGGTGCAGCGTCAACGCGGCGGCGATGTGCGCCAACTCCTGGTCCTGATCGCCATCAACGGCGTCGTCGGCTTCATGGTGCCCCAAATCGCATGGCAGGCCCATCTCGGCGGCCTCGTTACCGGTGCCCTGAGCGCCGCCGTCATTGCCTACACCCCCCGCGGCCCCCGGCAGACCCTGCTGCAGGCCATCGGCCTCGCCGGAGTCCTTGCCGTGGTGATCGCCGTGTCTGTCGTCCGAATGGCCGGCGCCGCCGCTTAACCCGCTCCTGGACAACCTCCCGCGAGATCTTCCCGCCGCAGGCCGCTGCCTGGCAACCCCTCACCCTTCTTCCTTGTTCCCGCGGGGCGTGCTAGCGTCTTGCCTATCGTGACCCGTCGGCAGGAGGTGAGACCCATGAACGCAGTATCCGCAATGGGTGCTCCCCTGCAATCCACGATCGCGCGACTGAAGTAGTCGCCACCGGGAGCGCCCGCCAGGCAACTCGCGAAAGGCGACTCCCATGATCACAACACCTTCTTCAACCCCGCACTCCGCCTCGACGACGGGCTCCGACCGGCCGAGGTCCGGCCAGGATCAGCCGCAGGTCGACCCCACCAAGCCGGTGCGCGCCGCGGCCGGGCGGGCGTTGGTCCTCGGTGGCGGCGGATCGACAGGCAACGCGTGGCTGATCGGCGTCATCGCCGGCCTGTTCGATGCCGGACTGGATGTAACCGAGGCTGATCTTGTCATCGGGACATCGGCCGGATCGACAGCCGCGGCCCAGATAGCTGGCGCGACCCCGACCGAACTGCTTGCCGCCATCCTGGCCGCGGCGCCCCCGCAACGGACCGGCCCGGTCGGATCCGGCGGTGGACGCGCTCCCGTCAGGGCGGCGGCGGACCACATGGAGAGAACCGGCAAGATCATCGCCGCCGCTGTGGATGCGGCCGACATGCGCCGCAGAATGGGCGCGGCGGCCCTCGACATGGATGCGGCGTCGGATGGTTCCGGGCAAGCGAGGTGGCGCGCGACCGTCGCCGCGCGGCTGCCCAGCCAGCGCTGGCCGCAACGAACGGTGTTCGTCACGGCGGTCGATGCCCTCACCGGTGAACCGGTCGTGTTCGATCGCGACAGCGGGGTCGACCTGGTGGACGCCGTCGCCGCCAGCTGTGCCAGCGGCTTCGCCTACAGGATCGGGGACAACCGATATATCGACGGCGGCTACCGACGCAACGAGAACGCCGATCTGGCCGCGGGATTCGGGCGGGTGCTGGTGCTCTCGCCATTTGGTGGCAGAACACGGACGCCGTTGGAGTGGGGCCTGCAGCTGGCAGCACAGGTGGACGAGCTACGCGCAGGCGGAAGCGGAGTCGAAACGATTTTCCCGGACAACAGTTCCGAGCACATGTTCGGCTCCAACGCGATGGATTTGTCGCTGCGTCCGCCCGCCGCTCGGGCTGGTTACAAACAAGGCAGAGCCCTTGCCGGGCAGCTCACCGAATTCTGGCGCTGACGCCTTCGAATTCAGGCGACCCGGTTCCAGAGTTTTCCACAAGGGTTATCCACATTGTTAATAACTTACAAGCGTGTAGTTCACGACCGCCTCCCCGATCTGACGGCCCGAGCTGGCGATTTTGCAGTGAAACGGCGATGCGGCCAGCCTGATCTCCACACCTGTGGAAAACTTCTGTGGGTTGGCCTGTGAGTAAGTGGACAACTTCAAGCGCCGAGTTCGAAGGTGGAATCCGACTGTGGCGTGCGATCGTTGCGCCCGTAACTGAACGTCGTCCTGCCGCTGCAACCCCGACTTCACCGCGAACTTGCGGCTGTCTAGGGCTGGAGTGCGCCCGCAGGGCTGCGCTGGCCGCACGGGAGCGCAGCAGCCGGCCTGGGTTTCAAGCAGCCGGCCTGTGTTTCAACAGGGTTGTTCACAGTGTTAATAACTTGATGGTCCAAGTGTCACCGCGAATTAACCCCGCCCCGGGCGGCACAGCAGGGTTCGCGGCCCAGGGACCTGGGGCGTTATCCCCAGCTGTGGATAACGTGTGGGTAGCGCAGTGTTATTAAGTGGATAACTTCTCCGGCGCCTTTCCTCCCGCGTCGGGCCGCTTCGTTCGTGGGCCGGGCCGGCGCCAGAGCGGCGTTCGGCGCCCAACAGGAGTCCGAGGGCCGCCGTAAAGGACTTGTCCACAGGCAATCCACACTGTTAATAACTTACAGCCCTGTAATTCAAGGCCGGACGGGAGGCTCATCATCGCCCGTGCGCCCCGCTGCGGCCTTTGAACCGGTCCGAATCACGCGTTTGGGCAGAAACTTATGAACAATGTGGATAAGTTTCCCCAGACTTGTGCGCAGCTGTGGATAACGGCGACGGCCCGCGAAGCCGGCGCGCCATGGTGCAGGTGTCAGTGCGGCCAGACGCCAGAAGTGCCGCGCCGGTGGCTGTCCGCCAAATGAGTGTCCACCATTCCGATAGCCTCCATGAGGGCGAACATCGTGGTGGGCCCGACGAATGCGAAGCCCTTCTTGCGCAGCGCCTTGGACAGCGCAACGGACTCGGCCGACGTAGTGGGGACCTCATCCAGGGAGTTGGGCCGCGGTGTGGTGGTCGGCTGGAACGACCACACGAAGTCAACCAGGCCGCCGTCGTCCCTCATCGCCAGCGTGGCCCGGGCGTTGGTGATGGTTGCCTGGATCTTCAGCCGGTTCCGGACGATTCCGGCATCGAGCATGAGCCGTTCCACGTCGGCGTCCGTGAAGCGGGCGACCAGTTCCGGGTCGAAGTTCTGGAAGGCCGCGCGGAAAGCTGGCCGCTTGCGCAGGATAGTCGCCCAGGACAGGCCCGCCTGGAACCCCTCGAGGCTGATCCGCTCGTAGAGGCCCTGCTCGTCGCGGACGGGCATGCCCCATTCCGTGTCGTAGTACTCGCGCAGCATGGGATCCACAGATGCCCACACGGGCCGTGCCAGTCCGTCGTCGCCAATTGTAGAGCCGCTTACTGCCGGGGTCATCTGGATTCCTTCGCTGGGGTAAAGCCTCTCCCAGCATTATCGGTCACATGACCTGGCCGGTCGGCGCAGGACCAGCCGGACGCCGGCGTGCCGGGGATGGGTGCCGGGGTTAACGACGACGGGCCGGCACACCGTGTGTGCCGGCCCGTCAGGGAATAGCTTCGCTGCGACTGGGTTCAGGAACGCCAGCGCGTGGTCATCAGGAAGCCGATAATCGCGATGCCGAATCCGGCGACGATGTTCCACGAGGCCCATGCCTGCACCGGGAAGGCGCCCTCGGTGATGTAGAACGTGATAATCCACAGCAGGCCGATGATCATCAGGCCGAACATGACGGGCTTGAACCAGACCGGGTTGGGCTTGTAGGCCTGCGCAGCAGAAGTCTGCGGGGCCACACGGGCAGTCCTTTTACGCGGCTTCGACTCGGGCACTGATCCTCCTTGGCGGGCTGGAACAAGAGCGGCAGCGTTGCTTGATATCCTGCAGGAACTGAGCCCCGGCGGCCAACACGCTCTTGGTCGAGTTTGAATTCTTTTGTCGCACAATTCTAGCTGTAGTTCAGGCCGCATCGTCGGACCCCGCCTTCGCCCCCGAGGAGAACCCGCAGTGTCGCATGCTGAGCAGGGACCCGGACCGTCCCGCAGCAGCCTGTTCCCGCGCGGCGGGCTGTTCCGGCGCGGCGTCCAGGTCGCGGGTGAGCTGCTGATGAGCGTGGGCGTCATTCTCCTGCTCTTTGTGGCGTGGCAGTTGTGGTGGACGAACGTGGACGCCGATGCCCGGCAGCGCGACGTCGTCGAGGATTTTGCTCGTGGCATCGCTGTGACAGTTACCCCAGGCCAGGCGGCCGTTGCCCCGAAACCGGCCGTTGCTACCGAACCGGCCGAGGGCGCGACAATCGGCATCCTGTATGTCCCCCGGTTCGGCGCCGGATACACGCGTCCGATTGTTCAGGGAACCACCCCGGCCGTGTTGGACACGCTGGGCATCGGACATTATCAGGGCACGGCAATGCCGGGGGCGGCGGGAAACTTCGCCGTGGCCGGGCACCGGCAGACTCACGGCGCCGTCCTGGACAACATCGACGCCTTGGTGCCCGGGGACCGGATCTACGTCCAGACCCGCGAAGGCTATTATGTCTACGTGTTCCGGAACAGCCAGATAGTCCTCCCCTCGCGGACTGATGTGCTGTTGCCGGTGCCGACGCGGCCGGGCGCCGCGCCGACGGAGAGCTACCTGACCATGACGAGCTGTAATCCGCGGTTTGGTTCCCAGGAACGTTTTGTCGCCTACGCCCTGCTGGAGCGATGGCAATCCTCCTCTGCGGGGCCGCCGGCTGAAATCGCATCCCAGGTGGCCCGCGCTGGCGGGGACGGTTAAGGGATGTACGCCTGGCTTTTCCGCCACCTTCCAGGCCCCTTATGGCTCAGGATTGCGACTGCGCTGGTGCTGGCGGTCGGAGCACTGGTATTGATGGTTCAGTTCCTTTTTCCCTGGCTGGCGCAATTCACCCAGTTAACAGATTCAACGATTGGTTCAGCAAGGCACCCATGAGCACAACCAAGATCTTGGTCGTAGACAACTACGACAGCTTCGTCTACACCCTGGTGGGCTATCTCCAGGAGCTCGGTGCGGAAACCACCGTGGTCCGCAACGACGACGTCACGCTCGCCGAGGCGATCGAAATGGCCGAGGCACGGGACGGAGTCCTCATCTCTCCCGGTCCGGGGAATCCGGCCGGGGCCGGCGTCTGCATTGAACTGATCAAGTGGTGCGGCAGCCATGACAAGCCCATGCTGGGGGTGTGCCTGGGCCACCAGGCGCTGGCCGAGGCCTACGGCGGAACGGTCACGCACGCTCCCGAGCTGATGCACGGCAAAACCTCCCTGGTCGAACACCGCGGAACCAGTATGTTTGCCGGGCTCCCCTCGCCCCTCACGGCCACCCGGTACCATTCACTGGCCGCTGTCCGGGAGAGCATCCCGGAGGTCCTGGAGATCACCGCGGAAACGGGCACGGGTGTGGTGATGGGCCTGCAGCACCGCACCGCGCCGCTGTGCGGTGTGCAGTTCCACCCCGAATCCGTCCTGACCGAAGGCGGCTACCAGATGCTGGGCAACTGGCTGGAGTCCCTCGGCATGGCCGGCGCCGCTGAACGGGCAGCGGACCTGAGCCCGCTCATTAAGCACTGACCCTCCTCATCAAGCACTGACCCGCCTGATCAAGCACTGAGCCCGCTCATCAGGCACCGGCCCGGACTGGACTAGGGCAGGAACCCGTCCAGGACCGCGTCCTCCTTGGACGTGGTCTTGCTCGGAGTCGGCGTGGGCGTGGGCGAGGGCGGCGGTGCCGGCGCCTTTGCCACCGTCACGGTGATGGTCTTGCCCTGCTCCACGAGGGAGTCCGCGGCGTCGCCCTGGCCGGTGACCTTTCCCGGTCCGACCTGCGAATTTTCCACCTCGGTGGCGTTGAGCTTCAGCCCCTGCTCGGCCAGCTTTGCCTCCGCCTCCGCCTTCGGCAGGCCGATCAGCTGCGGCACGGCAACCTTTCCGGTGGACACGACGATTTCGACGGCGTCAGCCACGGCCACCACCTGGCCGGGGGCCGGATTCGTGGTGATGACGATGCCGACCGGGACCGTGGGGTTGTTGGACATCTTGGTGGTGAGGGGGCCGGTCAGTCCCGTTTGGTGCAGCAGATCCCTGGCCGCCGCCTCCGTCCGGCCGGGCAGGTCGGTCGGAATGGTGATGGCGCTGGGGCCTTCGGAAATGTTCAGGATGATGTCCGAATTGGCGTCCATCGAGCTTCCCGACGTCGGCACCGTACCAATGGCGGTGCCCTTCGGGATGGTCTGGTGCTGCAGCCGGTTCAGCTGCGGCTTGAATCCGGCGTTGTAGAGCCTTTGCAGGGCCTCAGACTCCGTCAAGGATGTCACGCTGGGCACCAGGACCTTGGCTGCCTGCGGCGGCGCCTGGTTGGTGAGGTTGTACAGCCACAGACCGCCGCCGGCCAGCACCAGCAGTGTGAGGACCACCAGCGTCGCGATCCAGGTGCGGCGGCGCGACTTCTGCCCCGGCGTGTGGTCGCGTTCGGCCGGCAGCGCCAGGGGCAGGCTGCCGGTGTCCGCGGTTCCGTAGAGCTCGGTGTCGGCGGGCAAGAGGAACGGGTCGTCGTCGGGCGTTTCTTCCTCCGCGGGCCGCAGCCGGCCGCCGGGGGTATCGTCGAGGAACTTGGCCCCGGTCAGCGAGAAGACCGACGTAGGTGCCGAGGGGTCATGGCGGGGGACGGCGTTCGTGGGGTCGGTGGGGGCCTCACTGGCGGCCGGTGCGGCCACCGGGACGCCGCTGCGGGCTGCCCGCAGCGCACGGCGGAAGGCAGCCGCGTCCTGGAACCGGTCCGCCCGGTTCTTCTGCAGGGCCTTCATCAGCACGCTGTCCAGCGCCGCCGAGACTTCAGGGTTGAGGCTGCTGGCCGGCTCGGGGATCTCACGGACGTGCTGATATGCCACGGAGACCGGGCTGTCCCCAATGAAGGGGGGCCGTCCGGCGAGCATCTCATACAGGAGGCATCCGGCGGAGTAGAGATCGCTCCGTGCGTCGACGGCCTCGCCCCGCGCCTGTTCCGGGGACAGGTACTGGGCGGTCCCCACCACGGCTTGTGTCTGCGTCATGGTGGCCGAGGAGTCAGCGATGGCACGGGCGATCCCGAAGTCCATGACCTTGACGCTGTTCGAATCCGGGCAGAACATCACGTTGGCGGGCTTGATGTCGCGGTGCACAATCCCGGCCTTGTGGCTGTAATCCAGCGCGGAAAGCACGCCCAGCGTGAAATCGATCGACTGGTCGATCGTGACGTCCTTAGCCCTGACCATGTCGCGGATGGTCTTGCCGGAAACGTATTCCATCACGATATACGGCACCCGGACGCTGTCGTCGTGGTCACCGGGGACCGCGTGGTCCCCGGTGTCGAAGACAGCCACAATCGAGGGATGGTTGAGCGCGGCGACAGCCTGGGCCTCGCGCTTGAACCGGGCCTGGAACTGGGGATCCCTGGCCAGGTCCGGGCGGAGCAGTTTGATGGCTACCGTGCGTCCCAGTCTCGTGTCGACACCGCGGAACACGTCCGCCATGCCGCCTCGGCCGATCAGCTCACCCAGCTCATAGCGCCCGCTGAGGACGCGCTGCGTGTTCACAGGGCGGTCCTCCCTGTGCGAGGGTGTGCGGGGTGTATTGCTCATAATTGCTTAGGGTCCGGACTTGGTAGGGGAAGGAGTTGTGGCCGAAGCCTTGGCGAGATGATAGGTCACGACGCTGCCGGAGGCCACCTTGCTCCCCGAAGAAGGCTCCGAGCTTACGAAAGTGCCCGGATCTTCCTTCTTGTTCGTGGGATTGACATCGGCTCCCTTGGCCCAGCGGAGTCCGGCGTCCTGGATGGCCTGCTGGACCTCACCCTCGCTTGCGCCCGCCTTGATGGACGGAACGGAAACCATTTCCGGCCCCTTGGAGTAGCTCACCGTGATGGTGGTCCCGGGCTGGACCGGACCGGACGGGTCAATGTTGGTGACGGTGCCAGGTGTCGCGTCGTTGACCACCTCGACGCCGGTGACTTGCAACCCCTCGCCGATCAGTTCGTTGCGGACCTCGTTGAATGGGCGCCCAAGGTAGGCATCCGGGATCAGGTTGACGGCTGCCGGCGTGGATTCCGTGGGTGTCGCGGAGCTGGGGCTGGGAGTGGGCGTCTCCGACGGCGACGCGGACGACGCCGTCGGGGTGGCGCTGCTCGGCCTCGCGGAGGTGGACGTGGCACCGGTCGTGGCCGGAGCCTGGGAGGGAAAGAGGTTGCCGGCCTGGCTCAGGACCACACCGGCGAGCACGAACACGACCAGCAGGATCAGGGCAATCAGGGGCCAGGTCCACGGGCTGCGGCCGCGGCGCTTCGGCTCCTCCTCCGGCTCGTCGTAGTCTGCCTCTTCCTCTTCCTGTACCCAGGTGCGCTCGGCCGCCAGGGCATCGGCGCGGTTGAGCGCGTTGCGTGCGCCGTAGCCGCTGGCGGCGGCAGCACCGGCGGCCAGGCCTGCCGCCGCGCCGGCGCCGGCAGCGCCGACGACGGGCAGCGCGGACGTTGCCGACGTCGACCTGTCCTCCGCGGCGCTGGATCCAATGACGCTGGTGGCTGCGGTGGGGACATCCACGGGGGCCGTGATGGGTCCGGTGGCCGCCTCGAAGAGCAGCATGCCCGGCACTGCCGCGTGTGCCGCGGCGATGTCACCGTTGCGGATCGCCTCGGCCGCTTCGGAGAGCTTGATGGCGTCGGCCGGGCGGTTCTTCGGATCCTTGGCGAGCATGGACATCAGCAGGGCGCGGACGGGCCTGGGCAGCGTGTCCGGCAGCGGCGGCGGCGCGTCGTTGACCTGGGCCAGCGCGATGGCGATCTGGGATTCCCCGGAGAACGGCCGGTGGCCGGTGAGGCACTCGTAGCCGATCACGCCGAGGGAGTAGATGTCCGAGGCTCCGGTGGCAGTCTGGCCCGTGGCCTGTTCCGGTGCCAGGTACTGGGCGGTGCCCATCACCTGGCCGGTCTGGGTCAGCGGAACCTGGTCGGCCAGGCGGGCGATGCCGAAGTCGGTGACCTTGACGCGGCCGTCCGGGGTGATGAGCAGGTTTCCGGGTTTGATGTCACGGTGCACGAGGCCCTGGGCGTGGGCGACGGCCAGGGCACGGGCCGTCTGCGCGATCATCGAGAGGGTACGGTCCGGGGAAAGGACCTGCTCGTGCTCGATGATGCTGCTCAGCGGCTGGCCCGGAACCAGTTCCATGACGAGGTAGGCCGAACCCTCTTCCTCGCCGTAGTCGAAGACGTTGGCGATGCCCACGTGGTTCAGGAGGGCGGTATGGCGGGCCTCGGCGCGGAAGCGCTGCAGGAATCCGGGGTCACCCGTGTATTCCTCCTTGAGCACCTTGATGGCGACAATGCGGCCAAGGATCAGGTCTTTGGCTTTCCAGACTTCTCCCATGCCGCCGATCGCAATGCGCGTGGTCAGCTGGAATCTGCCGCCGAGGGTGATTCCCGAAGTAGGCCTCACTTATTCAACACCGCCTCAAAAATCTTCTTCGCGTTCGGACTGGTTAGGTTTGCGCCAGTGGTGATGTCTACGCCTTCCATGACGATCGTGACAGCCACTTGCGGGTCATTTGCCGGGGCAAACCCGGTAAACCATGAGTTGTTCAGGCCGTCGCCGAGTTCCGCGGTACCGGTCTTGCCGGCCACCTGGACCCCGGGCACTGCCGCCCTGCTGGCGATGCCGTCGTCGACGACGCTGACCATCCACTCGTTGATCTGCCGTGCGATCTCCGGACTCGTGGCGGTGCGCAGGGCCTGGGGCTTGGGTTCGCTGATCGTGCGAAGATCGGGGGCGCGGATGGCCTTGATCAGGTTCGGCTGCATCTGCACCCCGTCGTTGGCGATCGCGGCCGTCATCGTGTTGATCTGGAGCGGGGTGGCGCGGACGTCGCGCTGACCGATCGAGGACTGCGCCAGCCCGGCGTCGTCGAGCGGCTCGCTTGGGAAGAAGCTCGGCGCGCTGTCCAGCTTGAGCTGGTCACCGAAGTCCTGCCCGAAGCCGAACTTCTCCGCCTGGTCCCCGACGGCCTTCTGTCCCAGGTCCAGGGCGATGCTGGCGAACGGGGTGTTGCAGGACTGCTGCAGGGCAAACGCGAACGACGCCGAGGTACGCGTGTAGCAGTTGCCTCCAGCGTAGTTGGGAAGCTTGTAGTCGATGCCCGGGAACGACATCTCCGCCGGGTTGGGCAGGACGCTGTCCTTGTTGTACTTGCCCGAGTTGAGGGCGGCAGCCGTGTCGATGAGCTTGAACACCGATCCGGGCGCCAGCAAGGCGCCCGTGGGTCCGCTGACATTCTGGTTCAGGTTGATCCCGGGGATCTGGTTCAGCTCGTTGTAATTGGCCTGTTCGGCGGCTGCATCCTGGGTGGCAATCAGGTTGGGGTCATAGGAGGGTTTGGAGACCATGGCCAGGACCGCGCCGGTCTTCGGGTTGGTCACCACAATGGAACCGCGCTGGCCGTCCGGAATGAGATCGTAGGCAAGCTTCTGGATCTTGGGGTCCAGGGTCAGCTCCACGGACGCACCCTTGGGCTGGTTGCCGAGGAACAACTGGCCCACGCGGTCCAGGAACTGCTGGTCCGAACTGCCGGCCAGCACGTCGTTCATCGACTTCTCGAGTCCGGTCAGGCCGTAGTTCTTGGAGAAGTAGCCGGTAATGCCGGCGTAGAGCTCGGGCTGGGAGTAGGTCCGCTGGAATTTGCAGCTCTCGGTGGCAGGAACGGACTCTGCCACCGGGGTGCCGCCGACGATGATTGCGCCGCGGTCGTTGCAGTAGTTCTGCAGAATGGCGCGTCTGTTCCAGGCGTTGGCTTTGAGCTCGTCGGCGCCGACCACCTGCACGTAGCTGAGCGCGCCGAAGACCAGCACGAACATCGCGATCGCGGCGATCCATGAGTTGCGGATGGCCTGGTTCACAGCTGTTTCACCGCCTCGGTGGGTGCGTCGGGAGTGGTTTGGGGGGCCGGGGCCGGCTTGGACGGAATTGCGGGCAGTTTCCTGCCGGCGCCGGTGCCCTGGCCGGGCGGCAGCGGCGTCGTGTCCACCGGGCCGCGGGCAGTGTGCGAAATCATCAGGAGCAAGCCCACAATGATCCAGTTCGCCAGGAGCGAGGACCCGCCAGCGGCGAGGAACGGCGTCGTGAGTCCGGTCAGCGGGATCAGCCGGGTCACACCGCCGATCACCACAAAGCACTGCAGCGCAATCGCGAAGGAGAGCCCGGTGGCGAGCAGCTTGCCGAACGCGTCGCGCGTGCCCAGCGCGGCGCGGAAGCCGCGGGTGAACAGCAGCAGGTACATCAGCACGATCGCGAAGACGCCGATCAGCCCGAGTTCCTCACCGAATGAGGCGATGATCATGTCGCTGTTGGCGAAGGGGACAAGGTTCGGGCGGCCTTGGCCCAGGCCGGTGCCGACCAGGCCGCCGTTGGCCATGCCGAACAGGCCCTCGACAATTTGAAGGCTGCCGCCGAACTGCCGGCCATAGACCTCATCGGTGAAGGCGTTGAGCCAGCCGTCGATCCGCAGGGCCACGTGCGAGAACACGCGGGCCGCCACGAAGCCGCCCACCACGATCAGGACCAGGCCGATGATCACCCAGCTGATGCGGCTCGTGGCGACGTAGATCATGACCAGGAACAAGCCGAAGAACAGGATCGAGGAGCCGAGGTCGCGCTGGAAGACCAGCACGCCGATGCTCACGAGCCAGGCGGTGATCATGGGGCCCATGTCCTTGAACCGCGGGAACTGCACCGGGCCGATCTTGCGGCCGGCGAGCAGGATCAGGTCCCGGTTCGAGGACAGATACCCGGCGAAGAAGATGGCCAGCGTGATCTTGGCGATTTCACCGGGCTGGAAGGTCATGGAACCGATCTTGATCCAGACGCTGGCGCCCAGGACTTCCCCGGCGGAAATGCCGGGAACGAGGGGCAGGATCAGGAGCACGGCACTGATGGCCAGCGAAATGTAGGTGAAGCGCCGCAGGATCCGATGGTCCTTGAGGAACCAGATGACCGCGATCGCGACCGCCATGGCCACGACTGTCCAGCGCAGTTGGTTGTTGCCGGTGTCCTCGCCCACCCGGTCCAGCCGGTGGATCATGGCCAGGCCCAGCCCGTTGAGGGCCACCACCAGCGGAAGTATTACCGGATCGGCATATTTTGCGCGGATCCGCAGCACCACGTGGAAGGCCAGGGCGGCGGCTGCCAGGAGGCTGGACTGGAACCAGAAGTCGGTATCGAAGGCTTTTTGCCGGTCCACGCCCACGAGGGCCTGGGCGCCAATCCCGACAGCGAGGGCCAGGACCAGAAGGACCAGCTCCACGTTCCGTCGTGGCCTGGGCACGGGGTCGATGGCTGTCATTTGGCCCCCTCGCAATTCGTAGTCGGGGTGGCGGATGGTGACGGCTTGGCCGGTGTGGGGGAGGGTGTGGCACCCGGGCTCGCGGTGGCGCCGGGGGACGGGGTGGCTCCGGCGGCCGTGGCGGTGGGTGATGCCGTGAGGCATTCATCGGCCGGGGCGGTGGTGCCCGTGCGCTCGAGGTTCTTGACGATCCGCTGCGCGTCGTAGAGATCGCGGGCTGGCACCGTCTGGCGCACCCGCTGCTGCGAAAATTCGGGGAGGTCGGACATCTTGATATCGGTCACCGCTTCGAGGGTGGAAAGCTGGATGGGCCCGAGCCGCTGGGAGACGCCGTTAAAGATGGCCACATGCTGATCGTGCTCGCCGATGTAGTAGCGAGTCTGGGTCCAGGCGTAGCCAAGCCACAGCCCGACACCGAGCAGCGCAACAATCGCAGCGGCGATGGACACCGTGAGCCACCGGCGCGGGCGGCCTGTGGGCCGGAAGTCTTCGGTGTCCTCACGGGCCTGTTCCGACTTGTGCGTCAGGACGGTGGCCGCGCGCCGGGCGACGGTGCGTCCGGCGATCGTCGGAATGGACCCTGAATCCGCTGCTGCGGCGGCGGCCCCGACAAGTTCGTGGGGGCGGGTGGAGAGTTCTTCACGCAGGACTTCGGCCGAGAGGTGTTCGCCCAAATGCGGATCGGTGCTGGTCTCGGGTTCTTGGTTTCCGGCCTCCCCGGAGGCAGCGGCCGGCGTGCCGCCGGCCGGAGAGCCCGGGGCAGTGTTGGCGGATGACTGGCCCGCCGCAGCCCCAGAAGAGGCTCCGGTGGCGCTACCGGCGTCGTCCGTCTTTCGTGGCCCGCCGGGGGGCTTCGCGGAACTAACCGTGTTGCCGGTCAGCGCCGCGGCTGACGCGGGCGGCGATGCCGCCGCGGCGGGAGTTGCCGGCGCGGGGACGACGTCGACGGCGGCGGTCCGGACGTCGTCGCGCGTCTCTTCGGCGATGTCGAGGACCACCACAGTGACGTTGTCCGGGGCACCGGCCTCCAGGGTCAGGTCAACGAGCACCTCGGCGCATTCCGCCAGGTCCTTCGTCTCCCGCACTGTGCGTTCCACGACGTGGCCGGCCACATAGTTCAGGCCGTCGGAGCACAGGAGCCAGCGTTCCCCGGCGTGCACAGCCAGCGTGTCGAGATCCAGCTCCGGACTGGCATCCACGTCCCCCAGCACGCGCATGAGGACGTTCTTGTGCGGATGCGTTTCGGCCTCTTCGGGGCGCAGTCGGCCTTCGTCGATGAGCCGTTGGACAAAGGTGTGGTCGATGCTGACCTGTTCGAACTCACCATCGCGCAGGCGGTAGGCCCGTGAGTCGCCGATATGGGCGAAGTGGAGCTTGCCCTCGGCGAGCAGCAGCGCCGTGACCGTGGTGCCCATCCCGGCCAGTTTGGGATTGATGTGCACCAGCTCGGACAGCAGGGAGTTGGCCGTCTGGATTTCGTCCGCGAGGACGGTGCCGGCGTCGCCGTCGTAGTCATCATGATCCAAGTGGATCATGTCCAGAACGGTCGCGGCGGAGGCGACGTCGCCGCCGGCATGGCCACCCATGCCGTCCGCAACGACGGCGAGGTGCCGGCCCACGTAGGCGGAGTCGTCATTCTTGGCACGCACGCGGCCGACGTCCGAGCGTGCGGCATAACGCATGATGAGCGGCCGCTTCGGGGCAGTTGTCTTGCCTTCGGCCCTGTCTGCGGGAATATCCGGGGCAGCCATGGCTACGGCCTCAATTCGATGACCGTCTTGCCGATTCTCACGGGGACGCCCAGCTCCACCGGGAGTGCCCGGGTCAGCTGCTGGTCTGCCAGGTATGTGCCATTAGTCGAGCCGAGGTCCTCGATGAACCAGCGGCTGCCCTGCGGAAACAGGCGGGCGTGGCGGCCCGAGGCGTAGTCGTCCTCCAGGACAAGGGTGGCTTCCTGCGCCCGGCCAAGGAGGATGGGGCTCGCCGCGAGGGGGATTGTGGTGCCCTTGAGCGGACCCTCGGTCACCACCAGCTGGCGGGCCTGCTGTCTGACGGGCGCCGGCGGCGGCTCGGCGAGAGACGGATTCTTACGGACCTGGCGCGCTGTGGGGGCCCCGGCGGCCGCCTTGCGGCCGATCATCAGATCGCGGCGCATGGCGGAGACGATGCTGAAGATCAGCACCCAAAGAAGGATAAGGAACCCGAAACGCAGGGCCGTGATGGTCAGTTCGCTCATGCGCGGCCGCCTGTGTTGGCGGTCAGTAGGCGGAAGATGATTTTGGTCCGTCCCATCGTGATCGTGGCGCCGTCAGTAAGTTCCGAACTGCCCACGATCTTTTGGCCGTTGACGTAGCTGCCGTTCGTGGAGCCGAGATCGATCGCCTGGGCTGTGCCCGGCCCGGTCCGGATTTCCAGATGGCGGCGCGAAACGCCGGTGTCGTCAATGAGGATGTCTGCTTCCGAGGACCGCCCGAGGACGATCGATGGCGCGTTCAGCGAGTAGCGCTGTCCGTCGATGTCCAAAACTGGTTGCAGCTGTGCCGGCTGGCGCGTCGGCGCCGCCGGTACGTTGCCGTGACCTGTCGGCTGGGCCGGGGCGGAAGGGGCGGAGGCTTTCTCGGTCCGCGAGGTGATGTCGAAATCCCCGGCGCGGTGCTCTTCGTCGCGGCGGAAACTGATCCGGACCGGCCCCTGGAGGGTGTAGCCCTGGCTGCGGACGTGGTTGATGACGACGTCGCACAGTTCTTCCGCCAGCGGTGTGCCCCATTCCTGGGCGCGCTGGAAGTCGTCACTGCTAAGGAGTACGTCAAAAACGTTTGGGGCAAGGGTGCGTCCCGCGGCTATGGTGATGGCTTTGTTGTCCACCTCGCTGCGGAGACGGCTCGCGATCTCGACAGGCTCAACCTGGGCGCGAGAACCGGTGGAGAAGACTCCGCGGACGGCCTTTTCGATGCCGCGCTCGACTTTGTCCAGCAATCCCATGGTCCTTCTCCTTTCCTGATGGCTGCGTGGGCAGCGTTCGTTCCGGAACTCGGTTTCCAACTTTTGCGAGCCCGCGATCAGCAGACACTCCTACATCAGATACTACTGGGCGTGTCTGGGAATGGCCTCAACGGGCACCGCCGGGCCGGTGCCGAAATACGGGCAGACCGCGCCCTGACGTGCGCGGACATCCCCTGCGCGGCCGCGTCGCAGGGGCCCGACGTAACGTTCGGCAACCGGGCCCGGCTGGCCGGAAAACTGCCCGGATCCGGGACCCCGCCTGCCCGATTGGTGTTTTCCGGTAATTGTCCGTTATGCTTGATCTCGCTGCTTTTACGAGGTTGGCGGTCCGGGAAACCGGCCCTGTCCGAGTGGAAGAAGTTGCGCGCGAGTGGCGGAACGGCAGACGCGCTGGCTTCAGGTGCCAGTGTCCGAAAGGGCGTGGGGGTTCAAATCCCCCCTCGCGCACGCATATGGAAAGAACCCCGGTCTTCGGACCGGGGTTCTTTTGTTTAACCCAAAATCTTAACCCAGGCTTTTCCCGGGCCGCCGGCAAGCCAAGGCCTCTCAGGCCGCCCGCAGCGCACCCAGCCCGGCGAGGAGTGCCTCCAGTCCCAGGCTGAAGGCGACGTCGGCCGGCTTTTGAGGGCTGTCCTCGGCTAGGCGGTTGACGGCGGAGGTGAAATTCGGCGTCGACGCCGCCATGCTGCCGGAATCGAAGATGTCCGGCGGTGCCGTGACGTCGTAGGCGGAGCCAAAGATGAAGGATTCGAAGGCAACGATGGCCGGGACGATGCGCTCCTGGGGAAAACCGGCGCGGCTAAAGCCGGCACTGACGGCCTCGTACATGGCCAGGGTCTTCGGTGCATCCGCCACGGGGAGGACGGCGATGACGGGGATCAGCGGCGTGTGCTTGGAGAACACATCCCGGTAGCTCCAGGCCCAATCCCGCACGGCTTGCTCCCAGGGTCCGTTCTCGAAGGCGGTGACGTCCACGAACGAGGTCAAGTGGTCCTGGACGAGAACCAAAACGTCCCGCTTGGAGGAGACGTGGTTGTACAGCGCCGACGGCGCCACATTCAGGGTCCGCGCCAGCGCAGCCATGGTGAAACCGTCGTAGCCGCTCTTGCCGATCAGCTGCAGCGCGGCCGCGGTGATGCCGTCCTGGTCCAGCACGGCCGCGGCGGGCCTGCCCACGCGGCGGCGCGGCCCGGCAGCCGGGCTGTGCTGGTCTGCCGGGCTGTGCGGGCCGGCGGGGACGCTGGTTGATGCCGTCATTCCGGGACTTTCTACTAGCTCTGCGGGCGGTTTCTGGGTCTTCCCATTCTGCCCCTACTTTACGGGCCAAATTCCCTGGACGGGGGTCTTCCCCGAAGCGGATGGAGGGTCTATCATTCTAAATGAACGGCATTCATTTAGTGGTTCGCATCACTTCAGCGGCCACGGAGAGGACATCATGCTGGAACTTGAACGCGACGTCGTAATCGTAGGGGCCGGCCCCTCGGGACTGACCGCTGCCCGGCAGCTGAAGAAGGCAGGGCTGAGTGTGTCGGTGCTCGAAGCGCGGGACCGCGTGGGCGGCCGCACTTGGACCGACACGATTGACGGGGCCATGCTCGAAATCGGCGGCCAGTGGGTCTCCCCGGACCAGACGGCGCTCCTGGGGCTCCTGGATGACCTCGGGCTGCAGACATATTCCCGCTACCGCGACGGTGAATCCGTCTACATCGGCGCAGACGGCAAGCGCACCTTGTACACCGGCGACACCTTCCCGGTCAGCGAAACCACCGCGGCCGAGATGGACAAGCTCACGGCCCTGCTCGATGCCCTGGCCGCGGAGATCGGCCCCGAGGAGCCGTGGGCACACCCCAAGGCCCGCGAACTGGACACGATTTCCTTCCACCACTGGCTGCGGCAGAACTCAACAGACGAGCAAGCCTGCAACAACATCGGCCTGTTCATCGCCGGCGGCATGCTGACCAAGCCCGCCCACGCCTTCTCCGCCCTGCAGGCCGTCCTGATGGCCGCCTCCGCCGGGTCCTTCACCAATCTCACGAATGAGGACTTCATCCTGGACAAGCGGGTCGTCGGCGGGATGCAGCAGGTTTCGCTGCTGCAGGCCGCGGAACTGGGCGAGGACGTCGTCCTGGACAGCCCGGTCCGCACCATCAACTGGGCCCAGGACGCCAGCGGGGTATACCGCGTCACCGCAGTCTCCGAACGGGCCACCGTGAACGCCCGCTTCGTCATCATGGCCGTGCCGCCGAACCTGTACTCCCGGGTGTCCTTCAACCCCCCGTTGCCCCGCCGCCAGCACCAGATGCACCAGCACCAGTCCCTTGGCCTGGTCATCAAGGTCCACGCCGTGTACAGCACGCCGTTCTGGCGCGAGGACGGCCTGTCCGGAACCGCCTTCGGCGCCGGCGCCATTGTGCAGGAGGTCTATGACAACACGAACTACGAGGACCCGCGCGGCACGCTGGTGGGTTTCGTCTCGGACGAGAAGGCCGACGCCATGTTCGAGCTCAGTGCAGAGGACCGCCGCCGGGCCATCCTCGAGTCGATCGCGTCCTTCCTCGGCGAAAAGGCCCTGGATCCCGAGGTCTACTACGAGTCCGACTGGGGCTCCGAGGAATGGACCCGTGGAGCCTACGCCGCCAGCTACGACCTCGGCGGGCTGCACCGGTACGGCAAGGACCAGCTGGCGCCGGTAGGCCCCATCTACTGGTCCTGCTCCGATCTCGCGGCCGAGGGCTACCAGCACGTCGACGGCGCCGTGCGGATGGGGCAGGCCACAGCGGCCCGGATCGTCGCCGCTGCGGACCGCGCGTCCGTCGCCTCGTAGATGTAGAAACCCCAGCAGTTCCAGTCAATTCAGTTAGGAGAGCGGCCAGATGCGTTACGTAGTAGGGTACTCAGCCAATGCCAGGGGCCACGATGCCGTCAATCTGGCCGTCTCCCTGGCGCTTGGGCGTGGAGCGAGCCTGGATCTGGTGCTCGTGGTCCCCGAGGTGCAGCAGTTCGGGGCCGCCCACGCACCCAAGGCCGGATTCGAAACCCTTCTCACCGAGCAGGCCCAGGAGTGGCTCGACCAGGCACTCTCGCTCGTTCCGCCCGGTGTCCCGGCCGAGGCCCACATCCGCATTGGTGATTCGGACGCCCACGCGCTGATTGAAGCGGCCGAAGAGCTCGGCGCGGACATGCTCATTATCGGCGCGACCAGCTACGGGATCTTCAAACGCTTCACGATCGGGTCCGTCGCCGGAGCCCTGCTCCACGCCTCGACCGTTCCGGTGGCACTGGCACCTCATGGCTACAGCCGGCAGGAAGCCTTGACCCGGATCAGCTGCGGTCTCGGGACCCGGGCAGGCGCCGAGAAGCTGCTCGATTTTGCCGTCGGCATGGCTGCGAACCGGGAGGTTCCGCTGCGCGTGGTGTCGCTCCTGGCGCTCGACGGCGGCGATGCGGCCGGCGCGGCCGAGGCGGCCCGGGAGTATGCGGCCAGGCACCTTGCCGCGGCCCTGCCGGGAAGCGAACAGGAAGTCCGCGCGGAGGCGAAGGCGGAGGTCGTCGTCGCGCACGGCCGCAGCATCGAGGAAGCGGTGGACCGCCTGGACTGGGAGGCCGGCGAGGTCCTGTTGATCGGTTCCAGCCGGCTTGCCAAGGGCCGGTCCATCTTCCTTGGCAGCACGGCCAACCGCATCCTGCGCGCCCTGCCCGTGCCGATGATCGTGGTCCCCAGCGACTATGAACTCAAGACCCTCAATCATTCAGCGTCGAATGACGTCCCCCGAGAGGCACAACAATGAGTACTGACCATGCGATGTCCCAGGCCTCGCACCCCGGACAGCAGCCCGGCCAGAAGCACGACCAACACGGGCTCAGTGAGAAGGGCCTGAAGGCCGGATCGGTGGGGCTCATTGGCGCCGTCGTCATCGGCATTTCCTGCATCGCCCCGGCGTACACTCTCACGGCGGCGCTGGGCCCCACCGTGGCCGAGGTCGGCGTGCATCTGCCCGCGATCTTCCTGGTGGGTTTTATCCCCATGCTGCTGGTGGCGCTCGGCTACCGTGAACTGAACAACGCCATGCCTGACGCCGGCACCTCCTTCACCTGGTCCTCGCGGGCCTTTGGCCCCTGGATCGGCTGGATGGGCGGATGGGGGCTGATTGCTGCGACCATCATCGTGCTCTCGAACCTGGCCGCCGTCGCGGTGGACTTCTTCTACCTCATGCTGGCGCAGCTCACCGGCAACCCGGACCTCGCAGACCTCACCACGAACCTGCCGCTGAACATCGCCACCACACTGGTGTTCATTGCCCTCGCCTGCTGGATCTCCTACCGCGGCATGGAAACCACCAAGAGCGTCCAGTACGTCCTGGTGGGATTCCAGCTGCTGGTCCTTGGCTGGTTCTCGGTGGCGGCGTTCAGCCACGTCGCCAACGGAACGGCCTTTGACGCCACTGCCATTGCCCCGGACTGGTTCAACCCCTTCGCGGTCGGATCCTTCTCCGCCTTCGCCGCCGGCGTTTCGCTGTCCATCTTCATCTACTGGGGCTGGGACGTCACGCTGACCATGAACGAGGAGACCAAGAACCCGGAGAAAACCCCGGGCCGTGCCGCCACAGTCACTGTGCTGGTCATCGTGATCATCTACATGACCGTTGCGCTGGCCACGCTGTCCTTCGCCGGCGTCGGCGACACCGGCCTGGGGGCCGGCAACCCGGAGAACCAGGGCAGCATTTTCGCGGTCCTTGCCGGGCCGGTGATGGGCCCCTTCGCCATCCTGATGTCGCTGGCCATCCTGAGCAGCTCCGCCGCGTCGCTGCAATCCACGTTCGTGTCGCCGGCGCGCACCCTGCTGTCCATGGGCCATTACAAGGCCCTGCCGCAAAAGTTCGGCAGGATCAGCCCCACGTACAAGTCGCCGAGCTATGCCACGATCGCCTCGGCTGCGGCAGCCGCAGCGTTCTACGTCATTACCCGCACGACGTCGGAGAACGCGCTGTGGGACACCATCACGGCACTGGGCATGATGATCTGCTTCTACTACGGCATCACCGCGTTGGCCTGTGTCTGGTTCTTCCGGGCCGAGGCGTTCAGCGGGGCGAAGGCGTTCTTCTTCAAGTTCCTTGCGCCCCTCCTTGGCGGCGTCATCCTGCTGGTCATGTTCGTCAAGACCGCCTATGACTCCATGGATCCGGCGTACGGTTCCGGTTCTTCAATCGGTGGTGTGGGCCTGGTCTTCATCCTGGGCATGGGCGTCATCCTGCTCGGCGTCGTGCTCATGCTGGTCATGGCCCGGATCCGCCCCGAGTTCTTCAAGGGCAAGGTCCTCTCCCGCGGGGTCTGAGCCCGCCGCCGGGTCCGGGAAGGTCCCCGTCCGGCAGCCATTGGAAAGTCACCACACTTACCAATTGGCTGTCCGGACGGGGACCTTTCTCCGTTGCTGGGCTGGCTCCGCGTGAAGGGCGAGCTCCGCTCCGGAAAGCCCAGTGATTCCAAAGGTCTCCAACCCATCATGAGGGGGTCAGCGGCGGAGGGCTAAGCCAAGCTGAGCCCACAAGGTAGGGAGATTCCTCGTGATCACTTCTCGTTGCAAGGAACGATTCGCAGGGGTTGGCGTCCGAGGGTCGCAGGCCGCCCCCTCGGCCCCACTCGAAGGGGACGGGGACTCGTGATGGATAAGGCTCCAGACACAGGCGGCGTGTCCCGCCGAACGCTTTTGAGGTTGGGGGCGGCCGGGGGTGCAGGCGCCGCGCTGGTTGCCGCGAAGGGCTTGGGGGTGCCGTTTCTCGCCCAGAGGGGCCTGCTCACGGCCGACGGCGCGTTCGCCGCCACGTCGGCCGCGCTAAGTGACGCGTTGTTCTACATTGAAAAGTTCCCGACGAGCCCGCTGATCCTCTCGCCGTTCAGCGACGAGCTGACGATCCCGAAGGCGCTCGCCCCGGTGCCGAAGTCGGTGTACAGCGCCTGGCCGAAACCGCCGGGACCCGGAGTGGGTCAGCAGAACTCGCTGGGCAACGAACGGCATCAGATCTGGCCGAGCCAGATCGGCTATCCGGACCCTATCGTCTACAAGATTGACGTGCTGCTCCGGACCCATTCCTTCACCAAATCGAAAGTGCTGCCGATCGATTCGGAAGGACAGCCGACAGTCTCGTACGACTCATCCGGCAAGACCTTCGCGGCCGGCACGACGCGGACATTGCCGCCCAGCACGATCTACGGCTTCAACGGCACCATACCCGGGCCGATGATCAACGCCGAGTACGGGAAACCGGCGCTCGTCCGCTTCGAGAACCATCTGGACGAGAACCCGCTCCACCTCGATCGCCAGGATTTTGGCTCCCCGGACTGGTCCTTCCTGACCCACCTGCACAACGGCCACACCGCGCCGGAGAGTGACGGCAACCCGCACTACTCGATGGTGTCCGGGCCCAAGCACCCGGGCTTCAGGCCGCAGATGTTCGTCGACAACCTGTACCTGAACTGGCCGGCCGGTGGAGACGACCGGGAGAAGCAGAGCTTCTTCTGGTTCCACGACCACACGATGGACCACACGGGCTCGAACGTCTACAAGGGCATGGTGGGCCTGTACCCGATCTACGACCCCAAGAACGGTCTGGACATGGGAGACGAGCGGCGGGGCCTCCGGCTGCCCGGTGTCCGCAAAAACAACTCGGACGGGTCCTTCGACGTCAAGTACGACATCCCGCTGGCCTTCTCCGACATCCGCCTTGACGACGGCGACACGGTGCACAAGGACATCCACGACGTGCAGGGCGAGTTCCCGGCGGCCAAGAACCCGGCCAAGCACCCCGAGTGGTGGGGCAAGACGTTCTACAAGCACTTCCCCAACCACGGTTTCGTGGGCGATATCTTCGCAGTCAACGGCACGGCCTTCCCGGTACTGGAGGTGAAGCGGCGCAAGTACCGCTTCCGGTTCCTCGACGCCTCGGTCTCGAGGATCTACGAATTCAAGCTGATGAGCTCGACGCAGGGGCCCAAGTCGTCGGCGTCACTCGGCTACATCCAAGACGAACTGGAGGGCCAGTACCGCATCCCGGACGCCCAGCAGTGCATGCAGTTCACCCAGATCGCCTCGGACGGTGGGCTCCTGCCGTTCCCGGTCAAGCGGGACTCGTTCGAACTGTGGCCGGCCAAGCGGCGCGAGGTCATTGTCGATTTCACCAGGTACCAGGACGGCACGCCGACCACCAAGGGTGACGTCATCTACCTCACCAACGTCATGAAGATGCCCAACGGTCGGATGTGGTCAAACTCGTCACGCTTCTTCCCCGATCCGGCCTACAGGGTGCCGGTGCTGAAGTTCGTGATCGGCGACACCGCGCAGGATGACAGCCGGATCCCGGCGCCCCTGACCCCCCTGCGTCCGCTTCCGCCGCTGCCGAGCAACTGGCGGAACCTGTTGGACAACCGCCTGATCTTCGAGGTGAAGCGGGGCGCCCTGGGCGGCGAGATCGAATGGCTCATCAACGGCAAACCCTTCGACCCGACGACCGTGGCGACGAGCCTAAGAAACAAGGCCGGCGCAACGCCGCTGGCCGCGCCCAAGAAGAACAGCTTCAACCTCTGGGAGATCCGCAACGGCGGCGGCGGCTGGGTGCACCCCTTCCACCTCCACATGGAGGAGCACCGCACCGTCATGCGCAACGGCAAGGACGTGACTCTCGCAGGAGACAGCGGGCATCCCGACGACGTCTCAAAAGAAGACCTGGCGGCGCTCGATCCCAACGAGTCGGTGATCCTTTACCGGGGATTCCGGGACTTCGTCGGGCCATACGTAGCGCACTGCCACAACCTTGCGCACGAGGACCACTCCATGATGTTTGGCTGGGAGATCAGGCCATGAGGCAGCGGGAGATGATCGGGAACCCAAAGCCCGCCGGCGCCGACATCGAACACAGCGGCCCGAACCCTGGCCGGGAAGCCGTTCCGTGGCTGACGGTCGCATCCCTCGCTGTTGTGATGGCCTACGCCGACGGCTTCTGGATGATGTCGCTGCGCGGTGCCGTGGGGGCCATTGAACGCACGCAGGAGCCCTTCGTCGGCTGGCTGCGTGAGTCCACCCTGGTTCTGCCGGTTTTCGTTGTCGCGGTGCTGGGGGCCCTGACGCTGGCGCTCCATCTGTTCGGGCCGGAGCCGCGCAAGTGGAGCGCTGTCCTGACGGCGCTGCTGGTTGTCGCCGCCGGAACCGGCGTCGGCATTGCGCTCATCGCGGTCAGCTCGGCCTATGACTACCGGCTGCAGTCCGATCAGCTGCAGCTGATCGGCTCGATGAGCCATACCTGTGCGCAGCACGGGTGCGTGACGCTGCAAGAGCAGGCGTCGCTCGGGCTCCAGATGCGTGCCGTGGGCTATGGCAGCGGGATGCTCCTGGTCACCAACCTCGTCCTCGTCGGCTGGGTGGTGGCGATCCGGGGCGGCCGATTGGACGTCAGCAGCATCCGACGGCGAACTGCCCCCGGCACCGGAAGTGACCACCGGCGGCTTTTCCTGGCTGCAGCGCTGTTCGGCAGCGCGGCCATCCACGCCGCCGTCGTACCGGAGCATCTCAGAGAGTGGGCCGCAGCCGGTGTCTTCTTCGCGATTCTCGCGGCAGCCCAGCTTGCCCTTGGTCTCTTGCTGCTGGGCAGGCGGCGCCGCGCCGTGCTCCTGGCTGTCGCGGCAGCCTCGGTTGTTCCGCTGGCACTGTGGTTGGGCTCCCGGACCGTCGGACTGCCTTTCGGGCCGACCGCCGGTGCCCCCGAACTGGCCGGTCTGGCGGACATTGCTGCAGGCGTCCTGGAGCTGGGCGCACTGGTGGCTGCCGTTGGCCTGCTCCGTGACAAAGGCCAGCACCCCAGACGCCCCCCAGCGTCAGCCCATATCCGTTCGCTCCCGGTTGTGGCCGCGATCGCCGTAGGCGTCCTGGGTCTCGCCGGAACCGCCCCGGCCTGGTTCGGCAACCCGGATGGCTCCGGGAACGCGGCGGTGACGGCCCCCCACGATTGACCTGCGGGGCCGGCCGGTTTGTGAGGCGCGACGCTAGTCGATGATTTTCAGGCCGGTGCCCCAATTAAAGGTCGGATACGCGGGGTTGGCCTGCAGCGCCATGACCAGCAGCTCGAAGCCCTCGAGTTCGCGGGCGTGGCGCAGTCCGCCCACCTGGAGCGGACGCAGCCCTGCGGCTTCGGCGAAGGCGGCGACGTCGTTGCGGGCCTCTTCGGAGTCCGAGGCGATGAAGACATCCACCGGCAGGCCGCCGGCCGCCCCGGCTCCGAGCGGGCCGGCGAAGGTGGTGTTGAAGGCCTTCACCACCCGTGCGCCCGGCAGCAGCGCCGCAATTTCTTCGGCCGCCGACGTTCCCGGGGCGACAACCAGCGAGTCAAAGGTTTCCGTGTCGATCGGATTGCTGATCTCCACCACCGTCTTGCCGCTGAGCGTATCGCCGAAATGCGTGGCAACCTCCTTGGCCGGTCCGAAGTAGAGCGCCAGGACCACGATGTCGCCCTCGGGAACTTCACTCAGGCCGCCGGAGCTGGTGTTGCCGCCAAGGTCAGCCGCGAGCTTGGCGGCATTGTCCGGCGTCCGGTTCAGCACCTGGACGGAACGACCGGCGGCGACTGCTCGGGTGCCGATTGCCCGTGCCATGTTGCCGCTGCCGATGATCGTGATGTCAGTCATGATGGAACCTTTCCGAGGTGGCTGGTAACTGCCGGGATCAGCAATTGCGGGAATCAGCTGTGCGCGTGGCCCGGGCCAGGCAGCGCTGCGGGGTTGACGCCGGCCGCGCGTTCGGCGGCAGCCAGCGCACGTTCAAGCCGGTCCACGGCCGGGGCGTAGGCGGCGTCCGAACACGGCCGCTCCGTTGGGCCGCCGAGACGCTCGGCGGCCTTGATGGCCCGGATCAGTGCGGCCGTTTCCGGCTGCCGGGTATCGCTCATGGCGGGGTAGTCAATCGAGAACCGCGGATCCAGCTCGTACCGTTGCCACCTGGCGAGGGCGTCCCGGTGTCGGGCGGCCGCCGCCGCATTCATGAGCCGGGTCTCCCGGCTGGCCCGGCGGGCTTCCTGCCGGCGGAGCAGCCGGGGTGCCGCCGCCACTGCCGCCAGGGCCGACCCCGCGGCCAGCACTCCGAGGGCCAGTCCTGCCCACGGCCACGTGAAGGACGCCAGGACGATGGCGGGCACAACGACGGCGAGTCCAGCGAACACGTCCCAAAACGCGCCGTCCGCGCCCTCCGAACGTCCGTCCTCGGCCGCCAGATGCTTGCGGGCGAAGTAGACCGAGACGAACGCCGCCCCGGCAACGACGACGGCGAGGGCGAGGAACTGCCAGACCGCAAGGGCACCGGACTCTGAAAGCGACGTCATTGCACACCTCCGGCGGAACCGTCCCCGGGCGGGCGCTGTTCCGCTAGTTCCATTGGAATCCCTGGCGGCGGGGCCGTCAATGCCCTGCGTCGGACGTTCCGTCACGGATCGTCCCGGCGTAGCCTAGGGGCCATGCGACTGAAAATGTGCAGTATCCACGTCAAGGATCCGGCCTCGGCCCATGAGTTCTACACGGGAATTCTGGGTTTCGAGACCCTGATGGCCATGCCGGAGTACAACCTCTTCATCCTCAAGGATCCGGGCAGTGCCGGTGGCGCCGGGCTCCTGCTGGAGCCCAGCGACAACCCGATCGGAGCGGCCTACATGAACGGACTGCACGACGCCGGAATCCCGGCGATCGTGTTTGGCGTGCCGGATGTGCGTGCCGAATATGACCGGCTGGCGGCCAAGGGCGTGATGTTCCAGGGCGAGCCGTCCGAGGGGCCCGGCGGGACGTCCGTGGTGATGGATGACGGCTGCGGGAACTTCGTGCAGCTGCACCAGGACTAGCCGCGGGCCGGGTCGCGCCCGGCGCTAAACGGGCGGGGGCCTAGCGGGTTACTTTGTCCTTGTCCGAAACGAGGACTGCATCACGGCGGTGCCGATGCCGCCGGGGGAGGCGCCGATGATTCCGGTGGGCTTGCGGGCGAAGGAGTTGGTGCCCCAGGGCCGGGATCCCCAGTCGATGGCGTTCTTAAGGGCCCCGGTTGATGGAAGTGCTGGAGAGGCTCCCGACGAAATACCCGATCTTGTAGGCGATGGCCTGTTCCTTCCCGGTGCTCCGCCGGAGGCTGGTGGATTGGGATACGGCGGGATCGGGCCGGCGGCCCCGACTCACCCCGCGAGCATAGCCCTGCGTCCGCGGGATGAGAATAGGGGCCGGTAAGGAGGCTGGCTTCTATTCGGCCTTGGCGCGGGCTTTCTTGGCGTCCTTCTTGGCGGCCTCGTCCTTGACCCGCTGGGCCTCTGCGCGGACGGCGGCGTGGGTGGCGCGCTCGGCGACCAGCCATGCCGGGGGAGCCTGCAGCAGCGCGGTGATTTCCGCCGTCGTGAGCGCTTCCTCAACACCGCCGCGGGCCAGGCCGCTGATGGAGACGTTGAGCTTTTGCGCCACCACGGGCCGGGGGTGCGGGCCGTTGCGGCGCAGTTCCGCGAGCCACTCCGGCGGGTTGGCCTGGAGCTCGGCGAAATCAGCGCGGGTGATGGCCGAATCCTGGAACTCCTGGGGTGTCGCCGGCAGGTAGATGCCAAGCTTCTTGGCAACGGTGGCCGGCTTCATGGACTGGGAGTTTGCAGAGGTCATGGTTCAAGGGTATCCGGCCACAGCGAGGCGGGTCACCATGCAGGCTCCGTGCAACGGAACCGGACGACGGCGGTGGCGGTACTGTGAACGTGTGTCCGCCGCAGAAGAAACACCCCAAAACGCCACACCGTCCGAGCCCGAGGTCCGCGAGCTGCGCTTTGCGTACGCTGCCGGCGTGACGCCCGGAAAATGGATCCGGCGCTGGGAAGAGCGGATGCCGGACGTGCCGCTGCACTCCTTCATGTCCGACGACGGCGCGCAGCTTTCCGTGCTCCGCGACGGGTCCGCGGACCTCAGCTTTGTCCGGCTCCCGGTGGACCGCGAAGGCCTCAGCGTCATCCCGCTCTACGAGGAACAGCCCGTGGTGGTGGCACCCAAGGGGCACGAGGTGTCCCTGTTCGAGGAAGTGGACCTGGCGGACCTGTCCGCGGAGACCTTCCTTGACGTGCAGGAGCTCGGCGGCCCCGCAATGGCCCTGCAGGTGGTGGCGTCCGGGGCCGGGCTTGTGATCCTGCCGATGTCCGTGGCCCGGCACTTCAACGTCAAGGACACCGTGGCCCGGAAACTCACGGGCGCGCCCGGCACGGAGATCGCCCTTGCATGGCCGAGCGAGGCCACGGACGAGGTGATCGAGGAATTCATCGGGATTGTCCGCGGGCGCACCGCGGCGAGCTCGCGCCAGCCCTCCGCGAAGCAGGAGAAACCCAAGCGGGAGCCGAAGCCGGACCGGCGCGGCACCGGATCGGCCACCAAGAAGCCCAAAGTGGCGCAGCGTTACGCGCCGAACCCGGACAAGGGCCGCGGCAAGGGATCCCGAAAAAAGGGCAAACGCTAGGCTTGGGTTTCATGCGAGTAGCCGCTGTGTGGTCACCAACCGCGGGCCGCGCCGTCACGCACGGCAGACTTTCGGCGGCTGTCAGTCCGTACGACGCCGGAAATCCGCCTCAGTGCGTGGATGACTCTGCCAGGACTCTGCTCTGCGTGACGCCGTCCCGCAGAGCACGCCGATTCCATATCCATTGTTGGGCGTAGCCGGTGAGCGCCGGCACGCATAGGCTCGGTTCGTGGACATCGTCGAGTTCTTGACCGCACGCATTACAGAAGACGAAGCCGCCGCCCTGAAGCTGCTCGGCGACCCCACGCTTGCCGTAGCAGGCGAGTGGTACGAACGCCGCCTGCTCCGCGAGTGCGAGGCCAAGCGCCAGCTCATCGGCATCATTGAATCGGCCCGCCAGTCCGTGCTGGCAGCCCTGGTCAGCCAGGAGCCCGCCGACGCCGGATGGGTGCCTGACGTTATCGAGTGGACCACGCAGTCCCTGCACACCCTCGCCCTGCCATACGCCGACCACCCCGAGTTCCAGTCCAGGTGGCGGATCACCGGATAGCAGATAACGGTGAACGCAGCAGCCGTTCACGGACACCGGAAACCTGCAGGAAATCTGCCGGGCCTACGCTGGTCACACCGCAGCGTCTGCGGTCCGCCAGCCGGTGCGGTTCTCGAAGGGATTCCACCATGCACCTCTTGCCCCGCGAGCAGGAAAAGCTCATGATCGTGGTCGCGGCGGACCTCGCCCGCCGGCGCCAGGCCCGCGGACTGAAACTGAACTTTCCCGAGGCCGTCGCAGTCATTAGCTACGAACTGATCGAGGGCGCAAGGGACGGCCGGAGCGTGGCGGAACTCATGAGTTACGGAACCACCCTCCTTGGCCGCGAAGACGTCATGGAGGGCGTGCCGGAAATGATCCACGACGTCCAGGTCGAAGCCACCTTCCCGGACGGCACCAAGCTCGTCACCGTCCACGACCCCATCCGCTAGGGAGTTTCGATGATTCCGGGAGAATACGTCCTTAGTGCCACGCCGCTGGTGATCAACGCCGGCCGTGAGGCAGTGGAGGTCGCCGTGACGAACACCGGCGACCGGCCAGTCCAGGTGGGCTCGCACTATCACTTCGCCGAAGCGAACCCCGCGCTGCACTTTGACCGGCAGGCCGCCTATGGCCGGCGCCTGGACATTCCGGCCGGCACCGCCGCACGGTTCGAACCGGGAGACAGCAGGACTGTCCGGCTGATCGAACTCGCGGGCAGCCGTGAAGTCTACGGACTCAGTAACGCCGTCAACGGAACACTCCACGAGGCTGAACTCCATGGTTCCGATGTCCACGTTTCCGAAGGGAAGGGCGACGCACAGTGAGTTTCGAGCTATCCCGCAGGCAATACGCAGACCTCTACGGCCCGACGACGGGCGACGCCATCCGCCTGGCCGACACGGACCTGTTCCTTGAGATCGAGCACGACTTCACCGTCTACGGCGAGGAAGTGGTGTTCGGCGGCGGCAAAGTGATCCGCGACGGCATGGGCCAGAACGGCCAGTTGACCAGGGACGGGGACGACCAGGGGGAGGCCATCCCGGACACCGTGATCACCAACGTCGTGGTCCTGGACTACACCGGCATCTACAAGGCCGACGTCGCGCTCCGGGACGGCCACATCTTCCGGATCGGCAAGGCCGGCAACCCGCAGATCACCGACGGCGTGGACATCGTGATCGGGGCGAGCACCGAGATCATTGCCGGTGAGCGGAAAATCCTGACGGCCGGCGGCGTGGACTCCCACATCCATTTCATCTCCCCGGACCAGGTCTCCGCCGCCCTGTGCAGCGGCGTGACCACCATGGTGGGCGGCGGCACCGGCCCCGCCGAAGGCACCAAGGCCACCACCGTCACCCCCGGCGCGTGGCACATCCAGCGGATGCTGCAGGCCGCGGAAGGGCTCCCTATTAACATCGGCCTGTTCGGCAAGGGGCACGCCTCGGCCGTCGAACCGCTCGCCGAACAGATCCGCGCCGGCGCAATCGGGCTCAAAGTCCATGAGGACTGGGGATCCACCACGTCCTCGATCGACACCTCCCTGAAGGTCGCGGACGAATACGACGTCCAGGTGGCCATCCACACCGACACCCTGAATGAGTGCGGCTTCGTGGAGGACACCATCCGGGCGATCGATGGCCGCGTGATCCACACCTTCCACACCGAGGGCGCCGGTGGCGGCCACGCCCCGGACATCATCAAAATCGCCGGGCTGCCCAACGTCCTGCCGGCGTCCACCAACCCCACCCTGCCGTACACGCGCAACACGATCGAAGAGCACCTGGACATGCTCATGGTGTGCCACCACCTGAACCCGGACATCCCGGAGGACGTGGCGTTCGCCGACTCCCGAATCCGCGCCGAGACTATCGCGGCCGAAGACGTCCTGCAGGACTTGGGAATTTTCGCGATCACGTCCTCGGACTCCCAGGCCATGGGCCGTGTGGGCGAAGTGATCATCCGCACCTGGCAGGTGGCGGACAAGATGAAGAAGCAGCGCGGCGTGCTCAAAGACCCCCAGAGGGACGGCGCTGGGGACAGCACAGGCGGCCGGGTGCACGGCGCGGCCGACGGTTTGGGCGCGGAGAGCGATAACTTCCGGCTCAAGCGCTACGTGGCGAAATACACCATCAATCCGGCCATCGCGCAGGGGATGGCCGACTCGATCGGTTCGGTGGAAGTCGGAAAATTCGCTGACCTCGTGCTCTGGGATCCGGCGTTCTTCGGCGTGAAGCCGGAGCTGGTGCTCAAGGGCGGCCAGATCGCCTACGCCCTCATGGGCGACGCCAACGCCTCCATTCCCACCCCTCAGCCGCGCACCATGCGGCCGATGTTCGCCGCCTACGGCAAGGCACTGCAGCAGTCCTCCATCACTTTCCTCTCGCAGGCCGCCATCGAGGCCGGGGTCCCGGAAGAGCTCGGGCTGGAGAAGGTCATTCGGCCGGTGTCCGGCATCCGGAGCCTCACGAAGGCTGACCTCAAGTACAACGGCGCCACCCCGCACATTGAGGTGGACCCGGAAACTTATCAGGTGACGGTCGACGGCGAGGACGTGACCTGTGAACCGTCGGACGTGCTGCCCATGGCCCAGCGCTACTTCCTTTTCTAGGCTTCCCGAGGAGACGAACATGATCATCGAAAAGGTTCTCGGCAACACGCACGACGTTCCTCCCGGGCCGGACCCCTATCTCGGGCTCCACCGCGAAAAGGTGGTGCTGCCCAGCGCCCAGCTGGTCAAACGCATCCAGCGGGTCACCACCGATCACGGCAAGGAGCTGGGCATCCGCCTGCCCTCGGGTTCGGCGGACCTGCGCGACGGCGACATCCTGCACGTGGCCGAGAGCAACATGATCGTGGTCTCCGTGCTGCCCACCGACGTCCTGGTGATCGCCCCGCGGTCCATCCACGAGATGGGCGTGGTGGCGCACTCCCTGGGCAACCGGCATTTGCAGGCCCAGTTCTTCGACGCCGCTTCGGAGTATGGGGCCGAGGTGATGGTGTGCCAGTACGACCACACTGTGGAGGACTATCTCAAACACGTCGGAGCGCCGTACGACCGCCAGGAGCGCGTGATGCCCGTCCCCTTCCGCCATGCCGAACATTCGCACTAGTTTTCTCTTCCGCGGCTGGGGCGCCGCCCCGGATTTGGGGCCGTGCCCGTCCCCAGCCGCTCCCAACTCTCGCAAGCTCGAGTCGGGGCCCTCGCGGCAGTGGGCCCACCGCGGTGCCCGCCACGCCGCGGCCCCAAAATCCGGGTCGGCGGCTTGCAAGCTCGCTTCTTGGAGGAAGCCATGACATACCAGTTGGCACTGCAGCAGTTGACGGATTCCGCCTTGCCTACCGGGGCGTTTGCTCACTCGCTGGGGTTTGAGACTTACATTGAGCGCGGGCTGGTGCGGGATGAGGCTAGCTTTGGGGTGTGGCTGGGTGCTTTTATTTCCCAGCAGCTGACGTATTCGGACGCTTTGGCCATCCGCTTTCATTATGAGGGCGTTGCTGTTGGCGAACTGGATGCTCTGTTGACGGCCCAGCTTTTGCCGCGGCAGGTGCGGGAGGCGAGCACCAAGATGGGGAACCGGCTGCTGGAGATCGGGTCCGAGATTTTTCCGTCCCCTGCGCTGGCTGAGTACCGGGAGCTGGTGGCTTCCGGGCATGCCGCCGGGCACCAGCCGCTGGCGTTCGCGGTGATCGCCCGCTCCCTCGATGTGCCGCTGCCCGAGGTCCTGGTTGCCTACTTGTTCGCGACAGTCACGTCCTTGACGCAGAATGCCGTGCGGGCAATTCCGCTGGGACAGAACGCCGGCCAGCGGCTCCTGCGGAAGGCGGCCGACGACGTCGCTGCCGCCGCCGTCCGGGCCGGCCACCTCACGCCTGACGACTTTGGGGCGGTCAGCCCCGGACTCGAAATTTCGCAGATGCGGCACGAACGCCAGCGCGCCCGCATGTTCATGAGCTAAAAGGAGTCATCAAGAAATATGTCTGGAGAAGAATATGTCTGAGCCCGTCATCATCGGCATCGGCGGCCCTGTGGGTGCCGGCAAGACCCAGCTCGTGGAGCGCCTCACCCGCCACATGAGCCGGGACATCTCCATGGCGGCCATCACCAACGACATCTACACGATCGAGGACGCCAAGATCCTCGCCGCCAACGGGATCCTGCCGCTGGACCGGATCATCGGCGTCGAAACCGGTGGCTGCCCGCACACGGCCATCCGCGAAGACACCTCCATGAACACGGCGGCCATCGAGGAGCTGAAGAAGCGGCACCCGGATCTGCAGGTGATCTTTGTGGAATCCGGCGGCGACAACCTCTCCGCGACGTTCAGTCCCGAGCTGGCAGACTTCTCCATCTACATCATCGACGTGGCCCAGGGCGAGAAAATCCCGCGCAAGGCTGGCCAGGGCATGATTAAGTCCGACCTCTTCATCATCAACAAGACCGACCTCGCGCCCCACGTGGGCGCAGACCTCTCCGTCATGGAGCGGGACTCCCGCGAATTCAGGGGCGAGAAGCCGTTCTGCTTCACGAACCTCAAGACCGACGAAGGGCTGGAGCGCGTCATCGAATGGGTGCGGCGCGATGTCCTGATGCTCGACCTGGCGTCATGAGCTCTCTTGGTCTGATTCCTGGTGACTTAACCGCTGAGGCGGCGAGGCCGGATCTTGGGGCCGCGGCGTGGCGGGCACCGCGAAGCGGGCACGGCCCCAAATCCGGCGAAGCCGCCGGAGCCAACCAGAGCGTCCGGGAACCCATGGGGGAGCTCGAACTCGTCGTCACTGACCGTGCGGGAAAATCTGTGGCGTCGCAGCAGTACCATCGCGGGGCTTTGAAGGTTTTGCGGCCGCATTACCTGGATGACTCCGGGCAGGTTTGTTATGTGATCGTGAATCCGGGCGGGGCCTATTTGGGGGCTGACCTTTATGTGATTGACGTGGAGGTGGCGGACGGGGCGAGGCTGCTGCTTGCGACGCAGTCGGCCACCAAGATCTACCGGACTCCGGGGTCCTTCGCTGAGCAGCGGATGCGGCTGCGGCTTGGGGAGGGGGCACGGTTGGAGCTCGCCCCGGACCAGGTGATCGCCTACCGGGAGGCCAGCTACCGGCAGAATACCCACGTGACGGTGCGGCCTTCGTCGAGCCTCATCATGGCCGAAATTGTCACGCCCGGGTGGTCGCCGGACGGGGCCTCGTTCCGCTACGAGGAGCTGCGGCTGCGGACCGAAATACGGGTCGAAACCGGGGAAACGGCCGGGCTGCTGGCCCTGGACAACGTGCTGATCCGCCCGCCGCTGGGCGATGTCACGGGCCTGGCGTTCATGGAGGGCTACAGTCATCTGGGCTCGGTGGTGGTGGTGGACCCGCGGGTGGACCAGGAACTTGCCGATGAACTGCACGAGGTCACGGCCGGTTATGTAGCCCACACCGGCATTTCGCTGACGGCCAGCGTGCGGGGAACGGCCGGGCTGGTGCTGAGGTCGCTCTCCAACAGCACGGAGGAATTGAGGCGGGTTGCGGGAGCCGTCACCACCTTGCTGCGAAAGCGCTGGTACGGCCAGGAGCCGCTGGACTTGAGGAAATACTGATGGCCACGATCGAGCAGGTGGCGGCGCTGAACCGGCTCTACCGCCGCCGGGCGCACCTGCCGCTGCGGACCCGGCTCCTGGTGACTTTCGGTGCTGTGGCCGCGCTGCACGCTGCCGCCGTCGTGCTCCTGGGCGCTGGGGCGGCCGGCGGCGGACAGCCGCTGGGGATCGGGCTGGTCCTGACGGCGTACCTGGCCGGAGTGAAGCACAGCTACGACTGGGACCACCTCGCCGCAATCGATAACTCCACCCGGAAGTTCGCGGCCGAACACCGCGATCCGGTCAGTGTGGGCTTTGCCTTCAGCCTGGGCCACAGCTCCGTGGTGGTCCTCGCCGGGGTGCTCGTGGTGGCGGGGGCCTCGCTGGTGGGCGGCTTCATGGAGGAGGGGACCGCCGGAAACCTGCTGCTGGGGATCATCGGCAGCGGGGTGTCGGGGCTGTTCCTTCTGGCCATGGGCGCCTTCAACGGCTCGGCGTTCCTCCGGACGCTGAAGGTCTACCGCAGTGTGCGGAACGGGGCCGCGATCTCCCACCACGATCTTGCCGCGAGGGGCTTCGTGGCCCGGCTGCTCGCACGTCCTCTGGCCCGGGTCCGGCATCCGCGGAACATCTACGTGATCGGTTTCCTCTTCGGACTGGGTTTCGACACGGCCACCACCATCGGGCTGCTGGTCATGACGACGGCGGCATCCCTGGCCGGGGTCTCACCGCTTGCCCTGCTGGCACTTCCGCTGGCGTTCACCGCCGCCATGACGCTGTGCGACACCGTCAACGGCGTGGCCATGATGCGGATGTACCGCTCGGCCCTGACGGATCCGCGGCGCAAGCTCGGCTTCAACGCGGCCATCACGGGCATTTCAGCGGTGTCCGCCCTCTTCATCTCGCTCATCACCCTGGGCGGGGTCCTTCATGAGGTGTTCGGTCTCGAAGATCCGCTGACCAGTTGGTTCGGGTCCGGGGACCTGGGCGACGCCGGCCTGCTGCTGGTGGCGCTGCTGATGTCCGTCTGGGCCGCGGCCTGGCTGTACGGGCGGCGGAACGCCTCAGTCCGGGGGAGCTAGCCAGCCAGCGGCCCGGACAGGGATCACGACGCAGATACGTGCCCACGATGCGCTGATTTCCTGCCGATGCCGGAATACACGTAGCGGCAGGAAATCAGCGTCGCGGGGGATAGGGCGCGGAGGATAGAAGGCGCGGCGAACCCTCGCGTGTGCGGCTATTCACAGCCGCCGCGCCCCCTCTGCCGGCAGGACGGCGAAGACGTCCGGAGCCGGCAGCCCTCGGGCGGCGAAGCTGGCACGGACCGCGGACCGGGCCCGATCGGCGTCGTCCACCGGAACCAGGGCGATGGCCGAGCCGCCGAACCCGCCGCCAGTCATCCGTGCACCGATCGCCCCGTTGGCGCGGGCGGTCTCAACGGCCAGGTTCAGTTCAGGGCAGGAGATCTCGAAGTCGTCCCGCATGGAGCGGTGGCTGGAGTCCAGCAGTTCCCCGATGGCCAGCGGCCCGCTGGTCCCGAGCAGCTCCGCCGTCCGGGCGACCCGTTCGTTCTCGGTGACGATGTGCCGGACCCGGCGGAAGGTCACGTCGTCGAGGACGCGCTCGGCCCTGGGCAGGTCTTCGGCGCCGAGATCGCGAAGGGCGCCCACGCCCATTGCCCGGGCGCCCCGGACGCATGAGGCCCGGCGCTCGGCATACCCGCCGCTGGCATGGGCGTGCGAGACCTTGGTGTCAATGACCAGGCAGAGAAGCCCGGCCTGCGCCAGGCCCAGGGGCACCGGGCGGGAGCTGAGGTCCCGGCAGTCCAGGTAGACGGCGCAGTCCTTGGTGCCGAGCATCGAGGCCGACTGGTCCATGATGCCCGTGGGGGCGCCGACCACGTTGTTTTCGGCACGCCGCCCGATGTCCGCCAGTTCGGCGCGGCCCAGGCCTGCTCCGGTGAGGTCGGACAGGGCCAGGGCGACGGCGCACTCCAGGGCGGCGGAGGAGGACAGCCCGGCCCCGACCGGCACATCGGAGGACACGAATAGGTCAAAGCCCGGGACCGCGATGCCCGCGCGCTCCAGCTCCCAGGCCACGCCAGCCGGATAGGCGGACCAGCCGGCGGCCTGGTCGGGGGTGAACGTGTCGAGATCGAATTCGACCGGTTCCGCGCCCGGGAATCCCGAGGTGAGCCGGACTGTGCGGTCAGCCCGGGCTGCCAAGGCCACGGTGGTGCTGCGGTTGATGGCGAAGGGCAGGACGAGGCCGGCGTTGTAGTCGGTGTGCTCGCCGATCAGGTTGACCCGACCCGGCGCCTGCCACACGCCGTCGGGGTGGCGGCCGAAGTGGCTGGCGAAGGCTCCGGTCAGCGCTTCGGCCGGGGCCGTCCCTGTGCTGTCGGTGATGGTCATGCCGTTCCTGTTCTGGCGTCCCGGAGCCGTGCGGCGACCTCTTCGGGCGTGGTGTCGTTGATGAAGGCGCCCATGGCGGCCTCTGAGCCGGCCAGGAACTTGAGTTTGTCGGCGGCCCGGCGGGGCGAGGTGAGCTGCAGGTGCAGGTAGCCGGACCGGCGCAGCACCGCGTCAACGGGGGCCTGGTGCCAGGCGCTGATGTACGGTGTCGGGCTGCCGTAGAGCGCGTCAAGGCGGCCCAGCAGGTCCGGGTACAGCACGGAGAGTTCGTCGCGCTCGGCACCGGTCAGCGCTGCCAGGTCCGGCACCTGGCGGTGCGGGACCAGATGGACTTCCAGCGGCCAGCGCGCGGCGAACGGCACGTAGGCGCTGAAGAACTCGCCCTCCACCACCATCCGCGCGCCGTCGGCACGTTCGCTGGCCACGATGCTTCCGGTCAGCGTGGCCGTGCGACCCGATGCCTCGTGGAACCGGCCGGCGGCCGCGGCCATCACCGCGGCCCGCGGCGTGACGTACGGGTAGGCGTAGATCTGGCCGTGCGGGTGGTGCAGGGTCACGCCGATGTCCTGGCCCCGGTTTTCGAAGCAGAACACCTGCGCCACCCCCGGCAGCGCGCTGAGCGCCTCGGTCCGGTGGGCCCAGGCGTCGATCACGGTGCGCACGCGCCGGGTGCTGAGTGCGGCGAACGTGCCCGCGTGCTCGGGCGTGAAGGCGACCACCTCGCACCGGCCGCCGGCCACGCCGCGGCTGCCCCAGCCCGGGCCCGCCGGGGCCGCGGCGGTATCCGGGCCGAGGGAGGGGAAGCGGTTTTCAAACACGGCGACGTCGTAATCCGCCGCCGGGATCTCCGAGGGCCGCGCGCCGCTGCTCGGGCACAGCGGGCACTCGTCCGCCGGGGGCAGGTGGGTCCGGTGCTGCCGGTGGGCGGCGACCGCCACCCATTCTCCGGTCAGGGCGTCGTACCGGATTTCCCCGGCGGGTCCGCGTTCGAGGAGTTCGCGGCGGTCCCTGGACGGGCGCTGCACGGGATGGGCGGCGTCGTCGAAATACAGGAGTTCGCGCCCGTCGGCGAGCCGCGTGCTGGTGACCGCGGACACCGACGCCGGGGCGGCAACGCTGCTAATGATGCTGGTCATGGGTTCCTTCAGGGAGGTGGGGGCCGGCCGTCAGAGGGCCTGGACGTGGAGGAGCAGGGCGTGCTCCGGATTCAGTACCGGCAGGGGCAGGCCGACATGCTGGAGGAAGGCGCCGGTGGCAACGGCCCCGTCTTCCAGCCAGGCCGGCGGCTGGATCTGGGTGAACGTGTGCGCATAGTCGCCGTCGAGGGGCGTGGGCAGTTCGACCCGGACGCGGTAGTTCCGCTTCGGGTCAAGACCCGGCAGCGAGGCCTGCCCGGGGACCTCGGCCGGCGCGGACGCCAGGGACACGGCAGCGAACAGGGCCTCGCCGGCGTCGTGTGCGACCACGCCGTGGACACTCAAGGTGGGCTCCGCCGTGTCCGCGTGGACGCGTTTGCCGGAGTGGATCAATGCGCGGTGGCGCTTGTACAGCGCAATCGCGCGGCGCAGCGTTGCCCGCTCCTCGTCCGTGGCGGCGCGGATGTCCCACTCCATGCCGAAGTGGCCAAAGAGCGCGGTGATGGCGCGGAACGAGATGTCGTGGGTGCGAGCCGTGGTGTGCGAGGTGGTGGGTCCAATATGCGCTCCGACGAGTTCCGGCGGGAGGACCGCCTGCGTCCAGCGCTGGATGGTCTGGCGTTCCAGGGCGTCGTTGCAGTCCGAGGCCCACACGCGGTCGGTCCGCTGCAGGATGCCGAGGTCCACGCGTGCCCCGCCGGAAGAGCAGCTTTCGATCTCCACGTCCGGGTGCGCCGCCTTGAGCGCGTCGAAGAGCCGGTAGGCCGCGAGCGTCTGCTGGTGGACCGACGGGCGGCCGCCGCGGCCGTGCTCGGTGAGGTCGCGGTTCTGGTCCCACTTGAGGTAGGCGATGTCGTTTTCGCGCAGCAGGGCGTCGAGACGGCCGAAGATGTACTGCCAGGCCTCCGGGTTGGCGAGGTCCAGGACGTGCTGGTGGCGCCAAGTGTGCGGAAGCCGGCCGCCGTCCTTGTAGGAAAGCACCGACGGGCCCACCATCCAGTCCGGGTGCTCGCGGGCGACGTCGGAATCCAGGTTGACCATCTCCGGCTCCACCCACAGGCCAAACTCCATGCCGTGCCCGGTGACCGCGTCGATCAGCGGCGTGAGGCCCCCGGGCCACACACCCTCGTCGACGAACCAGTCGCCCAGGCCGGCGTGGTCGTCGCGGCGGCCGCGGAACCAGCCGTCGTCGAGGACGAAGCGTTCGACGCCGATGTCGGCCGCCGATTCGGCGAGCTCCAGCAGCGGCTCGAGGCGGTGGTCAAAGTAGACCGCCTCCCAGGTGTTGAGCACCACGGGGCGCAGCCGCCCGGAGGTGGTGTCCACGTGCTGCGGCCGGGCGCGGAACCAGTCGTAGAAGGCCGCGGTGATGCCGTCCAGGCCTTCGCCGGAATAGGCGGCAAAGAGCGACGGCGTCCGGTAGCTGCCGCCGGGGAGGAGCACCACCTCGCCGGAGCCCAGCAGTTCGGTGGCGCCGAGCATGCGCCGGCCGTCGGCGAGGCTGTCGAGGTACTGCTCGTGGTTGCCGCTCCAGCCCCAGTGCGTGGCCCAGACCTGGCCCCGGCGGTTGGAGAAGCCGGCGGTCCCGGCCGCCACCAGCAGGGACGAATCGTGGCCGGTCCGGCCGTGCCGGCCGGTGCGGACCCAGGTTCCCTGCTGGACGGTGTGCCGCTGCGGGTGGTTTTCGCGGCACCAGCGGCCGGTCAGGTCGAGCAGCTCCGTGGCGGCCCGCGGCACCGGCAGCACCGCGGCGAGTTCCTCGAGCTGGTACTCGGCCGTGCCGCCGTTGGTCAGGGTGTGCGCCAGTTCCAGGAGGCCGCCGGGGTGGAGGGTGAGCTCGGAGCTGACGTCCAGTCCGGCGTCGGGATCCCGGTGGATGATCAGCACCGCGCGGCCGCCGTCCTGCACCTGGGCGGAAACCACGCGCAGGGCCGGCGAGAAGTCCCGGCCGGGGGCGCCGTCGGCGGTCCGGTGCCCGCGCAGCCCCGGCCGTCCGGCCCAGCCGGAGGAGGCCTGGGGGAGCAGCCCGGCGGTGACAGGGATGTCGAGGGCGGAGTTTGTTACGGGCCCGCGGAGGATCGCCAGATCGGGGAGGTGTTCCCCGAGGTCGGCGCCCCAGTGGACGATCTCGGCCTCGCCGGAGTCGAAGGCCAGCAGGAGGCTGGTGCCGGCAGAACGCAGGTGCACGGGGTGCATGGGATTCGCTTTCAGTTGTGCGGAAGTCAGGTGCTGGTGCGCGGGATCCCGGCTGGGGACCCCGCGCACCGGGCGCCGCCGTTGCCGGCGGCGATGGCTTCAGAGGCCTACTTGAACAGGGCGTTGACCTGGTCGTTGGCTTCGGTGAGGGAGCTGGCAGGCTTCTTGCCGGAGAGGACGGCGTCCATGGCCGGCTTCATGATGCCGTCCACCTTGGCTGCCTTATCCGCGATCGGGAACAGGAACGTGGTTCCGTCCTTGACGTGGGTGGTGAAGGCGGAGACGTCGGTGCCCTTGGCCTTGAACGCTTCGGCCGCCTTCTCGGAGGAGGTCGTGAGAGCCGGGAACACGACGGCCTTGGAGGCGACGACGTCCTGGCAGGCGGTGGAGGCGAGGTATTCGACCCACTTGACCGAGGCGGCCGGGTTCTTGGTGCCGGCCCAGACGGAGTCGGCCAGGCCGTTGAACATGCTGGCGCGCTTGCCTTCGGGGCCCTTCGGGGTGGGGGCGAACGCGGTCTTCACGCCCTTGTAGCTCTGGTACTGGCCGATCAGCCAGTCACCGGTGGTGTTGATGGCAGCCTTGCCGGCGCCGAAGTTGTCCGCCAGGCTGGCGCCGACGGTGGTTTCGAGCTTGGGCATGTAGCCCTTCTCGGTCAGTCCGGCCCACCAGGCGATGGTCTCCTGGAACTTGGGGTCGTCGTAGTTGAACTTGGTGCCCCAGGGATTCTTGTCCGTGGCGTTCCAGCCGGTGGTGGCGCTGAGGAAGCTCCACTCGGTCTGGCCCTGCCCGGAGCCGCTGCCGGCCAGGCCGAGGCCGTAGACGGCCACGTTGTTTTTGTCGAAACCGGCCTCGTCGCCGCGCACGCCGTTCTTGTCCACGGTCAGGTGCGCGATTGCCTTCTCGTAGCTGCCGCCGTCCTGCGGGTTCCAGTCCAGGTTGGCCATCTGCTCCGCTGTCAGGCCCGCGGAGTCCGTCATGGCCTTGTTGTAGAAGAGACCCACGGTGTCCCAGTCCTTGGGCAGTCCGTAGCGCTTGCCGTCCTGGCCCACCCAGAGCTCGGGGAGTCCCTTGGTGTAGCTGTCCAGCTTGATGCCGTCCTTGGCCACTGCCTCGTCGAGGGAGAGCAGCTGCTTCTTCGCGGCGTACTCGGGGTACTTCGAGAGGTGGTTGGTGAAGACGTCGGGGGCGGTGCCGGCGACGAAGCCGTTGGTCAGCGTGGTCCAGTAGTCGTCCCAGCCGCGCTGGGTGATCCTGACCTTGATATCCGGGTTGGCCTTGGTGAAATCGTTCGCGCACTGCTGGTAGGCCGGGAGCTGGTTGGCGTCCCAGAGCCAGTAGTTGATTTCGCCCTTGGCCTCGGTGGAGGCCGGGGCGGACCCGCCGCAGGCGGAGAGGGAGATGGCGATGGCTGCAGCGGCAGCGACGGCGCCGAGGGTCTTCTTCATGGTGGACCTTTCATGGAAGGGCTTCATTGAGGGGAACGCTTGTTGAGGGGGAGTGCGTGTTGGGCCGGGGTTACTTGATGCCTGAGAAGCCGATGGAGTTGACCACCCGCTTGCCGAAGGCGATGAAGAGCAGGAGGACGGGCAGGGCCGCGATCAGTGTTGCGGCCATTAGGCCGGACCAGTCGGGGGCGCCCTGCGGGGACTGGGACTTGAAGACGCCCAGGCCCACCGTGAGGACGCGGACGTTCTCGTCCTGGCCCACCAGCAGCGGCCAGAAGTACTCGTTCCACTGGCCGATGATGGTCAGCAGCGCCAAGGTGGCCAGCGGGGCCGCGGCGTTCGGAAGCACGATCTGGAAGAAGATCCGCACGTTCTTGGCGCCGTCGAGCATGGCGGCCTCTTCCACCTCGCGGGACATGGAGAGGAAGAACTGGCGCAGGAAGAAGATGGCGAAGGGGGTCATGAACAGGAACGGCAGGGCCATGCCGGCGAAGGTGTTGAGCAGGCCGAGGTTCTTGATCATCAGGAAGTTGGGCAGGGCTGTGAAGATCGGCGGGACCATCATGGTGGCCAGGAACAGGCCGAACACCACGTTCCGGCCCGGCCAGCGGAGCCGGGAGAAGGCGTAGGCGGCCATCGCGCTGAAGAAGACCTGCCCGGCGGTGGTGACGGTGGCGAAGATGATGGAGTTCCGCAGGTACAGCCAGAAGTTGATGGCGGCGCCGGAGCCGCCCTCGGCGATGGCTTCCTCGGGGCTCTGCAGCCCCAGGACCCGCTTGAAGGCGCCGAGGCTGAAGTCGGCCGGCAGCAGGTTGCTGGCGTTTGAGGCCAGGGAGGCGTTGCTGGACAGTGCGGTGCGGAGCATCCACAGGAACGGCGCGATCGTCACGGCGACGGCGACGGCGACGAGGGTCCAGGCGCCGACGCGGCGCCAGTTGACCGGCTTCCTGGGATCGGAAGCGGTGCTGGCGGGCTTCTTGCGGGAAGGGGCGGAGGTAGTCATGGCTGGGGTTCCTTAGTCCAGATCCGATTCGTTGCCCTTGAGGAACTTCATCTGGACGAAGGCCACAAGAGCGAGAATGACGAAGAGAATGACGGACAGGGCCGAGGCGTAGCCGAAGTCGGATTCACCGAAGGCCTTCTGGTAGATGTACATCTGGATGACGCGGGAGGCATTGATCGGACCGCCGCCGGTGGTCACTGCCACGGTGTCGAAGACCTGGAAGGAGCCGATCACGGTGACCACCAGGACCAGTACCAGCACGGGGCGCAGGAGCGGCATCGTGATGCTCCAGAAGGTCCGGGTCGGGGAGGCGCCGTCGAGCGAGGCGACCTCATACACGTGCTTGGGGATGGACTGCAGGCCGGCGAAGATCAGCAGGGCCGTGTATCCCATGTGGCGCCAGACGTTGACGCCGGCGATGGTGGGGATGGCCCATTGCTCACTGCCGAAGAAGGCGATGCGCGGAAGGCCCATCCAGTTGATGACCTCGTTGACGATGCCGAGCTGGTAGTCGAGCATCCAGAACCACAGCAGTGCGACGATCACGTTCGCCACCAGGAAGGGCAGCAGCAGGGCGCCGCGAATGAAGGTGGACTTGGCGACGTTGTGCATCAGGAGCGCCAGGCCGAGAGCGATCACGGTCTGGAAGCCGATGTTCAGTGCCACGTACTGGACCGTCACGGCCATGGCGTTCCAGAACAGATCGTCCGCGAAGATCGCGGTGTAGTTTTTAGTGCCGATCCAGGTGGGATCCCCCAGGACGCTGTACTCGGTGAAGCTGAGGTAGACGCCGCGAATGCTCGGCACAAGGTAGAAGGCAACGAAGCCCAGCAGGGCCGGTGCGATGAAGAGCAGGGCGACCTTCAGGTCGGTCCGGGGTCGGCGCCGGCGGCGGGGGGCAGCATTGCCCGTTCCCGTACCGGTCGCCTTGCGGGCCGGGGCGGCTCCGCGGGCAGTTGTGGTGGTCATTTGTGGTTCCTCCGCAGTTACGTGGATGCTGTGACGTGGATTACAACTGAGGCATGAATCTACACGAGTAACTTTCCAATGCGCAACCGTTTCCTAAATGTTTCCGGGCAGAAAACATTCCCTCATCACTTGCTATTGACTCGAGTAGAAACTGATGTGAAACTTGCGTGCATGACGTTCTCACTAGGCATTGTTGGCGCCGGCCAGTTCGCAGGCGCCTTCGCCAAACTCTTCGACGCCCACCCCGCAATTTCAGAAGTCCACGTCACCGACGTCCTGCCGGAACGGGCCGGGGCCCTCCGGGAGCGACTCGGCCTGGCCGGGACCTATCCAAGCTTCGAGGCCATGCTCGACGGCGGCGTGGACGCCGTGGCGATCTTCACCCAGCGCTGGACGCACGGGCCGCTGGTGCTGCAGGCGCTCCGCGCCGGCAAGCACGTCTATTCGGCCGTGCCGATGGCCATCAGCGAGGACGAGATCGCACGGATCATCGACGCCGTCCGCGAGACGGGCCTGACCTACATGATGGGCGAGACAAGCTACTACAACCCCGCCACCGTGTACGCCCGCAAGCGCCGGACCGAAGGGGCGTTCGGCCGCATCTTCTACGCCGAGGGCGACTATGTGCACGACATGGACCTGGGCTTCTACGAGGCCTACCAGTACAGCGGCGGGGAGGACTGGAAGCGCACCGCCAGCTACCCGCCCATGCTGTACCCGACCCATTCCACCGGCGGCGTGCTGGGCGCAATCGGCGGCCATGCCGTCAGCGTCAGCTGCATCGGCGTCCCCGACGAGCGCGGCGACGGCGTGTTCGACAAGGACGTCAGCATGTTCGGCAACGACTTCTCCAATGCCACCGCGCTGTTCGAGCTCTCAACCGGCGGGTCCATGCGCATCAACGAGATGCGCCGCGTCGGCTACCCCTCCCACCTGCGCGAAAGCCGCTTCCGGTACTTCGGCACCGAAGCCAGCTTCGAACAGCTGGCCACGGTCAGCGTGTGGCAGGACAGGGAGTCCGTGACCGATGTCAGCGCCGAGCTGGCCACCGCAGCCACGCTCGCGGCGGACGATCCGTCGCTGGCCGACGTCGCGCCGGCCCTGCGGGATGCCTTCACCTCGGGCCTGGCGCCCGTGCACGACGCCGGCCGGCTTCCCGCCGAGTTCCGCGGACTTCACAACGGGCACGAGGGCAGCCACCACTTCCTGGTGGACGACTTCGCCACCGCCGTCGACACCGGGACGCTGCCGCCGGTGAACGCCTGGGAAGCCGCCCGCTACACCCTCCCGGGGATCGTGGCGCACGAGTCCGCCCTCCGCGGCGGAGAGCGGTTGCCCGTGCCGGACCACGGCGATGCCCCGGCGCGGCTGCCTGCCCCGGGATCCGGCCGCGAAGCAGCTGATCGGGAAGGCTTGGCCCGGCAAGTCCGGCGGTAGCATGGTCACTGTGCCACACTCGCCAGCCGCCAACAGGCCCACGATCACCCGCAAAGACGTGGCCCGGCTGGCCGGTGTCAGCACCGCCGTCGTCAGCTATGTGGTGAACGGCGGCCCCAAGCGGGTCTCCCCGGTGACGGCCGCGAAAGTGCGCGAGGCCATCAGCGCCCTGGGGTACCGGCCGAACGCCGCGGCGAGGGCACTGAAACTGGGCTCCAGCGAGATGCTCGGCATGGTGGTTCCGGACACCACCAATCCCTTCTTCGCCACCCTGGCCCGCGCCGTGGAGGAAGCCGCAGCGGCGCGCGGCTACGCGCTGCTGCTGGCCAACTCGGGCGGCTCGGCCGCCAGCGAACGCCGCCAGGTCAGAAACCTTGCGAGCCGCCGCGTGGATGGGGTGTTCCTCTCCAGCGTGCTGTTCGAGCCCGATCTGACCGAGCTTGAGCACTCGGAGATCCCCGCCGTGCTGCTGAACCACAGCAGTGAGGTGCCGGGCTTCAATTCGGTGGGCGTGGAGCTGCTCGAAGGCTCCCGGCGTGCCGTTGAGCACCTGGTGGGCCACGGCCACCGCAGGATCGCGCTGGTCATGGGCATGAACGCCGGCAACGATCTGGACGGGCGCGAGATCGGGTGGCAGCAGGGGCTGGCGGAGGCCGGGCTCCCGGAGGGGCCCATTGTGCGCTGCGACTTCGACCGCCAGGGCGGCTACCGTGCCGGCCAGCGGCTGCTCGCTGCCGCCGACCGGCCCACCGCCGTGTTTGTCAGTTCCGACCTGCAGGCCGTCGGCCTGTTGCGCGCCGTGTATGAGGCCGGCCTGCGGGTACCCGAGGACCTGGCTGTCTTCTCCTTCGACGGCTCGGCCGAGGCGGAGTACAGCTGGCCGCCGCTGAGCACGGTCGCCCAGCCCGTGCAGGCCATGGCCGAGGCCGCCGTCGAGGCACTCATCGACTCCGACAGCGGTTCACCCACCAGGAACAGGACCTTCCCCGTGGACCTGGTCCTGCGGGCGTCCTGCGGTTGCGTGCCGGCGCCCGCCGTGCCGGCAGCGGCCGGACCGTAACGCGGGATAGCGCAAGACTGCTGCGACCCGGGTTGGCCTCCAGAGGCCAACCCGGGTCGTTCTTTATTCCGGGGGTCTTCGCCGCGCTGCTAGCGGACGGCCGCCGGCTGGTCCTCCGCGGCAGCTGCCGGCTTGCCTGCGATGATGGCGTCGACCTCTGCCTTCTCCTTGGCGCCCCAGGTTTCGCGGGTGTTCAGCACGCCGATCAGGCCAATGACGCCCACCAGGACGTAGAGCGAGGCGCCGCCGGCCCACCCGAATATGGAGGCCAGGAGCACGGCCAGGAAGGGCGCGAATCCGGAAATGGAGGCGGCCACCTGGTACCCGATGGAGGCGCCGGATGTCCTGGTGTTGGTCCGGAACAGCTCCGCGAACCAGGCGCCCTGCGTGCCGGTGAACGTGGCGTGGATGATGCCGATGCCGATCACGAACGCCAGGACGATCAGGAACGGGTTGCCAGTGTTGCTGAGCAGGAACATCGGGAAGCCGAAGACAATGACGGCGATGGTTCCGCCGAGGTAGAGCTTGCGGCGGCCGATGCGGTCGGTGAGCGCGCCCGCAACCAGCGTGACCGGGATGGCCAGGAGGCTGGCGATCACAATGCCGGTCAGGCCGATGGCCCGGTCGTCGGGGTTGTTCTTCGTGATGTAGGAGAGCAGGTAGGTGGCCGTGACGTAGTACGCGCAGCTCTCCACGATCCGCAGGGAGATCACCCGCAGGATGTTCCGCCAGTCGTTCTTGACCACGGTGGCCAGCGGGTTCTTGACGATCGCGCCCATGGCCTTGGTGTGTTCGAACTCGGGGGATTCCTCAAGCCTCATCCGGACCACCAGGCCGACGACGATCAGGACGGAGCTGGCCAGGAACGGCAGGCGCCAGGCCCAGTCGGTCTGCAGGGAGGCGGAGAGCAGGAACGCGGCGTTGGCCAGGGTGATGCCCAGCGGGTTGCCCGCCTGCGGGATGGCCGCGAAGCGGCCGCGCTTCTTCCACGGTGCGTGCTCGAACGTCATCATAACGGCGCCGCCCCATTCCGCGCCGAAGGCGAGGCCCTGGATCATCCGGATGATGACCAGCAGGATGGGTGCGGCGATGCCGACCTGCGCGTACGTGGGGAGGCAGCCGATCAGGACGGTGGCGATGCCCATGGTCAGCAGTGCGCCGACCAGCACGGGCTTGCGACCGTACTTGTCGCCGAGGTACCCGCCGACAGCTCCGCCGATGGGCCGCATCAGGAAGCCCACCGCCAGGGTGGCGAAGGCCAAAAGCGTTCCGACCACGGGGTCCGTGTTGGGGAAGAAGACCTTGCCGAAGTACAGGGCCGCGGCCGTGCCATAGGCGACGAAGTCGTAGTTTTCCACGCACGTGCCGGCGGCCGAAGCCATGGCGGTCTTGATCTTTCCGGGTGAACCGTGGGCGGCCTGGCGCGGCCGGTCCGTGATTGCTGCCGTCATGTTCTATATCTCCCTTGATATTGCTGGACAGCCCTGGGCAGTATGCCGAAGGCCAGATAAACGTTTGTGCTGTGGGGGTGGTGCCGGCCGGGTCAGATTTCGGCGGCGAGTTCCCGTGCCCCCTGAAGCTCCATTTCGCGCAGCTTCTGGACCCGCCGGAGGGTGTCCTCGTCGTTGTCGAATTTCGCGTCAAGGAAGGACTGGAGGACTTCCTTGGCCGTGGCCCGGCCGATCAGCCAGGCACCCATGGCGATCGCGTTCGCGTCGTCGTGCTCCACGCTTTGGTGGGCGGAATAGACGTCGTGCCCCAGGGTGCAGCGAATGCCCGGAATCTTGTTGGCCGCCATCACCGCGCCGACCCCGGTGCCGCAGACCAGGACGGCCCGCTCAGCCTCGCCGGTGCGGACCAGGTCGCAGGTGGCCCGGGTGATGTCCGGGAAATCGACCGGAGCCTCGCTGGGCGCCCCGCAGTCGATGACCTCATGGCCGAGGCCCTCCAGGACTGACTGGACAAAGGACTTCAGGGGGAAGCCGGCGTGATCGTTGCCGAGTGCGATTTTCATGGATCTCCTTAGTTCGGGACGACGAGGCTGGACGTTGCGGGGTTCGGAATTGTGGGGTTCGGAATTGTGGGGTTCGGCGCGGGGGCCGCTATTTCGTGCACCCATGGAATCGATTCCATGGCGCCGGTGCGCGTCACTGCGACAGCCGATGCGTGGGTGGCGTGGATCATGGCGGCAGGAAGGTCGCTGGGATTGCGGGCCAGGGACGCGGCGAGGTAGCCCACAAACGTGTCGCCGGCTCCCGTGGTGTCCTTGGCGGCCACCTTGGCCGCCGGCACGTGCACCAGGCTGCCGTGGAGGACAGTGAAGGACCCGTCCGCACCGGCGGTGCACACGATGGCCGGACCCAGGGCTGGCGGGAGCGTCTGGACGAGTTCCCGGTGGTTTCCGGGTATCCCGGCGAGTCCCGCGAGGGCCTGGATTTCCTGTTCGTTCACCACGAGGAGGTCGACGTCGTCGAGCAGGCCGTCGATCTGGCGGGGAGCAGGGGCGGCGTTGAGAATGACGAACGCCCCGCGGCTCCGTGCGGACCTCGCGGCGTGCCGGACCAGCGGTGTCGGCACCTCCAGCTGCAGGACCAGGACATCGCCGGCCTGGACGGCGGCGAGCCCCGCGTCGACGTCGGCGGCGGTCAGCTCGGCGTTTGCGCCCGGGCTGACGATGATCTGGTTTTCGCCCTTATCGTCGACGGCGATGACCGCCGTTCCGGTGGCGGCGGTGCCGCTGACCAGCACGTGGTGGGCGTCGATGCGGGCCTCGGAGAGGATCTCAAGGATCCGCCGGCCGTGGGCGTCGTCGCCGACGGCGCCGGTGAATTTCACCGTGGCGCCGGCCCGGGCCGCCGCGACGGCCTGGTTGCCGCCTTTGCCGCCGGGGCTGAACGACGCGTCCGAGCCCCGGACGGTTTCGCCCGCCCGAGGCAGGGACTGGACGCGGATGTTCTGGTCGATATTGAGGCTTCCGACCACAAAAACCGTGCTCATTGGACCTGCTCCTTCGGTGGTGCGGAACGGTGCCCCAGGCCGCAAAACATGGGGGCGGAATCGAGGGGCGCCGATCTCACGGCTGCCCCAGGCTGGGGTCCGCGGTGCCCGAGGACGAGCGGACAATCAGTTCACTCGGGAGGACAACGGACTCCGGGTTCTGCCCGTCGATGACCTCCAGCAGGAGCCGGACCGCCGTGCGGCCCATCGCCTCCACATCATGGGAGATGACGGTCAGCGGCGGATCAAGCAGGGAAAACCACTCGATGTCGTCGAAGGCAATAAGGGCCATGTCCCCGCCGATGCGCAGGCCCTTCCGGTTCAAGGTGGCCAGCGCCCCGACGGCCATGGGGCTGTCCGCGGCGAGCAGTGCTGTGGGCGGCTGCGCGAGACCCAGCAGGTGGTGCGCGCCGGCAGAGCCGCTGGCGGATTGGAAATCGCCGAAATACGTCAGGGCGGGGTCGGTGCTGAGCCCGAATTCCCGGGCCGCGCGGGAGAACGACTTGAGCCGGTCGCGGCCCGTGGACGTACTCTGCGGCCCGGCGATATAACCGACGCGCTCATGACCCTGCCGGACAAGATGCTCCACGGCCTGGCGGATGCCCGAATCACTGTCAGTGGTCACGCTCGGGACCTCGACGCCGTCGACGGTCCGGTCGACGAACACCGTGGGGATGTCCCGTTCCAGCAGGGCGTGCAGGCTGGAGCTCCCCTCGCCCTGCGGCGCGGCGATCACCCCGTCCACCCGCTGGGAAATGAAGGTGTCCAGATACCGGTCCTGCTGCGCCGGGCTCTCGTTGGCGTTTCCCAGCAGGGTCACAAGCCCCTCCGCGAGGGCCGCCTGCTCGGCGGCGTGGGCCAGATCGGCGAAGAACGGGTTGCGGACGTCCGAAAGCAGAAGTCCGATGACGTTGGTCCTTGTGGAACGGAGTGCGCGCGCCTGGGCGTTGGGGTGAAAATCCAGCTCGGCGACGGCGGCGGCCACCTTCTGCCGGGACTGCGCGGAGGTCGCCGGGTTTCCGGAGAGCACCCTGGACGCCGTCGCGGCGGAGACGCCGGCGAGTGCCGCCACGTCCTTGATGGTGATGGAAGATCCCGTCACTGCTGTGCCTTTCGCCCTCGAACCGCTCCGCCACTGGTCCTGCCCCTGTGGAATCGATTCCATGGAATCGGTTCCACAAGTATGTGACGGTGGCTACATTCTGTCAATACGTGGATCCGAGTGGATGCAGGCCCCGGCCCGCTCAAGCCCCGCCGCGCGGAGCGTCGGGGTGTCTTATGACGCGCAAAATCTCCCCGGATGCTGGAGATTCTTTGCGACGCGGGAATTCCGGCAGCGGGAGGGAATCAGCGCGTCGCGTGGCGGAATGCGGGTCGCTGACCCGCGTCGCGTGGCGGAATGCGGGTCGCGGAGCGTGCGAGACCCGCGGGCTCACTCCCCGTGGACGGCGGCCTGCCGGACCTCTGACCGGTCCAAATAGGCCAGCAGCAGCTCCCCGGCGCGGTCCAGTTCTCCGGCTTCGAGGGCGTTGCAGATTTTCTCGTTGTCCGGCAGCCAGCCCCGGTAGAAGTGCGCATCCAGGGTGGCCTTGTGGAAGAAGAGCCGCATCTCGGCCAGGACCTGGGCCATGATCGTGTCCAGCCGCCGGCTGCCCGCCAGGGCCACGATCGCTCCATGGAAATGCTGGTTGGCGCTGCCCAGAGCCTCCTCGTCGCCGGCGGCGGCCGCGGCCTTGCCCTCTTCGACGGCGGCGCGGACCGCGGCCACGCGCTCGGGGCTGCCGCCTCCACGGATGGCACTGACTTCAATGGCGCGCCGCACTGTGTAGACATCGTGGATGTCGCCGGCCTCCAGGCTGGCCACGAAGACGCCCCGGTTCGGGTGTCGCACCACCAGGCGCTCGGCCGCAAGCTCGGCGAAGGCCTCGCGGACCGTGTTGCGGGAGACGCCCAGGTCTTCGGCGATGGTCGATTCCGTGAGCCGGGTGCCCGGCAGCAGAATCCCCTCCGCCAGCTGCAGCCGCAGTTCGGTCGCCACCCGGTCCGCCACGGAGGGAACAGCCACGCGCAGCCGTGCCGCAGCCGTGCCGAGGGCCGATCCGGCAGCTGCATCGGGAGTCGTCATAGTGCCGAATCTACACGATTGTTCCAATATTGAATCGTCGGATTGTTGAACAATCGGTGAAAGTGGTGCATCCTTAGTAGGGGGCTATCATGAGACGAGGATCACAAATGGCAACCATTGACCTAAACAGCGACGTTGGCGAATCTTTCGGACGCTGGACCTTGGGCGACGACACGGCGATGTTCCGCTCGGTGTCCAGCGCAAACGTGGCCTGCGGATTCCACGCGGGTGACCCCCGTGTCATCCGCCGGACCTGCCGGGAGGCGGTGGCTGCCGGCGTCGTGATCGGCGCCCACGTCGGCTACCGCGATCTCGCCGGCTTCGGCCGCCGGTTCCTGGACATCGATCCGATCGAACTGGCGGACGACGTCGTCTACCAGATCGGCGCGCTGCAGGCGCTGGCCGCCGTCGAGGGCGGCACGGTCCGGTACGTGAAGCCGCACGGCGGGCTCTACAACGCGATTGTCGCGCACACCGGCCAGGCGCAGGCCGTCGTCGACGCCGTGAAGTCCGTTGACCCGCACCTGCCGATCCTGGGCCTGCCGGGCTCCGAAGTGCTGCGTCTCGCCGAGGCCGCCGGCCTGCGCGCCGTCACGGAAGCCTTCGCCGACCGCGCCTACAACCCGGACGGAACTCTTGTGTCCCGTACGCTCCCCGGAGCCGTGCTGGAGGACCCCGCTCTGGTCACCGAGCATGTCCTCCGGATGGCCACCGATTCCGCCGTCCGCACGATCGACGGTTCCATCCTGAAAATCCGCGCCGAAAGCATCTGCGTGCACGGTGACTCCCCGGGCGCGGTCACCATGGCCACCGCAGTACGCGAGGCGCTCAACGCCGCCGGAATCGAAACCGCCGCGTTCGTCTAAGCCGCGTTCGTCTGGGCAGACGCGTCGCCGCTTCACACCCCGGGCCCGCCGGGACCACCCGCACTTACACCCACGCAACAGGCAGCACCCCGCACACCTGGAGGAAAACCATGACTGCACAGCACCAGGCCACCCCGGCCGCCGGCAAGAGGAAGCTGCCGCCCGGCGCCTTCAAGGCCTACATCGCAAGCCTCACCGGCACTTCGCTGGAGTACTACGACTTCGCGATCTACTCGGTGGCCTCCGCCCTGGTGTTCCCCAAGGTCTTCTTCCCCGGCAATGACGAATACGTCGGGCTGCTGCTGTCCTTCTCGACCTTTGCGGTGGGCTACCTCGCCCGTCCAATCGGCGGCGTGATCTTCGGCCGCCTCGGTGACAAGATCGGCCGCAAGCACGTCCTCGTGACCACCCTGCTGCTGATCGGCATCGCAACAGTGGTGATCGGCGCGCTTCCGGGCTACGCCACCATCGGCCTGGCTGCCCCCGTCATCCTGGTGCTGCTGCGCCTGGCGCAGGGCATCGGCGTCGGCGGCGAATGGGGCGGTGCCGTCCTGCTCTCGAGCGAATTCGGTGACGCCAAGCGGCGCGGCTTCTGGTCCTCCGCCGCGCAGATCGGACCGCCCGCCGGCAACCTGATGGCCAACGGCGTCCTGGCGGTGCTCGCCGCGACCCTCAGCAACGAAGACTTCCTCTCCTGGGGCTGGCGTGTGGCCTTCCTCGCCTCGGCCCTCTTGGTGGGCTTCGGCCTGCTGATCCGGCTGAAGCTGGAGGAAACCCCCATCTTCAAGGCCATCCAGGCCCACGGCGAACAGCCCAAGGCCCCCATCAAGGAGGTCTTCACCAAGGAGCCGCGCGCCCTCGTGGCCGCCGCCCTGTCCCGCATCAGCCCGGACGTGCTGTACTCCCTGCTCACCGTCTTCATGGCCGTCTACGCCACCAAGCAACTGGGCATGAGCACCAGCAACGTACTGACCGCCATCCTGATCGGCTCCGCCTTCCAGCTGGTCCTGATCCCCGCGGCGGGCGCCCTCACGGACCGCGTCAACCGCCGCCTCGTCTACGGCATCGCCGCCGTCGGAACCGCCGTTTACATCCCGCTGTTCTTCCTCATGATCCAGGACAAGTCGGTCCTTACGCTCACCGTCGGCATCGTGATCGGACTTGCGTTCCACGCCTTCATGTATGGCCCGCAGGCCGCCTACATCACCGAACAGTTCCCGGCCCGGCTGCGCTACGCAGGCAGCTCTCTGGCCTACACGCTGGCCGGCGTGATCGGCGGCGCCGTCGCGCCTCTGGTCTTCACTGCCCTCTTCGCCGCCAGCGGCAACTGGTTCCTGATCGCCGGCTACCTCGCGGTCGCCTCGATCGTGACGGTGATCGGGCTGGCCATCGGGCGCAACCCGCATACCGACGAAGAAGAGCGGCTCCTGCAGGAAGCCCGCGCCTGAGCCCTTCGGATCCGGTTCAGTGGAACCTGTCCACCGGCACAATTTCACCGGCATTTTTCACCGGCACAATGAGTGAGGCACCTCGTGATTGAGACAGCAGGGGAAACCCAGAAGCTAGAGAACGCAACCGTTCAAAGGAACACGGTTCGCAAGGTCCGCTCCGTGCGGGCCGTGGGAACGCGTGCGGTCCTCGCCGAGCTCTCCGGCACCCCGGACGTGCTTGCCCTGCAGGCGCTGCTGCTGGAGAAGCCGCTGCCGGGCCAGCAGGACGTGCTGGCCGCGGCCGAGACCGTCCTGGTCACGTCCGATTCCCCCGCCTCGGCCCGGCGAATCGCCACCCGTCTGCTGCAGCTGGACCTCACCGCACCGGTGCAGCGCGACGGCGAGCTGGTGGTCATCGACACCGTGTACGACGGCGAGGACCTCGCCGAAGTCGGGCAGCTCACCGGACTGGGAACCGAGGGCGTGATCGCCGCCCATTCCGGCCAGGTCTGGACAGTGGCCTTCGCCGGCTTCGCGCCCGGCTTCGGGTACATGGTGGGGGAGAACCAGCAGCTGGAGGTGCCCCGGCGCAGCTCGCCGCGCACCGCTGTTCCCGCAGGTTCCGTGGCGCTGGCCGGAAACTACTCGGCCGTGTACCCGCGCCGTTCCCCGGGCGGCTGGCAGCTGATCGGGCGCACCAACGCCAGGATGTGGGACCTGGACCGGGCGCAGCCCGCCCTGGCAGCGCCGGGACACCGGGTGCAGTTCCGGCCGGTCCGGGACGCGGTCACGCTCGGTACCGAGCCCGCCGCTGAGACCGTGGCCGCCGGCACTGCGCCGGAACCGGCCGTCGCAAGGGACGTCACCTGCGGTCTCCGGATCCTTGCTCCGGGCCTGCAGAGCCTGGTCCAGGACCTCGGCCGGCACGGCCACTCCGGCCTGGGCGTCTCCGCCGCCGGCGCGCTGGACCGGGCCTCGCTGCGCCGGGCCAACCGCCTCGTCGGCAACGCCCCCGGCGCAGCCGGCATCGAGACTGTCGCCGGCGGGCTCACAGTCCAGGCCGTGGGGGACCAGGTCCTCGCGGTCACCGGGGCGCCGTCAGCACTGAACATCGAATCGGTGCCGGACGACGCCGGCGACACTTGGCAACGCGCAGCGCTGATGGCCACCCCGTTCGCGCTGCTCGACGGCGAAACGCTCAGCCTTGGCGCGCCGCACAGCGGCTTCCGCAGCTATCTCGCGGTCCGCGGCGGCGTGGATGCGGCTCCGGTGCTGGGCAGCCGCTCCACGGACACCATGTCCGGGATCGGCCCTGCACCCCTGGCCGCAGGACAGGTTGTGGCTGCCGGCGGAGAGGCCGAATCCGGCGTCGTCGGGGCCCCCGAACTGCAGCCGGACTACCCGGGCGCCGGGGTGACCGTCCTCGACGTAGTCCCCGGCCCCCGCGCCGACTGGTTCGATCAGGCGGCCCTGGACTCTTTCGCCGCCCAGGACTGGGAGGTGAAAGCCCAGTCCAACCGCGTCGGCATGCGGCTGGACGGGACGCCGCTGCAGCGCAGCCGCCAGGGCGAGCTGGCCAGCGAGGGCACCGTGGCGGGCGCCCTGCAGGTCCCGCCGGAGGGCCTGCCCGTGCTCTTCCTTGCCGACCATCCCATCACCGGCGGCTACCCGGTGATCGGCGTGGTGGTCGACTCCCAGCTGGACCTCGCCGCGCAGGTCCCCATCGGCGGCAAGATCCGCTTCCGCTGGGCCGAACACGGTCCCACTGAACGCACCGCCACTGACCACACCCCTAACGAACACACCACCACCGACGAAGAAGCGAGTAACTGATGCGCAAGGTCCTGATCGCCAACCGTGGAGAAATCGCGGTCCGCATAGCCCGGGCCTGCGACGACGCGCAGCTGGCGTCCGTCGCCGTCTACGCCGACATCGACGCCGACGCCCTGCATGTTTCCGCCGCGGATGAGGCGTTCAGCCTGGACGGCAACTCGCCCGCCGACACCTACCTGAACATCCCCAAGCTCCTGGCAGTGGCGGCCGAGTCCGGAGCGGACGCCGTCCACCCCGGCTACGGCTTCCTCTCCGAGAACGCCGACTTCGCCCAGGCCGTCATCGACGCCGGACTGACCTGGATCGGACCGAGGCCGGATGCGATCCGGCTGCTCGGCAACAAGATCACAGCCCGCGACGCCGCCGTCCGGGCCGGCGCGCCGCTGGTCGCCGGCAGCGACGGACCTGTGGACACCGCCGCCGAGGCCCGGGCCTTCGCCGAACAGCACGGCCTGCCCATCGCCATCAAGGCCGCTTTCGGCGGCGGCGGCCGCGGCATGAAGGTGGTCCGGGTCCTTGACGAGGTTGAGGAAGCCTTCGACTCCGCCGTCCGTGAGGCAGTTGCCGCGTTCGGCCGGGGCGAATGCTTCGTGGAGCGTTACCTGGACCGTCCGCGCCACGTCGAGGCCCAGGTCCTGGCGGACGCGCACGGCAACGTCGTCGTCGTCGGAACCCGCGACTGCTCCCTGCAGCGCCGGCACCAGAAGCTCCTGGAAGAGGCGCCCGCGCCGTTCCTGAGCGAGGAACAGACCACAATGATTTACGACGCCGCCAAGGCGGTCTGCCGGGAAGCCGGCTACACCGGCGCCGGCACGGTGGAGTTCCTGGTCGCGGCGGACGGCACCGTCGCCTTCCTCGAAGTGAACACCCGGCTCCAGGTGGAGCACCCGATCACGGAGGAAACCACGGGGATCGACCTGGTCCAGGAACAGTTCCGGATCGCCGCGGGGGAGCCGCTGCGCCTGGCCGAGGACCCGGCGCCGCGCGGACACGCCTTCGAATTCCGGCTCAACGCCGAGGACGTGGGCCGCGGCTTCCTGCCCTCGCCCGGCACCATCGGAGAATTCGCCGGGCCCACCGGCCCGGGCATTCGGCTCGACACCGGGGTCCGTTCCGGTTCCTTCGTGGCGCCGCAGTTCGATTCCCTGCTCGCGAAGCTGATCGTCACCGGCGCGGACCGCCAGCAGGCCCTGCGCCGCGCACGCCGTGCCCTCGCCGAAATGCGCATCACCGGGGTGGCCACCGTGCTGCCGTTCCACCGGGCCGTCCTGGAGTCTCCGGACTTCACCTCCGAGAACGGGCTCGGGATCCACACCCGCTGGATCGAAACCGACTTCGCGGACAAGATCCCGGCTGACCCCGGCTACAGCACCACCGCTCCCGACGGTGAACGCCGCACCATCACCGTCGACGTGGACGGGCGCCGCCTCGCCGTCGGCCTTCCGGCCGATTTGCTGGACGGCTGGGCACTGTCTGGTCGGACGATGTCCGGAGGCCCGCTGCCTGCTGGCGTGTCCGTGGAAACAGCGTCCGACGGCGCTGCTGCCGCCGCCGATCCGGGCGAGCTGCGCGCCGACATGGCCGGGACCGTGGTGAAGTGGCTCGTCGAGCCGGGCGCCGAGGTGTCGGCCGGGGACCCGGTGGTTGTCCTTGAAGCCATGAAGATGGAAACCCAGATCGCCGCGCACCGGGACGGGACTGTCACCGACGTCCGCACGGGAGCCGGGGGAGTTGTGGCGGCAGGGGCCGTGCTCGCGCTGATCGGCTAGGTTCCCGGAAGGCCGGCTGGGCCGTCTCGCCGGCGCCGGCAGTCACCCCCAGTTCCTAAGAACAGTCGCACGAATGTAGCGTCGCCAGAGCTGAATTGTCCCGTCACCGTCGAGGCAGTTGAGTTGCACCCAACCGTCGTACCCCAGCCGGACACTGATGACGGATCAGGTGTTGCGCCGCGGCCATTCAACGGTGCCAGGTTGAGGTCTAAGAGCGTCTCGAGCAAATGTCAGAGATGATGAAGTCGGACCCTATTCTGACAGCGATTCGGTGGGTGCCTGACGTCAGATTGGGGTGTGGCTCAGGCCGACAGGTATGCGCGGCTACGCACCGTCCAAGTTCACTTTTCTGCTGTGGCACTTCACAACTGCTGAGGAAAGCTGAAAGGACTGGGCACGTGACTTACCGCGCTCAGTCCCTTCAGCCCTGGATCCTCGCCAGCTTGTCGGATCGACGCTACTTATACTCTTGTGGAGAGGAACATAACCTTTTCTAGTCGAGTAACCGTCAGCGTTTTGCGCCGAGTTGTGCCGCCTTCGTGATGACGGTCGTGTCGCTGGTCTCGGTGGCAAATGCTGCTCAAACTGAAAGAGCCAAGGCCTCGTCCAGTTCGGCGGCTGTCGGTGGGTTGGCTCCGTGCCGGGTAACCGTGATTGCTGCGGCTGCCGCGGCCACTGTACCCAGCCGCTCAAGTTGTTGCCTGTCGAAGTCTTGCTCCGGGCATTCCAGAAGGCTGGCAATGATAGAGGCCATGAAGGAGTCGCCAGCACCCACGGTGTCCGCTACCGTGACCGCGGGGGCGGGGACGGACACGTGGTCTAGATCTGAATAGAGGTTTGCGCCCTCAGCACCCGCTGTGACTACGACGGCCTTCACACCGAGCCCCAGGATGTGCCGGGCGACATCCCCAATCGCAAGACCTGGATAGAGCCAGGCGGCATCCTCGTCGCTTAGTTTGACCAGAGTGGCGAGAGAGGCGGTTCGCTCGAATGTCCGTTGTGCCTTGTCGTGGTCTCCGATGATGCCCGGGCGGATGTTGGGATCGTAGGTGATGAGGCACCTGCCGTTGAAGAATGCCAGTAGGGAGCGGACCTGTGTCGCGCCGGGCTCCAGGAAGGTAGCCAGGGAACAGGCATGAAGCACCCGCGGGGCGAACGTTGGCGCAACCGGGGGCAGGTTCCACTCGATGTCGAAGGTGTAGTGTGCCGCACCCCAGCTGTCGAGGGTGGCCTTCGCGGTGGACGTCCGTTTCAGGCGTACGGCACCTGGCAGGAGCTCGACGCCGGCGGAATCGAGGTGCTGCCGTATTGCTTGGCCGCGCTGGTCTGCGCCCAGCACCGTTAGCAGAGCGGTGGCCCTGCCCAGCCGTCCCAGTCCGAACGCCACGTTCAGGCCTGAGCCGCCAGCGTACTCCACCGGCCCGGTTACAGTGCTGATGATGTCGATCAATGATTCGCCCACGACGACGACTTCCGGGTGGACACTTCCCGGAGCTGGTGCCCCGGTCATGGCTGTCCCGACACCACGGCTTGGAGGATCCCATCTGTCCTGCCCTTCGGCGTTGAGATCTTGCGCAGCTGCGGCTTTGACGGCGCGCCCTCAACGGCTAACGTTGCTGGGGAATCGAGGATCGGCAGCGGGACAGCCAAGATGCCCTGCCGGGCGGAGATCTCGAGTACGCCGGAGTCAGTGAGAACCCGGATATCGGCCGCGTTATCTGCCGGGAAGAACACGCCGGCGAAGTCAGGATTCCCCGGTGCGGTGACTTCAAAGCCGTCCCCGTTGTGCCGGAGGCTGACCAGCGGCCCCTCCGGGGCGGCCAGGCTGATGATCGTTCCGTCAGTGACGCTGCAGAGGAGGTCCGCGCCGCCGTCAAGCACGGCTTCAAAAGCTCCGTCCACCTGCTCCAGGCGCCCCGGCTCCATGTACTGATTGAGGTCGGCGTGCGGCGTGGCGACCAGTGTGTCCCCGTCCAGGGTGAGCGTGTGCGGGACGCTAAGTGCGCTGGCCCATTGTCCTTCGGGGCTGATGACGCCTCGGACCCAGAAGATCAGCGACGGTGCGCCGTCCTTGTCGCGGAAGAATGAGGGGGCGTAGTAGCTCTTGCCGTAGCTCAGTTGCCCCCAGGACCTGGCGGTGAACCTGCCGTCCGCGTAGCTGCCCACACCGTAGGCCACGTAGTGCAGCACGTCGTCCTCCCAGATGGACGTGACGAGGACGTGCGAGCCGTCGATGTCGAACAGCTGCGGGCATTCCCACATGGTGCCGGTCCACACCGGTTCCGTTTCGGTGCCGGCGCGCTGTGCGGCAATCCCGTCCAGGGCCCATTGGGTCAGGTCCGGGGAGCTGTAGGAGACGGCCGCTGCGGTGCCGCCTTCCAGCCCGGCACCCACGAACATCCGCCATTGGCCGGCGTCCCGGAACACGAAGGGGTCCCGGTACGCCACCACGCCGAGGTCGGGTGAGGTCATCAGCTTCTGACCCTTGGTCCAGTTGTTCCAGGAGGCGTCGTCCGGGGTTGCTGTGCGTACGGTGCCGATGCCGATGTCCGGTTCGGTGACCGAGGTGTAGAACATGGTGGCGACCTTATCCGTGTCCGTGACGATGGACCCTGACCAGATGCCGTCATCCCCGTCCCCCGGAGCGACGGCGACGCCCTGCTCGGTCCAGGCGATCATATCCGGAGAGGTGGCGTGGCCCCAGTGACAGTTGGGCGCCCAGGTGGTGCGGCCGGGAACGTATTGGTAGAAGAGGTGGTACTGGCCGTCCTTCCAGGTGACGCCCAAGGGGTCGTTGATCCACCCCTCGGCAGCCGTGAAGTGGAAGGCGGGCCGTGAATCGTGTGCGTTCATGCTGGTCCTTTGTTATGGCTGGCTGCGTGGTCAGGAGACGGGGACGGTGTTGGCGGCCAGATAACGTTGGCGGATCTCCCGGGCCTGCTCGGCGTTCGCCTTTTCCCAATGGTCGATCTCGGCGCGTCGTTCGTTCCGGACGGCGTCGCGGGCTTCGGTGAACTTCCGCATCCGTTCGGCGGAGGCGTCCCGGGCGGCCTGCTGGGCCGGTGTCAGGTCCGGCAGCGGGAGTTCTTCCACCTGGTCGCGGGGCCGCAGCGGGAGCCGGTCTTCGACGGCGTCGATGTCCAGGACGGGGGAGGGGAGGGTCTGGTACCAGTAAGCGGTGGAGGACCAGTCATCTGAGAGATGGTTGGCGTGGCCGTGTTCGAACGTGACCTTGATGCGCTTCTGGAAACGGATGGGATCGGTCATGTGGAAGCGGTAACTGTGGTGGAAGCCGGGCACGTTTTCCTCGTGGACCATTGTGCCGTTCATCAGGAAGGCGTTGTGCTGCATGCCCCAGGCGTGGCCGAAGTAGTCTTCCATACCGGTGCCGTGGAGGCTGGGGGGCCACGTGTCGTCGTCGATGAAGATCATGTCGTCACCTTCGCCCCACCAGGAGCCCTGGAAGTGACGGACAGCGAGGTTGCAGCCCACATAGTGGCCCTGGCCCTCGGTTTCCAGGACCACGTAGTTGTCTTCGCCGGTGAGGTTGGGGATGGCCACCTCAATGCTGTTCGTCTGCAGGTCGGGGCCCCAGCCGGCGTTCGGCTTTTGCCGGCGCCAGTGGGCGTGGAAGTAGGCGGTGTCTTCCGGCAGGGGCTCGGTGTAGAGCTCGTAGTCGATGTAGAAGTACTGCAGGTACGGGATGTCGTTCTGGTTTTCGACGACGATGCGGGCCCGGGAGTTGAAGGGCATCTCGAAATAGCTGTTGAACGCCGCGCTGCCGCCGAAGGTGTTCAGTTCCGGTTCCTTGGCCGAAACAGAGAGTGGCAGGGAGTCGTAGGAGCCGGACAGCGAGTTCAGCAGGCCGAAGAAATCGCCCAGGGGCGCAATGACGCTGGGGGTCTCCTGGTCATCCCAGTACATCTTCAAAACAACCTTGCGGTAGTAGTCCGGGTCCACCACCTCCCAGCTGACGCCCAGCGCGTTGTGGATTTCCAGCATGGGGACGCCCACCAGTTCGGGAGAGATCTGGCCCGGGCCGGGCTGGATGCGGCAGGACTGGGTCATCCAGATATGGGTGATGGCCCCGGGTCCCTCAAGGTCTGCCAGGACGCGTTCCTCGCCGGGCATGATGATCCAGTTGTCGCGGTTTCGACCGGTCTGGTCCCAGCTGGAGGCGCGGGCGGTGCGGGCGGTGGAGAGTTTGGTGAGGCTGGAGAGCAGGCCGGAGCGCGGCGATGTTGCCATGGTGGTTGTACCTTTCGGGAAAGAGTTGTTGATTAGCCCTTGACGGCCGACTGCGTGAGGCTGGCGATGATCCATCGCTGGGCCACAAGGAAGACGATCAGTGCCGGGGCGATGGCGATGGTGGTTGCGGCCATCACCTGGGCCACGTTGCCGGCGCCGTACGGGCCGAGCATCAGGACCAGGCCCAGCGGCAGGGTGGCGGTGTCCGTGCTGTTGAGGAAGATGGAGGGGGCGAAGTAGGCGTTCCAGCTGCCCAGGAACGTGATGACGCCCAGGGTGCTGACAGCGTTCTTGGCCAGCGGCAGCGCGATCAGCCGGTAGGTCTGCCAGGCGGTGGCGCCATCCATGCGGGCGGCGTCGATGATTTCCTGCGGCAGGCCCAGGAAGAACTGCCGCAGCAGGAACACACCCAGCGCCCCAGTGATGCCGGGGAGGATCAGGCTGAGCGGGTTGTCCAGCAGGCCGAGGGCCCGCATCAGGAGGAACAGCGGAATGATGGTCACCTGGGCCGGCACCATCAGCGAGGACAGCAGGCCCACAAAGATAAAGTTCCGGCCGGGGAACTGCAGTTTGGCAAACGCGTAGCCGGCCATCGGCGCTGTGATGATCATGCCGACGCTGACGGCGATGGCGATAACCGCGCTGTTGAACATGTTCCGCAGGATGGGTACCGGCCCGTTCACGGCCGCGGCGTAGTTGGACCAGCCCCACTCCGTGGGCAACCACTGCGGCGGCAGGTCGTACGCGTGGCTGGCGTCCCGGAGCGAGGTGGTGAACATCCACAGGAACGGGGCGACCATCCCGATGGCGCCCAGGACCAGCAGCGCCACGGAAACACTCTTCCCGACGCCGGGGCGGGGCCGCCGGCGCTGCACGGAGCTGCGGCTCGCACTGATCGCGGCATTGGTGTTACTCATTGTTCACCCACGACTTCCTGAGGCGGAACTGCACCAGCGTCACCAGCATGATGATCAGGAACAGCGTGACCGCGATGGCAGAGGCGTAGCCCATATCGAACTTGTTGAAGGCCACTTCGGCGATGTACATCACCACGCTGCGGCTGGCATCGCCAGGGCCTCCCCGGGTGAGGACGATGATGGACTCGTAGATCTGGAACGCGCCGATGATGGTGATGGTGACGTTGAAGAACGTTGCCTGGCTGATCATCGGCAGCACGATGCGCCGGAAGATCTGCCACTCGTTGGCACCGTCCACGCGGGCGGCCTCCACCATGTCCTTGGGGACTTCCTGGAGGGCGGCCACGAAGATCAGCATGGCGAACCCGACGTTCCGCCAGGTGTCGACGATGATCACCGATACCCTGGAGAACTCGGAGCTGTTGAGCCAGTCGATCCGTTCCCCGCCCATGGCCGTGAGGTAGTAGTTCAGGATTCCCGTATCCTTCTGGAACAGTGCCTGCCAGATGATGGACACGTACACCAGTGCCACCAGATAGGGGAAGAAGTACGCGGAGCGGAACACGTAGGTCAGGGCCCGGGGGAGCTTTTGGTTGATCAGGACGGCGAACAGGAGTGCGAAGCCGTTGATGAGGACGACGGCCGCCCCGACGTACAGGACAGTGTTGCCGTAGGTGGTGGCCAGGCGTTCGTCCCGGAACATTCTCGCGTAGTTGTCGAGGCCGATGAACTTGGGTGCCGTGAGGATGTTGTACTTGGTCAGGCTCAGGTACAGGGCGGCGACCAGGGGGCCGAGGACGAAGACCAGGAACCCGATGACGGTGGGGGCGGTGAAGAGGTAGCCGGTCAGGGCTTCCCGACGGCGGGCGGTGCTTTGGCGCCCGGGGCGGCCCCCGCGCCCCGACGGGGGCGCGGGGGGCAGCGCGGTTTTGGGGGCGGTCAGGGTCACTTCTGCAACGCCTCCTCTACATCCTTTTGCGCCTTCTGAAGGGAGGAGCCGATGTCCTGGCCGGACATGATCTCATCCATGGCCCGCATGAACGCCGGATCCAGCACGTTGTAGGCGCCGGGGGCCGCTACCGGTTTGGCGTAGGACAGGGAGTTGTAGAACTCGCTGGCATGTTCCGGTGCCGCAAGGAATTCCTTTGAGGAGGCCGCCGTTTTGGTGGACGGAACCGCGGAGCCGGCGTCGGCCCATTTCTTCTGGGTCTGCTGGTCGGTGAGCATCTTGATGAACTCCCAGGACAGCTCCTGGTTCTTGGAGGTCTTGGAGATGGCGAACGCTCCGGCGCCGAAAACGGTGGACTTGGTAGTTCCCTTCGGCCAGGGGAGGATGTCGTAATCGGAGAAGCCGGCCTTGGCGAATCCGCCGGTGACGAAGTGCCCGGCCCCGGTCATGGCTGCCTTGCCGGCGGGGAACAGCTGGTACGGGTCGGAGCCCTTAGGCTGCGGTGACACACCGTATTTGGTGGCCAGATCCCGCACCCATTCCACGGTCTTTTGGACTTTCGGATCGGTCAGTTGGGCCGTCTTGAGGTCCTCACTCATCATGGAGGTGCCGTTGGAGTAGAGCCACGGAGTGATGCCGAAGGAGTAGTACGGCATGGCGAACCCGTAGACCTTGTTAGCGCCGGAACCGGTCGTCAGTTTCTTGGAGATCTCCAGGAAATCGTCCCAAGTCCAGTCATCGCTAGGCCGTTCGATGCCGGCGGCCGCGAACATCTTGGTGTTGTAGTAGATCACCATGGTGTTGAAGGTGTTGGGCATCAGGTACGTGGAGCCGTCCTTGCCAAATCCCGCGAGCAGCTTGGGATCGATGTCCTCGCGCAGGGCCTTGGACTCGGGGTCGTTCTTGAGGAAACCGTCCAGGGGCGAAAACAGTTCGTTGGCCAGGCCCAGCTCCACGCCCTCGGTGGCGATGTTGATGACGTCCGGAGCCTGACCCGCTGCGGCCTGAGTCACCAGCTTGTTGACGTACTCGGTCCACGTGGTGATGGGGGTGAAGTTGTTGTTCACCGTCACGTTCGGGTACTTCTGCTTGAAGCGCTCGGCCACGCCGTCGTACACGGCTTTGTCCCCTGGATCGCCCCAGTTCGAGACGGAGATGGTGGCGGTGATTTCCTTGGCAGGGGCCGCATAGGGCCCGTCCGCCGCGGGCCCGGCGGACTGGGTGGCACTCCCGCAGGCGGTGAGCGCCAGCAGGGCCACGGCGGCCGCCGTGGCGATGGAGGTGCGGACTGCTTTTCTCATGTAATGCTCCTTTGCACGCGGCGCCTGGAGGGGGCCTAATGGGATGCGATGGGGTTGTGTGTAGCTGTTTGGTGGGCAGTTGGTCGGGCTGTTATTCGGTGGAGCGGCGGAATTCGATTTCTGATTCGAGGCGGAGGATCTCGGTGGGAGCATCGGGGCTTTCGATACGCCGCAGGAGCAAACCCACGGCACTCTCACCCAGCCGGAACGCCGGTTGGCGGACGGTGGTGATCTGGGGTTCGAAGAGGTCCGAGTAGGTGAACCCGTCAAACGTCGCAAACGCCATGGTGCCCGGCACCTGCAGGCCTTCATGCTGCATGGCCCGCAAAGCGCCGGCGGCCAGCAGCGTGCTGCAAGCCAGGACCGCCGTGGGACGGTCCTTGGATGTGGTGAGCAGTCTCCGCACCCGGTCGAACGTCGATGCCGCAGTTACCGTCCCCTCACACACCAGTCCGGCGGGCACCTCCAAGCCCCGATCCAACATGGCGGCGTGAAAACCGTCGTAGCGCTCACGGAGCGATGAAACCCGCAAATCCCCGGAGACCAGCAGGATCCGCTGGTGGCCGCGGGCGGCGAGATGTTCAACCAGTGCCGCCATCGCGGACTCGTTATTGACCCCCACCTGATCCACGTCCAGGTCCGCAAGGCGGTCCAGCAGGACCAGCGGCTTCTTTTCCTCACGGATTCTCGTCAGCAGCCCGCCGCTGGAACCGGCCGCCCGTGCAATGATCAGGCCATCCACCCGGCGGTCCAGGAGAGCCTCTACCGCCGCGCGTTCCCGGGCGGGATCTTCCGCCGAGTTCGCCAGCAGCAGGGACAGGCCGTTTTGGGCCGCGGCCTCTTCCACCCCGTGCACCATGTCCGCGAACGCCGGCTCACCGGCATCCGAAACCACCAGGCCGATGGAGTCAGTCCGGGCGCGGCGCATGGAACGGGCCAGTGCGTCCCGCCGGTAGCCCGTGGCCCGCACAGCACTGATAACACGCTCCTTGGTCTCCGGCTCAACATGCCTGGTGTCGTTGAGGACGTGCGACACAGTGGACGTCGAAACGCCGGCAAGGGATGCAACATCGACGATGGTTGCCACTGCGGCTCCTTAGCGAAACGATTGCGCGAACGTTTCGATGGTAGAAGCAAACGTTTCGATGTGCAATGGGTCACGCGAAAGTTTTTATCTGGGTTTCACAGGCCGGCCGGGACGAGGGCCTAGACGACCGGTATAACTCCGGTGGAGGCGCGGTATTCGATGGTCGGTGAGAGGCGTACGGTGGAGGGCTCGCCGGACTTGTCTTCAATGCGCTTGGCAAGGAGTTCCGCAGCCGTGGCTCCCACTTTGAAGGCAGGCTGGCGGACGGTGGTGAGCTGGGGTTCGAAAAGGTCCGCATAGGCGAAGCCGTCGAAGGTGGCAAAGGCAATATCATCCGGCATGGACAGTCCGCGTTGCTGAACCTGGCGGAGGGCAGCCGCCGCGAGGACTGTGCTGCAGGCGATGACCGCGGTTGGCGGCTTCGCGGCGGCCAAAGCCTTGCTGATGCCCGCGTCGATCTTCTTCAGGTTCTCGGCAAGTACCGTCAGTTGCTTCTTGGCGGGGATGCCGGCGGCTTCCATGGCTTCAGTGAAAGCCTCGTGGCGCTCCCGCAGGGTGGTCACGCGGGTATCCCCAACAATCAGCAGGATCCGTTCGTGGCCCTGGTCGTTGAGGTGCTGTACCAGCTCATTGATGGGCTCCCGGTTCTCCACGCCCACCTGGTCGTAGGATTCATCGGAGAGGCGGTCCATCAGCACCAGGGGAGTGTCCTGGTGGGCGAGTTCGGCCAATGCCTCCGGGCCGGACCCGGCGGCCCGGGCAAGGATGATGCCGTCCACCCGGCGCTCCAGGAGGGCCTGGACGGCGCGGGCCTCGCGCTTCGGGTCCTCCGCGGAGTTTGCCAGAAGCAGGGTGACGCCCTGGCGCGCTGTTGTCTGCTCGACGCCGCGGATCATTTCGGCAAAAGCCGGTTCGCCGCCGTCGGACACGATCAGTCCGATGCTGTCCGTCCGTGAGCGGCGCATGGCCCTGGCGAGTGCGTCCTGGCGGTAGGACGTTTCCTCGATGGCTTTGAGGACTTTCTGCCGTGTCTCGTCGTTAACATGGCGGGTGCCGTTGAGGACGTGCGAGACGGTGGAGATGGACACGCCCGCAAGCTTGGCCACTTTTACCATCGTCGTCATCGTCGCCGTCCTCAGGGAATCGTTTACGCGAACGTTTCGCGCAACTTCCGACAGTTTACCGAGCAGCCACCTCGTTGAGTTCCAGGCCAGATGTTGGAGCAGCAGGTGCCGTTCCGGAAGGCCGGAACGGCACCTGCTGCTATTGGTCTTGATTTATGTGATTGGGAACTCGAAGCCTCACCACATGGCCTTGTTTAGCGGTGTGACCGTGAGGCTCTCCAGGGTGGCAGTGCCTCCGTCGGCGAACACGGACAGGGTGGTGGCACCGGACGCAGGAAAGACCTGGTCGGTCAGTGTGGCGAGGCCGTCCTGTGCAAAGACTTCGACAGAGGACCGGTCGACGTAAAGCCTCAGCCGAAGTTTGCCGTTGATGAGCTGGACAGGCACATCGTCCACGGAAGCGAATGCAGGGTGGAAGCTCTCATTTCCCGAGTTCGTCCTGTCAATGAAGGCACGGCCGCTCGTTGCCGTGTAGCCTACGCGGGTCGACTCTGTTCCGTTGCCCAGTACCTTCAGGCCGAAGGCAGATGCGGTGCCCGGCGAGAATTCCGCGTCGATCTGGACAACGTCTCCTGAGATGGGCAAGTTGCTGTTGCCTGGCTGAATGACCTGAGGCTGGCTTATGGAGTAGGCGGCAGTGGTGTTCTTTAATGTGTCAGCCTGGGCTACCGCTTTTTGCCGGAGCCGTGGTCCTTGTGGTGTCTGGGTCAGCGTTACTTCACGTGGCAGTGCCATCGTCCCGCGCCATATTGACGTGGGCGTCGCCTGCCCGTAGTCCCAGTTGTTCATCCAGCCCAGCATGATCCGCTTACCGTCGGGGGCGTTGTTGAAGGAGACGGTTGCATAGTAGTCTCTGCCCCAGTCCAGCCAGTCGTGCTGTTCCAGCCGGGTGACATCGGACTGCACGAACTCGTCGGCAAGGACATGTCCCCAGCCGCCGCGGTTGTTGTCCACGATTTTGATGGTGGCTTGGCTTCCCTTGAACTCGGTGACGTCCCAGGTCTTCCATTCCAGATGCTCGGAGTCGGAACCGGTGGTTGTGCGGACGGCCTGCCCGTTCACCACCAGGTTGACGCTGGTTTCGCTGCTTCGTGGCTTCGCCGGTTCAGAGCCAAGCACCATGTTGTCCAGGGTGAGGTGCCCCCACGGTCCTGTGGCGTTGTCTACGATCCGGATGCGGGCGACCTGGCCGAAGTACTGTGACACGTCCCAGTTCTTCCAGTTCAGGTCGCCCGAGTTGGTGCCTGTGGTGGTACGGACCGGCACGCCGCCAACTAGCAGTTCCACCTGGAGCTGCCCGTCGGTCCGGGCACCGCCGCCCAGCAGGAATCCGATGTTCGTGTTGGTGAGGTAAAACTCTGGGGAAGTGATGGTCCCTATGTTGTCGTCGGCTTTGGAGCCTCCCTCAAAGGTGTTGATGCGTTTGCCGATGGCGAACTCCCCGCCGGTGGTGGATGGGTTGCGTGCAGCCTCGAAGTCGCCGGTCAGCTGCCATCCGGCGTCGGTGAGGGTCCCGGGATAGTCGAATCCGTCGAAAAGCATGTAGCCGGGAGGTGGCTGCGTTCCTGGCTGTTCGTCGGGTAGCCGGGCATGCCTTCCGCCGCCGGCCAGGAAATTGATGTAGTCCTTGCCTACCGTGAACGGGGCGGACTCCATGGTGCCCACGGGAGTGTCCCCGCCATGAAAGCTGTTGACCAAGCCCGTTCCGATGGCACCGGACACTGCCTGCTGCCCCGGAAGCGTCCCGTCAGGTGGCACACTTCCCCAGGGGCCGGAGGGGTTGGCCGCATCGTTCTGGACGTTCCAGCCGCTGTAGCTGCCGTCGTTGAAGCCGGCGATCGCGGTGCCCGGCGGTGCCACGTCTGCAGGGTCAGTGGTTTCCGAGCTGAAGGTGGTCCCGTTGAAAGACCCCACGAAGTACTGCCCGCCGCTGCCGCCGGCCACGGCGCCAGGATTGATGTTCACTGCCAGTACCCACTTGATGTTGTTCGGGTCCCCGTCCACGGCGAGGGGGAACAGGTCCGGGCATTCCCACTGCCCACCGGTGGCATTGGCCGGTTTGAAATCGTCCAGGTAGTCCCAGTTCTTCAGGTTGCTGCTCTTGTAAAAGAGCATGCGGTGTTCGTTGGCCTCCACGGCGGCCATTACCCAATAGGATTCGGTCGGGCCCTGGTACCAGAACACCTTCGGGTCCCGGAAGTCACTGGTGTTGCGGTTCAGGACGGGATTGCCGGCGTACTTGGTCCAGGTTTCTCCGTTGTCCGTGCTGTAGGCGAGTGCCTGGGCCTGCTTGCCGGCAAGCGTGGGGTGGGCGCCGGTGAAGTTGCTCGTGTACACCGCCACTAATGGTGGATTCCCAAGGCTGCCGAATCCGCTGGTGTTCTGGGTGTCTACCACAACGGACCCAGAGAAGATGTCCTCGACGGACTGTCCCGCTCCGTTGAATGTTTGCGGAATGGCGAGCGGTTTTTCCTGCCAGTGGACCAGGTCCGTTGAGGTGGCGTGCCCCCAGCTCATGTTTCCCCACGTGGTTCCGAGGGGGTTGTACTGGTAGTACATGTGGTAAGTCCCGTTGTGGTAGACCAGCCCGTTGGGGTCGTTCATCCAGTTCTTTTGCGGGGTGTAATGCAACAGGGGCCGGTACTGCTGAGTGGCGGGATCGGGGTCCGTGGCCTGGGCCGAGGTTGCTCCCAGCGACAGGCCGGACGCGGCGACCGCTATTGCCGCGATCCAGGACAGCACGGGTTTGGTGCGTCTCATCATCGTTGATAGGTGCCCTTCGTCGGCTTCGCGCACGGCACGGTCCGGTTTCCCATCGGCACGCGTTGTGCGACAAAGCATGGATGTAAGGAATGCGCAGCGGGCCGGGTACCGCCTGCCCGCGCCCCGGCCGTCCTGCTAACGAGAGTGGAACGTCCGGGGTTCAACTGGGCGCGCAAAGACAGGACAACGGAGCCAGGAAACATGGGAAGCCGGGGAAGATGCGTCCGGCAGGCCACGGCATGAGAAAAGAGTCACTGCCAAACATTCGCGCAAACGTACGAAGCGTAGGCCCTGCCGGCGAGGAGACGCAATAGGCGAACCCGGATGGCCCTCCGGGTTGCTGCCCCCGCGGAAAACCTCTTGACAGATATGATCGCTTCCCGCTTTACTCATTCAAACGTTCGCGCAAACGTTTTTCTTATGCCGGTAAATAATTACCCGAACGCACCCTTGAGGAGTGCCGTGCAATTACCAGAACGAAACGTGACCCGTCGGTCCGTGGTCCAGGTCTTGGCCCTCGGGCTCATGGCTCAAGGATTTCTGTTCATATCCCCGCAGTTGGTCCAGCCAGCCGCTGCCTCCCCGCAAATGGAGTACCTGCCGCCCGCAGCACCGGACACCGCCACCATCATCGGCGTCCTTTAGGGCGCTCCAGGTCACAGTTTTTCCATTACCAGACAAGGAAGTCACCCATGCCCCAGACCGTCTATGACGTCACTACCTGGCCGGGCGCCAGCGTTTCACCTTACGTCGACATCGGCAAGGTGATGAACGAGATCATCGCAGACATCAAGGCCACCCAAAACACCCAAACCACCAGGCCGGGCGCCGTCATCTACATCCCGCCGGGGCATTACGATCTCCTGACCCGCGTCACCATAGACATCAGTCACCTGCAGATCAAGGGATCCGGCCACGGATTTCTTTCTGAAGCCATCCGCGATGAAAGCAATGCCTCCCAGTGGGTAGAAACACTGCCCGGAGCAAGCCACATCCGCGTGAAAAATACCGACGGCCAAAGTGAAGCATTCCTCGTGGCGCGAAGTGGCAGCCCGGCCACCGTTGGCCGGCTCAACTCCATCGAGTTCAGGGACTTCTGCATCGACGGTGTCAGCAGCTCCAAACCGTACATCCCCGGCAATGGGAAAACCGGCATTCTCGTAGAGACAGATAATGACTCCTTCCGCATCGAAGGCATGGGCTTTGTATACCTCACGCATGCTCTTGTCATTCGCGGGGCTGACGCGCCTTACATCACCAACAACTTCATCGCTGAGTGTGGCAGTTGCGTTGAACTGCTGGGGGCGTCCCAGGTTGCCCGAATCACCAACAACTTCCTCATCAGCGCATGGGCCGGCTCTGCCGTCTTCGCCGAAAACGCGGAAGGGATGCTGATCTCGGGCAATTCACTGCTCTGGTACGGCTCGATTCGCCTGGTCAACACCAAGCGGTCGTCCATCACCGCCAACAAGTTCGTCAGCTCCTGGCCTGGAATGGTCATTTTGGAACCTGGGAGCGATGAGAACCTGATCTCGAGCAACCAGTTCTTCCGCACAGACACGGAGAGCTCCATCAACAACGGCAAGGACGACTACTTTGGCCTGCTCCACCTCAACGGCAACAACAACACGGTGACTGCGAACCACTTTTCCTATGGCGTCGCCACACAATTCATTCGTCCTGCCGGAGCCGTGCCCACCATCGTGCTGGTAAGAAGCGGAACGCGCAATTACCTGGCTTCGAACAACATCGTCAGCAACGTACCCGCACGGGTCGTCCTTGACGCAAGCACAACCGAAACAAAGATCATCTACTCGGCCCAGGACTCACAGATACAAGCCTTCACCACTAACTACTCCAAGGTGCCAACACCCTAAGGCACCCGGCAGAGACAGATACCACCCGGCCCGGACACTGCCTGACAGCGTCCGGGCCGGTTCTTCAACCAGCTAAAACGAAACGTGATGGGCCGGCATGCAGCCGCTGATAAGCCACCAGGGGTGCAGGCCAAGTAGTTGTGATGCCGCTCATCAGCCAGGGAGAACGAGGATTCCTCGCAGCGACTTCTGCATCCCGCCTTAAATGCCGATAATGGAGATTTCGTCAGCCTGACAATAAATAGTTCGGGATTACTGAAAGCCAGAGCCTTGCCGCCCTGCGGCCGGCTCAGAGATCCGCACGGTGGGTAACGACGCGTCCGGCTGACGTCGGGCTGGCTGACGTCGGGCCTAGCCGCTCATCGCCTGCGCAACCGCCCCGGTTGGGCCAGCGAACAGGCCCGCAGAAATCGAGAACAGATGCGCGATTCTCTCATTAGACGACCGCGTCTTGGAAAGCCGATAGTGGACCTTTTGTCAACCTAAGCCTGTTGACCGACGTAGCTTTTCAGCGCCGACATCTGGCCAGTTGCCCCTTCTGTACAAGTCGCTTCCCCCGCTTGGACTGCATCGTCAACTCCTTATGTCCGGTGGGGCTGACGAGACACCTCGGCAGGACTTAGCGAACGAAGCTGTTTCGGTCGGTTGCTTTCCTGCGCTCTACAATCGGTCGAAGGTCCTTTGAGTGGGTCCACGAGAGGGGAATGCCGTGCCGGCGCAAGTACGTGAGCTCATTGTATTTATGGCCTCGCCAAGTGATCTTGAAGACGAACGAAGTATTATCAGGGTTATCGAAGACCACGTGAACCGTGCCTTCGAAGCATCAGGCGTGCGCGTTAGGGTGCTGGGGTGGGAACTCACGACACCGGGATACGGAAGGCCGCAGGCACAAATCAATCCCATGGTTGAGCAATGCGATGTCTTCATTGGTCTACTCAACCGTAGGTGGGGGTCTGAGACGGGGGAGTTCTCGTCCGGCTTCGAGGAAGAATTCGAAATCGCCCTTGCTCGACGCGAGAACGGAGAGATGCCCGCGATTGCAATGTTCTTTGCCGAGTTGCCCGCAGATCTCATCGCTGATCCTGGCCCTCAGTTGACCAAAGTGTTGGAGTTCAAATCTCGCATACAACGCGAACGGCTAGCTCTGTATCAGGAGTTTCGAAGTACCGATAATCTCGCCACCCTGGTTCTGGCCTTCCTTGCGAACCAGGTCTTTCCGCTGGCCATGAGCATGACGGCGGAACTGAACGCACAGGGGGAAAGCGGCGCAGACCTCCGCGAGACCGACAACCGTGGAGGCCCCGCCGCTGCAACCGCCTCGGACGGTAAGCGTGCGCCGGCGGCATCAGAATCCGATCTGGAGCCTGCCCTGCGCCAATTATCGGAAATGTTTAGGGCGTTCGACTCACTCATTTGGGGACGCCCCGTCGATGGTCATCTCGATTCGGATCGCTTGGCGCTAATTGGAAGATCATTCGAGACCCAACCACACGCGATGGGAGCTCATCTGGTAAATCGCTTATACAGCCGCAGGAAGGACTTGGCCCTTGCCCGCCCGGAAATGGACCTCTGGCTGCGAACCTTCTTCGCGGATGTGGGGACGTCTGATCAGATCTCACAGCGAACGGTTCCGGCGTGGGACATTTTGAGGCGCTACACATCATCGGAAGAATCCTTCGATAAACGACTCGCCGCGTTCGCTGCAGACAGTGACGGGAACGTAGCAAGAGGGGCAATTCGAGTGATGACCCGGCTTGGACGACGGCCCGCTTCCCTTTGGCCTGAACTGTTAGAGGGATCTTCCACCAATGACCAAAAACAAGGCGTAGTCGTCGCCGTAGAGGATGGGGCAGCCGTGGAGGCATGGATCGGAATGTTCAAGGCGCTTCCGGGTGTAGACGCAACCTTTGATTATCTTGTTTCACGCCTCAGCGACAGGACCGGCGCCCTACTTAGCGCGATCGCTGCTAATGAAGACCTGGACAAAACCTCGCGCGACGCTGTGCTGTCGTTGATCGCGGCACGGCAAGGCGACTTCGCCGGGCTGGCAGACTTGGCACCGTCAAGCTACAGTCGAGACGCTGACGGCCTGACCACTTTCCTTGCCCAGCACTTTAGGGACATCCCGGCTCAAGCCCTAGACAGGCTTTCACGATTTGGCAAGCCAGAGCTCAGGAGGCTCGCCATTAAACGGCAGCTTGATGAGGCTGATGTCAGTGAGAAGTTCATCAAGGATGTCCTCGCATGGAAGGACGACGAGGCGCTGCAGCTGCTGCTCGACAAGGTGGGATCTACGCCCGCTCTCGGCGAGGCAACGCTAGCCATAGTGACCAAGGATGCGGCCAAGTACGCCGACGGGATGGAGGCAAGGTTGCTTGCTGCGTTGCGAACGCCCGAAGAGCTCAAGGCGATGCACTCGGCAAGTCCATTCAACGACGACGCCTGGGAAGCCCTCACGATTCTGCTTGGATCTGAAATGCTGGACGAAGCACGGGAAATACTGGACACGGATGCATTGGCAGTCAGAGACAGACTGACAGCCGTCGTAGGCGAGCACTTGAGTCTTATCCCGTACTTTGCCGGAAAATATAGGGCAGCAGCGTGCGCTTTGATTGGAGAACGTTCAACGGGATCCGCTGAGGATCTCGTGCGGGTGGCACGCGAGGTCGAGCGAAAGGACCACGTCAGCCGAGGTCCGGCTCTACTGGCTCTGTCCAGGATCACGACCGCCGATACGGCACCGGTCGTTGATGAAGTTCTGACTACTCTGGACGATTACAGCTTTACCCGGGACTTGCCGAAACTTCTAGAAAGCAGCTTGGCCGGAATTCTGGTCGACAGATGGAGAAGCAGCGAGGTGCTAGCGCTCCGGGAAGCTGCCGATCGATGGTTCCTCGAACAGCCTGAGCGGACGGAATCGGAATTAACCGCAGCTATTTACAGTGCAGATTCCGAATCACGGATCACTGCTCTCGGTAACCTACTTCGTCGGCTCGAGCCGTCCCAAGTGGAGGCGCTCCTAGAAACCTACCCTCAGGGGGAGGGAACTCACTGGTATAACGTGACCGCGGCCCTCGACGAACATCTTTTCGCTCCGAGCCGTCAGCACTCAGACGGTGACCCGCAATTGCCAGACCTAGTCAGCGCTGACACCGCCGCACCTTAGGAACCATTTTTGTACCTCGAACCTGCGCTAAATCTGCGACTTTAGCTGAATGAACAGTCAATAGGTGTTTCACCTTCAGCTCTGCGGTTTACTGTCGCACCGTCGGGAGCGCGCCGTTGGGCGTAGGAGTGGCTACTGGCGTCATCGTTCATGTGCTCGATTCCGCGCCGTGCACGTGGGCTCATCAGTGGAATCAGGTCCGCTCCAGACCGAATGCTGATCGGCACCCTGAACCTCATCGATCGAAAGACCAGATCCGGGCCGGATTTCCTGCTCTAAAGCGTCATTGAACACCTGAGCCGGCCGCGCACATCGGATGCCGCGCCCGCGCGCGTGGCGAACAGTAACCGGGCCTGCGTGCCGGCCTCAGACTCAGCCGTGGTGCGCGACAAGGGAAGGGGTAATACTTGAAAATTCAAGCAATTTACTTGACGTAACGTCCGTTATCGACGTTCGGGCTGGGCTGTCATTAGATGCGAGAATCGCGCATCTAATCTACATTCCTTCACTTTGGCTGGCTGGTGCAGACGAGTTGTGGGATCGGGCAAAATGCTCGCATGCGAGAATGACCGCATGAGCCACGAACCGCAGCAGTCCGCCGCCAAGCCGGAGCCGCAAGCAACCCCTGACACCGCTTTCGAAGCCGCGTATCAAGCCGCCCAAAAGAGCGTCAACGAAGGCGGCATCCCCATCGGAGCAGCACTCGCCCGTAACGGCGTGGTCATCGCGAGCGGACACAACGAACGAGTCCAAAACGGCGACCCTATAGCGCATGGGGAAATGTCCGCGCTGCGTGCAGCCGGCCGGCAGAAGAGTTACCGGGACACAACGCTCTACACCACCTTGGCCCCGTGTGCCATGTGCGCGGGAACCATCATCCAGTTCAAGATCCCCCGGGTCGTGGTGGGTGAAGCGCGCACGTTCGACGGCGAGTTCGAGCTTTTGCGATCTCGCGGCGTTGACGTGGTGGTCTTGGATGACCAGCGGTGCGTGGAGATGATGCGCACCTTCCAGGAAAACAATCCGGACCTGTGGGCGGAGGACATCGCGGAGTAGGACTAAAGGCGTGCGGCCAAGGCCAAAGCCTGCGGCGCGATCCGTCAGGGATTGCAACCGGCATACGTGCGAAGCGAGAAGCGGCCGAACGAAGGTCCTATCCGGACACTCCCCTGCTCGCCGTTTAGTTGACGAAATCACGGTTGTCGGCGTTCTAAATTGGGCGGGGAGTGACCGCAAAGGCGGCTGCGCCGGGCACTAGCCCGGAACTTTGTCCCCCTGAAGGTGTGGACCTCGCGTCCGCCGTGCTCAGCGCCAGCGTGAGTATGGCGACGGCGATCGAGAATCCAACCGGGCAGGTGTCGAAACCTCGGAGATGATTCTTCGGCGCTGCACTCGATCGCGGCAAGGACGGGATCAACGGTCCTGACATTGACCAGCTGCGCCAAGAAACCACCGCGAACGTCACCGGCGCCGGCGACTCCCACTTCAAGGATCCCGAGTTCGTCCAAGCAGCCAAGGACATGCACGAAGCCAAACTCCTGGCCGAGGGCGGCTTCACGGGCTCCGAGCGGACGCCCATGGAGCAGCGGTACGAACAAGCCGAAAGGGAACTCTTCGCCCGACTGGAAAGCGTCGGCCGCGAGATCGCAGACCGCGTCACCGGCAACGACAGCGCCCGTCTGAAAGACCAGGGCTTGAAAACCGAAAGCGCATCGGCCGCCGACTACGGCTCAGCCGAATACCACCAAAAATTCGCAGAAACACTCGCCAACACCGGCGCAACCGAAACCCAGGTTCGTGGACGGCCTGCAGCAGCGCGCAGTGAGGGAACGCACCCCAGCGCAGCGGTCACCAAGGGTAAAGGAGTGGCCAAGGCCAGGAAGACGCGCCTGGGTGCATCACAAGGCGCGGAGAGAACCAAGAGCGGCCCCGCCCGCTAATGAACCTGGTCATCGGCCATCCACTCGCAGATGCTCGGCCCTATCCCGTTCCAACCTCTTCTACATGGCGATGCACTGAGGCCGGGTCAGTTGTGTCAGGTTGGGATCTAAGAGTCTCTCGAGCCATTGTCCGTGCAAGAATCCTGCAAAGTAGCCCCTAGTATGTCGATACTACTGCGCCATACGGTGTGAGGTACCTAACAAACTGCACCGGAGGCAACAGATGAAGGATCAAGGGATGACGTCGTCACTAGACGCCCCTAGGCAAACGTATGAAGGTGGCAGGGCACCTGGTTCCAGCAACAAACGCGCAATATTGGCTGGTTCCGTCGGCAATATGGTCGAGTGGTTCGACTGGTCATTGTACGCAGTGCTCGCGCCTGTCTTCTCCAGCCAGATTTTCGGCAGAGGAGATCCAACGGCTGGCCTGCTCCTAACGTTTTCAGTTTTCGCCGTCGGGTTCTTCATGCGTCCCTTTGGGGGCGCCGTGCTCGGCCTCTATGCCGATCGTCACGGACGCAAAGCGGGCATTACGCTCACAATAGCCATCATGTCCGTGTCCTCCATCGCCATGGCATTGACACCAACGTTCGATGCTGCCGGGGTGCTTGCCCCGATTGTGCTTGTTCTTGCCAGGCTTGCTCAAGGCTTCGCCGCCGGCGGTGAGTTTGCCTCGTCTTCCGCCTTCATGGTCGAGTCAGGAAGCGCCCAGCGCAGGACACTCGCGGGAAGTTGGCAGCAAGTCTCAGTCCTCGCAGGGATCGTGCTTGCAACGGCTACGGGTGCCTTGCTGACCACTGTTCTTCCCACAGATTCCATGGGGGCGTGGGGCTGGCGGCTGGCATTTGTCATTGGTGCCGTACTTGGCTTGGTCGGTGTTTGGCTGCGGCTGACCGTCGGAGAGACAAAGGAGTTCATTGAGGCACAATCCACCGCCCAGCGTACAAGAATGGGGGCTCAGCTTCGCGAGGCGTGGAGCCATTGGCGTGGGATTCTCATCGTGGTCGGATTCAACATTCCAGGATGCCTGGCCTTCTACTTGTTTGTCAGCTACATGCCCTCATACTCTGTCAAAGCGGGAGGAACAGCGCTAAGCGCTGCCCTGTGGGCCAATGCTATGGGTCTCATTGTTGCGATGTGCCTCATTCCGATATTCGGAATTCTCGCCGACCGCGTGGGCCGGTCAAAACTCGTCATCGCCTTCGGGACCGCGTTGCTGATTGTTCCGTGGCCAGCATTCCAGCTCGCGCAATCCCCCTCATTTGTCGCCATACTTATCGCCGACATCCTCGGGCTCACCGTTGTGGCGCTCTACTCGAGCATCTTGGCCGCGGTGCTGTCGGATGCTTTCCCAGCCCACGTACGAACCACTGCAATCGGCACTTCCTACTCGTTGACCGTCGCGATTTTCGGCGGCACCGTTCCGCTAATCGCTACGTGGGCGCAATCGCAGGGACTGGGCGGTCTTCTTTGGCTCTATCCGTCCGTTTCAGCCCTTGCCGCGTTGGCTGTCGTTCCTCTGGTCCGGCGTCAGCGGCAGATGTGACCTTAGGGGAGTTTGCGATGGCACCTAACGCCGCACTGCTGAGCACGGAGCTAGACCGAAAGATTCTGGCATGCCTCGCGCTGGACGGACGGGCAAGCTGGTCCCAAATCAGTGCAGCGCTCGGCATCGCTGAAAGTACCGTCTCCCGACACTTTCAGCGACTTGAGGAACAGGGGTACATCCACATAACGGGAATGCTCGATCCGCAGCGTTGCGGACTCGGGAACTCCTTCTGGATCTTTCTCCGCGCACTTCCCGGCAAGGCTGCCGTCCTCGCCCGCGAGCTCGCAAACCATCCGGAAACGCGGCTGGTCGTGCGCCTGTCAGGGCGCTATGACGTGCTGACCGAAGTGGTGGTCCCCGACCGCGAAGAATTGGTGACATTCCTGGACTCGCCGCCACTACGTGGCCAAATCAGCGAAGCAAGCAGCATAGTTGTGATGCGTAACTTCAAGGCCGGGTGGGAGTGGGCTTCGGACCTACTCACCCCAAGGGAACTCCACCTAATGCGTCCCCTTCGCCGGTTGCCCGAGGAAGCCCGGGGCACCGTCGATCTGGACCAGCTCGACCTGGAGCTCCTGACGATTCTGGCGCTCGATGGCCGCGCCACAAACGTGTCACTGGCCACCCGGGCAAACGTGGACGAGACTACAGTGAGCCGCCGGGTCAATCGACTCCGCAGGCTGGGGGCGGTTGTTTTCAGTCCGCAGCTCGACCCAAGGTCCCTGGGATTCGGAGTCGAGGCATTCGTCAGACTGTCAGTCTCTCCCGCAGAGATCTCCGGAGCTGCCCGCACGTTGGCGGGTCTGCACGCAGTACGTTACGTGTCCGTCACGACAGGCGACGCAGACCTCCTCTGCGAAATAGTCGTCACCTCCATCGATGAGTACTACAACTTCATAACTAGCACGTTGTCAGGAATACCGGGGGTCCAGAGCAGTACCTCGTCGCTTTCCCTGCAGACACTCAAACGAGCATCGCGTTCTTGGCTCAAAGAGAGCGCCACAACGGACAACCTTAGAAAGGACATGAAATGAAAACCGCGACCTATCAAAAATCATTTCCATGGAAAATAGAGGGAAAAGAATACCCAAGCTTCGAATTAGCACCGCAGTTCGGGCGCGTTCCTGAGTATTCATGGGATCTCTCAGACGGCCAGCGGGAGCGCGTTCAGCGACTTCTCCGTAACGAAATCGTGGTCAGTTTGCACGACCATCCGCATGAATACCCCGCTGACATGTCCGACCTCATCCCCTACGTTCGTTCCGCACACACGCGAACGGGTTACGAGGGACTCCGGGCATCGGGAATGACAGCGGTGTTTGACAACCTACTCGACGGCTACGGATGTGTGTGCAGTTCTGCCGGGTGGAAGTGGGAAGAGCTCATCATGGATCTGGGCATGCGGTTATGTGACTTCAGCAAGCAGGACTACGTCACGGTCGCGCGCAACACCTCCGACATCCGAAAGGCGCACGAACGGGGTGGCCTGGCTATCGTCCTCTCCTTGGAAGCTTCCACGGCCATAGAAAACGAAGTAGACCGGATCGACATGCTTTACGGCTTCGGCGTCCGGCAAATGGGCTTGGTTTATAGCGAGTCCAACAACCTGGGCTCTGGGCTCAGGGAACACGGCGATGGTGGCCTGAGCCGCTTCGGTGAACGCTGTGTTAAGAGGATGAATGATCTGGGTATGGTCATTGACATCTCGCACTCAAGCGACCGGACATGCCTAGATGCGATACGCCAGTCGACCGATCCTGTCTTGATCACCCATGCAGGTGCCCGTAGCGTGTGGCCGACGAGGCGGATGAAGCCAGACGAAGTCCTGACTGCATGCGCTGAGCGGGGGGGAGTCCTGGGCATTGAGGCGGCGCCTCACACGACGGTGTCACGAGATCATCGCAAACATTCGCTGGAATCAGTAATGGACCACTTCACATACTGCGTCGACCTCATGGGTATCGAGCACGTGTCATTCGGGCCGGACACACTTTACGGTGATCACGTCGGTCTTCATCATGCCTTTGATTTGGGTGTACACGAGGACATGGCTACTTGGCCAGAATTCGAGCAGGTTGAATACGTCGCAGGGTTGGAGAATCCGACAGAGAACTTCTTCAACATCATCGCTTGGCTAGTTAAACACGACTACAGCGATGACGAAATCCGTCTGGTAGTTGGAGGAAACACCATGCGGGTCCTTGACCAAGTTTGGGACTGACCCGATCTGATTCATGTGGGCCCCCTCCAGCAGGCCACAGCACGCAGGAGGGGGCCACCCTCACGCCAGTCGTATTTCCAACTCGCCATGCTGACATTCGAATAGTCCATCTGTCCTTCACAGTCACCGACCAGCAGCGCGGTGTGCTGGTCCGCATCCTGCTGACATGGTCCGCTTCGGTGCAGGTGAGAGAAGCAAGGCCAAATCTAGAGTGATCCGAGCTGAGCAACAGTCGAGGATATTCACCAACCAGGAAGACATCACAATGACCCACGCAGCGACCGCGCTCGAACTCGGCTCTGCCCTCCAGCTCGATAGCCAACAAACCGCCAGGCTTCATGCTCTGTACCGGCACCTTCATGCACATCCCGAACTTTCCATGCAGGAATATGCCACCGCTTCGCTCATTGAAGAGGTGCTGGACCGCTTGGGCATCGAGCATTTCCGCTGCGGCGGCACGGGTGTGGTGGGAATCCTGCGGAACAGTGAAGGTCCGGTGGTGGCCTTCCGGGCGGATATCGACGGGCTCCCCATAGAGGAAGCCACGGGCCTCGACTATGCCAGCACGGACACTGGAACGATGGATGGGAACCGGGTCCACGTCATGCATGGTTGTGGTCATGACACCCATGTGGCCAGCCTGCTGGGCGCCGCAGAACTCATGAAAGGCAACCTGGATCTCTGGTCTGGAACTTTGGTGCTGATTTTCCAACCGGGCGAAGAGACTGCAGCCGGTGCATTGGCCATGCTCGAGGACGGACTTTGGGACAAGGCACCCCGACCAGAGGTAGTCTTCGGACAGCACGTCATGCCTCGACCCGTCGGTACGGCGTCCATCTCGACCGGATCCGTTGCAGCCATGGCCGACTCACTTCGGGTAACTGTCCATGGCCAGCAATCGCACGGCTCGCAGCCCCATGATTCCATCGATCCCATTGTCATGGCGGCTCACATGGTCACCCGATTGCAGGTGATTGTGTCCCGTGAGCTGAATCCGCAAGAGTCCGCTGTCGTCACCGTAGGAACCTTCCATGCGGGCCTGAAGGAAAACATCATCCCAGCCTCGGCTGAGTTCACCCTCAACATTCGCACCTTCGATGAAGCCGTCCGCGATCAGGTCCTCGCGGCCGTACGCCGCATAATCGCCGCCGAGGCCGCCGCCGCTGGCGCCCCCAAGCCGGTGATTGAGGAGCTTTACCGCTTTCCACAGTGCTTCAATGATCCCGAAACCGTTCCTTCCGTCGCCGATGCACTGCGTGGCGCGTTGGGCAGTAATGCCGTGGAATTCACGAGGCCGATGATGGGCAGCGAGGACTTCGGACATTTGGCGACGGCTATCGGTGTGCCGTCGGTGTACTGGATGTTCGGCGGCACGCCTGCGGAGGCCTTCGAAGGCCCAGGAACCATCCCAGTTAATCATTCCCCACTTTTCGCACCTCAGCTGGAGGGTTCGCTAGCGGGCGGAGTCACTGCCGCCGTCGCCGTTCTCCTGTCCCGGCTGGGCCACTGATACCCCTAAACCTTCAGCGCTTCAACTATGGGCCTGCATCCGGTTTAGCGCTGACGGGCAAGGCCATAAATGTCTTAGGAGACGGACCGCCTTCGTCCAACATCCGGACTTAGGTGACCGCAGTAATTCCGATCAACGCGCGTAATCCCGGAGCGTTAGGGACCGTAGAAGAGAGAAGCTATGAGGCCGCCGTTCTGTAACAAAAGGCCGTCCACAATCTCACGGAAAATCACTGGAATGTGTACGGAGTGTGGGCATTCTGCTCCGATCCGAAGTCTTTATGAATGGACTTGGTTCGCTTCTATGGTTGGAGCAAGTCCTGGAGTCTGGCACTGCGGTGACATTGAAGTCGGCAGCAGTCCGTGCCCATGCACTAGCGTCGCCCATCTGCGCGAAATCCGGGAATGAGATGCTAGCTCATGCCTTCGTTTCAGGAGGCTAGAGCCGATTCGAACCAACCTGCACAGATAATCATTTATATCCGGAGTCTGTGTGTCGGTACCTGCGGGCCGATAGGGGATATTCCGTCAAGCTAGTGAGGTTCCAGCGATGACGGAATGGTCGGGTCGATGGGGAAGGGTTTCAGGAAAGCTTCGCTTGGCGCAGGTACTGGTACACCGTCTCGCGGCTGATCCCGTAGTCACGCGCAAGAACCGCCTTCGGAACACCGCTGACGGCGCGCTGGACAAGCTCGGCTGCCCGTTCCGGCGTGAGGGTCTTTTTTCGCCCTTTATAGGCGCCGCGCTGCTGGGCAAGGGCAATGCCTTCCCGCTGGCGTTCCCTGATGAGGGAGCGTTCGATTTCAGCGAAGGCACCCATGACGGAAAGCATGAGGTTGGCCATGGGGGAGTCCTCGCCGGTGAAGACCAGGCTCTCTTTGGGGTATCCATCATCAAACCGGACGGCGCTCCGGTACCCATCCTGCACAATGTGCTCCGCGGGTTCGAGTCCCGGCCGGTGCGAATCACGGCCGGGTAGAAGTCTCGGTTTCTTGGCGACGGGTTCCACTAGGCGGAAGGGTTCGGTTGCCAGGTCGGAAGGGGTGGAGCAAGGTTGCGGCATGACTAAGTTGCAGGCGGCAGGGAACCATTACGGGCACGATGTCTCGGCCCACGTCGAAGCGGAACCCCAGGGCGTCATCGCCTTGGACCTGGGCCTCGTTGCCGTGTGGGAGCTCGCTGCGCCTTTGCTTCGTGTGCGCGACAATGACGCGCACACGCTGTATGCACTTGGTCTTGCCCATGCCTTGTTGGAATCGCACCCAGAGGCGGACCCTGCCATCGTCCTGCCGGCCATTATGCTCCACGACGTGGGGTGGTCCGAGGTGCCACCGGATGAGGTTCTGCAGGCCATTGCTCCAGGGGGCGGAAGGCCGGATCTGGTCCTTCAACATGAAAGGGAGGGCGCCCGGCTTGCCGCCGACATCTTGGCACAGACACGTTATGACGCCTCGAAGGTGCCTGAGATTCTTGCCATTATCGATGGCCACGACTCCCGGCGTACCGCGCTCTCTATCGAGGACGCGATCGTGAAGGACGCGGACAAGACCTGGCGGCTCAGCCCGCACGGTGTTGACACCGTCATGGACTGGTTCGGACTGGACCGGGACCAGGCCATGCGGCTGTGCAGCCAACGAGTCCACGGTCACCTCTTCACTCAGGAAGCGAAAGTGATGGCCAGCGCGCTGTCCGCACTGGAGTCTGTCACGCTGTGGCCTCAACGGCAGGCGCTCCTGAGCGCAGACTAGACTCTGATCGGAGGCAGCCTGTATAGGACACAGACCGGAGAAGGAGTCGCGATGGCCGGCGGCAGCCGCGAACCAGGCCGGACCGTGACATCCAAGGTTCTGAGTATTTTGGAGGCATTCGAGAAATCCCGCGGGGCCCTGAGCCTGACGGATATAGCGGCCAAGTCGGGCCTGCCCTTGAGCACGGCTCACAGGCTGGTTAATGAACTGACGGATTGGGGCTTCCTTTCCCGGGAGCCAAACGGACGCTACCAGCTGGGTATCCGGCTGTGGGAGCTCGCCCAGAACACCGGGCGGCAGTTGCGCGACGCAGCCCGCCCCTATGTACAGGATCTGTTCTCCCTCACAGGCGAAACCGCACACCTTGCCGTCCGGGCCGGCCATGAGGTGCTCTATATCGACCGCGTCTACAGCTCCAAGAGAGTCCCGCGCGCCTCCCGCGTGGGTGGCCGGCTGCCGATGCACGCGACCGCTGTCGGAAAGGTCATTCTCGCCTTTGACGAGGATTGGGTCCGCGACGCTTACCTGAACCTGCAGCTGGAGCGGCACACCGCCCACACTCATGTTGACCCCAAGCGCCTGGCCGAGGAACTCGCACAAATTCGCGAGCAGGGATACGCCACTACCTTGGAGGAGGTGCGGCTGGGATCCTGCTCCATCGCCGTCCCGGTGTTCCACACCGGAAGGATCGGGGCCTCGATCGGCCTGGTGCTGCCCACCAACCAGGCCGCCACGATGACCCGCCACCTGCCGGTGCTGAAGGGAATTTCAGCCCAGATCGAGCGCGCCACCGCCCGGATCCCGCTGGAGACTCTGCTGGGCAGTCAGAAGGCACCCAAGGACTGACCGGAGAGCTCCTGCCGGGGAGAACCAGCAAAACAACATTGGTTTCCACCCAGTGGAAGTATTCCCTGTCACATGGGGGTGATGGGAGACACACTGGTGAGGAGAAGTTGCCGGCACACCTGACGCTGCCGGCGGAACCAAACCCCCAGGAGTCCAGATGTCATCGTCGACAGAAACGGCCGGCCGTTGTCCCTTCGGCTACGGCGCCGAAGCCCCCGCCGGGCGTCACGGCTACGAGCCGTTCCAGATGAAGGATCCCTTCCCGGCCTACGCCGAACTCCGGGCGGAACAGCCCATCATGTTCGACGAGCGAGTCGGCCTCTACGTTGTCTCGCGCTATGACGACGTCAAGGCTGTCTTCGAGGACTGGGAGACGTTCTCGAGCGAAAACGCCCAGGCGCCGGTCCGGGAACGGGGCCCCGCTGCGAAAAAGATTATGGAAGACGGCGGGTTTACTGCCTACTCGGGCCTTTCCGCCCGCCGCCCCCCCGAACACACGCGGATCCGCGCGGTGGTTCAGAAAGCGTTCACACCCCGACGATACAAAGCCCTGGAACCTTTCATTCGACAGAACGTCGTCACCCTGATCGAACAAATGATCTCCCGGCCAGAACGCCGCGGTGACCTCGTCAAAGACCTCGCCTACGACGTCCCCACGATCACCATCCTTACCCTGATCGGTGCCGACGTTTCCGAGGTGGATACCTTTAAGCGCTGGAGCGATTCCCGGGCGGCCATGACCTGGGGCGACCTGAACGATGAGGAGCAGATCCCGCACGCCCACAACCTCGTGGAGTACTGGCAGGAATGTCTGCGCCTGGTCAAGGTGGCGCACGAGCAGGGCGGCGACAACCTCACAGGTGACCTGGTCAAGGCACAGCAGGAGGGCGCGGAAATCTCCGACCACGAGATCGCGTCAGTTCTTTACAGCCTGCTCTTCGCCGGACACGAGACCACCACCACCCTGATCTCCAACGCCCTGCGCGAACTCCTCGCCCGCCCCGACCAATGGCGGCAACTGGTTGAGGAGCCCAAGAAGATCCCCGGGGCTATTGACGAGGTCCTGCGCTACGCAGGGTCAATCGTCGGCTGGCGCCGCAAGGCTCTCAAGGACACCACGGTCGACGGGGTAAAGATCCCCGAAGGCTCCCAGCTGCTGCTCCTGATGGGCTCCGCCAACCGCGACGAGGCCAAGTTCGAAGCCGGCGAGGACTTCGACATCACCCGCCCCAACGCCCGGGAACACCTCTCCTTCGGGTTCGGAATCCACTACTGCCTGGGCAACATGCTCGCCAAGCTCCAGGCCAAAATCGCGCTCGAGGAAGTCGCCCGGCTCGCCCCGGAGCTGCAGCTCGAGGATCCGGACGGGATCGCCTTCCGCGAAAACCTCTCCTTCCGTGTCCCCGAGACCGTTCCTGTCAGCTGGAAGGCCTAACCACCATGCAAAGCAACGAATACATCCAGTTCTTCGACGGCGGCATCGAGCCCAAGCTTGAAAACCTCGGCGGCAAGGGCGCGTCGCTTGTCACCATGACCTCCGCGGGCATGCCCGTACCACCCGGCTTTGTGGTCACCACCGCGCAGTTCGATGCATTTATGCACGAAGCCGGCATCACGGCCAAGATCAACCAGCTGCTCGAGGACCTCGACGCAACGGACATGAACCAGGTGGACGAGGTTTCCGCGGCCATCCGCGAGGACATCTGCTCCCGGCCTGTCCCGCAGGCCATGCGCGAACTCACCGTGGACGCCTACGAGTCTCTGATAAACCGCTTCGATACCCCGGTTCCGGTGGCGGTACGGTCCAGCGCCACCGCGGAAGACCTGCCGGACGCCTCCTTCGCCGGCCAGCAGGACACCTACCTCTGGCTCGACGGCGTCAAGGCAGTCACCGAGCACATACGCCAATGCTGGGCCTCGCTCTACACCTCCCGAGCCATCATTTACCGGCTCAAGAACAGCATTCCGGACGAGGGCCTGTCGATGGCCGTGGTGGTCCAGAAGATGGTCAACTCCCGCGTCTCCGGCGTCGCCATCACCATGGACCCCACCAACGGGGACCGCTCCAAAATCACCATCGACTCCTCCTACGGCGTGGGCGAAATGGTGGTCTCGGGCCAAGTCACCCCTGACAACATCGTCCTGGACAAGGTCACGCTCGCCGTTGTCACCGAACACCTCGGCGACAAGCACGCCGAACTGGTTCCGGACGCCGGCGCCAAGCGCCTCATTGAACGCGAGGTCGACGCCGAACGCCGCAGCCGCCGCAGCCTCACCGACGCGGAACTCACCGCCGTCGCACAGATGGCAAAGCGGGCTGAGAAGCACTACAAGTGCCCGCAGGACATCGAATGGGCCCTCGACGGCGACCTGCCGGACGGCGGTAACCTGCTGCTGCTTCAGTCCCGCCCGGAAACCGTCCACTCCTCCAAGCCGGCCGCACAGGCCACGGCCACTACCGGCGGCTACTTCGGCGGGTTGTCCGCACCGGCGCCCTCCGGTTCCGCATCAGGATCCGCCCCGTCACCCGGCGGTTTCAGCCTCGGAAGTATCACGGCCTCGCTGCTCAAACCCTCCGTCTAAGCCGTCTCAGCACAAGAACACCAGCAAGGCTCCGCACACCAAGGCTCACCGCTGAGCCCTATCGAAAGGACCGCCATGTCCCTGAAGTCCTTCCCTAAACCCTCCGAGCTCGCGGTCCCCGCCGGCGCCGAGGGCTGGGAAAAGGTCTACCCCTATTATCTGGTCTTCCAGGACAAGCTCAAGGAGCAGGAAGACGCCAAGTTCTGGTTCTGCGACAGTCAGCACTGGCCCACGGTCTTCAAGCCTTTCGAAACCATTGGCGGCGAGTTTGCGGTCAAGTGCCTGGGCCAGTACAACGCCCGGCACCTGATGATCCCCAACGCCAACGGCATCGAGTTCCGTATCCACCTGGGCTACCTCTACATGTCGCCCATCCCGGTGCCGGAGGACCGGATCGCCGCGCGTGTTCCCGAGTTCGAGCAGCGCGTGGGCCACTATTTCCAGAACTGGGAGCAGCTGCTCAAGGACTGGCACGTCAAGGTCAAGGGCACGATCGCCGAGATGGAGACCATCTCCTTTCCGAAGCTCCCGGAGATGGTCCCCATGGAGGACATCACCTCCGGCAAGGGCATGGACGGTTCCGAGAGGCTGCTGGAAAGCTACGACCGGCTCATCCAGCTCGCGTATCAGAACTGGCAGTACCACTTCGAATTCCTCAATTTGGGCTACATCGCCTACCTGGACTTCTTTAACTTCTGCAAGCAGGTTTTCCCCAACGTTCCGGATCAGTCCATCGCCACCATGGTGCAGGGTGTAGACATGGAGCTCTTCCGCCCGGACGACGAGCTGAAGCAGCTCGCCAAACTCGCCGTGGAACTGGGGCTTCAGCCTCACTTCGCAAATGCGGACGATGTTGATGCCGCCCTGGGTGCCATCGCCGCGGCTCCCGGCGGGGACAAGTGGATGGCCCAATACGAGGATGCGAAGGACCCGTGGTTTAACTTCACCGTGGGCAACGGCTTCTATGGCCACGACAAGTACTGGAACGAGCATCAGGAAATCCCGCTGGGCTACATCGCGGACTACATCCGCCGCGTGGACGAGGGCCAGGAAATCATGCGCCCGGTCGAGGCCCTCATCGCCGAACGCGACCGAATCATCGAGGAATACCGCGACCTGCTCGAAGGAGAAAACCAGGCCGTCTTCGACGCGAAGCGCGGTCTCGCCGCTACCGCCTACCCCTACGTTGAAAACCACAATTTCTACATCGAGCACTGGACCATGGGCGTTTTCTGGCGCAAGGTCCGCGAACTGTCCCGCATGCTTCAGGCGGAGGGATTCTGGACCGAACCTGACGACCTGCTCTATCTTGGCCGCAACGAAGTCCGGGACGCCCTCTTTGACCTGGTCACCGGCTGGGGCGTAGGCGCCAAGCCCATCGGCCCGGACTTCTGGCCGGAGGAAATCGAGCGCCGCCGCGGCATAGTGGACGCGCTGAAGACCGCCCGGCCGGCCCCGGCCCTGAACACCCCGCCGGAGTCCATCACCGAACCCTTCACCCGGATGCTCTGGGGTATCACCACCGAGCAGGTCCAGCAGTGGCTCGGCGCCGGCGAAGAAGTGGAAGGCGGCGGACTGCGCGGGATGGCCGCATCCCCCGGAGTGGTGGAAGGCCTGGCCCGGGTGATCACCGATGCCGACCAGCTCTCCGAAATTCAGCAGGGCGAAATTTTGGTGGCAACGGTGACGGCACCGTCCTGGGGGCCGATTTTCGGCAAAATCAAGGCCACCGTCACGGACATCGGCGGCATGATGAGTCACGCTGCCATCGTGTGCCGGGAATATGGCCTGCCCGCCGTCACCGGCACCGGTTCCGCGTCCACCACCATCAAGACCGGCCAGCGGCTGCGTGTGGACGGCACCAAGGGCACGGTGCAGATCCTGGACACCGAGGACGAATTGCTCGTGTCCCGCCCCGGCGCCCACAGCCACAGCCATGTCTGAGGCGACCATGCCTGCAACAGGACAAGAAACAGGAAAGACCGTCCTGATCACCGGTGCCGCCGGCGGGCTGGGCCGGGCGTTCGCGCTCGGTTTTGCGGGCCGCGGTTACCGCGTGGCGGTAGCGGACATCAACTTCGAGGGTGCCGAGCAAACCGCCAAGCTGGTCCGCGAAATTGGTGCCGAGGCGGCAGCATTCTCCGTGGACGTCACCAGTGTGGACTCGACCGAGGACCTTGCGCGAAGCTGCGCGGACTTCGGGAACGGGAGCATCGACGTCGTCCTTAACAACGCTGCGGTGTACGCGACGGTGACCCGCACCCCGTTTGAGGACATTGACCCGGCCGAATGGGACCTGGTGATGAACGTAAACCTCAAGGGCCCCTGGCTCGTCAGCCGCGCTGCTAGTCCGTACCTGCCGGAGGGCGGCCGGGTCATCAACCTCTCCAGTGCCACGATATTCAGCGGGTCCGAGCAGTGGCTTCACTACGTCGCATCCAAGGGCGGCGTGGTGGCCCTGACCCGGGTGATGGCCAAGGAACTCGGCCGCAGGGGGATCACGGTCAACGCGATCGCCCCCGGCTTTACCCTCACCGAAGCCAGCTACGGGCTCATGGAAAATGCCGAGAACTACGGCGTGGACCGCGGCGCCATTAAACGCGCCAGCCAGCCGGCGGACATCGTCGGAGCCGCGCTCTTCCTCGCCGGACCGGACAGTTCGTACTACACCGGCCAAACCATGGTGGTGGACGGCGGCCGGCAGTTCATCTGATCAGCCTGCTCAACGGACCAGCCATTCCACCACCAACCAAGGAGGACCAATGCCAACGGTTCACTTCACCGACGCAGAAGGCGCCGTCCGCGACGTCGACGGCAACGTAGGAGACTCAGTCATGGAAATCGCGGTGCGCAACGGCGTTCCCGGAATCGTGGCCGAATGCGGCGGCTCGCTGTCCTGCGCCACCTGCCACGTCTTCGTCCGCGAGGACTGCGTTCCGCAACTCCCGCCCATGGAGGACATGGAGGACGAGATGCTCTACGGCACCGCAGTGGACCGCGAAGACACCTCCCGGCTGTCCTGCCAGCTGCGTCTGACGGACGGGACCGAACTATTCGTCACCACCCCGGAAACCCAGGTGTAGCCGTGGGCACCCACGCAGTGGAGCATACAGCCCGTTCTGCCACCGGCGCCGGAACCGCTCCCAACCGAACGGGACTCCTCATCATCGGCGCGAGCCAGTCGGGCGTCCAGCTTGCGGTGTCCCTCAGGGCGCTGGGCTTCGACGAACACATCACGCTCCTCGGGGACGAGGACCACCGGCCGTACCAGCGGCCGGCGCTGTCCAAGGAGTTCCTTCAGGGCACCGTGGAAAGCGAATCCCTGATCTTCCGCTCCAACGAGTACTGGGCCGAGCACAACGTGGACCTGGTCAAGGGCGAGTACATCATTCGGATCGACAAGGAGGCGGACGGCTCAGGGGTGGCGCATGCGTCCTCCGGCCGGGAGTTCCCCTTCAAACGGCTGGCCCTCACCGTTGGTGCCCGCGCCCGGAAGCTGGACATTGACGGCGGCGAGCTCGACGGCGTGCTGTACCTGCGCAACGCCGACGACGCCCTGGCGCTCAAGGCCCGGGTAGGCGACGCCACGGACGTGGTGGTCATCGGCGGCGGCTTCATCGGCCTTGAAGCCGCGTCAAGCCTGCAGAAAATGGGCAAGAATGTCACCGTCCTGGAATTCGGGCCGCGGCTGGTGGGCAGGGCCGTGGGGGAAGAGACTGCCGACTACTTCCTGCAAGCGCACCGCTCCCGTGGTTTGGATATCAGGCTCAACACGAGTGCTGCGCGCTTCCAGGCAAACGAAAGCGGGAACCGCGTCGCCGCCGTCGAGCTCCAGGACGGCACAGTGCTGCCCGCCCAGATTGTGCTGATCGGCATCGGCGTCATCCCCAATACCCAGCTGGCCGAACAGCTGGGCCTGGCCGTGGACAACGGCGTGGTGGTTGACCGGTTCGCACTCGCTTCGGATGGAACCACTGTTGCCGTGGGCGACGTGGCCAACATGCCCAACCCCGTCCCAGGCTCGGAGCCGGGCGAGCGGATCCGGCTGGAAAGTGTCAACAACGCCATCGAGCACGCCAAGGTGGCCGCCTACTCGCTCACCGGCCGGCGCGAGGAATACGCCGGCATCCCATGGTTTTGGTCCAACCAAGCCGACCTCAAGCTGCAAATCGCGGGCCTCTGCAGCGGCTACGACCACACTGTGCTCCGGCGCGACGAGGAACGCGGAAAGTTCAGCGTCCTCTACTACCGCCAGGGCCGGATCATCGCCGCCGACTGCGTCAACGCGCCGCTGGACTTCATGGCCGTGAAGAACGCCCTGGCTAAGGGCCAGAACATCCCGGCCGACGCCGCGGCGGACCCCGCCACACAACTCAAAACCATCATCACGGACAGCTAGCCGCAAGGCGGCCCACCCGAAGGAGCATCATGAGCACCCCCAAGACTCCGGTCGCCCCAGCGGGCCCCGCCGCGGAACCGGCGGACTTTCCGGCCAACGCCTTCGCCGCGGAATTCAGCGTCCGCCCCGTTCCCGCCGCCGGCCCGGTGGACACCACCCCCATCTGCAACACCCCCGCTGCCCTTGAGGAGCTCGACGCTCTGTGGAAGGCCGTTGTCCAGGAAACCCGGACGCGCGGCAACGACATCCACCTGCCAATCTCCCTGGCATACGCCGAACGGCTGTGCCGGGCATACCCGGACGCCGACGCCGAACTGGTACGCGTGGCCACCCTGCTGCACGACACAGGCTGGGCGCACGTCGATGAGTCCCGCATCATCTCCGAGGGGTTCACCGGTGACTGGCGCAAGGCCACCATCCGCTACGAGCACGAACAACAGGGCTGCAACGTCGCGCGCCGGGTACTCCCTGGCCTGGGTTACTCCGCGGAGTTCGTGGAACGTGTCTGTGAAATCATCGACGGTCACGATACCCGGCAGGTGGCCCGGTCCCTGGAGGACGCTCTGATGCGCGACGCCGACCGGCTGTGGCGTTTCGACCGCGCCGGCATCTCGCTCGCGTCCTCGTGGTTCGCCATGGACCCGGCCACCTACACCGACAGGCTGGCTACCGAAATCGTGCCCGAACTCATCACCCAGGCCGCAGTAGACATGGCGACGGCTGACCTCAACCGTTCCAACGCCCTGCTCAAGACGGGAGTAATCCGATGACCTCCGCCACCCATGATGCTCCTGCCCTGCTGGCCCGCACGGAGCTGTCCCTGCCGCACACACATGTGGACACAATCTTCGTCGACGGCGCCTGGCAGCCTTCGCGGGGCACCGGCCGGAACCCGGTGACCGACCCCGCCACCGGCGAAGTCTGGGGCTCGGTACCGGACGGAACTCCCGAAGACGTCGACGCCGCCGTCGGCTCCGCCCAGCGGGCGTTTCAGGGGGAGTGGTCCCGCCTGTCACCGTCCGAACGCGCCGCGTACCTGCTCAGGATCGCCGACGAGGTGGAGAAGCGGGCCGAGGCGCTGTCCCTCACCAACTCCCGCGAGAACGGCTCTCCCGTGGCCGAATCCGCCGGCGCGGCGGCCAACGCGGCAGGCATCTTCCGTTACTTCGCCACCCTCGCCGACTACCTCGAACGGGAGGACGTCCGACCGTTTCCCCGCGGAGGTGGTGAGTCCGTGGTCCGGCGGGAACCCCTCGGAGTCTGCGCGCTGATCGCGCCGTGGAACTTCCCCATCAACCTGGTGATCATTAAGCTGGCACCGGCACTACTCGCCGGCTGCACCGTGGTGATCAAACCGGCATCGCCCACCCCGCTGTCCATCCGCGTGATCATCGATGCGATCGCCGCGGCCGGTGTGCCGGCCGGGGTGGTCAATCTTGTCACCGGATCCGGCAGGCTCGGGGATGTGTTGGTGAAGCACCACGACGTGGCTAAGGTGGCGTTCACGGGTTCGACGCCGGTGGGCCGGAAAATTGCCGCGGCCTGCGGTGAGCTGTTGCGGCCGGTCACGCTGGAGCTGGGCGGAAAGTCCAGCGCCATTGTGCTGCCCGACGCTGACCTGGATGCCATGTCCGAGGTCCTCATCAAGTCCTCCATGCGCAACACCGGCCAGACCTGCTACATTTCCACCCGCATCCTCGCCCCGGCAAGCCGCTATGACGAGGTGGTTGACATGGTCACGGCCACCATCGCCGCCGGGAAGCAGGGTGATCCGCTCGATCCGGACACCGTTTTCGGCCCCTGCGCCACGGCGTCCCAGTACCGGACCGTGCTGGAGTACGTGAACTCGGGGTTGGCCGAAGGAGCCCGAGCCACCACCGGCGGCCGCGCCGCGACACTATCCGGTGGCCTGGAACACGGCTACTTCGTGGAACCGACGGTGTTCGCCGACGTTACCCCGGACATGCGGATCTCCCGCGAGGAGATCTTCGGGCCGGTGATCTGCATTCTTAAATACAACGACGTCGACGAGGCAGTGGCCTTGGCTAACAACACCGAGTTCGGTTTAGGCGGGATCGTGTTCGGCTCTGACCCGGACGCTTCACTGAGCGTTGCGGATCGCATGGACACCGGCTCTGTGGGCCTGAACTTTTTCGCCTCCAACCACGCCGCACCGTTCGGCGGCAGGCACGACTCCGGACTCGGGACGGAATACGGAATTGAGGGGCTCAATGCCTACCTGAGCTACAAGTCCATCCACCGCCGTGCATAGATAGGGTCAACCCTGACGGCCCCGCGCCATTGGTCCGCTCGGGGGTCTTCTATCGAACGCGGTGGCCAGCCGCCCATACTTTCTTAACGCCAAGACCGGCGTCCAGGAGGACCGCATCCGCGGCGAACCCGGGATCCAACCGTCCCAGATCACGAGACCGGCCGACAGCCCGGGCCGGAGTCTCAGTCAACGCCTGGACGGCCGCGGGCAGAGCGATCCCGAGCTGCTGGACAGCGCGGCGAAGAGAGGCGTCCAGAGTGAGGGTTGAACCCGCGATGGCACCACCATTGGTGAGGCGCGCAACTCCTCCGCTCACCGTTACCGCCAACGACCCAAGCCGGTAGTCGCCATCCCCAGCACCGGCAGCGGCCATCGCATCAGTGACTAAGGCAATCCGACCCGGAGCGGCATCAAAGGCAATTCGCACCACGTCGGAGTGTACATGGACCCCGTCGTTAACTACTTCCAACGTCACATGCGGCGTACCCATTGCAGCCCCAACCGGACCAGGTTCCCGGTGGTGTAATCCGTTCATTGCGTTGAAGGCATGCGTCAGAATGCTAGCACCGGCATCGAATGCTTCGCGGGCCGTGGCATAGTCCGCATCGGTATGTCCGACAGCGACGGCGATTCCCTCCTCTACAAACGAAGACACCGCGCGGATTCCCCCCGGCAGTTCCGGTGCCAGCGTGATTTGGCAGATAGTGCCCCGGCCCGCTTCCAGAAGTGCCTCCACGGCCGCGCAATCGGCGTTGCGCAGTAGCGAGGGGTCGTGTGCGCCCTTATGCCGCGGATTGAGAAACGGGCCCTCTAAATGACTGCCTAGGATCGTCTCATCCTCAGCCGTCAGATCGGCAACGGCTCCCAGGCGCCGCTTCAACTGTTCCAGGTCCGCCGTGACAAGGGACAAAACAGAGCGGGTAGTCCCGTGGTAACGGTGCATTGCCAAGGCCGCGGCAACAGAATCAGGACCGTCCTCAAAGGACGCGCCTCCTCCACCGTGAGAATGAATATCGATCAACCCCGGGGTAAGCCACCCTTCCCCGCCGTCAACCACTTCTGCTGCTTCCAGCCCGGCGAGAACGCGCCAGGAGCCACCTGATCCTGTGGCAATGATTCGGCCGTCGTCGAACTCGACCCAACCATCATCCAGTACCGTGCCGCCACTGACGACGGACACCGAATGGATCACGCACCTTCCGGACTTCATTTCATCTCCAATCTTTACTGCAAGCACCGGCCTCCTCCGGCTGGAGGGTTAGAGGCCTTGCCAGTCGGGCTTGTTCGCCTGAACGTGGCGATAGTAGTCCGCGTCACGAAGTTGTTCCGCGGCTGCTTCGTCGACGACGACAGTGACGTGCGGATGCAGCTGGATCGCTGTGGCTGGCCTGTTCGCGCCTAGCGGTCCCTCCACGGCCGCAGCAACGGCGGTTGCCTTCCCGCTTCCGAAGGCGAGCAAGACCAGGTGTTTGGCACGCAGGATGGTACCCAGTCCCTGGGTGATGCAGTGGATCGGCACGTCTTCGTGGGAACCAAAGAACCGGGCGTTGTCCCGCCGGGTCTGCTCCGTGAGGGTCTTGACCCGGGTCAGGGAACCGAAAGAGGAACCGGGTTCGTTGAAGCCGATGTGCCCGTCGGTTCCGATGCCGAGGATCTGGACGTCGATTCCGCCTGCTTCATTGATAGCCGCCTCATACCGCGCGCCGGCTGTCTCAATGTCCTCCATTCCCCCGTCCGGCACATGGACACGGTCAGGGTTAAGGCCCAGCGGCACAGTCACTTCCCGGGTCACAACTGACCGGTAGCTCTCCGGATGATTCGGGGACAAGCCGACATATTCGTCGAGGGCGAAAGCTTGGACACGGTCCATGCCCAGAGGCTGACGAACCACCTCGTCCGCCAAGGCGCGGTAGGTGGACAGCGGTGTTGAGCCAGTCGCTACCCCCAGAACCGTCTCGGGGGTGCGGCGGATGAGAGCAGCAAGATGCGCTGCGACAAGCTGACCTGCCTCGTCCTGGTCTTCGGCAATGATTACTTCAGCCATAGGCCCTCTCCATTCAATTGAAATGCACACCGCATGATGCACGTAAGCATCACTGCGCCCCGGGGCGGCCGGGATCTCCCTGTCCGATATATGCGGCGCCCAGAGCCGCAACAGGAGTGCCATCAGGTACCAGCTGGACACGGTCAGCCAGATTGAGCGAGGCGATGAACGCGGAGGAAGCGCTCCAGTCGGCGAACGTCCGCCCCATCCCGGAGAGCAGTCGCTCACCGAGTGAGCTGAGGCCGCCGCCCAGGACCACCGTGTCGACGTCGAACGCCGCGACAAGCAGGCGAACAGCTGATGCCGCGCCTGTTAGGAACCCGTCGCGGGCGGCCATCGCAGCGGATTCGCCGGCGTCTGCGGCGCAAAACAGGGCAACTGCTGGCGCCGGGTCAGCGGACGGCCATCGCTGGGACAGCCCGTACCCGGAGGCGACGGCCTCAAGGCAGCCGCGTTGTCCGCACCGACAGAGGGGACCGTTCGGATCCGATGGAATATGGCCGATTTCTCCGGCGACTCCGCTCGAGCCCCGCCATAGCCGTCCGTTTAACACGATGCCGCTGGCCAGCCCTGTCCCAAGGTTGAGGTAGGCCAACGCATCGGTCGTGCTCCCGGCCTCCCGGCCCAGAAGCCGGTGGGCGCCGATGGCGGCGGCGTTGACATCATTCTCGACCCGGACGCCGGTGCCGAGTCGCCCGGACAGTTCGGCCCGGACGTCGAGCTCTTTGATGCCCAGATTGACGGCGTGGCCGACCAGGCCGTCGGCGTCGACCAAACCGGGGATTCCGACACCAACTGATGCCAGCTGGTCGACCCGGATGCCGTTGCGTTCCGCAAGCCGGGTGGCCGCGCCCACGGCTGTCGTGAGCACGGCCTCTCGTCCAAATCCACTGGCCAGGCGCTCCCGATCGACGATGGTACCGTTACCGTCGATCAGTACGGCGTCCGTCTTGGTCCCGCCGATATCGATCCCGGCATGAAGCAGCCGGAGCCGCGTGCTAGCAGCTGGCTGCATACAGGTAAGTGCTGACTGCCTTGTCGTCGATGTTGTCGCGCGTCAGCCACTGGTAGCCGACCTCGGTGTGCTGCGGGTACTCCGATTTACCTTTGCCACGCTCGATCGCCGCCAGGGTCTTCACGGCTTCGTAACCCATGTTGTAGGGGTCCTGCGCGATGAGGGCGTCGAAAGTGCCCGAACGCAGTCCGGCAACGAGCTCGGGGCCGGCGTCGAAGGTGATGTTGAGAATTTTGCCGACCTTACCCGCCGTCTTGATCGCCGACGCCGCACCGCTGCCGCCGGCATCCGCGACGGAGTACACCGCGGACAGCCCCGGGTTGGCCTGAATGAGACCGGACACGACGTCAGCGGCCTTGGCGGTATCGGCTTCTTCGTACTGGGTCGGGAGGATCTTTATGCCGGGGTACGCTTTCAGACCTTCGATGAACCCGTTGGTGCGGGCGACGGCGCTCGAGCCGGTCGGCGTCATGCCAAGGATCGCGACCGTGCCTTTGCCTTCGAGCATTTCGCCGACGCGCTTACCGGCGTCGGCGGCCGCAGCAAACCCGTCGGTGCGGATGTTGGTGACATCGACATGCTCCGCCAGCGCATTGTCGACGGCGATGACCTTGGTGCCCTTCTCCATGAGCGCGCCCACAGGCCGCACGAAGGCGACGGGGTCGAACGGATCAATGAGGATGCCATCGGGCTGAGCCACAGCAACCGCGTTGAGGGCATTCAGAAGGTCAGCCGTGTCCGCCGTGGACGTTCCCGTCCATTTGAGCTCGACGCCTTCTTCTTTTGCAGCGAGCGTTGCCCCCCGACACATGGACTTGAAGTACGGGTTGTCCTGCAGCGGCATAACGCCGGTGATTTTCACGTTGGTGCCGCCGTTGCCTGTTGCGGCGGTTCCGCTGCCCGAGCAGCCGGCGAGGACGAGCATGGATGCTGCCAGGAGCATGCTGCCGCTGATTTTGGCCGTGCGTGTAAGCATTGGGATTCCTCTCTTGGGGGTGTTACTGCGGGGGGTGGGGTGTTCAAACGGTAAAGGGGTGCAGTTTTCCGCTGCGTCGCTATGTCGTCCGGCGCGTACTGCGCTGATCGATGTATACGGCGATGATCAGTACCGCGCCGACGGCGACCTGCTGATAGAAAACGGGCAGCCCGACGATGACTAGACCGTTCTGAAGGAGGACGGCGAGCAAAGCCCCGAGAACGGCGCCGGGGATAGAGGCCCGGCCGCCCCATAGGCTCGCGCCACCGATGACGGCCCCCGCGATCGCGGCAAGCGCGGTTCCCTCGTGGCCGCCGAGGTTCGTTGTGGCGAAACGGCTGATGTCAATGACTCCGGCGAGGCCGGCGAGTGCGCCGACAAGGATGAAGAGTCCCAGAACGTAACGGTCCGCCTTGATGCCGACGCGGAGCGCAGCTTCACGCGAGGATCCGATCGCGAGGGTCCGAAGGCCAAAACGTGTCTTGGACAGCGCGAACCAGAGCACGGCGGCGATCGCGGCAACGAGGATGGCTGACGCGGGAATGCCCAGATAGGTCTTGATTCCGAAGTCCTCCTGGATGGCCGGAGGGATATTCGCGACGTTGGTTCCGTTCGAGATGACCCGGGCGATGCCGGTCCCCATGCCTAGCATGCCGAGCGTGGTGATGAAGGAACTGATCTTGAATTTGGTGACAAGGATGCCGTTCACGGCGCCAAAGACCGCTCCGGTGAGGATGGCGGCAACGACGCCGATGGCGATGGCGTTGCCGGCGTTCGGGTACACGCCGGCAAGCACCTGTTCCGGCGTTCCGGCAAGTGCGACCATGACCTTCGCGCTGACGACAGATGACACGATGACGTTGGCACCGATGGAGATGTCAAACTCACCCGCGGCGAGCAGGAGAGTCATGCCAACGGTCAGGAGCAGGATTTGCGCACCGCTGAAGAGGATGTTTTGGACATTGCTGACCTGCAGAAAGTTCGGTGAGGTGACCGCAAAGACTGCGATCACGAGCACGTTGACGACGGCGACCCAGAAGGTCGTTGAACCGAGCAGCGTCCCGAGCCGGCCGAGCTCGCGGACCTGCGGTCCGTCGACCAGTTCGTTCGATTGGGCTGGGGAAGGCGCGGTCTTAAGCACTGAATTCATGGATATTTCTCCTGGGAGGGTCGGGGCAGCGGGCTACGCCTGAGCCGGCTGGGACGAGCGGTCGGCTGGGGCCTCTTCGCCGAGCATGGCAGCGAGGATGCGCGGCATTGTCGCTTCTTCGCGGGTGAGGTTTGCCGCCACACGGCCGTGCCGCATGATGAGGAAGCGGTCCGCGAGTGTCAGCATTCGAGGAAGGTCGTGGGAGATGATCAGGATGCCGAGTCCCCGCTTCGAGTAGTCACGGATGGTGTCGCAGACGATCTCGGTCTGGCGGGCCCCGAGCGCCGCTGTCGGTTCGTCCATGAAGATGGCGTGCTTGGCCCACATGACACTTCGGGCAATGGCCACGGCCTGGCGCTGGCCGCCGGACAGACCAGCTACGGAGGAACGCGGGGATGGCAGCTTGACAGAGAGCTGGGAGAAGGCAGCCCCTGCATCCTGCACCATGGTCCTGCGGTCGAGGACGCCGAGTTTTCCGAGGAGACCGGGACGCACGCTTTCACGGCCGAGGTAAATGTTCTCCGCGAGGGACAGATCCGGTGCGAGGGCCAGGTCCTGGTAGACCGTGTCGATCCCGTAGTCCTGTGCCCTGTAGCCGGACTCGAGGTCGACCGGCTGGCCCAACACCTCGATCTTCCCTCCGTCGGGTTTGATCGCGCCGGAGAGCGCCTTGATGAAGGTTGACTTGCCCGCGCCGTTGTCGCCGAGCAGGGCTACGACTTCGCCCGCGTGCAATTCGAGGCTTGCACCTCTCAGTGCGACGACATGTCCGTAGGACTTGGTGATGTCCTTTGCGAGAAGTACCGGAGTACTCATGTGGTGGTCCTTTCAGGCTGTGGTGCGCGGAACTAAATGTTGAGGAGTTCGGAGCTGAGTGGGGCGGCGGTCTGGCCGGGCCGTGCGGGAGCCAGGATCCGGTCTGCGGTGAGCGCGACCGGACGGCCGGTGGCGGCGGACTCCAGGGCCGCGAGGGCGACGCCGGTGGCAGCGAGTCCGTCCAGGCCTGTGACGAGCGGTTCACGATCTTCGCGGATGCTGGCGAGGAACTCGTCAATCATCAGCTGGTTGGTATCAAGCCCGAACGGCACCCAACTCAGGTCCCGGGTGCCGCCAAACTGCGTGAGCTGCTGGCGGAAGACATCGGTTTCGAGAGTTCCGGCGTCGGCGACGACGGAAAATGCCATGCCGCCCCAGCTCGGATAGTTGAGCGGCCGGTTCCAGCTGCAGTCGATCGTGGCGAACACGCCGTTTGGATAGTTCAGGACGGCCAGGCCCGAGGTTTCGACAGTGACCGCGTGATTGTGGACGATGCGATTGTTCACGGCGTAGACCTCGTGCGGCGGCGCACCGAGGATCCAGCTGTAGACGTCGGCGAGGTGGACGATGTGATCCATCATGGCGCCTCCGCCCGCAAGGCGCCCGTCTGCGAACCAGGAGCGCTCCCGCATAGGCATGACGCTTTGGTTCGTGCCGGTGAAGGCATGAACAGCGCCCATGTCACCGCGCCGGATCACGTCCCGGATGCGGGTGACGGAGCGGTCGAAGCGGATAGGGAAAGCTGTCATGAGTCTGACGCCGGCTTCAGAGCACGCCTGGACAATCGCCTTGGAGTCTTCGAAGCCCACTCCGAGCGGCTTCTCACACAACACGGCAGCCCCAGCGGAAGCGGCCAGTTCGACCAGTTCTCGGTGATGGACGGTCTCGGAACAGATTATGACTCCGTCGATGCCTTCGGCCAGCAGCACCTGCGGGTCGGCGTAGTGCGGGACGGCGTGCGCAGCGGCCCAGGCGGAGCCGCGCTCGGCGTCCCAGTCGTAGACGCCGATGACTTCTGCGGATGATGCGCGCAGGTTCGCGATGTATGCATCGACGTGAAGGTGGGCGACGCCCAGGATTGCGATGCGTTCCATTCCTTACCGCACCTCTCTGATCGGGGTGAGATCGACCGGCTTGCCGGTCCTGGCCGACGTGATGACGGCTGCCGCAAGCTGCACGGCGGCCACTGCGTCAGCGCTGGTGAGTACCGGCTCTGCCGTGCCGTCGAGCACGTTGAGGAAGCTGCGCATTTCCGCTTCGAACGGGTTCGCGGCCAGCTCGGTGTCGCCTAGCCCGGTGTTACCCACGCTCGGCTCCTCATGCAGGCGGACCTTCAACGTCGTGGTGTCCTCAGAGGCGAAGCTGAGGATGCCGGCTGCGCCGGCGATCTCGAACCTGGTTTTGAATTCGGGTGCCGGCAGCGACCAGGAGCTTTCGATATGGCTGATGGTTCCGCTCGTGTGCTTGAGAACGGCGACGACGTGACCCAGGGAGTTGAATGCCGATTTGGCGTAGACGCTGGCGACGTCGCCGGCGACCCAGCGGGCGTAATCGAGGTCGTGGATCATCAGGTCAAACGGAATACCGCCGGACTTGTTCTCGTCCTCGAACCAGCTGCCGCCCTCGCGCCGCGGCGCGAACGACAAGCGGGACAGCCTGACGACGGCGGGATGACCTATGGCCCCTGCCGCTACCTGGTTGCGCGCCACGACATACTCCGCTGTGAAGCGCAGAATGTGCCCCACCTGCAGCGGGATGCCGGCGCTTTCGAATGCGTCAACAACCCTGCGGCCCTCCCCGACGCTCAGCGAGAGTGGCTTTTCGCACAGCGTCGGTTTGCGGGCGGCCGCAGCGGCGAGAGCGAACTCCGCATGCAGGTGCGTCGGCGTGCAGATGTCGACAATGTCGACGGCGTGCATGAATGCGTCCAGGTCCGTGAAAGGCGCCGCACCGAATTCGGCGGCGAGTCGGGCCGCGGAATCTGCGGTACGGCCGAGTATCGCCGCCGGTGTGTGTCCGACGGCCGTCCACGCGGCGGCGTGCACGCCAGCCATGAAGCCGGCGCCGATGATGCCGACCCTGCGGGTGCTCATACTGTTTTCTCCTCACGTGCGGACGGGATGGGGTCGGGCCGGAAATCGAACCAGGCGGGGTGCGCATCCAACCGCGCTTCGATGTCACGGAAGGCCGTGATCGAGTGGCGGAGTTTTGCATAGACGTCGCCGCCCATGGAGAAGCCTTGAATGCCGACCGGACCGTCGAAGCCGGTGCTCTTGAGCAATCCGAGCATGTGGAAGTTGTCCAGTTCGCCCTGGTCGATGAGTTCGATCGTGGCGTTGGTGCCGGTGTCGTTTGGCACGCGCCGGCTGCCGCAGAAATTGGCCGACGACAGTCTCGGGGCGGTGTCCGTGAGGGACTTACGCGGATTCCTGCCGTCGGTCACGTACCAGTGGTGGGTAGAGAATGTGAGCCGGAGGCTGGGGTGATCCACCGTATTGCACAGCCTCAGGGCGTCGTCGAGGCGTTCCATCCAGGTGTTGATGTGGTGATAGAGCGAGAGGGTGACGCCGCGCTCCTCCGCGACGGGGACCATGCCGGCGAGCACGTCGGCGATCCGGGCGTCACCGGCCCGGTCCGAATTCGTGGCAGCTTCCGTGCTCCCCAAGATGGCGAGATCGACAATCGTTCCTGCCGGGACGGACTCCAGCAGTTCGTGAATCCGTCGAATGCCGGCCGAGTCCTGCTCAGTCTCGATCGACGTGTAGACGCCGGTAACGTCAATGCCGTAGCGGTCACGGACGCCAGCGATGGCGGGTACGTCCGCCCACGATTGTTCACTCCACAGCGTGATGTTGACGCCGTCGTAGCCCAACTCGGAAAGCATCTCGCACCTAGCCTCCAACGAGTAGGAGCCGAGTGAGTTGTAGAACCAGGTATCGAGCGCGAACACGCTGCTCGCTGTCATCTGTCGACGTCGCTATTCGCGGCCGCCGCGAGACGTTCCGCCACCATGATGACGGGGAGCATGGGATTGGCCGCAGGAATGGTCGGCATCACCGAAGCGTCTATCACGCGCAGTCCGTTGCAGCCGTACACGAGTCCGGCCTGGTTAACGACACCGCCCTGGGCGGGCTCCGCCATCTTGACGCTGCCCGTGAAGTGGTAGCCCGAGGCCACCATCCGCATGATCGCGGCGTCAAGCGCGTCGTCGTCGGCAATGGTCTCCGCATCGATGCCAAGGGGGGTTTCGAGCATGCCGGCAAGGGGTTCGCTCGTGATGACCTTCCAGCCGAGGCGGATGGTTTCCCGCATGACGGCTAGGTCGATCGGTTCGGCCATGTAGTTGGGTTCGACGTAGGGCAGTTCGGAGGGGTCGGTCGAGCGGATGCGGACCCAGCCGGTCGAACGCGGTTTGTTAATGACGCAGCCGACGCCGGCAACGTTGGCGATGTCGGCTCCGCCGCTTCCGGCCATGCCGCGGCCTCCCTCGTCGTTGGTCCGGGCATCCAGGTAGCTGAACATCGTCAACTGCGCGTCGAGGGTACCTGGCTGGACCTCGGTGGAGAATCGCCAGGCCGTCTGCAGGCTGTAGTCCTCCAGTTTCCAGGCACCCTGGCGGGGCTGGGCCAGCAGGGGAACACAGCAGTGATCGGCGAGATTATCGCCGACCGGCAGGGCGGAGATCACGTCAATGTTGAGCGAGTCCAGCAGGTCTGCCGGTCCGATACCGGAGCGCTGCAGAAGTGCCGGCGTGACGATGGCGCCGGCTGCTAGGACTACCTCTCCCGCCTCGATGAAGGTTCCGTCGACCAGTTCAACGCCGACCGCGCGGCTGCCGTCGAATCGCACGCGTGCGACGTGCGTGTTGCCGCGGACCGTGAGGTTTGAACGGCCGCGTACCGGGTTGAGGTAGGCAATGGCGGTGGACACGCGCACGGCGCCCTCACGGGCCTGGGGAACGAAGCCGACGCCCTCGGCGTCCGGCGCATTGAAGTCGAGGGCATCCTGGGCTCCGACGCTGCGGGCGGCATGGACGAACGCTTTCTGCAGCGGCGCCAGCTCGTCCTCGGTTGCGCGCGTGAGCGGGAAGGGCCCATCGGTGCCGTGGATATCGGCACCGGCGGCCTCGTCGTTCTCAAGAGCGCGGAAAGCAACAAGCACATTCGACCAGTCCCAGTCGGGGTTTCCAGCCTCGGCCCATTCACGGTAGTCGGCGGTGGCGCCGCGGAGCGAAATGGCGCCGTTGATCGCGGAGCCGCCGCCGATGAGCCTGGCCTGCGGCACCACAATGGACGCGCCGTTCATCTCGATGGTGAGGCCCCAGTCGTGGGTGGCATCGATAGCGGGAGAGTGGCCCCGCATCGGGACATACTTGGCGTCGAGGACTCCAGCCGGTGTTTCCTCCAGTGTGCCGTAGTCGGGTCCGGCCTCCAGCACGAGGACGGATACCCGGGGATTCCCGGACAGCCGGGCGGCGGCCACACAACCTGCGGTACCTCCGCCGACGATGACGTAGTCGAAGCGTTCAGACATCCATGTTTCCTTAATCGTGTTACCGGCCCGCGGCCCGGCGAATGCACCGGACCCGCCCGTGCTGTAGCTTCTGAGGAAGCGGTTTTCCGGCCTGCTGTCGTCGTTCGGAGCTGAGCGCCATCTGGTGCCTGCCCCTGCCGATGAGGCCTTTCAAGTGGTAGTTTGTTCTTGTGAGAACAAACTACGGGACGAGGTGCAGATTGGCAATACCCATTCTGAGATCAACGGCTGCCGGACGCTTGTTGGGGGCCCTGTACGCGAGCGGACCCATGACGCGTTCCCACGCCACCGAGGTCGCAGGCCTTGCCCGGAGCGCTGCCGGTAAGGCTGTCGAGGACCTGGAACGACTCGGCCTGCTCAGGACACACACCCCCTTCGCCCCCGGCACTCCGGGCCGCCCGTCGCCTAAGCTCGTGCTCTGCGATTCCGGCGCCGTGGTGATTTCGGTCGTTCTCGGGCGCGAAGGCGTCGATCTGGCTGTGGTCGACCTGGGCCGACGCATCCTCCAGCGGAGATCGGAATCATTCGACACCGGCGCCCTCGACCCTGAGGAAACGCTGGGACGAATGTCCGATGCCATCAGCCGCCTGGCAGGGGACATTTCCGAACCATGTGTCGGCATCGGGATTTCGGTGCCCGGTCTCTACAACCAGCACAGCGGAGTGGCGCAGGCGTTCCTTCCCATCGGGTGGCGCGATGTGCCGATGGGGGCCATCATGGCACGCTCGCTCCCGCTGGACATTCCGCAGGTGATCGCCCACGACGCGACGCTGGGGGCTCTCGCTGAACTTCACACGGGTGCGGGACGGGGGGCGCAGCGGCTGCTGTTCCTGACCGGGCAGCGAATCGGCGTCGGCTCCGCACTCATCGTCGCCGACGAGCACGCGGGCCGTTCCGATCATTCCCTCCAAGCGGGTCACCTGATCGTCGACCCGACGGGCCCCCGTTGTGCCTGCGGAGCGAGGGGATGCCTGGAGCTTTTTGTGGACGGCAGGGCTCTGGCCCGGGCGCTCGATCTCCCGGAGGCGCATCCGACAGCGGAGCTCCACCGCTCCCTTCAGAACCCGTCCTCCGCCGCGAGGGCACGCCTGGATGGCGTGGTGGACCACCTTGAAGTGGGACTGATCAGCCTGGTGAACACTCTCGCGCCGGACCGTGTCATCCTGTCGGGGCTGCTGTCGGACCTCGCGGGGCTGTATCCCGAACGGCTGTCCGAGACTCTCAAACTTTCGGTTATCGCCCAGATCTCACCGGTCACCCTCGCCCGCTCGACGATGAAGAATCACCGCCTGCTGGGCGCATCCGAACTGGCATTCGAGCCTCTTCTCCGCGATCCGGAAGGTCTGCTCGGAGCCTGCAGTTGAGTAACGCCCCCGGCCAAAGCCCGCAATATATGGCCGCGGGTAGAGCCGGATTCGGAACCCCTGACGGATGAATCGCGACCCTCCGTAATGGAGGAGGACGTGGACCCCAGTCCGCCGGCTGGGGTCCGGTCGTACGTTTGAGCCCGGCCCCGTAAGGGACCCTTCTGACGTCGGTAAGTGGCACGATCTCTTCAAAGATAGATCTGGCCTCAGCATGGCTGCCCAGCAGCGCGGGCCGGATGTTCGGGTCGTAGGTGACCATGCATTCGCGGTGGGCCTGTTCCAGTAATGCTTTGACGGCGGCTGCGCCCGGGGCAAGGAAGGTCGCGATCGAGCCCGTGTGGAGCACCTTGGGAAAGCAGGCCGGGGCTACGGGCGGCAGTCCCCAGTGGATGTCGAAGTCATAGCGGGCGGAGCCGTCGGCGGCGAGGGTGGCGGTGGCCGTGCGGCCCTGGGACTTGGAGCCGGGAACGAGCATGACGCCGGCGTTTTCGAGGTGTGCCTCTATTGCCCGGCCGCGTTCGTCGTTGCCGATCGCCGTCAGAAGGGCGGTGTTGACGCCGAGGCCTCCGAGTTCGTAGGCGACGTTGGCCGGTGATCCGCCCGGGTGCTCAACGGTACCTTGGGCGGAAGTAACGATGTCGACTAAGGATTCGCCGACGACGATGACGTCCGGGTTCGCCTCGAATGAGTCGCTGGGATGGGTTCTAAGCATGGAGGGCCTTTCTGGAGCCGCCTGCGGACCTTCTTAAGGCACTTGGACGGGAGGCTGGGAGGAGACGAGGGGTTCCGCGGCGGGCCAGGTCTGGCGGTGTGCCCGTCGAACAAGGAGGGGCAATGCTGCCTGAAATGAGCAGCGTGCTTACAGCCGGTACGCCATGCAACGGCTCAGACTGGGCTACCTTCGAGACCGTTGCAGGCGGCAAGGCATCGATATCGCTGGTACTCACGCCGATTGGACTGTGGGTGGGGTCTCGAGTTGGTCTGCCATGTGCTGCCAGGTGTCGGCGAACGCGCCATAGGCAGTTTTGATCTGCACGCCGACGGGGAGTTCGGGGCACTCGTTCTCACCGTTGGTTCCCCAGTTGACCCAGCCGGATTGGCGCCGTTGCACGATTTGGAAGGCTCCCGCTGGTTGGGAGGTCCACCAGATCATGGCCCTGCCGAGTGTCGAATGGAATTCTGCCGTTTTAGAGGCCGGTCCGGGGAAGATGGTTTCGTGCGCCACGCTGGAGACATCGACGGGTTCACGCGCGATGGTCCATTGGCGGTCCGGCAGATCCGCAAGTACGTGTGAGCTGGCCCGCACCCGGGCCAGCCGTTGGCTGATCTCGTTGTTGTCGAGGGCGCCTTCCCAGCTGCAGAACAGCCGCCAGTAGAGATCCCAGTGAGCTGCTTCAATATTGCCACTGAGCTGGCGGCGGAATTCTTCGAACTTCGCGGTGTCTGCCGTGGAGGCAGCGATGGTTTCGTCCACCATTGTGGCAAGTTCAGCCGCATACGGATCCCCGGACCGGTAGCGGGTGCCGCCGTATGCTTCGAAGCGGTCGAAGACCACGTCGCCCTGGCCGGCCTCAAATTCATCGCCGACAGTGATCTTGTTCGTTATTGAGCGGCCGTTGATGACGGTCTGGAAGTCATCGATCCGGTAGCTGCGCGTGAAGTGGGGCGTGCCGTAGGTGAATTTCCAGTCAATGGAAAACGTCTTGCCTTTGAGTTCGTCGAGCAAGCCGTCCGGGATTGTCCCGTTCATCCGGTAATGATGCAGAACGGGGCCGTATTCGAGCGTTTCGATTTTGACGGTGGTGTGCTCGGGCGGGTTGATGAGGCCGTTTTCCGGGGTGAAGAAGGGGCCGTAAAAGCCCCCGATGGCGTTGTTGCCTGAGGGGAGAAGGTCGATGCCTTCTTTCAGGGTGGCGAAGTGGCGCAGTCCCCACTTCGAGGATCCGGTGCCCTCGGCTGTGCCCGAGCACATTTCGAGGTCGAAGTATCCGGTGTCGAGCCGTACAAAGGCGTCAGGTTCGACGGGTTCCCGTTCGGTGATTCCTTCGACGCGTCCTGTTGCCGGCGCGTCCAAGGCGAGTTCGAGGCTTCCCTCGAAAGACACGACGGTGATGAAGCTGGTCTTACCCGCCACGGGCTGCGCGTGTAGCCGCTGGCAAATCAGGGTCTCCCCGGCGTTGGTAGTCGCCGTCCAGAGGTTTCCCGTTAGTTCGGCGTCGACGGTGAAGGTTACCGGCTCGTTAATCCGGCGTCCGGGAAGCGTGTCCTTCAGGACAATGGTGGGCAATGCCACGGGATTTCCTCTCGATTGGGGGCGTGCTGCCTGTCCGGCTCTTCCGGGTTCTTGGCCGGGGTGGTCGGGTCGGGCAGGCTTCGGCAGTATGTTTACGCGGGCGTCTGGGCAGCGACGGCCCGGGACCACGGCAGGCGGAGCGTGCGTTGCTTCAGGCTGTCGATGATCACTGCCAGGATGATGACGAGGCCTTTGATCAGCAGTTGGGTGAAGAACTGGACGTTCATCAGGATCAGCCCCGTGCTCAGGACGCCGAGAATGACGGAACCAATGAGGGTGCCGTAGATCCGGCCCCGCCCGCCGACGAGACTGGTGCCACCCAGGACGACCGCCGCGATGGCATCCAGTTCGTAGCCGGTGCCGGCTGTGGGCTGGGCCGAGACCACTCGGGCGGAGAAGATGACGCCTGCCAGTCCGGCGCAGGCCCCGGAGATGACGTATACGGACGTGAGGACTCGCTTGACGTTGATGCCGGCGAGCCTGGCGGCCTCTGCGTTGCCGCCGACGGCGTATACGTGCCGGCCGTACCGGGTGCGTTCCAGGACGTACCACGCCACGACGTAGACGATGACCATGATCACCACGGGGACCGGTATGCCGGCCATGTACCCGTTGCCGACATCCCGGAAACTAAGCGTGTTGGAGACGATGGGCTGCCCGTCGGTCATGGTGAATGCCGCGCCGCGCAGGAATGTCATGGTGCCGAGGGTGACGATGAAGGCGGCCAGCGACACGTACGCGATGAGCATGCCGTTGATCAGTCCGGCGGCCGCCCCGGTGAGGATGCCGACGAGGATTGCGACGGGTGCAGGCAGTCCCGCGAGGCCGGTCATGACCGATGCGACCCCGGCCACGGCCAGGATGGAGCCGACGGAGAGGTCGATGCCGGCGGCGAGGATTACGAATGTCATTCCGGCAGCCAGGATCGCGTTGATCGAGATGGACCGGGCGATGTTGAGCAGGTTGTTGACGCTCGCGAAATTTGGCGCGATGACGACCATCATGGCCACGAGTGCGACCAGGACGACGAGGATGCCGACGCGGTCCCACCAGTACGCGAAGTCGAAGCCACGGCTGGGCGGCGGTGCCGCTGCTGGCCGGACGGCCGCGTCCTGTGGGTTGAGAGCCTTGTTAGTCATGGAATTCTCCGTTTGTCTGTGCTGCGGTACCGGTTGCGTGGGACATAACGTCCTCTTCGCTTGCGGTGCGGGAATCAAGTTCGTGGACGATCCGGCCGGAACGCATCACGAGGAGGCGGTCGCTGATGCCGATCGCTTCAGGCAGGTCAGATGAGATGACCAGGATTGCCTTGCCGGCTCTGGCCAGGTCATTGATGACTTCGTAGATTTCGCTCTTCGCCCCGATGTCCACACCCCTGGTGGGCTCGTCGAGTATGAGCACGTTGGATTCGCGCATCAACCAGCGGGCCAGGACCGCTTTTTGTTGGTTTCCGCCCGAAAGTGCGCTGACCGGCAGCCGCAGCGCGTTCTGTCGCAAATGGAGGCGTTCCATCTGCTTTTTCACCGCCGCCCGGATTCTGGCACGCCTGAGCACCCCGGCGTTGACGTGGCTGCCCAAGGAGCTCACCGCGATGTTGTCCTCGACAGTATGGGACACGAACAATGCCTGGCCTTTGCGGTCCTCGGGGACCATGGCGATTCCCCGGGCAATTGCCTGGCCAGGGCTCGACGCCGATGCCAGCTTGCCTTGGACGGTGACCGTTCCGCCGCGGGGCCGGTCCGCGCCGAAGATCATCCGTGCCGTTTCGGTCCGACCAGCCCCGATCAGCCCGGAAAGAGCGACCACTTCACCTGAGCGTACGTGGAAGCTGACCGGCCCGATGCCGGCTCCGTCGGTGAGCTCCTTAACGTCCAGCATTACGTCCCCCGGGCTGTGCCGGTCGTGGTGATACAGGTCCTGGAGGTCTCGTCCGACCATCATCCGTACGACATCGGGCGGGCTGATCTCGTTCTTCTCCCGTGTACCGACGTATGTCCCGTCGCGGAAGACGGTGACCCGGTCGGCAAGTTCCCAGACCTCTTCCATGCGGTGCGAGATGTAGACGAGGCCGACTCCGGAGGCGCGCAGTTCATTGATGATCGCGAAAAGGTGGAGGGTTTCCGTGCGTGAGAGAGCTGCCGTTGGTTCATCGAGGACGAGGATTCTGGCGTTTTCGCTGACGGCCCGGGCGATTTCGACCATCTGTTGCATGCCGATGCTGAGCTCGCCGAGCTCTCTGCGCGGGTCGATCCGTGCACCGACCCGGGCGAGCTTTTCCCGCGCCTGGGCGATCATGGCGCGTCGGTCCAGGGCTCCGAATCGGGTGGCCGGTTCACGTCCGAGTGCCAGGTTTTCGGCTACTGTCATCGCCGGAACGGTGTTCAGCTCCTGGTGGATGATGGCGATGCCGTGGGAAACGGCTTCGTGCGGGGAGCGGATGTCGATTTCGGTGCCGTCCATCAGGATGCGGCCGGCATCGCGGGCGACGTTCCCGGCCAGGATCTTCATCAGGGTGGATTTTCCGGCGCCGTTCTCGCCCATCAGGGCATGGACCTCGCCGGCATGCAGGTCGAATTGGACGTTGTTCAGTGCGAGCGTGGCGGCGAACCGCTTGGTGATGCCTTCCAGCTGCAGCAGCGGCTGGGGTACGGATGTTGTGGTCATGGTGGCCTATTTTCGGTCCGGCTGTGTGGGGCCGCTGCAGGAGTTGAGCGACCCCGCACAGGGGTGGTGGAGCGGTTACCAGCCTTTGTATTGGCTGACGCTGTCCCGGGTCACGAGCTCACTCGGGATCAGGACCGTGGTGTCCGTCGGGGGCTTGTTGTCGACGATGTTCTGCGCGATCTCGACGGCCTTGCGGACCATCTCGGCGGGATTCTGCGTCGCAGTTCCGATAAAGGGGGATCCGGCTTGTTTGAGTTCGGCCACGGACTCCGGGCTTCCGTCCACGCCGGTGACTTTTACGGTGCCGGCCTTGTGGGCCTGTTGGACTGCCAGCACGGCGCCGAGGGCCGAAGGATCATTCATGCCGAAAACTCCCTGGACGTCCGGGGTGGCGGTAAGCATGTCGGTGGTTACGGCCAGGCCGGAGGCACGGTCGTTCTTTGAGGCCTGCTGACCGACAACTTTGATGTCGGGGAATTTCTTCACGATGTTCTTGCATCCGGTGATCCGGTCCCGGATCGTCTGAAGCGGGGTGCCGTCCACCAGGAGGACGTTGCCTTTTCCACCCATCTGCTCGAACAGGTACTGGCAGGACTTCTCGCCGGCCTGGACAGCGTCGGTCATCACCACTGCATCGGCGCTCTTGGCCGGCGTGTCCACGGCAATGACTATGATCCCGGCCTGCTTCGCCCGTTCGATCGCCGGCTGGATGCCGTTTTCATCCACGGCGCTGATGACGATCAGGTTCACGCCCTGCTGGATGAACGTATCGATCTGCGAATTCTGGTTCGCCAGGTCAAGCTGTGCGTCCTGGGTGTTGGAGGTGGCGCCGATCTTCGCCGCGGCTTCCTTGACCCCTTTGTCCATGGCCGAGAAGAACGGGTTTGACATGTCCTGGACCATGAGACCGATCTTCTCGATCTTCTGCGGCTTACTGGCAGCGGGCTGCGCGTCGCCCGAGCTGCAGGCCGATAGGCTGAGCGCGGCAAGTGCGGCGCTGGCGGCGAAGATTGCTGACTTCTTTGCGAGTTGATTCATTGTCGGATCTCCTTTGAACCGGAACCTGTTGGCCGTCGTGGCCGGTCAGGTCGGTGAAATAGATGGATGGTGTTGTGGTGGCTCCCATTGGGGCCGGGACTTTCGGGTCGGTCCGGTTGTTGGCGGATCCGGAACCTGTTCTTGCTTCCTCCGCTCTGGCGGAGCTGGGGTCAGCAGCCGCAGGACCGCCGCACAATCAGGTCGGCGCTCACCTCCCGGCGGTCCTCGGGACGATAGTCGGGCACAGGAGGCACACCCCTCCGTTCTGCGTCGATCTGGCTGTCCAGGATCCGGGTCAACGTCTGCGCCGCGAGAACCCCGATTGATTCACTGTCCTCGTCCACCACGGTCAGCGGCGGATCCAGCAAAGGAGCCCAGGCGAACTCATCAAACGCAATGAGTGCCACCTGACCGGGGACATCTATTCCGCGCTCCTGGAGCACGGTGAGGACACCGTGGAGCAGTGGGTTATTTCCTGCAATGATCGCCCTCGGCAGGGTCTGCTCGGGTGCGTCAAGGTAAGCAGACAGCGTGCGGTGCGCTGAATTGGAGTCGTTTTCGGTCTCCAGCACTCGAAGTCGAGCCCCGTGCTGGATGGCAGCTTCCTTCAGGCCCCGCTCCCGCTCCGCACGGGTGGACCAGCGGCCAGGGTAGGCCAGGAATAGCCAGTCCGTGTGCCCGTGCTGAGCCAGATGGGCTCCAGCCTTCATGCTCGCCGCATAGTTGTCCGTGAGGATGCTCGGAACACGCGTCGCATCCTCCGGGGGGGCCGAGTCGACGAACACCACCGGGATGTCCCAGCTTTCGAGGAGTTTGATGTTTTCAGTACTCAGCGTCAGCGTTGTGATGATGCCCGCGGTCCGCGACTGGATCAGATTCTGAACCGTGGCGTCTTCCACCTCGGCGGTGTATATGCCCTCCGCGGCGATGTCGGCCACGACCGCATTGCGGTTGGAACTACGCAGGACCCGCTGGATGCCCTTCATCAGATCGAGGTAGTAGTAATTCGAGGTACTCGCCGTGATAACAGCGATCGTGCTCCGTGTTTTCTTGCGTAGTTCCTGCGCGGCACGGTTCGGGACGTAACCAAGCTCCCTGGCGGCCTTCAATACGAGCTTCCTGCTCGCATCGGAGACATCAGCACCGTTGCTCAGTGCCCGGGAAACCGTGTATGAGGACAGCCCTGTTACTTCGCTCAGATCCCGCAGCGTTGGCTTTTTGGACATTTCGGCGGTTCTTCCTAATCGTTTAGGACTAGGTTTCGCAACTTTCTGGTCGCGTTACCTAAAGGATTAGGGTCAACGGTACTGTGATGGTGCTAACACGTCAAGGGGGCGCGTTGATTCTCTAATGGGTGGCCGGGCTGGTGCCTGGCTGGCAGGATGGCTGCCAGTCCTGCTGGACGTGACTCAGACCCGGCCCCGTGTCTTTTTTATGCCTGTGGTTCGGCGGGGGCTTGCGCTGGCCTGTCCTCTTCCGATCCCTTGATAGAAGGTCGTCCAGGTGCTGCGCTCACACAGCAATGCCGTGGCGATGTTCTGCTCCTACATGATGCATCCTTGCTGCTTATTTGATGCCGGCATGTGGGCCAGTCGTTTTGTTCCATGCCGGTGGCGTCGGACAGCGCGAACTCGTCGGCCAGGATGTGCCCCCAGCCGGCACGGTTATTGGCCACGATCCTGATAGTGGTCTTCTTTGCGCGTTGTCCGATCGTTCGCCGTCGTCCGCCGGTGCTTTCAGCAAGCCAGCCTCGCCTGGCAAAACGGTTTTTCAATTTCAATGTGACTCTTGACACGTGAAATTCTCGCGCCTTATGGTGAGTGCCAAGTCGTTTTAGCAAAACGATTTTTCACGCCAAGCACAGTCTCGCCATGTCCGTTCGAGAGAAAGTGAGTCGACAGCGATGTCCACTCGTAAAACCATCAACAGGCTCGCCACCATCGGCGGCATCTGCACCGCCGTCGCGCTGGCAGCAACCGCCTGCGGCGCAGGGGGCCCGGCCTCATCGCCCGGGGGGGCCGGCGCGAGCACCGTCAACGTCCTCGTCGAGGCCGGTGGCCACGCCGAACTGACCGGCGTCGCCGAACAGTGCAAGAAAGATACAGGCGTTAACGTCAACTTCGTCGAACTGCCCTACGACGGCATGTTCAACCGGCTTTCCAGCGAATTCTCCTCCGGCAACGTCTCGTTCGACGTGGCCGCCCTGGACTCCGTGTGGCTTCCCAGCTTCAAGGACGCCGTGCAGCCCATTGACGAGCTCTTCACCGACGAGGCCAAGAAGGACATCTTCCCCGCGCTCGTGAAGGAAGCGAACGTGGACGGGCACTTTATCGGCATGCCGGCCTGGACTAACTCCGAAATCATCCTGTACCGCAAGGACCTGTTCGAGGACGCCAAGAACAAAACCGACTTCAAGGCCAAGTACGGTTACGACCTCGCCGCTCCGACCACGTGGAAGCAATACCAGGACATCTCCGAGTTCTTTACGAAGGACGGCATGTACGGCACTGACGTGAAGGGCGGCGTCGAAACCGAATGGCTGGCCCATGTCCTTCAGGCCGGTTCCCCGATGGTCCTCGATGCGAACAACAACGTCGTGATCGACAACGCCGCGCACAAGGAAGCCCTGGACTTTTACACCAGCCTGGCCAAGTCCGCCCCTCCCGGCGCCGCCCAGGTGGACTGGGCAGCAGCGCAGAACCTGTTCAACCAGGGCAAGACCGCGATGACCCGGTTCTGGGCCCACGCCTACCGGCAGATCCCCAAGGATTCCCCGGTCGCGGGCAAGGTCGGCGCCGCTCCGATGATCGGCGGCTCCGCCGGTGTCGCCGGTGTTCCCGGCCCCTGGTACCTCTCCGTGCCCAAGGCAACCAAGAACAGCGACGCAGCCAAGAAGTTCGTCAAGTGCGCCTATGACCATAACGACCTGGGCATCGAATCCAGCCTCGGCCTGGCTTCCCGCATCTCGGCCTTCGAGAAGTACCAGGACCAGCCCGGCTACGAAAGCTTCAAGCCGCTCATCGAGACCCTCAAGGGCCAGGCAACCGCCACGCGCCCTGCCACGGCCAAATGGCAGCAGATCGTGGACACCGTCCTGGTCCCCACCCTCCAAAAAGCTGTAGCCGGCGGCGACTCCGCCGCACTCCTGGCCGACGCGAAAAAGCAGATCCAGGACCTCCTCAAGTAAAGACTCCGCGGCCGGCACCCTACCAGTGCGGCACCGTCAGCAACGGCGGTGCCGGCCGCGGCCCCAACCAGCGGAAGAGAAAACCGTGCGTATCTCCGATCGCCGCTTCGCCCTGTACCTCATGGCCCCAGCGGCCGTGTTCCTGGCAGTCTTTGTGGCCTACCCGCTGTTCCGCCTCGTGGCAGACAGCTTCTTCAAGATCTCCCCGATCGCCGGCGGTCCCCGCGACTTCGTCGGCCTGGACAACTACGTCCGTGCCTTCGCCTCGGAGGCTTTCATGGGCGCCGGCTGGCGCACGCTGGCCTACACGCTGGTGGTGGTCACTCTCGAGTTTGCGCTGGGCCTGGGCATGGCCCTGCTGTTCACCACCTTGGGGCGCAAGTCCGAGATCTGGCGGACGGTGTTCCTGTACCCGCTGATGATCGCGCCCATTGTCGCCGGCCTGCTGTGGAAATTCCTGATGATTGATAACTTCGGGCTCATCGGCACCCTCCTTCACCAGGCGGGAATCCTGCAGAACCCCAACCAGATCGGCTGGCTCTCCGACCCGGGAATCGTCCTCTTCTCCGTGGCTGTCCCGGATATCTGGCTGACCACTTCCTTCATGTGCCTCGTGTTGTTTGCCGGCCTCCAGAACATCCCCGGCGACCTCATCGAGGCGGCCCGGCTTGACGGCGCCAAGGCCCCAACCCTCCTCTTCAGCATTATCCTGCCGCTCCTGCGCCCCGTCATCGCCGTGGCATTGGTGGTGCGGGGTATCGACGCAGCCCGCGCCTTCGACACCATCCTGATCCAGACCAACGGCGGCCCGCAGTCGGCCTCCGAAACCATGAGCCTGCTGATCTACCGGACCATGATCCGCTTCGGCGATCCGGGACTGGCCAGCGCCATGGGCACTATCTACCTGCTGGCCATGCTCGGCGTCGCGTTCTTCGCTGTCGCGACCATCTGGCGCCCAGGGAAGGACAACTGATGAGCACCGCCGACACCCCCATCAACAACGGCTTTACCGCCGAGACGCTGGCCTACCGCCCCCGTGAAGCAGGCGTCGTCTCGACCATGCTGGCCACCGGTACCAAGGCGTCCGGCGCCACTGCCGGTGCTGCCCCCACCGGGGTCCTGCCGGTCGAGCCGGCGATGCCCACCCCGGCAGCCTCGGGCACGGGCCGTCCCCGCCGCAGGAATCACCACGCCGAAGGCCTGGAAGCCGGCAAACGCAGCACCCGCATCCTGCTGTGGATCATCCTTGCAGCGGCGATGGTCCTGTACGGTTTCCCGTTCCTCTACCTGCTGTTCACGTCCTTCAAGACGCCGATTGACACCATCGCGGTGCCGCCCACGATCCTTCCCAAGGAATGGACGCTGGAGAACTACGCCAACGCCCTGGGCCGCAGCGGAGTTCTGGCCTCGTTTATCAACAGCGTCCAGACGGCCGTCATCAGCACGGTCCTGTCCCTCGGACTGGCCGTTCCGGCCGCTTACGGCATCACCCGCTACAAGACCCCGAGCGGCCGCGTGTTTATCATGGCAGCGCTCGTAACCCGTATGGTGCCGCCGGTGGCCATCGGCATCCCGCTCGCGTCCATGATGGCGACGGCGGGACTCGCGGATACCCCGATCGCCCTGTCCATCGCTCACACAACCATCTCGCTGCCGCTGTCGATCTGGCTGATGTCCAGCTTCTTCGAAGCCGTTCCCAATGACCTCGAAGAGGCCGCAACGGTGGACGGGTGCAGCCGGCTGGGCGCGCTCTGGCGCGTCGTGATCCCGGTGGTTTCCGGCGGGATCGCGGTCACCGCGATCTTCGCCTTCCTGGCCTCCTGGAACGAATTCCTGTTCGCACTCCTAATGACAGCGATCCGCTCCCAGACCACCCCAGTCGTGATCGCAAACTTCCAGACCCAGTTCGGCCTGGACTGGGGATCCATGACGGCGCTGGCTGCCGTGTACTCCATCCCGGTCATCCTCCTGACCCTTCTCTTGCAGCGCAAGATCGTCGCAGGCATGACGCTCGGCGCTGTCAAGGGCTGACCACCAACAACGAAACGAACAACAACCTCCGGGACGAATAGGCCGCGCGCAAGAATCACCCGGACGTAGAATCAGCATCAACATAAGGACGTGGGAGACCAATGAACAAGTCGGTTGGCATCAAAGACGTGGCCGCCGCGGCCGGCGTCTCTGTCACAACGGTCTCCCACGTCCTCAATGACGTCGTCTACGCACGGGTTGGAACGGAGACGAGGGAACGGGTCCACGAAGCGGCCCAGCGGCTCGGCTACGGCCCGAACCGGCTGGCGCAGGCCCTTCGCACGCAACGTTCGGGCATGATCGGGTTCATCAGCGAGGATATCGCCACCACGCCGCACGCCGGCCGGATCATCCTCGGCGCGGACGAGGCCGCCAAAGCCCGCGGGTACAACCTCATGATCATCAACACCTCCGGCTCAGCCAGCCTCGAATCCCGGCAGGCCGACGTCGAGGCCCTCCTGGAACGCCGGGTGGACGGAATCCTCTACGCCACCATGTACCACCGCAACGTGGAGTTGCCGGCCAACCTCGGCAGCGTGCCCTCCGTACTGGTCGACTCGGTGGCCACCGGCGGGAACATCACAGCCGTGATCCCGGACGAAGAAGGTGGTGCACGCGCCGCCGTGGGCGCGCTCCTTGAAGCGGGCCACACCCGGGTGGGCTTCATCAACAACACCGATGATGTCCCCGCAACCCGTCAGCGGCTCCAGGCCTTCCGGGCCACGCTGACTGAAGCAGGGCTCGACGGCGGTGCGGCACCTGTCGAGTCCGACGTCTCCGAGGTGCAAGGCGGCTATGAAGCGGCCCGGCGGATCCTGGCACGCGAGGAACCGCCCACCGGCCTGTTCTGCTACAACGACCGGATGGCGATGGGCGCCTACCGCGCCGCTGCTGAATTGGGACTGGCCATCCCCGCGGACCTTTCCGTGGTGGGCTTCGATGACCAGGAACTGATCGCCGCCAACCTTCACCCGGGTCTCACCACCGTGGCCCTGCCTCACCACGAGATGGGTGCTTGGGCCACCGAGCACCTGATTGACGCCGTCGAGGGGAAGACCGACCTTACCCTCATGGCACTTCACCCGACCATTCTGAGCTGCCCCTTGGTGCGCCGCGATTCCATCTCGGCTCCCCGGCAATAGGCAGCCAGCCCCTTCCACTTCTCTAGAGGAACGCCAGACATGTCCAGTTGCCTTGATACCGCACGCCCGGAAACAGCCCCGGCAGAAACCTCCAGGTTCCGGCCTGCCATCCACTTCACGGCAAGGGATACCTGGCTGAACGATCCCAACGGCCTGGTTTTCTACGAGGGCCTGTACCACCTCTTCTTCCAGAACAACCCGTATGGCAACGTCTGGGGCAACATGTCCTGGGGCCACGCCACCTCCCGTGATCTATTGCAGTGGACAGAACACGCCGTTGCCCTTGCCTGCGACGAGACAGAAGACATCTTCTCAGGCAGTGTGGTCGTCGACCACGGCAACACGTCCGGTCTCGGCACGCCGGACTCACCCGCCCTCGTAGCCATTTACACCAGTGCCTACAAAGTCGGGTCCGAACACAGCGGCACACAGGCTCAGTCCCTGGCCTACAGCACAGACGCAGGAATGACGTGGCGAAAGTACGGAGGCAACCCTGTCCTCACAAGAAACTCCGCAAACTTCCGTGATCCCAAGGTCTTCCGCTACGAGGGGGAGCAGGGTGCCTGCTGGGTCATGGTCGCGGTCGAAGCCCAGCACCAGAAGGTGGTCTTTTACCGTTCGGACGACCTTAAGTCCTGGGACTTTCTGAGCGAGTTCGGCCCGGCCAACGCCGACGCCGGCGAATGGGAATGCCCCGATCTCTTTCCCCTGGCAGTGGACGGGGACCCGGACAACATCAAATGGGTACTGATCGTCAACGTCAACCCAGGCGCCGTGGCAGGAGGCTCTGGCGGCCAGTACTTCATCGGACACTTCAACGGCGTCAGCTTCACCCCCGATCCCGGCTCCATCGTGGCGCCCGAAGGGCTGGCCTCCCTCCCCGATCCCAAGGCTGGCTCTGCAACCTTGCAGCAATGCCTGTGGCTGGACTGGGGACGCGACTGCTACGCCTCCGTATCCTTTAGCAACGCCCCGGATGACCGGCGCATCATCATCGGCTGGATGAACAACTGGGACTACGCCAACGAACTGCCCACCGCCCCCTGGCGGTCCTCGATGACCGTCGCCCGCGAAGTGCGCCTCACAGCAGTCAATGGCTCCGCCCGTTTGATCCAGCAACCGGTCCTGACCGGCCCCTGCGCAGGAGAAGAGCCGGCGGCAGCCCATAATCTCATGGACGCAGGCACCTTTGAGCTGCAGGACTCAGTCTTTCGGCTGCCCGATGCGGTACCCGGCAGCGCCCAAGTCATCGAGGCGGAGATACTGCCCGGAGACGCCGAACAAGTGGCCTACCACCTGTTCGGAAATGGTGACGGCAGTGCCGGGACCGTGCTGAGCTACAACGCCGCTACGGCCCAACTCGTGCTGGACCGCAGGCGGTCAGGCGACATCGGTTTTCACGAGAAGTTTCCCTCCGTGGAGTCAGCCCCGCTGGTCCTCGAGGACGGCGCACTCAAGCTGCACATCGTCGTCGACCATTGCTCCGTGGAGGTGTTTGCGCAGGGCGGCAAAGTGGTCATGACCGACCTTGTTTTTCCCGCTCAGGGACATGCGGAGAACCGGCTAGCGGTTAAGGGCGGGCGCGCAACCATCCGGACGCTCACTGTCACAGCGCTCAGCTAGAACGCACCAACGGATGCACAGGAAAGGTCCAAAAATGCCAACAATCCAGCAAACCGACAATGACCTCAAACCGAGCATTGATGTCCTTGTGGTCGGCGAAGCCCTCGTGGACATAGTTGTATCTCCCCGAGGCACCGAGGAGCACCCCGGCGGATCACCCGCAAACGTCGCCTACGGACTCGGACGGCTGGGAGTGGACACCGCATTGCTGACCTCGATCGGCGACGACCTCCATGCCGCCGCCATCGAAAAGCACCTTCGGGGCGCCGGTGTTCATCTCTTGCCCGGTTCCAAGGGCCGTGGCGAAACAGCTACGGCGACCGCGATTCTGGCTTCCGATGGGTCAGCACACTATGACTTCGACATCCGATGGGACCTCCCGCGCGTAGCTCCGGCCACGCTTCCCAAAATTCTGCACACCGGCTCGATAGCTACCTTCCTGGCGCCGGGAGCGGCAGCAGTAAGAGAGCTTCTCGAGCAATCCCATACGCGCTGTGTCGTCACCTACGATCCCAACATCCGCCCTGGACTGCTCGGAAGCCAATTTGAGGCACAAACCATCTTCGAGGAACTCGTCCCGTTCACAGAGGTAGTCAAACTCAGCGACGAGGATGCACTGTGGCTCTATCCGCGGCTATCCCTGGAAGCCATCCCAAAACGTATCCTCGAACTGGGCGCCGGACTCGTCGCCGTCACAATGGGAGCGGAGGGATCCCTGCTCACAACGAGAGGCACGCAGGTAATCGTTCCCTCGGTTAAGTCTGCCGTGGCCGACACCATTGGAGCCGGCGACTCGTATATGGCTGCCCTGATCTACGGACTCCTCATGCGCGGAGCAGATGGGCTAGCGCCGTCGGTGCTGGAGTCGCTGGGCCGCATGGCATCAAAAGCAGCGGCCATCACAGTACGCCGTCCCGGCGCTCACCCTCCAACGTCAGAAGAACTACTGGAGGAACTCCCGGAGCATCAACCGATGGCTACGTGAAATCCTGTGCACTGAAATAACGGCTGAGGAACCACAACATCAAGGGAAGAAGCTATGTCAAGCAACAACTACTACGACGTGACGGCCTGGTCCGTCGGCAACCCAGCCAAGGACGTCGGTGAAGTCATCAACAGCATCATCGCCGACATCAAGGAACGGCAGTACGCCGCCGATGTGAACAACGGAGGAAGGCCCGGCGCTGTTATCTACATTCCGCCGGGGGACTACCACCTCCGCACGCAGGTGGTGATCGACGTCAGCTTCCTTCGGATCGAAGGCTCGGGACACGGGTTTACGTCGTCGAGCATCCGATTCAACGTTCCCGAAGACGAATGGCCCGACCTGCATGAGCTCTGGCCCGGGGGGAGCCGCATCATCGTCGACCTTCCCTCCGCCGGCGACGGGGAGGAATCCAAGGGAGCCGCCTTCCTTGTTGAGAGAAGCGGAAGCCCGCGGATCAGCTCGGTGGAGTTCTCCAACTTCTGCATCGACGGCCTGCATTTCATTGCGGACGGTTCCGGGATGCCTCCCGAGAACACCTACGTCAACGGCAAGACCGGCATATATGTAGCCAGCGCCAATGACTCGTTCCGGGTCACCGATATGGGGTTCGTCTATTTGGAGAACGCACTCACCATCCACAACGCGGACGCGCTTTCCATCCACCACAACTTCATCGCTGAATGCGGAAGCTGCATCGAACTGCGCGGGTGGGGGCAGGCATCAAAGATCACCGATAATTTGGTCGGGGCAGGCCCCAAGGGGCATTCGATCTACGCCGAGAACCATGGCGGGCTCCTGATAACCGCGAACAACGTCTTCCCCCGTGGTGCGAGCAGCGTCCATCTCAACGGCGTCACGCGTTCAAGCGTCACAAACAACCGTCTGCATTCGTTCTACCCCGGGATGGTGATTCTCGCGGCGAACAGTTCGGAAAACCTCGTGGCCACGAACCACTTCCTGCGTGACCATGAGCCCTGGACGCCCTTCCTTGGAGTCGACAACGGACTGGACGACCTCAACGGCCTTCTCTGTGTCAGCGGCAGCAACAACTCTGTCATCGGCAACCACTTCTCCCAGATCATCGACTCACAGAGCATCCGGCCCACAGGTGCGATGCCTGTCATCATCCGGATGATGGCCGGGGTTGGCAACTTCGTCTCCAACAACCATGTGGTAGCGAAGGACGTTGACTCCAAGACAAGTGACTCCTGCTTCGAGTCCCAGGTGGACGCCCTGTTGACCACCGGGGCCTCCGACAGTCTCGCCGTTACCGCTGTCAAGGTCGATTCCGAATCAGCTCGGAATACGATCCTTGATTCCGGAAGTGACGCCCAAGTTATCGCAGATAGGGCTGTCAACGCCTTTAGGGCCACACCCACGGTGGGTTTCTAGGCGGGCGCATATGCACTTGTGCGACCAGCAACTCGGTCGGAAAAGGCATCGGCACCCAGACCGCTGGTCGAATCCCGATCGGACTCCCGTAGCCCCGGCGCCCCCAGCCAGAGGTTCAGAACGCCGATAGTGCAGATTCCGTCAATCTGTACTCTGCGTATCTCATCAGATGAATCATTCAGGCCCTCTGCCGGGGAGTTCCCGCCACGCGTTCGAGGCGCCTTGCGACGCGGCGTTCAGGGGTTTCCCGGAAACCGACGAGAGGGGTCAGCGGTGTCGCTTCCCCGGTCTCAAGGTCCGGCTTCTGGCTTCCCTCGTCTTCGATCCGGTAGTGGGTCAGCTCGAGTCCGGACAGGTCCACGGAGATCGCCGACGGCGGTGCCGCAAGGATCCGGCCGAGCCGACAGGCCTATCGATCGCTTCTCCAGTTCAGGGTCCTTGGAGTCGATCTGGGAGAGAAAGCCGGTAGGGGACGTAATTCCCCGGATCAGCGCGGAAGGCCGCCAGAACGTCTGCTACTGCACCTGGCCCCGCGCCAAGCAGATCAAACCCGCCAACTACAGGCCACTACGCCGAGTGTGATGATCACGAGCAGCCACTAGCGTTCGGCGATGTGGTGCGGATACAGGCTCTCGTCCCGCCGCTCCGGGGCGACAACTGCATGCGTTCCAGGTCTCCAGGTCATAGCGTTGGGGTCTTCAGGACGCAGCTTGTACCCCCGGATGCTCAAGACTGATGCCGGTCAGCTCGTTTCCCGGGTTCCCGACACGACCAAGAACGCCCGCCCGGGTAACCCGGGCGGGCGTTTTTCGTCTCACGCAGCGGGGCGCGGCTACAGCAGGCTTGTCCCGATGTCCTTGCCGATCCGGCGGAGCAGCGCGGCGGACAGCTCCGGGTCTTTGGACGAGTCCTGGTCCGTGTACTCGGCCAGCGTGTACACCCGGGTGAGGTCCATCTCGGCCCACCGTTCTTGGGCCAAAAGGGAGCGGCCGGCGACGGCGATGATCGGACGGGACCCGGACCGGCGGGCGACGGCGGCGGGCAATTTCCCGGCGAGGGTTTGCTCGTCGAGGCTGCCCTCGCCGGTGATGACGATGTCGCAGTTGTCCTTGCGGGCGTTGAAGTCCAGCAGGTCCAGGAAGTAGTCGGCGCCGGAGACCTGCCGTGCCCCGAGCAGCAGGCAGGCGTAGCCGATTCCGCCGGCGCTTCCGGCGCCTGGGTGCGCAGCCAGCTGCGCCGCATCGGCGAATCCCGCTGCCGCCAGTTTGGTTACGAAATGTTCGAGGCCTGTATCGAGGGCCGCGATCTCTTCCGGTCCGGCGCCCTTTTGCGGGCCGAAGACGGCCGGTGCGCCCTGGGCTCCGAGCAGCGGGTTGTGGACGTCGCTGGCGACGAGGAGCTCGGTGCCGGCCAGCTCCGGGAGGGCGGTCCGCTGGATGCTGTGGATCTGGGCCAGCGCCCCGCCGCTGCCGTAGAGCTGGCGGCCGTCGGCGTCGCGGAAGCTGTACCCGAGGGCGGTAAGCATTCCCATGCCGCCGTCGGTGCTGGCGCTGCCGCCCAGGGCCAGAACAATCCTGGCCGGCCCCAGGCTGAGCGAGAACAGGACGGCTTCGCCGAAGCCGCGGCTGGAGGCACCCAGCGGCTCCAGGATGCCGCCCGGCAGGAGCCCGAGCCCGCACGTGTTGGCCACCTCGACGACGGCTGTGACGCCGTCGAACGCGATGCTGGCCTGGACGGGCTGGCCGGTGGGTCCCGCGACGGTGTGGCTGTGCCGGGTGAAGCCGGAGGCGACGGCGGCATCGACGCTGCCGTCACCCCCGTCCGCCAGGGGAAGCAGTTCGCAGTGGACGGATCCGGTTCCGGAACCGGCGGCGGAGCGGAGTCCTGCCGCCAGGGCATAGGCCACTTCGCCGGCCGTGAGGCTCCCTTTGAACTTGTCCGGTGCGATCAGGGCTCGTACGCATTTCGGGGCGGGTGCTGTGGACATGTCAGTTGCTTTTCGAGTAGGCGGGGCGGCGGTCTCCACTCGATGCGAGGTCGACGTCGGCAGGCTCCGTGCGCTGGGGACTGGTCCTGGGCGTGTGTTCTGCGGGCGCGTGGGAGTCGTGGCCGGTCAGGCCGGCAGCGATGTCCGTGAACTCGTCAAGCGGTGTCGGATCCTCGCTGGGCAGCGGCTCGACCACTTCGCCGTTGAAGACGCGGCGGACACGGTCCGCGTCCAGCGTCCGGTCCCACCAGGCGATGAAGAGTGTGGCGACGGCGTTGCCGGTGAAGTTCACCAGGGCCCGGCATTCGGACATGAACTTGTCGATGCCGAAGATGAGCATGATGCCGGCGGCCGGGATGGTGCCGATGGTGGCCAGCGTGGCGGTCAGGGCGATGAAACCGCCGCCGGCGACGCCCGCCGCGCCCTTGGAGGTGAGCAGCATGACCGCGATCAGGCCCAGCTGCTGGCCGATGGTCAGGGAGGTGTTGGTGGCCTGGGCGATGTAGACGGCGGCCAGCGAAAGGTAGATGGCGGCGCCGTCGAGGTTGAAGCTGTACCCCGTGGGGACGACGAGTCCGACCGTTTCCTTCTTGACCCCGGCGTGCTCAAGCTTGCGCATCAGGCCCGGCAGCGCCGGTTCGGCGGTGGAGGTGCCCAGGATGAGCAGGTATTCCTCTTTGAGATGGCGGATCATCTTGAAGATGTTCAGCTTCAGGAAGGCCATGACGGATCCGAGGACCACGACGACGAACAAGATCGAGGTGGCGTAGAAGAGGGCGATCAGCCCGCCCATGCTCGAGAGGGACGAGACCCCGTACTTGCCGACGGCGAAGGCCATCGCACCGAACGCGCCCACGGGGGCGGCCTTCATGATGAAGCCCAGGATCTTGAACATGACGCCGGTGAGGCGCTGGACCCCGTCCAGGACGGGCGCCCCGACTTTGCCCATGGCGTTCAGGGCGATGCCGAACACCACGGCGATGAAGATGATCTGGAGGATGTCGCCCTCCACGAAGGGAGCGGCGATGCTGGTGGGGATGATGTGGGTCAGGAACTGCCACCACTCCTGGTGGGCGCCGGTTTCGATCAGCTTGGCCGCGGAGTCCGTGGTCTTGATGGTGCTGGCATCGGCGTTGACGCCCTCGCCGAGGCGGAAGATGTTGATGGCGACCAGGCCGAAGAGCAGGGCGAAGATCGTGCCGATCTGGAAATACGTCAGGGCCTTCAGGCCGGTCATGCCGACCTTTTTCAGGTCCGCGACGCTGGCGATGCCCCCCACGATGGTCAGGAACACGATCGGACCGATCAGCATTCTCATGGAATTGACGAAGGTGGTGCCGATCGGTTCCAGGGCGATGCCGGCGGAGGGCGCGAGCCAGCCGACGAGGATGCCGAGGACAATGCCGGTCAAGACCCAGAAGTACAGCTGCCGGTACCAGCGTGTCTTGGGGGCTGATTTCTTAGCTGCCGCGGGTGCGCCCGCAGTGGTGATTGGTCCCATGATTCCTACCTCATTGTGGAATGTGAATGCCAGTGGTGCTTGAAGAACGGTGCTTGAAGAATGAAGAGCTGGGTCGGGCGGGCGGCGGCGACGGTGCGCGGTGCCGCCCGCCCCGAACGGGGTCCGGCTAGACGGCAGCCAGAGTGTGGGTGAGGGCCTTGATGATGGCCTCGGTGACGTCACCGGTGTTGGCTTCGCCGCCGACGTCGCGGGTCAGGTAGCCGGCGGCCGTGGTCTGCTCGATCGCGGCCTCGACGCGGCGGGCTTCCTCGTGCAGGCCGAAGTGGTCCAGCATCAGGGCGGCGCTGGCGATCGCGCCGATCGGGTTGCTGATGCCCTTGCCGGCAATGTCCGGTGCGGAGCCGTGGACCGGTTCGAACATGGATGGGAAGCGGCGTTCCGGGTTCAGGTTCGCGCTGGCCGCCAGGCCGAGGCTTCCGGCCAGGGCCGAGCCGAGGTCCGAGAGGATGTCCGCGTTCAGGTTCGAGGCGACGACGACGGACAGGTCTTCGGGGTGCAGGATGAACTTGGCGCTCATGGCGTCGACCAGGACGCTTTCGGTGGCGACGTCCGGGTAGTCCAGGGCCACGCGCTGGAAGGTTTCGTCCCACAGGACCATGCCGTACTGCTGGGCGTTGGACTTGGTGACGGAGGAGACCTTCTTCACGGTACGGGTCCGGGCGAGGTCGAAGGCGAAGCGCATGATCCGCTCGCAGCCCTTTTCCGTGAAGAGGGCGGTCTGGAGGGCCACCTCGTTGCCGGGGCCGCGGCCGCTGAGGTTCCGTCCGCCCAGGCCGGCGTACTCGCCTTCGCTGTTTTCGCGGACGACGATCCAGTCGAGCTCGGTGTGATCGGCCTTGCGCAGCGGGGACTGGATGCCGGGGAGGAACTTCACCGGGCGGATGTTGGCCCACTGGTCGAAGTTCTGCGTGATGTTCAGGCGCAGGCCCCACAGGCTGATGTGGTCCGGGACGTTTTCCCAGCCGACGGCGCCAAAGTAGATGGCGTCAAAGTTCTTCAGGACCTCAAGGCCCTCAGCGTCCATCATCTGGCCGGTCTTTTCGTAGTAGCCGCAGCCCCAGGGGAACTCGGTCCAGTCGAAGGCGAACTTGCCGCCGGAATTCTGGGCGAGGGCGTCCAGGACGCGGCGCCCGGCGGAGACAACTTCCTTGCCCACGCCGTCGGCGGGAATCGAAGCGATGCTGAATTTCTGGGTGGCGCTCATGTGCCTACCTCCTCGTTGAGTTTGTTAGCAGCGTCACACTGCCTGTCCTCTTCAAGTAGACGGCCCGGCGCCATCCGCCGTCCAAGACCAAGATTCGATAGGGTAAATAGGCTTAGCCTATGGGTCCGTCGCCTGCGGCCTCCGGCGCCGCTGCCACATGCAGTTCTGCGACGGCCAGGAAGGCTTTGGCGGCAGGCGTCAGGTCTTCCTTCCGGCTCAGGATGGCGACGTCCAGGTGGGACACCGGTTCGATCAACAGGGTCCGCAACCCTGACTTGTGCGCCAGCGGCGCCCAGGATGACGGCATGACGGCATGGCCCACGCCCGCCAGGACCAGCGGCAGGATGGAGGTCCGGTGCGCGACCTCCACCACGATTTCCGTGTTGACGCCGCGGGCCAGTGCATCATCGACCAGCCAGCGCATCAGGGATCCGCGCTGGCTTGCGATCAGCCGGTGGCCGCCAAGATCCTCACGCTGAATCGCCGTCCCGGGGCCGAACGTATCCGCCTGCGGGTTGACGATCAGGATCAGCGGCTGGCGTTCCAGCTCCAGGACCTGGACGCCCGGGACGCGGATGGTGTTGGGGGATCCGGCCAGCCCGATTTCCGTGCTGCCGCTGCGGACGGATTCAATGACTTCCTCGGGCGTGAACGCCGCGCTGACGTTGAGCCGCACCGAGGGATGCGTCCGCGTGTACTCGGCGATCATCGAGGTCAGCGGCTCGATGCCGGGGGAGGGCATGGTGATAATGTCCAGCCGCCCGCTCCGCACGCCCCGCAGGGCCTGCACCGCGGACTGCGCGGCATCAAGGTCCCGCATCACGAGCCGGGCCGGGCCGACCAGTTCCTTGCCCGCTTCGCTGAGGACCGCGCGGCGGCCGATGCGGTGAAAGAGCGGTACACCCAGGTCCTTTTCCAGTCCCGCGATGGTCTGGGAGAGGGACGGCTGGGCGATCAGCAGGTGCTCCGCGGCGCGGTTGAAGCCGTCGTGGTCGACGACGGCCAGAAAATACTTCAGCTTCCGGGTGTCCACGCCAGCTCCTTCACCGATCCGTTCCTGGGGCTCCTGCGCCCCCGGAATGCACGCCCGGGGGCGGCGCAGGGTGCGGGGTTGAAGCATAGATAGCCTACGCCTATCAGGCCGGCGCGGCTCAGCGTGACCTGCGCCGTCAACGGTCTGGTCGGGCGGTTCCCCGGAGGCCTAGAATCGGGCTGGGCGGAACGGGCCAAGGCACCGGCCGGACACGCCCACGGAAGGATCACGTCCATGTTCCAGCGGTGCCAGTTGAGGGGGCCTGCCATGGACACGACCGGGAAACTTGAAACGGAACAAAAGTACGACGCCGAGGCCTCCACAACGCTTCCGGACTTGCTGCAAATCGAGGGCGTGGACCACATCGGGGAACCGGTGACGGACCAGCTTGAGGCTGTGTACTTCGATACCCGGACCCTGACCCTCGCCGCGCGCCGCCTGACCCTGCGGCGCCGCACGGGGGGCACGGATGAGGGCTGGCACCTGAAGCTGCCCGCAGGCACGGACCAGCGCAAGGAAATCCACGCTCCGCTGGGCCAGCCGGACACGGTTCCGGATGAATTAAAGGACCACCTGCTGGTGTTCACGCGCGGCGAAGAGCTCAGGCCGGTGGTCCGGCTCAGCACGCAGCGCACCACGCACCGGCTCTACGGGCCCGGCGGTGAGCACCTGGCAGACATGGCCGATGACCTGGTTCATGCCGAGGTCCTGCACCCGCCCGGGCCGGCCCGGGACTGGCGTGAGTGGGAAATCGAACTGGTGCACGGGAACGAGCGGCTCTTCGATGCGGCCGCCACGGCCCTGACGTCCACGGGAGCGGGCCACTCCGCGTACGCCTCCAAAGTCGCCCGTGCCCTGGGCGATGCCTGGCCTGCTGAGTTCAGCCCGGGGACTAAAAAACCCCGGAAGAAAGGACCTGCAGCCGACGTCGTGACGGCCTATCTGGGCGCGCAGATCGAAGAGTTCATCGCCCATGATCCGGGCGTACGCCTGGGGACACCGGATGCCGTTCACCAGATGCGGTCCGGGGCGCGCCGGGCCCGCTCCGCCCTGGCCACTTACCGGAAGCTCTTTGACGAATCGGCGGTCCGGGACCTGCAGGCTGAACTGAAGTGGCTCGGCCAGATCCTGGGCAAGGCGCGCGACGCGGAAGTGATGCTCGCGCGGCTGCGGCTGCGCATCCAGGAGCTTCCCGAGGAACAGAGATCGGGCCCCTGCCAGGATCTGGTCGAACAGGAGCTGGTCGAAGCCCACAACGCCGGGTACCGAAACGTCTTGAAGGCCCTCGGGACCACGCGCTACTACCGGCTCCTGGGCGCGCTCGAGGACTTCCGCGACCACCCGCCTGCCAGTCCGGGCGCTTTCCGCCCTGCCCGCAAGGTGACGGCCAAACTCGTGGACAAGGCGGCGAAGCGGGTGGACCGCTCCTGGAAGGACGTCAAACGTTCCGCCGGCAGGGCCTCCCGCGACGAAGCCCTGCATGAGGTCCGCAAAGACGCCAAGCGCCTGCGCCACGCGGCGGAATCGGTGACGGAAATCCACGGCAAACGCGCCCGGAAACTCACCAAGGCGGCAGGGCGGCTCCAAAAGGTGCTCGGCGACCACCAGGACAGTGTCATGGCGATCGCCCTGCTGCGCAGGCTGGCTGCGACCCCGGACCTGCCCGCCGGCACGGACCTCGCCTTCCACCGGCTGGAGGTGGAGGAAAAACGTCTCGCCCGCAAGTCCGACAAGAAGGCCCGCAAGGTTGGAAAGAAGCTTCACGGCATGCGGCTGCCCCGTTGATCCGGGCCGCGGCGCTGGCTCAGCCCCGGACGCCCGCCAGGACCCGCTGGCCGTTGAAGTATTCGAGTTCCCAGCCGTCAACGGCATGGTGGTGGGCCAGGTTGAGCGCGGCGTTGTCGATGCTTTGCAGGGTGTGGCCGACGGCGCGGCTGAGGCTCAGCCGGATGAGCGTGGCGTGGGCGACCACCACGACGCGGCGGCCGCAGAACTCCTCGGCCAGCTCTTCCAGCGCCGCCAATCCGCGGCAGGCGGCCTCATTCCTGCTTTCTGCGCCGCGGAAGCCGCCCCGGATGCGCAGCGCATCCAGTGCGGGTCCGGCCTGCAGCCCCTCTGCGGGTCCGAAGCTTCGCTCCGCGAGTTCCGGCACGCGCCGGGCCACGCCGAGCCCCAGCCCGTCGGCAATCAGGTCGGCCGTTTCGGCGGCACGGCTCAGCGGCGAGCACACGATCGCATCCCACTCGTAGCCGGACAGGACAGCGACGGCGTCGCGCGCCTGGCAGCGGCCGACGTCGTTGAGCGGAACGTCGGTGGAACCCTGCAGACGGCGCTGGGCATTCCAGTCCGTCTGGCCATGGCGGACAAGGGCAAACGTCGTCAGGGTTGTATTTTCCATGATTGCGACGATTCCTCCGGCCGGATGCGAAATTCATGCAGCACGTTGCACTACCAGCGTTACCCGGTACTGCTGAGAAATCTCTGAGACAGGGAGCCTGGCGGGGAAGAGGCGGGGAACCCGGGGTCTTTTCTCAGGGTTTGCTCAACCCTCTGCCACATACTGCCTGTATCAAGGAGGGGGGTTCCGTGCGGATTTTGGTCGTCGATGATGAGAAAGGTCTGGCCGAAACGGTCCGCCGCGGGCTGACGAATGAGGGTTTCGTCGTCGACGTCATGTACGACGGCGTCAGCGGCCTGTGGGCGTCGACGGAAAACTCATATGACGTGATCTTGCTCGATCTGATGCTGCCGCTAAAGAACGGCTACGACGTGCTGAAGGAGCTCCGGGAGCACAAGGTCTGGACTCCGGTGCTGATGCTCACGGCGAAGGACGGCGAGTACGACCAGACAGACGCTTTTGATCTCGGGGCTGATGACTATCTGACGAAGCCCTTTAGCTTTCCGGTGCTGGTGGCACGGATCCGGGCACTCATCCGCCGCGGGGCGCCCGAGCGCCCTGTGGTGTTGACGGCGGGCACCCTGACGCTGGACCCGCTCAACCGCAAGGTCCGTCGGGGGAACACGGCGATCAGGCTGACGCCCCGTGAATACGGGCTCCTGGAGTACCTCATCCGGCGTCACGACCAAATCGTGACGAAGGCGGAGATACTCGATAACGTGTGGGACCCCGCCTTTGAGGGCGGGGACAACGTGGTGGAGGTCTATGTCGGCTACCTCCGGCGCAAGATCGACGTCCCCTTCGGCGTCCAGTCACTGACCACGGTGTGGGGGATGGGCTACATGCTCAGCGCCGACCCGGGTCCGCGGGAGGACTCCCCCCGAATTGCCGGGACGTGAGGGCTCGGGTTCCCACGCCTCACTCCTTGTCCTCACGGCGGTTTTCACTGCGGGGGCGCGGGGAACGCCATCTCGAAGCGGCAGTCGCCCAGCGGGCTCTCGGTGGCACGGATGGACCCGTGGTGGGCTGTCATGATTCCGGCCGCAATGGCCAGCCCCAGCCCGCTTCCGCCGCCTTCCCGGGACCTGCTCTCGTCGAGCCGGACGAATCGCTCAAAGACCCGTTGCCGGTCCGCTTCGGGTACCGGTCCGCCGTCGTTGTCCACGGTAATGACCGCTCCGGCTCCGCCCTCTCCTGGGTTCAGGCTGATCTGGATCCGCGAGACGGCGTGCCGGTCTGCGTTGTCCAGGACGTTCCGAAGAACCTGTCCCACCCGGCGCGCGTCTCCGGTGATCCGGACGGGGGTCAGCTCTGCTGTGATGAGGTGGGTGCTTGTCGAGCGGAGCCTGCGGGTTTCGCGGTCCACGACGTCGTCGAGGTCAACGTCCTCCTCCCTGAGTCGGAAGCCCCCGTCGTGGGCCTTGGCGAGGGTCAGAAGATCTTCGACGAGGTAGTGCATGCGGGAGGTCTCTTCGGAGAGGATGTCCGTCAGCTCGTGCCAGGACTGCCCCGACGGGTCCGCGGCAGCGACCTCCACCCCGGCGCGAAGGGTTGCCACGGGGCTGCGGAGTTCGTGGCTGGCGTCCGAGAGGAACCGGCGCTGCGCGCTGTCCGAAGCCTGCAACCGTTCCAGCATCTTGTTCATCGTCAGCGCCAGGGACTGAATTTCGTCGTTGGTCTGCGGAACGTCGACTCTTTCGTCCAGGCGTTCCCCGTCGATGCGGGCCACCTGCCCGCGAATTCTTTCGACTTGCTGCAGGGACCGGCCCACCAGCAGCCAGACCGAGATGCCAACAACCAGCAGCAGCAGTGGGGCGGCAACGAGCAGGTACCAGGAAACTGTCGCTAGCGTCTCCGCTAGGACCTGCATCCGGGACGCAACGACCACCGTGTAGGGTCCGTCGTCCAGCCGGACCGCCGTCGCGACGATCATGAAGTCGCCGGGATCGCGGATGGTCTCCACCCTGGTGACATCCTCCGTCAGGACCTGGTCAGGGGTGGGTCGCAGGGCCGTAAGCGGTTTGTCGCCCGCAGTGGGCATCTGCGCGGCCACGACGGCCCCGGCCGGGTTCAGGATTTGAACGATCTGTCCCTCGTGGACGGTGGCGGCAATGTAGCGGTCTGCTTCCGCGACGTCATCGTCCCGCATGTGGACGATGACTTCCTGGGCCTCTTGCCGGGCGGCCGACTCAGTTGAGGCGATCAGCGACCCCTGGAGAGAGCCGATGAGCGCAACGCTGCCGATCAGCAACGCCAGGGCTACGACGCCGACGGCGGTCGCTGTTGCGCGCTTGCGGACTCCCCACTGTCTGCCCCGGTACGTGAGAGGACCCGCCTTGGGCTCGATCATGGTTCAAGAATGGTCTAACAGTCGGTCGCCGACAACGTGACCGCATCCCGTTCTCAGTTCCGGTACAGGATCCTGTGTCTCTCCAGTCACCACGAACAAAGCCGTGACGGTCCACCGTGAGCGGGCGCATCCGTGGCAGGATCAGGTATGGCCGACCGTTTGATGTTGCTCGACACCGCGTCGCTGTACTTTCGCGCGTTCTATGGCGTGCCGGACACGATCCGCCGCGCCGACGGCACGCCGGTGAACGCTGTCCGCGGATTGCTCGACATGATCGCGCGGCTCACCACGGACTACGGCGCGACGCACCTGGTTGCCTGCTGGGACAACGATTGGCGTCCGCAATGGCGGGTGGACCTGATCCCGAGCTACAAGGCGCACCGGGTCGAGGAGGCGGTGGCCGGCGGGCCGGATGTGGAGGTTGTGCCGGACGCGCTCGAGGCGCAGATCCCGATGATCCGCCGGGTGCTCGAGCTGGCCGGCGTCGCCGTCGTCGGGGTTGCCGAGCACGAGGCCGACGACGTCATCGGCACCTACGCCAGCCACGCACAACTTCCGGTCGACGTCGTGACGGGCGACCGCGACCTTTTCCAGGTGGTTGACGACGCCCGCCAGGTGCGGGTGATCTACACCGCGCGCGGAATGAGGAACCTTGAGGTCATGACCGACGCCGTCATCGTCGAGAAGTACCGCGTGCTTCCGGGACAGTATGCGGACTACGCGACGCTGCGCGGCGACAGCTCAGACGGGCTGCCGGGCGTCGCCGGCGTCGGCGAGAAAACCGCCGCGGCGTTGCTCGGGGAATACGGCACGCTCGACGGGCTGCTCGCGGCTGCCGCGGATGCCGGAAGCGGACTGTCCAGCGGCGTGCGGTCAAAGCTCGCCGCGGCCGAAGAGTACCTGGCGGTTGCGCCCGCGGTGGTGAAGATCGTGCGGAACCTTGAGGTGCCGACACTTGAGGAGGCGGGCGCACAGTTGCACCCCGTGGCCGGCGGTTCGCGGGCCGACCTTGAGCGACTCGCCACAGTGTGGAACCTGGGCGGCTCGGTTGCGCGGCTGCTCGAGGCGCTGGACCTGCGTCACTGAGGACGCGGCGGACCTTGGAGCCTGCGCAGAGAAGGGCGGGGCGGAGGTCCGCTCTGCCGGACCGCACCCCCGCCCCCGGAAGCCTGTGTTTCAGTGTTTCTTGAAGGCGTCCTTGACTTTTTCGCCGGCCTGCTTCATGTCAGCTTTGAATTGGTGGCTCTTGCCTTCGGCCTTCATCTTCTCGTCGCCGGTGGCATTGCCGGCGGCCTCTTTGCCCTTGCCGTGGAGTTTCTCGGCGGCGTTATGGATCTTGTCACCCAGGCCCATGATGATCCTCCTTATTGGGTCGCCCCCGCGACGTGGATGCCATGGAGGCCACAGTTAATTGTAGGGACAGAACGCTCGAAAGTGGGGGCGATGGTCGGCACCCTTTGCGGTGGCCAGCACGAGCCTACGGCGCTGGGGCAGCAACCCGAATCAGGCGATCAAGGTATGCAGGTCAACTCCGAAAATGGCCACCAGGGGCCAGAGGATAATTGCCGCCAGGCCTTCCAGAATGTTGCCGGGAATGTTCCATGCCACAAAATAGCCGTGCGTGGCGGCGACCACTACGCCGATGGCCAGATACACGGTCCCGATCAGACCTATTCCGCGTCCGCCAGACTGGCGCCTGCCTATTCCGCGCATCTTCGCTCTTTTCCCGCAGCGGGGTGTGTGGCTCTAACTATAGTGATGCCGGGGTCATTCGGGGAGGGGCCGGGCTCCCTCTCCGGGACTCCTGCCGGCCTGGGCTCCGCGTCAGCTTTTGCCGACAGCCAGCGGACTGCGTCAGTTCCCGGTGAGTTCCGCATACAGTTTCTGCACCCGGGACTTGATGTCATCCCGCACCAGGTGCATACGCTCCATGCCTTCGATGCCGCGTTCGGACGGTTCGTCCGTCTCCCAGTACTCGAACCGCTTGCCCTCGCGGGGTTCAAGCCGGGCCTCGTTGCCCAGGACAATGACGACGTCGGCCGCGTCCAGTACGTCTTCGGCGACGGGCTTGGGGTGCTCGCCGGTGATGTCGATGCCGAGCTCGGCCAGGGAGTCCACGGCCTGGGGGTTCAGCGATTCACAGGGCTTGGTTCCGGCAGAGTGCACGGTGACCGCCCCGTCGGCGAGCTGATTCATGAGTCCGGCGGCGAGCTGGGATTTTCCGCCGTTCTTGCTGCAGACAAACAGGACGCTGGGGCTTTTCGTGGTCTCGGTCATGCGTTTGATTCTTCCTTGTCTGAGTCCGGGTTGCCGAACGGTGATGCTGAAAGGAGTCGATGCTGGAGAGATCGAAAGCGGGGCGGAACTGAGCGCCGTCGCAGAGCTCGGGATGACCCGAGGTTCCCTAGATGGTGATCCTGCGGTTGATGACTTTTTCCGCGGTGTCATAGAGGGTCTGGTTGTGGGCGCGGGCGTAGCCGCGGAGCAGCGCGAACGCCTGGTTCATGTCGACATTGGAGGTGTGGGCGATCACGCCCTTCGCCTGCTCGATCAGGATGCGGCTGTTGAGGGCGCGCTTGAGCTGCTCATTGATCAGGGCGTTTTCCTTCGCCGCGCGTTCTTGCAGGAGGGTAATGGTTGCTACGTCCGCGAACGCCTGGGCAATGGCGATGTCCTCGGAACTGAGGGGGCCGGTCGCCTGGCCAAAGAGGTTCAAGGCACCGATGGTCCGGTTGCGCAGGCGCATCGGGACGGCGTGCAGGGAACGGAACCCTTGGGACAGGGCGGAGGACTGGAACAGGGGCCATCGGGAAGCCTGCGCCGCGATGTCATCGATGGCTATGGCGGCTCCGGTCCGGTAGCAGTCCACGCATGGTCCCGCGCCGGCCTCGAGCTGGAGGACTTCCACGAGCTGGCTTTCCTCGCTGGTCGAGGCCATGACCTGGAGGTCTCCGGCCGGATCGACAAGCACGAGTCCGGCGGCTGCGGCGTCAAGGATGCCGACCGATTCTTCCACCAGGGTGTGGAGCAGGTCCAAGACGTCGTAGTCCGCCACAAGGGTGTCCGCAATCTTGACGAAAGCGGCACTCACGCGCACGGCACGGCCCATCGTCGCCATACTCGGATTTTACTGCACATGCGCGGCCCAGTCGCCCTGCACGGGGTCTTTGAGGCCTACCTTCCTGACCCCGAGCCGGATAAAATAATGGTGTTGCCCCGGACCCTGGTAGCGCCATTATTCCAGCGCACTATCCAGGAGGATCCGATGCGAGGCAACCCCATTATCCGTCCCGCGTCCATACATCCGTACCATCGGTCCGGACCAATCGCTGATCTTCCGCGCCTTGGGCGGTTGCTGTCGATCGCGGAAGAACGGCCCCAAGACGATGCCGATCGTGAATGGCTGTTGCAGCAGTCACCTTCCGCCCAGGCCATGGAGGAGCTGGCAGCCGAGCTGGCCGAGCTGTTGGGGACGCGGACAGAACCGGGCCCGGAACGGCTGCCCTCTTCCAGCCGGCAGCTCAGCGGCGCGGAAGATGCCGGCATCTGGCGGGACCACCTGCTGGCAGAGATCGAGGATCTCACCGGGGAGCTGAAAGACAGGGTGGCCCGATACGCGTCGCTGCGGGACGTTCGGCCCTCCGGAGGGGCCGCGGCACGCGCCGATGCGGCCGCCGTGGCGTGGATGCACCGAATGCTGGAGGACATCGCCGCGACTGCCCTGGGCCTGGAAATCGCGTCACGGGAACTGTTTCTGCGGGCCGGGATGGCGGAGGAGCAGAAGATGAACGTCGTCCAGGAGCAGCCGGCAGGATCCGCCGAGTAGTCAGCCGCTTCCGGCCCCGCAGGCCCGTCCGCAGGGGCCAACGAGCCTCGGCCCGGTGCGGACAGCACTAGTCGGCGAGGATGCGGTAGAGCGCACGGCGGGTTTCATCGAGTTTTTCCATTGCTGCATTGCGTTGCTCCTCCGTTGCCGAGAAGCGGAACTGGTGGATGACTCCCATGAGCTTCCCCACGCTCTCGTGAAACGCGGGCCCGGAGCCCTGCGCCTCGGTGTTCCACGCGTTCCCCAGCTCTTCTGCGTGGTCGGCCACGTAGGCCTTGCCCGCATCGGTGAGCGTGAACTCGGTGCGCCGGCCCTCACCGACGGGCGTGATGAGCTCCTCGTCAACGAGCTGCTGGAGCGTCGGGTATACGGAGCCCGGGCTCGGACGCCAGGTTCCAGAGGTCTTTTCGGCAATCGTCTTGATCAGGCCGTAGCCGTTGGACGGCGCCTCGGCCAGGAGGGAGAGAATCGCCGAGCGGACATCGCCCCTGTTGGCCCGCCGTGAACCGCCGGGACCAAACCCGGGGCCAAAGCCAGGCCCGAAGCCGGGGCCGAATCCCGGCCCAAACCCGCGGCCCGGCCCGAAACCGCCGTGTCCGTGGGGTCCCCGCCGGCTTCTGCCGCGCCCGAAACGTCCCGCGGCGGGTCCGCCGTCGGTGAATTTGTCATTGAATTTGTCGTCGTGAATGCCTTTCATAGCGGCATCGTCCTTCCACTTCCATTGAATTTCTCTGATAGTCGCCGATCCTTCGGCGATAGTTAACGATATATCGGTGAGTATCGCCGGTCAAGAGTCAATTCAACTGGATTTTGGGGTTAGGGGAGGTCGCCGGCCGCAGGCAGGCAGTTCACGGAACCCGCAGGCCATCGAGCAGCCGCTGCACTAGCTCCGGCCGCTCGAAGTTGGCGAAATGGCCGCAATGCGGGAGCGTCACCTTCTGGACGTGCGGGACTACTTCGGCCAGTCGGGCCAGGTCGGAGGCAGGCGTGAACACGTCGCGGTCGCCGCGCAAGGCCAGCGCCGGGCAGCGAATGCCGCGCCACTGGCCAAAATCGTAGTGTGCCGCGGCCCGGGCTGCCGCGGAGAAACTGGCCGGCCGGGCGTCGTTGCTGAGCCCGCGGATCACCGCCGTTGAGATGGCTGCGGGTTCTGCGAAGAATGGGGACATCAGCGGTCCCATCAGTCTGGTGGTCCCGATTGCGCGGACCAGTGCCGACCCTGCCGGGCCGAGGGCAGCCATGGAGCGCATGGCCAGCAGCATGCCGACAAACGCCGGGAACTTGCCCAGGCTCCGCAGTGGGCCGCGGGCTGCCGCTGACACGCCGAATGTCGTGGCCGAAATGGTGGCTACGCTGGCGGTCCGTTCCGGCCACGCGGCGGCGATATGCAGCGCCAGGAAGCCTCCCATCGAGTGGCCCACCAGGTTCCACCGCCGGTAGCCGAGTGCGTTCAGCACGCCGGTGATGGCGCGTGCCATCGCCTCGATGCCGAATTGTTCCAGCCGGGCACCCTTCGTGGACTCACCCCAGCCCGGCAGGTCGATCAGCACCTGGTCGTTCGCCGGCGCCCCGGAAAGCAGTGCCCGGAAGCTGGTCCAGGAACCCGCTGCGCCATGAAGGTAGACGTCCGCTGTGCCGGACGCCGGACCGTGGCCGCCCGTGCCCCGCTGGACGCGCACCGTGCAGGGACCCAGCTCCGAGGGAAGGACCTGCCGCCGCAGCGTCACGTCATCCGTGCGGGCCGGTTCCTGCTGAATGCTCATGGTCACTTTCTGCTCCTTGTCCCTGAAAACTTGTCCCTGAAAACTGGCCTCTGGAGGATTTTCTCTGAAAGTGATTCGGAGCCGCGGGGGAGCCGGACCGGACGTGCCGGCTCCCGCCCGGAATGTGGGTGCCATCTATTTGTAACAACCGTTACAGTTTGATGTGTGACCGAAAGTGCTGAAGTTTCCTGGCTTGTCCTGCTCGTCCAGGTGCCGTCGGATCCGTCCCGGCATCGCGTGGCTGTCTGGCGGGAGTTGCGTCGGTTCGGTGCCGTTCCCGTCGGCCAGGGCGCCTGGACAGCACCGGACGTTCCTGCCTGCCGCGAGGGTGCAGAAAAGGCGCGGAAACTTGCCCGCGCGGGCAACGGTGAGCTGATGATACTTACCACCGGCTCCGCCGATGCTGATGCTGCCAAGCTGCGCGCACTTTTCGATGCGGCCCGGACGGACGAATGGGCCGAGTTCGTCGCTGACTGCGGGAAATACCGGGAGGAGATCGCCCGCGAGATTGCGAAGCGGAAGTTCACGCTTGCCGAACTCGAGGAGGAAGAGCAAAGCCTGGATCGGCTGCGGCGGTGGTTCCGGTCCATCCGGGGCAGGGACGTCTTCGGCAGTCCGTCGGCATCCGGTGCCGAGGGGATCCTGGCGGACTGCGTTGTTGCGCTGGACGACTTTGCCGGACGGGTTTACCAGGAGCTTCATTCATGAACCCATCTCCGCCGGTGCTCGCCGCCAAGTCCCCCTCGGCCCCGCTGTACGCCGCAGGCTTCGTAACGGCTTTCGGCGCGCACAGTATTGCCGCGGGCTTGGGCGCCCAGAGCGGAAACATCGGGCTGACCCTTCTCAACCTTGGCATTCTGCTCGCCTTGTACGACGTCTCTGAGGTGTTCCTCAAGCCGGTCTTCGGTGCCCTCAGTGACAGCATCGGCACCAAACCGGTCATCGTTGGCGGCCTTCTGGCCTTTGCCGTACTGTCCCTCATCGGTCTGTGGGGAGCCGATCCGCTCATGCTGGGACTGGCCCGGCTCGGGCAGGGTGCCGCGGCCTCCGCCTTCTCACCCGCGTCTTCCGCGATGGTGGCGCGTCTTTCCCAGGGGAGGAATGCTGGAACGTATTTCGGGAGGTATGGCTCCTGGAAGAGTCTCGGCTACGTCATCGGGCCCTTGCTCGGTGCAGGCTTGATTTTCGCCGGCGGCTTCCCGCTGCTGTTTGCCACCCTCGCGGTGCTGGCGACAGCCGCGGCAGTTTGGGTGCTCTTTGCCGTGCCGCATCTGGAACCGCTGCCGCGCCATCGCTACACCGTCCTGGACCTGGCGCAGCAGGTCACCGAGCGGCGCTTCTTGATCCCCACGCTGGTACTGGCCGCCTCGACGGCTGCGCTCGGAGCGGCGATCGGGTTTCTTCCCGCCCTTGCCACGAGGCATGGCCTGGACGCTTTCAGCGGAACGGCAGCGGTCAGTCTCCTCGCAATCGCCTCTCTGCTCACCCAGCCCCGGACAGGCAAGCTGCGTGACAACGGCAGCATCAGCGACGCGCAGGGCATGAGATCGGGTCTGCTGCTGACCGCAAGCGGCGTCGCGCTCCTGGCCCTGGCCCCCGGACCAATCACTATTTACCTGGCTGCCGCGGCAATCGGGGCGGGCGTCGGCATGGCTACGCCAATCGGCTTTGCCCATCTGGCAGATACCACTCCGCCAGAACGCATGGGCCGCACCATGGGCTCCGCCGAACTCGGCCGCGAACTCGGAGACGCTGGCGGGCCGCTGCTGGTGGGCGGCATCGCCACACTCATCGGCCTGCCCGCCGGCCTCGGAGCGCTTGCGGCCCTGGTGGCCTTGGCCAGTGTTCCCCGGCTCGGCGGCAACGGGTCCGGGGCGAAGCGCGTTGCCCCGGGCAAAAAGTGAGTCCCGGCAGCCAGGAAGCCTTTGCGGTCCGCCGTTAGCCGTGGCCTGGGGGATGGCCCGGTCCGGCCGCGCCGGCCTGGGCGAACGTGGGCACTGTCGTCACGGATCCAACGTTCGGGAGTGCCTGGCGGGTGGCGCGGTCGATTTCGTCGTGGATGGTGGAAAGTTCCCCGATGGCGGCTATGCCGGTCAGTGGGATGGAGACTTCGATGTGAAGCCGATGGCCGGACCAGCGCAACCGTGAGGTCGCGCCCTCGGGGGCGTGGGCGGTGACAACTGCTGCCAGCCGTTCCGTCAGGGCGGGGTCGACGCCGTCCATGAGCCGGCGCCCGATGTCCCGCACGGTTCCCCACAGCAGCACTGCAATTGCCGCGGAGATGAGCAGGCCCACAATCGGGTCCGCGAGGGGGAAACCCAGCCAGATGCCGATCACGCCGGCGACGACGGCCAGTGACGTGAAGCCATCGGTGCGGGCATGAATGCCATCGGCGATGAGCGCGGCGGAGCCGATTCGCCGCCCCACACGGATCCTGTAGATCGCGACGAGTTCGTTGCCGGCAAAGCCCACGAGCCCGGCGGCGAGCACCCAGCCCAGGTTCTGGACAGGCTGCGGTTCAAAGAAGCGGCGGATGGATTCGACGGCGGCCACGACGGCCGAGAGTGCGATCATCGCCACGATGAACAGCCCTGCGAGGTCCTCGGCGCGGCCGAATCCGTAGGTAAACGTCCGGGTCGCGCGGCGGCGTCCGAGCAGGAAGGCGATCCACAGCGGCACGGCGGTGAGGGCATCGGAGAAATTGTGGACCGTGTCCGCCAGCAACGCCACAGAGCCGCTGATCAGGACGATGACCAGCTGGAACAGCGACGTCGCCCCGAGCCCGAGGAGGGACATCTTCACGGCGCGAATGCCTTGGGAGCTCGTCTCCATGGCGGAGTCGGTCGAGTCGGCGGAGTCATGGGAGTGCGGCACGAAGAGTTCCTGCAGCCACCCTTTGAACCCGGTCGCGTGAATGTGTGCGTGCGGACCGTGGCCGTGCTGATGGTCGTGACGTTGAAGGCTGTCAGCGTCCTGGCCGCGTTCCCTGGGGCCGTGGTCGAGCGGATGCGCGTGCGCGGGGACATCGTGGCCGGGATGCATGGGCCGGTTCATGCTTCGGCGTCCCTCTTGGGGCTGTGCGGCGCGGCACCGTGGTGCGGAGCAGTGCCCAGTGCGTGTTCGGCCTGGTGGATGGCGTCGGCTACGAGCTGCCAGGCGTGCCCGTCCTGCAGGCGGTAGTAGACCTTGGTGCCTTCCTGGCGTGTGGAGACCATGCGCGCCAGGCGCATCTTGGCCAGGTGCTGGGACACCGCAGCCGCGGATTTGCCCGCTTTTTCAGCGAGCTCGTTGACCGGCAGTTCGCCGTGTCGCAGGGCCAGGATAAGCCGGACCCGGGTGGCATCGGCCAGCATGGCGAACACCTCCACAGCGAGTTCGACGTACTGGCTGTCCGCGGTGAGGGTGCGGCACCGCTCCGAACAAGTACGGCGGGCGGGCCCCCCGGGGGGGGGGCCCCCCGGGGCCGGCGGGCCCCCACCCGCCCCGGGGGGGGGTTTATAATTAAAGACGTGGCCGGAGGAGTAAACAGGTGGTTTGAGAAGGAGCCCGC
>NZ_JBHVTV010000001.1:295270-874983 GCF_042884475.1 Arthrobacter sp. NPDC058130
GGCACCGGGGGGGCTTGGCCCTGATTGGCTAACACCACCACTGGTTGTTCGACGTCGGGGCGGTCGGGGGGTTGGTTGCGCCCCCGCTCCAAAAATGTCGGGGGGCCGCCCCCGGGGGTGCGCGGCCGCCGTCGTCCGTCCTTCCCGAACCGCTCGCGGATGGGAGTTAATTCATTCATCGGTGCCGCGAAGTAGACCAGAGACGTTTCTCCTACTGCCGGCCAGGGCGCCCCGGTCTGGATTCGGTCCGGCTGGTCTCGCGGTGGAGGTCATTGTCGAGGCCGTGGGCGGCTGCCAGCTTGGTGAGCAGCGTCGCAAGCTGCGCTGACTGGTCGCCGGTGAGCGGGGCCAGGAGTTCGGCCTCGTGCTGCTCGGCAACCTCGCGCAATGATCCCAGCACCTCCGTGCCCTCGGCCGTCAGCCAGAGCTCGTAATTCCGCCGGTCGGTGTTGCTGCGCACCCGCACCACCAGCCCCCGCCGTTCCAGCGAGTCGATGAGTGCGACGACGCGGCTTGGTACGGCCCCCAGCCGGTCGGCCAGGGAACGCTGGCTCAGCCCCGGCGCGCGCCCCAGCAGGCGCAGCACGCCGGCATCGCCCGGTGTCAGGTCGAGCTCCCGGGTGCGCTCGGCAAAGCGTGAGGATGCCAGCGCCCCCAGCTGGGACAGCAGGAATGCGGCGCGCCGTGACCGCGGAGTATCTTGTGGATCCATACCGCAATATTACTCTCTTGACAGAATGATTCCACAAGTGAATGATTCGTGTTGTGACGTGATTATCGGAAAGGCGCGATCATGACTGAGCTATCTCCTCACCGCACATTCTCGACGGCCAGGTCTGGTGGGCCGCATCCGGGCATCCTGGCCGCCGTGAGTCTGGGACTCACCGCCGCGGGCCTGGTGTGCAGCGCAGTCCTCACGGGGGGACAGACCTTCGTCTCGCCGTTTGCTCCCGCCGGGCAGGTCGCGGAATTTTTTCACGGAAACCCTGATGCCGTGCGGCTCGCCAGCCTGTTCCAGTTCGGCTCAGCGGTTCCGCTGGGCATCTTCGCTGCCACCGTCTACGCTCGGCAGCTCCGGCTTGGCGTGCGCGTCCCCGGTCCGGCAATCGGCTTCTTTGGCGGCATAGCGGCCGCGGTTTTCCTCATGCTCTCGGCCTGCGTAGCGTGGGTCCTGAGCCGGCCGGAAATCACCATCGACCCCACGCTGACCCACGCGCTGTCGTTTCTCGCCTTCATCACCGGCGGCGTGGCCTATGTTGTCGGCCTGGGGCTTCTCGTCGCCGGAATCGCCGTCCCTGCCCTCATCCTGCGCTTCGTGCCGCGCTGGCTGGCCTGGGCCGGCCTCGTCATCGCCGCCCTGTCCGAGCTCAGCTTCCTCTCCATGGTGATCGAGCCACTGCAGATCCTGTTGCCGGTGGGGCGTTTCGGCGGCCTGCTCTGGCTCGTCGCGGTCGGATTCCTGTTGCCCCGAAACCGGGCTGCCGCGAATCGCCAAGATGCCCGGGCGGACGGCTGAGGACAATGGGGTCCGGGCCGGTGGCCTGCCAGTTGCCCGCCGAGCCCGTAGGCTCCGGGCTCCGGATGATTCATAGCCTGACCTGCCCGCTGATGACTGTGCGGCTGGTTCCGCCGACCCAGACCGCATCTGCTTCGCAGGTGATCGTGAGTCGTCCGCCGCGGCCGAGGACCGTTCCCTGCTGGACGGTGTAGTCCCCATGGACTGCCCCCTCGCTGCGCAGCCACTGGGCCAATCCGGCGTTGACGCTGCCGGTCACGGGATCCTCGTTCACTCCGTGGCCCGGCGCGAACGCCCGCCCCGCACTCCTGTAAGAGCCATCCAAGCGTCAGCTCAGGCCGGGCGAGTGAAAAGGAATCCAGAATGTCACTGATTTTGGCCAGTACCAAGGAGAGGGGCGGGCCCCTGGTTCGTGGGAGTAACCATGGGCCAATCCTATGGTCGGCCTACAGCGCGGCGGCTCTCCGACTCTCCTGATGATTCGTTCGGGACCTGCCACGTGGTGCCCAGCACGGCGGTCAAGGCCATCGCGGCCAGCGCGGAGATAAGTCCAGTGCGGCCGGTGGTCAGCGGGACGTTGGGGCGGTAGATGATCATCAGGGTCCTCCTTGAACGGGTGTTCCTGTAACCAATCTCCTGCACTGGAATTGTTGGGAACTTAGGGGGACCTTTGCCGTGGCTGTGCAGTCTGGTGCCTGCTTGGTGGCACCCGTGCAGCGGCGGACGCCCATCAGGGACTTGCGGTCCACTTCCAGTCCACGGCCGAGTCGGTCAGATTGACGCGGCAGAATTTCGTGGAGGTTTTGGCGTCGTCGTGTCCCACCTTGTAGGAGAATTTGATGCCGAGCTCGTAGCCGGAGGCTTTGTCCGGGAGCGGGATCTGCTTCATTTCGCCAAGATATTTGATGCTGACCAGCGTGACTTTCGGGGCGGCGCGCAGTTGTCCGGGCGCAGGGGTTGCATGGGAGGCCTGGGCCTGCAGGTCATTCGTGCACAGGTTCTTGACTCGCTGTTGTATGCCATCATCGACAGTTCCAGCGGAGGACGCAGGGGCAGTCGGGTTGCCCGCCGCGGTCGCATCCGCGGACGCGACCGCACCCGGCAAGACTGCCGCCGTCTCCGCTGGAGCGGGCCGCGTCTCCGGGGAGCCGCACGCTCCCAGGGCCAGGCTGGCAAACAGTGCCGCGCAGACCATGGCCTTGCCGGATCGATGCATTATGCCCTCCATTGATCGTCGCCGGATTCCGTCCAGCACCTCGTATTCTCCGGAAGGGCCCTTGAAGAAATCTGGACAGTTGAAAACTGGACAGAAGAAATTGGACTGAACCGTCGCAACCGGCATCACCCGGAATGACCGGCCGCCTGCATTGCTGCTTGAAATGCTCACAGTCCGTTCACAGCGGCCCGACAGACCGTCGACAGACCCGGGTTTGAGGATGGGGAGAGGTCAACACAGGCAACAACGACGAGATCAGGATGACCCATGAACGAGCATGAATTTCCCACCCGCAGCGAAAACACTGGAACCCGCGCACGCCTGAAGACCCGGAAACGCGTCGGCGCCGGGCTCTATGTTGCCTGCCTGGTGGCTGCTGGCGGCCTCGGCGGAGGCGTGGCGGCCTCGATGTGGAACACAGCAGCGCAGGCATCCGGCACCGCACAAACGACCGAATACACGCCGGTGATCGTCAACAACCCCGACAGTGTCAGTGCGGTGACAGCCGCCGCGCAGAAAGCCTCACCCAGCGTGGTTACCATCAGCGCCAGCTCCGGCACCTCAGGCGGTACCGGATCAGGCATCATTCTGGATACCTCCGGACACGTTCTGACCAACACGCATGTGGTCACCCTGGATGGGCAGGCCGCGAACGCTGTCATCGAGGTTCGGACCAGTGACGGCAGCGTCTACCCCGGGACGATCGTCGGAACGGATCCGCTCTCGGACCTCGCCATCGTCCAAATCACTGCCCCCGGGCTGGTGGCCGCGACCCTGGGCGACTCCGGCAAGGTCAACGTCGGAGACGCCGCCATTGCCATCGGGGCGCCCCTGGGTTTGAGCGGAACGGTCACTGACGGCATCGTTTCGGCAGCGAACCGCACCATCGACACCGCGTCCTCGGCCACGTCCGCCTTGCAGAACGGGGCATCCACCGCCGCGCAGGACACCATCAGCATCAATGTCATCCAAACGGATGCGGCCATTAACCCCGGAAACTCCGGCGGACCTCTAGTGAACGCGAACGGAGAGGTCATCGGAGTCAACGTGGCCATCGCCTCGGCCGGATCCACGTCCTCCTCCTCAACCCAGTCGGGGAACATCGGCGTCGGCTTCTCCATCCCGATCAACGACGCGAAACGCGTCGCCCAGGAGATCATCAGCACGGGCACGGCAACGCACGGCCAACTGGGCGTCTCGGTCCGGGACAAGGCCTCGGGAACGTCCTCGGAGTTCTCGGCTGGAGCGGAGGCAGCCGCGGTCACCCCGGGCTCCGCGGCGGACAAAGCCGGCCTGAAGGCCGGCGACGTGATCACCGGGCTGGGCGGCCGCAGCGTGAGCGATGCCTCCGAGCTGACGGCGGCGACGCGGGAACAGGCAGCCGGGGCCACCGTCAAGGTCACTTATGTCCGCGACGGCCAGGAGCAAAGCACGGACGTCACGCTCGGCGCAGCCACTGCCGGCTAACCGCCATTCCTATTCGGCGCCGGGCTTCCCGGCGGATCCTGGCCCAGCAAAGCGCTGGAAGGATGCGCTTTGCTGGGCCAGCCGGCGCATGGCCAGGAGCACCGGTTCCAGCAGGAGGGTCCCGAGCACCACATGCCGCATCGCGGCCTCGGCCGAATCCGTCGGAACACTTTCGACGTCGGCCTCCGCGATGTCCCGCATCGCCGCGGCGTACCTGTCCAAGAGCGGCGCCGGCGCGTCAAAGCCCGCATCTGAGAGCCCTTGGAGGGCCCGGACCAGGGCGGCCCGGGTATCACGGTCGCAGGCTTCTGCGCCCCAGCCCCAACGGTCCAGGAGCTGCTGCGCGGCGGAGAGGTCGACGTCGTCCGGAGCGGTCCGGGTGACCGCATGGTGCGCGATTCCGAGCAGATCGTGGCCGGACCCGGGCGGGTTCTCCAGGCCCAGCAGCACCTCGCGGGTGGCGCTGACGCTGAGCCCGGCCGTGCCGATGAGGGCCCGGATGAGCTTCAGCCGCCGTACATGCGAGTCGTCGTAGCGTGCCTGGGTTGCGGAAGTCAGCACGCCGTCGTGAAGCAGTTTCTCCCGAAGGTAGTACTTGATGGTGGCCACCGGAACGTCCGTGGCCGCGGCCAGCTGTGAGATGCGCAAAGATTCTCCTTGACTTAGATAGTGGCACTCGCCAATATTGGGGAGTAGCGGTATCTAGTGAGGAGAAAAGTATGGCACGCATCAATGCTGGACGTTTCACGCACCGCCATTCCGGTGATCTGGTGGTCTTCCTGATCGGCATGCGCATCAACCGTCCCTGGCGGCCGGATCTGTGGCTGCCGGCCTTCCTGGCAATGCCCCGGATGCTGACCGAACTCTTCAAAGAGCCGGGTTCAGGTCTCCTTGGTTGTCGATTCGCCCTGGGCGCCGGTGGGCCGGTGATCGTGCAGTACTGGGAGTCGGTGGAGAAGCTGTATGCCTACGCGAGTGCGCCTGAGTCCGAGCACAGGCCGGCCTGGACGGCCTTCAACCGCCGGGCAAGAAAGGCTCCCAATGCGGTCGGCATCTGGCACGAGACATTTCAGGTGAGCCGTGCCGAGAGCATGTACGTCTCGATGCCCACCGAAGGTCTCGCCCAGGCCACCGAACTTGTGGCGGTCGGCCCCGGAAGCCATCACGCGAAGGACCGGCTGGCCAGCCCGCGCTGACGCCGCGGCCCCGGATCCGATCAGCCGTGGTCCGTCGCGGCGGGGATCTGGACGGCTCTGCCGCTGACCACTATTCCGCCGCCGGCGGCGGGAATGTCCACGGTGAGCAGGCCCGGCCGGCCGACGTGCCGTCCCTGGTGGATCAGGATTCGCGACGGTGGTTCCACGAGGCCCAGGATGCGCAGGTAGGCGCCGACCGCCGCGGCGGCGGCCCCCGTTGCGGGGTCCTCCGTGATGGCGCCGACGGGAAACAGGTTCCGGGCTTCGAACTCCCCGTCTGCAATCGGGTACAGGACGGCCACTGTTGCCGCCCAGCCCTGGGCGTCCATGAGCCGGCGCATGGCGTCCGGATCGAAGCCGAAGGAGTCGAACAGGGTGCGGTCGGCGAGGACCAGCACCGGATGCCAGTTCCCCGAATATGCGATCCGCGGCGGGTAGGCCGGATTGAGGTCGGGCTGCCCCACGCCGAGCAATCCGAGGAGTTCCGCCAGGACGCCGTCGTCGAATGTGGCCAGCTGCGGCTCGACGGCGGTGAACGCTGCGGTGATGTCGGCGCCGTCGCCTGCCGTTTCGATGACGACGGGACCGACGGGGGTCTCGAAGGTGAAGGATCCCGCCCCGTCGCGTGCGCTCAGCGCAATGGCCAGCGCAATCGTGGCGTGGCCGCAGAAGGGCACCTCGGCGATCGGCGAGAAGTACCGGACCCGGCTCCGGCGCGGGTCCCCGTCGACGCCGTGCTCCGTCACGAAGGCCGTTTCGGCGTAGCCGACGGCGGCCGCCACCGCCAGCATCCCGGCATCATCGAGCTGGCGGGCATCCAAGACCAGGCCGGCAGGGTTGCCGCCGTCCGGCGTCGTGGAAAAGGCCGCGTAACGGAGGACCTCGGGGGTGGTTTCCATACCCCGATCCTCCCACGCCTGATCGGGTGGTCCCGCGGCGTCGGGGCACAGCTGCGGGACCCGCCAGCCGGAGTTACTTTCCGGCCTGGGCGTCCTTCTTGCGGAAGGTTCCGGCGATGGAGAGCTTGCTCGAGTACTGGATGGACCCGTACCGGAACAGGTGGACAGCCAGCCGGAGGATGAGGAACCCGGTGATGAAGAGTTCGGCGATGATGATGAAGGACTCGGCCGGGGTGAGCGTGCCGAATCCGTTGCGGAGCAGGGCGGTCACCGGGGCCGAGAGCGGGAAGTACGTAAAGACCTGGACAATGGGCGCGCGCGGGTCCGAAATGATCAGGCTGATCGCGTAGAACGGGACGAAGATCAGCCCCATCAGGGGCCCGAAGATCGTGCCGGCGTCTTTCGCGGTGGGCATGATCGCGCCGATCGCCACCAGGACGCCGGTGAAGACGATGAAGCCGCCCAGCAGCAGCAGCGCACCGACGAGCATCGTTCCGGGTTCGAAGCTCAGATTCGAGAGGTCCAGGTCGGGTATGGCCAGTTTGTCCCGGAAGAAGGCGTAGCCGGCGGCGATGGGGGTGAGGAAGACCAGGATCTGGACGAGGCCGACCATGAACAAGGCGATGACTTTGCCGATGATCAGCGTGGTCGGATTCAGGGTGGTGAGGATCATTTCGGTGACCCGGTTTTCCTTCTCCTCCAGGGTGCTGTTGAGCATCTGGTTGGAGAGCAGAATGATGGAAACGTAGAAGACCAGCAGGAACATCAGCGGCGGCACGGCGGAACCGACGCCCCCGCTCGGTGCACCGTCCTTGAACGTCTGGGACTCTGTCTTGACGTCGCCGCTGGCCGCGGCGGTCAGCTGCGGGGAGCCGATCTCGGCCTGGGCTGAGGCGGTGAGGAGGTGCTTGGCGACGGCGTCGTACTTCCCGTTTTCGAAGATCCCCTGGTCTGTGCCGTAGACCTTCACCGGCTGCGTGGCCGGCTCGGCCGGGTACGCGAAGTACGCCTCCGTCGTGCCGGTTTTGACGTCCTGCAGGGCCTGATCCGGGTCCGCGGCTTTCCGTCCGCCCATGGCCGTGGCGATGCCATCCGCGATCAGCCCGGAGTCGTCGGTGTAGGTGAAGGACATGGCCGCGGTCTTCTGGGCGTCTTCGCTCGCCGCGGTGGAGGTGTTGCTGAGGTAGACGAGCGCGAACACGATCGCCATCAGCACCGGAATCGCCAGGGTTGCGATCCAGAAGCGGCGTTTCTTGACGGTGCGGGTGAACTCGAAGCCGACCACTGTGCCCAGGTTGTGCCGGGCGAACGGGCGGCTCGGCGGTACCGGCGGCGTGGGCGGTGCCGGCGCGGGAGCGGCGGGCTGTGTTGACGTGTGCTGGGTCATCGGGTTCAGGCCTCCGCCATGTCGTGGGACTCGCCGTAGACCTTGATGAAGACCTCGTCCAGGGACGTCCTCGCGGTGGTGAAAGACCGGACGGCCACACCGCGGCCGACGAGCTCGCGCAGGACGGCCGCTTCATCCGTGCCAGGGCGGGGGGAGAGCTCGGCGTCGCCCCCGGCGTCGGTGACGATCTCGTACAGCTCCGAGTACGGCAGGACCCCGGCATAGGAGAGCCGGTAGACGGTTCCACCGAACTGTTCCTGGACCTCAGAGACGGTGCCGTAGGCGCGGGAGGTTCCGTCTTTGAGCAGGATCACGCGGTCGCAGAGCCGTTCGACTTCTTCCATCTGGTGGGTGACCATGATGACGGTTGCGCCGGCGAGTTTCTGCTCCTCGATGATATCCATCAGCAGGCGCCGGTTGACCGGGTCGAAGCCCTTGGTGGGCTCGTCCAGGATCAGCAGTTCGGGGTCGTTCATGATGGTCACGCCGAGCTGGATTTTCTGCTGCTGCCCGCCGGAGAGCTTGTCCAGGCGCATCGACGCCTTGTCAGCCAGGTCCACCCGGTCCAGATAGTCCCGGGACCACGCCTTCGCGCGGGCCTTGTCGAGGCCTTTGAGCCGGCCGAAGTAGACCATGACGTCCAGGACGGATTCCTTCTTGTACAGGCCGCGTTCCTCCGGCAGGTAACCCAGCCGGGCGCCGTCGCGCGGATCGAAGGCCTTGCCGCCGATGTGCAGTGTCCCGGCTGTGGGCTGGTAGATCCCCAGCAGCGCCCGGAGCGTGGTGGTCTTCCCGGATCCGTTGCTGCCCAGGAAACCAAACGTTTCCCCCGCCCGGACATCGAAGGACAGGTCCTTGATGACCGTGGTGTCCCCGAAGTCCATCCGGAAATCCTTGATATGTACCAGCGGCTCCGCGGCCGCGTCCCCCAACGTCATGGCACCACTGTAACCGGCTCATCGCCGCGGCGGCGGCAACCAGCTGATAGTGCAACGGGGGCGTTTTATGCCGCTCCGATACGTATCCGGCGGTGGGTAACAGCTCGGGCCAGGGCGTCGTCGTGGGTCACCAGAACCAGTGCACAGCCGTGGCGGTCCGCCTGGCCCATGAGGGAGTTCATGGTTTCCTGCTGGGTGATGAGGTCCAGGCGTGAGGTGGGTTCGTCGGCGAAGAGCAGGGCGGGTTCGAGCAGCATGGAGCGGATGATCGCGAGGCGCTGCAGTTCGCCGCCGGAGACCTGCCCGGGTTTGCGGTGGAGCAGTGCCGGGGCGAGACGGAGTGAGGCCATGAGTTCCTCGAGGCGCTCTGGCTTGAGCCGGTGACGGCGGAGGACGTCCCCGAAGGAGTCCCGGAGCAGGACGCGCGGCGGGAATGCCGCGGCGGGATCCTGGTAGAGCTTCTGCAGGCGGCCCGCGCGCAGCGTGCCGGCATGGTGTACGTGTCCGGTGTCCGGTGGCAGCAGGCGCAGCAGCACGTTGCCGAGGGTGGTTTTGCCGCTGCCGCTGGGGCCGCTGAACGCGATCCGTTCCCCTGCGCGGATGGTGACGGAGAGGTCCGAGAAGAGTTCCTGGCCGCCGAAGGCCTTGGCGAGCCCTTCTCCGGAGATGAGCGGGCCGCCCGTTGGGGCCCCGGCGCGGACTCCCGCGCAGCCCCAGGAGTTGGTCCAGTTTGCTGGTTCGGCTGCCAGCAGCCGGCGGGTGTACGCGTGCACGGGCTCGGTGAGCACGTCCCGGGCCGGGCCGTGTTCGAGGATGTGGGCGTCTCTCATCACCAGGACCTCGCCGCCGAGCCCGCGGGCCAGGTCCAGGTCGTGGGTGATGGTGAGGAGGATGCCGCCGCCGTCGAGGTGCCGTTTGAGCAGTTCTTCCAGGGCGGTCCGGGCCTGCTGGTCCAGGCCCTTGGACGGTTCGTCCGCTATGAGGACGGGGGCGTTTCCGATCGTGGCGGCGGCGAACGCGACCCGCTGGGCCATGCCGCCGGAGAGGGTGTGCGGGAACGCGGCGGAGGCCTGCCCCAGCCCGAGGGAAGCCAGCAGGGTTCCTGCCGTCCGCCGCGCGGCCCGTTTGTCCGTCGGAAAGGTCCGGGCCCCTTCGGCGACCTGCTCCCGTGCGCGCATGGTGGGGTCAAGGGCGAGTGCGGGTTCCTGGGGGAGCAGGGCCATCTGCCGCCCCCACAGCCGGCGCCGGTTCGCCCGGTCGGCCAGATCGTAGCTTTGGCCGTCCAGGGTGAGGCTCCCCCGGGCTGTGAGGTTCGCCGGGAGGGTGCCCATGATCGCGTGGGCGAGCAAGGACTTGCCGGAGCCGCTTTCGCCGACGATCGTCACCGGACATCCGGGCTCGAAGTCCAGGGCGGACACCTCTGCCAGGGTGGTGCCGGCATGGCTGACTGTCAGGTGGTTCAGGCGCATGCTCATGGGCGGTCTTCCTTGGTTCGCAGGCTCAGCAGCCCGATCAGGAGGGTGGTGAGGACCAGGACGGGGGCGAGGGACATCCAGGGTGCCTCGTGGTAGTAGGGGAACGCCTCGGTGATCAGCAGGCCCAGTTCCGGGGTGGGGGGACGGATGCCGACGCCGACGAATCCGAGGGTGGACAGGGCAAGGATGGAGGAACCGAGGCCGAAGGTTGCCATCGTGGCCAGCAGCGGGCCCAGCTCCGGCCAGAGGTGGCGGCGGAGGACGTGGGCGGGCCCCAGTTTCAGCATCCCGGCGGCCTCGACGGCCGGCCCGGCGAGCACCAGGCCGCTGCGGGCCCGGACCATGCGGAAGTACTCCACCCACTGCGCCATGGCCAGCCCCGCGTAGAGCGTCCACAGATCACCGCTGGCGAGGGCGGAGAACATCAGGACCACCAGCAGGGCCGGCAGGGCGATGAACGCCTCGGACAGGCCATGGAGGACGGTATCGAGCCAGCCCCCGCGCCAGGCCGCGGCGATCCCTGCCAGGGTTCCTGCCAGCAGTGCCGTGGCCACGCACAGCACAGCCATCAGTAGGGACAGCCGGGTGGCGTGGGCAAGCCGGGCGACGACGCTGCGGCCCAGGTGGTCACGGCCCAGCGGCTCGGCAAGGCTGGGCGCTTCGAGGAATCGTGACAGGTTCTGCACTGCGTGCTCCGGCCAGACCAGCGGGCCGGCGACTGCGAAGAGCACCAGCACGGCAAGCAGGACCGCCGCGGCCCGTTGGGCAGCCGCTCGGGAATGGCACAGACGTGCGGCGTTCACAGGACCGCCTCCCGGCGGCGCGGGCGCGGGTCCAGGGCGAGCGAGCCCAGGTCGACCACCGTGTTCAGCGCAACGACCATCAGCGCCAAGGCCAGCGCTGTCGCCTGGATCATGGGGATGTCCCGCCAGAAAATCGCGTGCACGAGGGCGTGGCCCAGGCCGGGCCAGGCGAAAAGGCTTTCGACGACGACGACGCCCTCGATGAGGATCAGCAGTTGCACCCCGACGTAGGCAATCAGTGTCACTCCGGTGTTCCTGAGCACGTGGCGCAGGACCACCAAACGTTCGCCCAGGCCTTTCGTGGCGGCGAAGCGGACATAGTCGGACCGCCGGATCTCGACGACGGTGTCCCGGGTTACCCGGGCGAACAGCCCGGACAGTCCGACGGCGAGAGTCGCCGCCGGGAGCACAATATTGCCGGCATCTCCGTGGCCTGCCGCGGGGAGCACCCCAAGATGGACAGAGAAGGCCAGGATCAGGGCAAGGCCGAGCAGGAAGGGCGGCAGCGCCCGGGCGGCGGAGACCCACAGCGTCAGGACCCTGTCCGGGAATCCGCCCGGTCTGGCCGCCGCGAGGATCCCTGCCGTTGCGCCGACGGCAAGGGCAAGGGCCAGGGCCGTCGCGGCGAGCTGCAGGCTGCTGGAAAAATGGAGGGCCAATTCGCCGGCGACGCTGCTTCCGGTCACCAGCGACGTGCCCAGGTCCAGGGCCGCCAGGTCACCGAGCCAGTCCAGGAGCTGCGCCCACGCCGGACGGTCAAGTCCCAGTTCGGAGCGGACAGAGTCCGCCGACCCAGAAGTCACCTGGTCATAGCCGTAGCGACCCGCAGCGATGCGGAAGGCGATGTCTCCGGGCAGGCTGTGCACGATGGCGAAGCACGCCGTGGAGACCAGCAGCACCACAGCGGCGGCCTGGCCGGTGCGCTGGCGGACTATCCGGAGAGCGGGACCGGCCAAAGCCGGGGACGTGGTAGTTGAGGAATCCATCAGAGAGTCCCTGCCCTACTTGGCCCAGGCCAGGTCCGTGAGCAGCCACGAGCGTTCCAGCGGGTCCAGGACGAACCCGTCCACGCGCTTGCTCACCACTGCGCTTTGCCGGTACCAGGCCACCGGGATAACGGGCAGTTCGCCCTGCAGGATCTCTGCCACGTGCCGCCGTCCACCCCTCAGGCCGTCCGGATCGGTGCCGCCGGCCATGGTGTCCAGCGCCGAGGTCAGGGCCGGGCTGTTCCAGCCCATGGCCCCGTAATCTGCCCCGTCGGGTCCGAAGTCATCGGCAAGCGTGACCAGGGCGTCTGGAACGAGGGCGTAGTTGCGGGCATAGAGGCCTAGTTCGAGGGAACCATCCTGGTGCCCGGCCGGAATATCGCTGGAGTTGCCGACCTTCACGTCCACTGCGATCCCCAGCTCCCGCAGCTTGGCTTGAATTGCTGTGGCCAGGACCGGAAGCTCCGGGCGGTCCGGGAAGGTGCGAAGCGTGAGGGAGAACTTGCGGCCCCCCTTGTCCAGCATGCCGTCGCTGCCGGGGCGCCAGCCGGCATCGGCGAGCAGCGCCCTGGCTCCCGAAGGGTCGTGTGACAGCGGCGTGACCGAGTCCTGATGCCATTCCGGAAGGGAAGGCGGGAACAGCTGCGTGGCGGCCATCTCGGGGTCCCGGAGCAACGCCGTCGCCATCGCCTCGCGGTCCAGGGCCATGCTCAGTGCCCGGCGGACCCGGACATCGCCCAGGATGTCGTGGCCCGCATTGACCTTCAGCAGGATCGTTCGGGGCAGGGTCACGGCGGCGATGCTCAGCCGGCCGGTCTGCTTCAGGCGCTGGAGGCTGGTCGGGTCCATGCCAAAGGTGACATCGGCGTGGCCGCTTTCGGCCATCAGGGCCCGGCTCTCGGCGCGCCCGATGGCCTGGTAGCTCACCTCGGTGATGGCGGGTTTCTTCCCCTGCCACTGTTCGAAGGCCGTCAGCTCGATGTTGGCCGGCTTTTCCAGCCGCCGGACCCGGTACGGGCCCGAACCCACCACCTCGGTGACAACCCGGTCGGGGCCGTAGGAGCTGGGGGCGAGAATTTGGGTGCTGGTGTGGGCCAGTACTGCGGCCAGCGGAGCGAACGGTTGGGTCAGGTCCACCCGCACCGCCCCGCCGTCGGCACTGATGGCTTTCACGGGAGCCGCAGCCAGCGGCATGCCGGCCTTGGCGCGGGCTGTATCCAGTGCCGCGGCGACAGCTTCTGCACTCACCGGCGTTCCGTCATGGAACAGTGCGCCGGGACGGAGCCGGAACAGCCAGGTCAGCCCCTCGGAGGAGACATCCCAGCCGGCTGCAAGCCCCGGTTGCAGCGAACCCTGCGTATCGGCGTCGACGAGCGTCTCGGCAACCTGCAGCCGGGTAAAGAACCCTCCGCTGGTGGACGGGTCCAGGCTGTGGAGCTCAAACTGTCCCACGACCTTCAGCGGCCGCTGCGTTGGCTGGCTGCTTTGCATCCCTTCCCCGGTGCACGCCGCCATCACGGCGGCGGCGGCGATCGACGCGCCAAACACTCTTATCCTGCGCAAAACCATGGGCTGTTCCTTGCCAATCGTTAGATATCTGTCGTCTGCCGGTCAGCCTAAATGCAAATGATTATCAATAACAATCATGAAGGCCGCGCCTCCGGCTGCCTTGTAATTGAGAATGATTCTCATGTAATGTGGCGGCCATGCACGTCACCGTTGTCACTTCGCTCGATGTTTTTTGCCGCCAGCAGGCCTGCGCAGCCCTGGCGGCGCAGTCGCCCGGCACGATTGTGGTCTTTCACGACCTCCTCGAAGCGGGAGTGGTGGTCCGGCGCATCTTCAAAGACGGCGGCCTCCTGGAGCGCAGCGAGTCAGCTCTTGAGCACGGCTGCCTCAGCTGCACGGTGCGCCTCGACGTCGTCCCCACGGTGAACCGCCTGGTGGAGGCAGGGCGCCGCGTCGTTATTGGCCTGCCCCCTGCCGTGGCAGCGTCGGCGGCCGTGCATGCCCTGCGCGCGGGCCTCGGGAGTGCCGCCACCGTCGAGTCGGCCATCCTCGCCTGCGCCCCGGAGGCAGTCGAGGACCACATCTGGGATCACCACACACTGTTCGAATCCGGCTTCACCCCTGTCCCGGAAGACGACCGCACCCCGGGGGAATTTCTAGTCGGCGAGCTCTCCTTTAGCGATACCGTCCTGCTCGCCGACCCGGCGCTGGTGCCTGTGGACCCGCTGCTGCGGGAACGGGGGGTGCAATTGATCAAGGAACTTGCCCCGCATGCCGTGGTCACGGAAGCCGAAGACCACATCCGGCCGGGGCGTCACAACCTGGCGGAAGCAACGGCCCGGACCCTGCCCGGCTCGGTCCACATCCCGGCGGGGTCCTCATCCCCGTTCGCCACGGTCCTCCAGCGGATCGAACGGCCGCTGCACCCGGAACGCTTCCGCCATGCCCTGGCCGCCCTCGCCGAGGGAAGCTGCTGGCTTCGCGGCCGGCTGTGGGTAGCATCTGCGCCGGAGTGCAGGATCGCCCTTCAAGGCATCGGTCCGCGGGTCTGGCTGGAGAACACCGGCCCCTGGCAAGCGGACAGGAAGCCCCTGCCCGCGGCTTCCGCAGTGAATGACCCGGATCCCGTCCTGGACTGGCACGCAACATTTGGCGACCGCGGAACAGTGCTGGCCATCACCGGGCCGGATGTCGACGCCGCCGAAGTCGCCGGCCTGCTCACAGCCTGCCAGTTGACCGACGAGGAAATGGCCTCACACACCGTGTTTCCCGACCCCTTCCGCCTGTTCGAGCCCCACGAAACACCACTAAGGAGCAACCCATGAAAGTAAGAAACTCGCTGCGAGCACTCAAGAAGATCCCGGGAGCCCAGATCGTCCGCCGCCGTGGACGCACCTTCGTCATCAACAAGAAAAACGCGCGGATGAAGGCCCGCCAAGGCTGATCCGCGGCACGGTATCACCGCAGTAGGCGAGATGCCGCCCCGAAATCTGGACGTCGCCGGCCCGCCGGCGGCGTCCAGATTTTCTTCGCAGCGGTCCAAGGTTTACTGCGGGTGCATGCGGATACTCTGTGGTCGGCGGCCGGGTGCCGGGTTTAACGTCCGGAACGTGTCACCGGGCGTACTTGGTTCCACTTTGGGGCCGGGACGTCGTTGACGACAGGGGGCGGTTGGCATGGGCGCTGGCTTCGCGGGTGCATTCATGCGGTCCGCTGCGGCCGCGGCACTCGTCGCGGCACTCGTCGCGGCCCTCGCGACAGGTCTTGCGTCGGCTTCTCCGGCTGCGGCCCACGATGTGCTCGAGGCTACCGAACCGGCCGCCGGATCCACTGTCGTGTCCGTTCCGCCAACCATCCGACTGACATTCATGCACACCCCGCTCGCCTTGGGTTCGCGGGTCCTGATCCGGGACGAGACGGGCGCGAGCCAGTCTGACGGGCCGGTCGCCGTCGTCGACAATCACGTCACGCAGACCGTGCGGGCCGGCGCCCCGGCCGGCCGCTACACCGTGGAGTGGCGGATAGTGTCCGCGGATTCTCATCCGATCGAAGGGACTTTCTCCTTTACCGCCGGTGCCGGCGGCGGAGCGGGACAGCCGGCTGCCTTGTCTGTCCAGGCGAAGCCGGCTCCCGCTCAGAACCCCGGGGGAACAGTGGCGCCGCTGTGGGGCCTGGCCGCCGGCGGCGCCGTGCTGGCCGCTGGACTGGCCGGGACAGCGCTCCACGTCCGCCGCCGGCTGGCCGTGAACGACGCCGACGGTCCAGAGTCGTGAACGTCCTGCGCCGTCGCCCCGACGTCGACCGGTCCCGAGAGTTTGTGGCGCATCCCAGCCCTGCCCCTGGATCCCGGAAAGGACTGCCCGCGATGACGCGCGCTCCCTTCCGGCTGTTCCGTACCGGGCTGATCGGATCCGTCATTGTGGCGCTGGCCGCCGGGGGTCACCTGGCCGGCGGCGGCGGCCGCCTGCCGGAGCCGGTGATCGTGGCGGCGCTGTGTGCCGTGGCGATGGTCCCGGTGGCGGTCCTGACCCGGTTCCGGCTGTCCTTTGCTGTCTTGGCCGGGCTGCTCGGCGCGGGGCAGTTGTGGCTGCACTGGTCCTTCGATGCGCTGTCCTCGGCTGCGCCCGTGAGGATTCCGGACCCGGGGGTGTATGGACACGCCGGCCATGCGGCCCAGGGCCTCGCCCCCGAGCTGGCCGGCCAAGCCATGCAGGCAACCTCTGTTGATATGGACGGGGCGATGGTGGCCGCCCACGCGGTGGCGACCCTGGTCACCGCGCTGCTGCTGGCCCGCGGCGAGCGGGCCCTGTCCACGCTGGCCGCCTGGCTGCGCCCCCTCGTGCAGCCGCACGAGCCTGTCGCCGTCGCAACGATCAGCGTCCTCGGGCCCCGCATAGCCAACCTGACGCTCCCCATGGACGGGGTTGGCCGGCGCCTGCCGACCCGTCGTGGACCTCCGCGGCTGGCACCCGCCGCCTGAGCGCAGCCCCTTTCGCACCGGATGGGGACAGCAGGCGGCCACCTGCTGCTTTGCCCGGACGGACACCGTTCCGGCCGGTCCCTGACCCGTTTTTCTTTGCGAAAGGCACGAATTGCCATGAAGACCTCGATCAGCCGTACCCTCAAGACCGCCGCGGCCGCCACGATGACCGCCGGCCTGCTCGCCGCCGGCGCCGCGGCCGCCTCCGCTCACGTCAGCGTCAATCCGGACGACCCGGCTGCGGGTGGCTACACGCACTTGACGTTCAACGTTCCGAACGAATCCGAGACGGCCAAGACCAGCGAGCTCGAAGTCACTCTCCCCACGGACACCCCGCTGACCTCCGTGTCGGTGAAGCCCATCGAGGGCTGGACCGCCGTGGTGACCACGAGTGACCTGCCGAAGCCGGTCACGGTCGCCGGCGCCACCGTCACCAAGGCCCCCAGTTCCGTGGTGTGGACCGCCGATGCCGCCCACCAGCTTGGACAGAACGAATACCAGGCCTTCTCCCTCTCCGTGGGTGTCCTGCCGGACGCGGGCACGACAGTGGTCCTGCCCGCGGCCCAGACCTACACCGACGGGACCGTGGTGAAGTGGGACGAGAAGACCGTCGAGGGACAGGCCGAGCCCGAGCACCCGGCACCCTCGTTCGTGACCACCGCCAAGGATGCCGAGACCGCCGCATCCGCCCCCACAGTCGCCCCTGCCGCAGTGGTGGAACCGGCAGTGTCCCAGGCGCCGGCCGGCGCCCCGGCAGCGACTGCGAGCACGCCCACTGATGCCGGCTCCACCGCCGGATGGTTCGGCCTGGCCGCTGGCCTGATCGGACTCGCCGCCGGCGTCACCGCCCTGGCCCGCACCCGCGCTGCCAACGGCAAAACAACAGGCAACTAGCCAAGGGCAAGTAAAACGGTCAGAACCTTTGCAGGACACCCGAAGACCCCGCCGCCGGCCCGCCAGCGACGGGGTCTTTCGGCCAATGCGCCCACCACTGTCTCAGAGGACAGCAGTGGGCTTCGCGCGTTCCAGCTGCGGATCACTTTTTCGCCGGCATCATCGCCTGGTGCGGGACACCCTCAGAGCTGAATTAACTCGGCAGACGCGCACCGAACCAGCCGGGCGCACCCGAGGCTAGTGTCTGTTCCGGGGAGCCGCCGGTGGAACCCCGGAGCCCGCGCGGTGAAGCAGGGCCAACGCCCTAGAAACCGACGTGTCCGTTTTGGCAACGAGCAGCGCAGTCAGCAGGGCAGCGGCGACGTGAGTATCCAGCATCAATTCCTGCCCGTGCCCATGCCCGGGCACACCCGAAAGCACCGCAGTCAACTGCCCGGGCTGCCAACCTGCCGTTGCGTGATGACCGGGCGGTAGAGGACCGGAAAACGACCCGGCGAACCGGTCGAACGCCAGGTGCAACACCTGCTGGGCCAGGCCGCAGAGGACCAGCAGCAACCAGCCAGGAATCCTTACACGGGCGGCCAGTGAAGCGCACATGCTCAGCAGGGCCATCAGCGCTACCAGAACCGGGACTGGAGGGGCGCCGCCACCCGAGAGGAGGTGGGCCGCCAGACCCAGCCCGACCGACACCGGACCCACTTCCCAGGCTGCGAAGCCGGGTCCGCGGACGAAGCTCAGCTCCTTCATGCCGGCACCTGGTTACGGCCCTGGATGGATTCCTCCATGTCACCCACAAGAATCGCCAACCCCTCAGGAGCGGAAAGGGAAAACGTGCGCCTGACCCACCTTCCCTCCATCGTGCCGCGCTTTCGCGCGCAAAGAAACACCTGCAACCTGCCGTACCCCCGTCCCCGGAAGGCGGGGGCCCTCCACAGGGGGCAAGCGCCGTGTATTCGCCAAGTCGACTGGAGCCCACCAGGGCGGGCCGGACGGCAAGATTCGCCGGTTCGGTTCATGGGCCGCCCGTGCAGCGCAGAAGTTAACATGATTTGGTGCGGATCCAAAGATGACAGATGATTCAACTGGATGACAAAAATAGTTGATTCAGATTCACCATTTTTGTCATTCGAATCAACTGGGCGACGCCCGTCGCACGACGACCCCGAGGTCCGAAAAAGCAGGCAGCGGGGAACGCCGTCGTCCTTGACTTGGGGGAGGCCAGGAATGGCTGGACTATTCGAACTCTTTCTTGACGCGCACTCACGGTACAGGTTCCAGTTGAAGGCTCCTGACGGGACGGTTATGGCGGTTTCGAAAGCCTTTGAGGACAAGCCGTCGGCGGTGTCAGGGATCGGACAGGTGCGTGACTACGCGGGGACGGGACTGGTCCGGGACTTATCGGCGGGCGAGCCGCCGACGTCGGGGTAAGTTCTCGGACGGTCCGGCCTGCCGACTCAGCCGGTCCGCGTCCTAATCCGTTCGCGGACGATGGGTGGGGTACCCGGCCGGATCGTGGCTGGCTAGGCTGTCTCCATGGACGGGAGCGAGACATGACCCAACGGACCTACCCGCAGGGCGTCCCGTGTTGGATCGACACCGAGCAGCCTAACCTCGAGGCGGCCGCCGAGTTCTACGCCGGAATCTTCGGCTGGACGTTCGAGGATGCGATGCCGGCGGGAGCTCCGGGCCGCTATTTGATTGCAAAGCTCGGCGGGCAGGACGTCGCTGGGATGGCCGGCACCCGGGAGGGCGCGGCGGCGTGGAGCACCTACGTAGCCGTCGAGGACGCGGATGCCGCCGTGCAGCGGCTCGTCGCTGCCGGCGCTACCGTGCGATCGGCGCCTGCCGATGCGGGAGAAGGCGGCCGCAGTGCGGTGCTGACCGATCCGGGAGGGGCCGAATTCCGCATCTGGCAGGCCAGGCGACGTTTGGGGGCACAAGTGGCCAATCAGCCGGGCGCCTGGAACTTCAGCGACCTCCACACGCCCAATCCCACTGCGGCCATTGCGTTCTACGAGGACGCCTTCGGCTGGCAGGTCGACGACCTCGGCTTCGCGATGATGATCCGCAGGCCCGGTTATGGTGATCACCTTGAGGCGACAGTCGATCCCGGCATCAGGGCGAGGCAGTCAGAGCTGGCCGCCCCACCTGGCTTCGAGGATGCGATCGCCTGGATCGCGACCACCGCCCCCGGCAAAATGCCGCGCTGGCACGTCTCGTTCACCGTTGTCGACCGGGACCAGACGGTGGCTGATGCTAAGCGACTCGGCGCCCAAGTCCTTAGCCAGAGCGACACTGAGTGGACGCGCACGGCACTGATCCGGGACCCCCAGGGAGCCGAGTTTACGGCGAGCCAGTTCACGCCGCCGTCGGGATAGCCGATCCTTCAACGGAGGCAGCAACGGACGGCAGCCACGGGCTGCTTCACGGCTGGCTGCTTCACGTCGTCGAGTGCTCGCGCACGCGCGCGAGCCATTCGACCACCAGGGCATGAGTAAGCGTGGATTGCTCGTGTAATAGGGCGTGGCCTGCGCGATCGAGGACAGCAAAGGTGGCGCGGGGGTAGTGCTCGATCAGCTCCCACGGGCCCGTGTATCCGGCGGTGGCGTCCTGTCGACCTGCCAGAATCAACACGGGATGAGGATAGATTTTCGCAGCTTCCGGGCGATCCCGCAGCTCCCACTGCGAAAAGATCCGCATCAGGCCTGGCTCGTCAACGAGTGGTGCTGCGGGTGCCACAGACTCCTGGAACCGGCCAAGGGTAACGGGTGTCTGCACGACGAAGTAGCTGCGGTAGGAAGCCTCGAGCTCCGGACCCAGTTCGCCGGTCAGATCGGCCGACGAAACAAGAACCCGGTGCTCTGGCACGGTGCTGGTATGCGCGCCAACCGGGCAGACTAACGCCAGTCCGACAACCTGCTCAGGTCTCCGATTGGCAACCGCACGGGCCAAGTACCCGCCGTACGACTGGCCCATGACGAGCAACGGTTCATCACCAATGGTGGCGTCGATGAGGCCGAGCAGAAGGTCCAGGACGTCATCGTTGCTCGTGATCGTCTCGGGCGCCGGTGTGCGGCCCATCCCTGGCAGGTCCGGATAGAGGCGCCGAAAGCCAGGAACGCTGGAGAGGATCGGTTCAAGAGCGCCGGCGATCTCGCGATGATCCACCCCAGCGCCGTGCAGAGCGAGAACCGGCGTGCCGCTGCCGTACTCGGCGTAATGCACGGGCACTCCGCTGACCGTAGCCTCCATCCAGACAGTGTAGATCGCGGCGGGGCAATGAGGCCTCGACGCACTAGGCTTCGGTTTGTGACTTCGAGTTCTGTCCCCGGCCGCGTGGCGGCCGGACGTCGACGCGTGGAACTGGCCGCTGTGTCGGGCATGGTGGGCGCAGTCCTCTTTGTCGCCGTTTTCACCGTCTTCGGGTGGCTGTGCCCGGGTTACTCCCCGACGAGCATGTTCGTCAGCGAATTGTCCCTTGGCCCCTACGGCTGGGTCCAGATGCTCAACTTCGTTCTGACCGGGGCCTTGATGGTGGTCTTCGGTCGCGGCCTCGCGGCCCACTTCAGCGCCGGGGCGGCTTCCCGGTCCGGGCCGGTGCTTGTGCAGTGCATGGGGGCCAGCCTGATGGTGTCCGGACTGTTCGCCACCGATCCGTCGGCGATGTTCGACCAGGCCAGTGCCCATGGTGTGGTGCATGGGATCTTCGGGGCGCTCTTCTTCACGCTCGCACCCGTTAGCTGTTTCGTTTTCTACCGGCGCTTCCGCAGCGACCTGCCCTGGCGCCCCATGGCGGGATGGACGCTGGCCGCCGGCATCGTCCTGACTCTCGGGATTGGCCTGCTCAAGTTCAGCCAACAGCCCGGGAGCGTTCTGTTCGACTGGAAGGGACTGCTCCAACGCATCATCCTGGTCACGTTCATGGCCTGGATGTTCGCGGTCGCGTGCGGGCTGCGCCGCCGCTATCGGGGCGAGGCGCCCAGCCCGCAAGTCCAGGCGTAGGAAGGTGCTCTTGCCAGCCGCGCCTTCTGGCCGGACGCGGTCCTTGGGCCATCCGGATTGCACCCAGTAGCGTGATGGGATGGCCGAGGACGAGCAGGAGCTGACGGGTGGAAATGCGTCCGAAAGTGATGTGCGCATTGGCGGGACCGTCAGAAAACCCTGGCTGGAAAACTCTTCCGCAGTACAGAGCTATCTAGGTGTCTTGCGGTCGTCCGGGGTGGATGTTCCTCGGCCCCTGGGCCGTGCAGTCGTTCGGCCTGCTGTTCGACGGGCGGCCGGTGGAAGACGCTGCCATGAGATTGCGTGCCGTTGACGTCCGATTCAGCGGCACGGAACACGACGGCGGAACGGTCAGGCCAGGTTTTCCTTGAGCAGGGCGCGGTGTTCGATGGCGGCTTCCCGGTGGAGTGCGCGGCCGGCGTCGGTGAGTTCGAGAAAAAGTGAGCGGCGATCATCTGCGCAGGAGTGGCGGGAGATGAGTCCGGCCTTGTCGAGCCGATCCACAACCTTGGACATGGCGCTTTGGGTCATGGGCGTCCGTTCGCCCAGTTGTTTCATCCGGCACGCGGCATCCGCGCTTTCGGCCACAAGATCCAGGATTTCGAACTCTGTCAGGCCGATGCTGAACCGCGCTTCCAGGGCACGGTCGATCGCGCCGGCGGTGCGGAAATAGGTGCTCTGGATGTTGCGCCATTGCTCAACCAGCTGTCGGTCCTGCGGTGTTGCCATGCTGCGATTCTAGTTGATGACGAATTAAAAGTCCACGTCATAATATTCCTTGTCATTCAATGACGCGTCATATAAGTTGGTGCCATGACTTCAACTTCCACCCTCGAAAGATCCGCAGGCGAACGGCTTGACCCCGTCCGCTGGACCCGTGCGCAGTGGATGCTGCTCATGGTCCTGTGCACCGTTCTGGCGCTTGACGCGCTGGACGTTTCCATGGTCGGCGTGGCACTGCCCTCGATCGGCACCGAACTCCACCTGGGAACCGAATCCCTCCAGTGGATCGTCTCCGCCTATGTGCTCGGTTACGGAAGTCTGCTCCTGCTGGGCGGCCGGATGGCGGACCTCCTGGGCCGGCGGCGCATCTTCCTGATTGCACTGAGCGTCTTCGCCGCCGCGTCCCTGCTCGGCGGCCTCGTGGATGACCCGGCCCTGCTGATCGCCACCCGGTTCGTCAAGGGACTGGCCGCGGCATTCACCGCCCCCGCCGGTTTCTCCATCATCACTACCAACTTCGCGGAAGGGCGCGAACGCAACCGAGCCGTATCCATCTTCACCACCTTCGGCGCAAGCGGCTTTTCACTCGGCCTGGTCGTCGGAGGGCTCATGACTGCCATGAGCTGGCGCTGGACCTTCCTGGTCTCCGTGCCGGTGGCAGTCGCCGTCGTGATCCTTGGCCTCAAGTACATCCCCCGGGACGGCGCCGAAGGCAAGGCCGCAGGCAGGGAATCTGACAGCGGCCATGACATCTGGGGCGCGGTGACACTCGCGGCCGGCATGCTGGGGCTCGTGTACACGCTTGTTTCGGCACCCGGAAACGGCTGGGGATCTGTGGCAACTATCGCCGGATTCGTGGCCTCCGCAGCGGTGCTGGCGGCCTTCGCGGTGATCGAGAACCGCGTCCGGCACCCGCTGATCAGGTTCAGCATCCTCAGGGAAGGCTGGGTGGCGCGGGCGAACCTCAGCGCCGTCGGGCTGTTCGGCTCATACCTGAGCTTCCAGTTCATCCTCACGCTCTACCTGCAGTCCGTTCTGGGATGGAGCCCCCTCGGCATGGCCCTGGCGTTGCTTCCCACGGGCCTGCTGGTGGCCTCGAGCGCTCCTTTCGCGGACCGGCTTATCGACAGGTTCGGCGCCCCGCGGCTGATCCTGACCGGCTTGGCCTCGCTGGCGCTCGGCTACCTGCTGTTCCTGCGCGTGGGCACCTCGCCCAACTACGTGACGGACATTCTGCCGTCCGTTCTGCTGCTGGGCGTCGGCTTCGCACTGGCTTTCCCGTCCATCAACGTCCAGGCCACCGCGGGCATCCGGAACGCTGAACAGGGTCTGGCGGCCGGCCTGATCCAGACCAGCACCCAGGTGGGGGCCGCCCTGGTTCTCGCCGTCACCACAGCCATGGTCAGCGGCCACAGCGGCGCGTCCGCCGGCGGCGCCGGCCCGAATGCGGCGGCAATGCTGGAACAGTACCGGCCGGGCCTGATCCTGAGCGCAGCCGTGGCGGTCGCAGCCCTGGCCATCGCCGCGATGCCCTCGCGCGGCAGGAAGCGGGCCGAAGCAGAGCTCCAAGCCGCCTGAGACGGTTCACGGGTGACCACAGACCCCGTGGCGGGAGCATTCGGCGCTCCAGCCCGTCGGGGTGACCTGGACCTTCATCCGCCTGCGGCACTGGGCGCAGTAGCGCGGCGGTTCCAGCACCAGCTGTTCCCGGCAGGGAAGGTGAGAGTCCGACGACGGCGCGGCGCCGCCGTCGTCGGGCTTCCCGCAGTGCCCGCAAAAAGTACCAGGGGCCGGATCCGCCGGCATGCCGGGGACGCGCGGTTTCTCCGTTGACGATGTCACAGCGACTTCTGGAACTCCTTGATGGGCATGTTCAGCTCGACCAGCAGGCTCAGGTCCGCGTCGGCGGGGCGGCCCAGCGTGGTGAGGTAATTGCCGACGATGACGGCGTTGATACCGCCGAGGAGGCCCTCCCTGGTGCCGAGGTCGCCGAGGGTCAGCTCCCGGCCGCCGGCGTAGCGCAGCACGGTCGTGGGCATGGCCAGGCGGAACGCGGCAATCGCGCGCAGGGCGTCTTTGCCGTCCATGATCCCCTGGTTTTCGAGCGGAGTCCCGGGCCGGGGGTTGAGGAAGTTCAGCGGGACCTCATGGGGTTCGAGGGCTGCGAGCTGGGCGGCGAGTTCGGCCCGCTGCTCGAGGGATTCGCCCATTCCGATCAGGGCTCCGCAGCAGAGTTCCATGCCGGCAGCCTTGACCATGGTGCAGGTCTCGAGGCGTTCCTCGTAGCTGTGGGTGGTGACCACCTCGGGGAAGTAGCTGCGGGCAGTTTCCAGGTTGTGGTTGTAGCGGTGCACGCCCCAGGCCGCGAGCTGGTCCACCTGGCGCCGGGTGAGCATGCCCAGCGAGCACGCGATGTTGATGTCCACCTCCTCGTTGATGCGGTCGATCGCGAACTTGATCTGGTTCATCAGTTTGATGTCGGGTCCGCGGACGGCCGCCACGATGCAGAACTCCGTGGCCCCTGTGGCCGCGGTTTCCTTGGCGGCCCTGACCAGTTGCGGGATGTCCAGCCACACGCCGCGGACGGGGGAGTCGAAGAGTCCTGACTGGCTGCAGAAGTGGCAGTCCTCCGGGCAGCCGCCGGTCTTGATGGAGATGATGCCCTCCACCTCGACGTCCTCGCCGCAGTGCCTGAGCCGCACCTCATGGGCCAGCTGCAGGGCCGCGGGAAGTGCCTCATCGGGAAGGCGCAGGACCTCAACCAGCTGCTCCTGCGTCAGACCCCGGCCTTCTTCCAAGACCTGGTGGCGGGCGGTTTCGAGAATCTCGTACCGGGTGGTTGCCGGATCTGTCTGCGTCGTCATTGATCATCCTTTGCGCTGGCTATGGTTCTCTCTCAACGCTGACGCTAGTTTCCGGGGGAGGGCAGGATTTTGTCGGGTAGCTACAAGCGGGCGGCTTGCGGATTGGTCGGCACCCCTGCAGGGAGCCCTGCTGGGAGCCGTGCCGGCGCCCGGGGAGCCCGCCTAGGGAGCGCGCGGGGCCCGCCTAGATGGCTGTCGAGCCGGGGTAGAGAATGGAAAACAGGCCCGTCTGGGGCGGGTGCTGGCGGCGGACAGCGAGCCAGGCGTCCAGTTCCGCAGCGGGGACCGGCCTGGACATGAAGAAGCCCTGCGCCGCGTCGTAGCCGTAGTCGCTGAGGGCGCGGAAGGCACCAGGACGTCCTCGGTGATCTCCAGGACGAGGACCGAGGGTGACAACGAATTCGTCGCCGCCCATTCGGGCCAGCAGGTCCGCGGGCCGCAGCTGATCGGACAGGCGCGCGGCGACCTGGATCAGGGGGCGTCGCCCACGTCGTGGCCGAGGCTGTCGTCAATCTCCTTGAACTTGTTGAGGTCCAGCAGCAGGACTGCACTGCGCCGCCGACCGTTTGAGGCAAGCCGCCTCGGCACATCTGTGTAGAGGGCCCGCCGGTTCGGTAGCCCGGTCAGCTCATCAGTCCGGGCCTGGCGCTGCGCGTCGGCAAGCCGGATCCGCTGCCGGAAGACGAGCGGCAGAGCCGCCAGCGCCAGGGTCACACTGGCCAGGACGACGGCGAGCACGGCCACGCGCACCTATGGGCGGCGCCGCCGGCACAGCCGACGGCGCCCGCTCCACGAACCCGGGGACACTATGTGGTGCTTGCCCCCGACTCAGCCTTGACGTCCCGGCCGAGCCAGACGCCCAAGCCAATCATGGCCACACCGAGCAACAGATGGAGCCAGTTGTCGGCTGTGTTAAACGGGACAAAGTTGGCGCTGGTGCTCGCGCCGATCACCAGGCCGTAGATCCACAGCACGAGGTACACAATGCCGCCGCCGAGCAGGAAAAGCCGGGCCAACCGGTCTTTGCGGGCCATCAGAATGCCTGCCACGCCGAACAGCATGTGGACGATGTTGTGGAGCACGGACACCTGGAATACGCCGAGCAGCAGGGCCCCTGACTCGGGTCCCGCGAAGCCCATTGCCACGTAATTGGTGGTGATGCCGGGAATGAACCCGAGGATTCCAACCAGAAGGAAAATCCCGCCAATTGCCAGGGTGGTGTTGTGAAGCGTCAGCCCCATCGCATGGTGCTGGGCTGGGTGTGAAGCGGTAGTCATGGCCTTCCCTTTCACGCAGAATACCGGCTCTTCGGGTGGAAAACCGGCCACTCGGCAGGGAGTCGCAGGAACCCTGCCGACGCCCACATTTTACTCCTGAAGCTGGCACGTGAGCACGGGAAGCATGGGAACCAACTGCGCTGTCCGAGGCAGCCGGCGGGCGGCGATTCATGCGGTTTGGGGGTGTCTGAGAGACACTGCCACCGGCCGCTTTGCCTGCGTAGCGTGATGGATGTGGACAGAAAAGACGAAATCCGAGAGTTCCTGATCTCGCGACGGGCGAAGATCAGCCCGGAGCAGGCCGGCATCCCCAGCTACGGGGAACTGCGCCGTGTGCCGGGCCTGCGCCGGGAGGAGGTGGCGCAACTCGCCGGGGTGAGCGCGGACTACTACACGCGGCTGGAACGCGGCAGCCTGCGCGGCGTCTCGGACGCCGTGCTCGAGGCTGTTGCCGCTGCACTTCAGCTTGACGACGCCGAGCGGGCACACCTGATGGACCTGGCACGGACGGCCAACACGCTGACGCGTCGGGCGCCCCGCCAGCCGCCGCAGCTGAGGGTTCGTCCCGGTGTGCTGCGTCTGCTGGACGGCATGAGCGGAGTGGTTGCCCTGGTACAGAACGGCCGTTCGGACGTGCTGGCAGCCAACCAGCTGGGCCACGCTCTGTACGGGCCCGTGTTCAACTCCGCCACACGCTCTGGGCCGGACACGCCGAGGCGGCTGCCGAACCAGGCGCGCTACCTCTTCCTCGATCCGGGCGCGGCGGACCTCTACCCGGATTGGCGGGCGATCGCGACCACCACAGTGGCGATGCTGCGCTCGGAAGCCGGAAGGAATCCGCACGACCGGGTGCTGAACGAGCTGGTCGGGGAGCTGACCACGCGCAGCAGCCTGTTCGCCGCACTATGGGCCGGGCACGACGTACGCATTCACACCACCGGGACCAAACGCTTCCACCACCCCGTCGCCGGAGACCTGTCCCTGCAGTACGAGACGCTCGACCTACCCGGCGACGAGGGACAGACCCTGTTCACCTTCACTGCGGAGCCCGGCTCCGCATCCGAAAACGCGCTGGCGTTCCTCGCCAGCTGGGTGGCATCGCCGCCCGACGCAACCATCGCCGGCGGTCCTGCCGGTGGATCCACCGTCCCTCAGACGCGCTCCCACGCGCAGCCGGGAACACCTAACCCAAGAAAGACGGAACCAACACATGACTGAACACTATGAATCCCTTCAGCACGAATCCGTGCAAGGGAAGAAGGTCTGGTTCATCACCGGCGCCGGCCGTGGAATGGGAACCGACATCGCGAAGGCGGCCCTGGCCGCCGGCCACGCCGTGGTTGCCACGGGCCGCAGCCCGGAAAAGGTCGTCCAAGCCGTGGGCCCGAGCGAGAACCTGCTGCCTGTGAAGCTCGACGTCACCGACCCCGCCGCGGCGGAAGCGGCCGTGCGGGCCGCCGTCGACCGGTTTGGCCGGATCGACGTCCTTGTGAACAACGCCGGCAATTTCTATGCCGGGTTCTTCGAGGAAATCACTCCGGAGGACTTCCGGGCACAGATCGAAACCACCATGTTCGGGCCCATGAACATCACCCGCGCGGCCCTGCCGGTGCTGCGTGCCCAGCGCTCGGGACTGGTGGTCACGATCTCCTCGACCGCCGGCATCGCGGGAGGGGAGTTCCTGTCTGCCTATGCCGCGGCGAAGTTCGGTGTTGAGGGCTGGGCGGAGTCCCTGGCCGCCGAGGTCGCCCCGTTCGGCATCCGCAGCATGATCGTGGAACCGGGGTTCTTCCGCACCGAGCTGCTCACGCCGGAATCCACACGCTACGCGGAAGCCACCATCGAGGACTACGCCGAGCGCACGCGCCAGACCGTCGCCGCCTGGCAAAGCATGAACGGACAGCAGGGTGGGGACCCGGCCAAGCTCGCCGACGCCCTCATCCAGCTGGCCGAACTGGACGAACCGCCGCTGCGCTTTGGCGCCGGCGCCGACGCCGTCGGAGTTTTCGAGACCCGGGCCAAGGCGCTCTATGAGCAGGCCGACGCGCACCGCGAACTCTCCAGCAACCTCGCCCTCGACAACGCCTGACAAAACGCAAACGGGCGACGGCGGGAGGTCCCGCCGTCGTCCACCACGCCCCACCACCGGTCAGCCGGCCACCGGGAGCTGCCCGCGGCCCAAAACCGGCCCATCGTTTTGAGGAGAACACACGCATGACATCAACACTGAACGGAACCGTCGCCCTCGTCACCGGGGCGAGCAGCGGCATCGGCGCGGCCACCGCCCGCCAACTCGCCGGCCTCGGCGCCTCCGTCGCGCTCGTGGCCCGCCGCCGGGACCGTCTGGAAGCCCTCGCCAGCGAGATCGAGAAGGCTGGCGGCACCGCGAGGGCCATCGAAGCCGACATCACCGACCGTGCCCAGGCGCAGGCCGCCGTGGACGAGACCGTAGAACGCTTCGGACAACTGGACATCCTGGTCAACAACGCCGGGCTGATGCTGCTGGGCCCGGTTGTTGGCGGCGACCCCGAAGAGTGGAACCGCATGATCGCCATCAACGTCCAGGGCTTGCTCCACGCCACCCACGCCGCCCTGCCGCACCTGCTCAAGGCCGCCGAGGACAGCCCGCGCCGGGTCGCCGACATCGTAAACATCAGCTCGATCGCCGGACGCGTCGCTTGGAGCGGCTACGGTGTTTACAACCTCACCAAGTTCGGCGTCAACGGATTCACCGAATCCCTCCGTCAGGAAGTCACCCAGCGGCACGTGCGCGTCGGCGTCCTGGAGCCCGGCGGCGTCGACACCGAACTCGGTTCCCACAACAAACCCGAGGTCCGGAGCCAAATGATCGACCCCTTCTATGAACGGACCGAAGTGCTCGCACCCGAGGACATCGCCGACGGCGTCGCCTACATGGTCACCCGCCCCGGACGCGCCTCCGTCGCCCAACTGTGTATCATGCCCTCCGACCAGGCCTGACGGCCGCGAACCGACCCCTGTCCTAAGCCAGCCGCCGCACCGCCCCCACCCACCTGGACACCAATGATGAAGACGCACCCTTGACGCCAGACCCTTCCATCGCCGCGACACCGGCGCCCGCCGCATCAGCACAGTCCGCATCCACGCCGTCGTCATCCACGCCGTCGAAGTTCCCGCGGGGAGGCCTCCTGATCCTTGCCGCAGCGGGTTTCACCGCCGTCACCACCGAACTCCTGCCGTCGGGGCTGCTGCCGCAGATCAGCCGCGACCTCGGCGTGGAGGAATCAGCCGTGGGCTCCCTGACAGCCGCTTACGCCGCCGTCATCGTGTTTACCGCACTTCCCCTGTCCAGGCTGCTCGGCGGCCGGGTACCCCGCAAGACCCTGCTGATCGCTACCGTGCTCGCGTTCGCGGTCAGCAACGTGCTTCTGGCCTGCAGCCCGGTCCTGGGCCTGGCCATTGCCGCGCGGCTACTCGGCGGCGTTGCCCACGGGATGCTGTGGTCAAGCATGGCCCCCTACGTGGCACGGATCGTTCCGGCGCACTCGGTTGGAAAGGCCATGGCCATTGTCTTCAGCGGCAACAGCATCGCCCTGGCCGTCGGCGCCCCGATGGGCACGGCGATGGGCACAGTGCTGACCTGGCGTGACTCTTTCCTTGTCCTCGCAGGAGTCGGGGCTATCCTCGCGTTGCTGGCCGTGTGGTTGCTTCCGGCCGCTCCGGACGGCGGCGGACACGTCACGCCGTCGCTGCGCGGAGCACTCAAATTGCCGGGAGTAATAGCCGTGGCCACCGCCTGGCCGCTCCTGCTCCTGGGCCACTTCACGCTCTTCACGTACATCGCCCCGTTCCTCCAATCCGCCGGACTGCCGGATGCCTTCACGGGCATTTCCCTGTCAGTGGTGGGGGTCGCCAGCCTCGTGGGGATATGGATTGCGGGGCTGACGGCGGATTCCCATCCGCGGCGCTCCCTGCTGTGTGCGGTTGCCCTGCTTGTGCTCGCCTTCGGACTGCTCCCCGTGCTGGGCGGCACGTGGGCTGGGGAGCTCGCGCTGGTGACGCTGTGGGGAGCCGCATTTGGGGCTGTGGGAATCTACAACCAGGCAGCGATCCTCCGGGCCGGTGGGGAACACAAAGACGCGGCCAACGGCCTGACCGTCGTGACGATTCAGCTGGGCATCGCCGTCGGCGCCGGGTACGGTGCCCTGGCCCTGACCACCGCCGGTGCCCAGCTGGTTCCCCTGGCGGCAGCGGTCCCGACGGCGCTCTCCCTCGTGATCATCCTGGCCAGCCGCCGCGCCGGCTACCCCGCCGGTCCCCGCGAGATACGGGCCGCGGCACGGCCGTCAAAAACCCCGTGAACCGGTGCCGGTCCGCGGCACGGCCGTCAGCCGGCACTTGAGGTCTAGCACTTGACCTCAGTCCGGAGGTCACGGATCGCGGCCTCGACGTTGGCGGCTTCGTCCCTTAGGGAATCGGTTGCCTGAGTCAATGTGGCGTTGTCAGGTACCGCGGCGACGGCGGCATTGAACTTGGCTTCGGCGGCCTTGACGGCGTCCGCCCGTTGCTGGGCGAGGTTCGCGGTTTCCTTTTCGAGATCCTCATAGGTCTTAGCGACTTGCTCTTGGGCCGCGCGGACCTGCTCGACGGTGGCGTCAGGCTTCAGTGTGTTCTTGAAATTTGCCAAGGCAGCGGCATGGGCATCCGCAGCCGCGCAGAGCTGCGACACACTCGCGGGCGGGCTCGACACGGCCACGGTGGGGCTGGACGTGCCCACCGGCGGGTTTGCGGGGCTGCATCCGGAGAGCAGCGCGACGGCGGCGCCAAGCGCGATTGTTCCTACGAGGACTGCATGCGGTCTGGACATTGGAAGTTCCTCTCCCAGCTGGGCTGGCCCCCGAGCATCCGAGCACCGGAGAGCATTTCCATCCTGTGCCCGGGCGCGGTCGCGGGGCCTCATCCGCCGGGGGTGAAATGAAGGGTGAAACCGGTGGACACCGAACGCCGGGCCGGCACGGGCCAAAGGGCTCTTTTGGGACCGGGCAAACGCGGGTATTAATGGTTGTGCCACGGCGGAAAGGTCCTCCGCGACTGGTGTTGGAGCCGGGGCGGGCGGTCCAGGGCGGGACATTGGAACTTCCCTGGACCGCTGCGGAGCTGATGGGTTGATGCAACCCTTGCGGGCGCCGTGGCGTTCCGGGGTCCCTGTGTCATTCGGCGGGACCTTGGGCTCTGAAAGATGAGTGGTGCCGCGGTTTCCGCCCGGACGTATGCTGTTTTCATCGGTTCAGCAGTGAGCTGCGTGCTTTGATCTCGAGCGTGGAACATGACCCTAGGAACTGCAAGAGACGGCCGGCCGGATCGCAGTGCCTCCTTCTGGGAGCTGCACTTCAACGACCCGGATATCGGTGCCTTCCTCAGCGATGCCGTGGGTGAGTTCGTCAGCGACATCGGCGGTCCCGGCCGGGGGATCAGCTGGGCGATCACGCTGCTCGGGTCCGGGGAGGCCCTCACCCTCACAGCAGGCAGCGCGCCGGCGCGGGCCGCGGACGAGGCGCAGCGATCCTTCGACGACGGCCCGGCCCGCACGGCTGTCCGCAGCGGCGAGTTTGTCTCGGTGGGCGACACTTCCCTCGATCGGCGCTGGCCCGGGTATGCCAGCGCCGCAGCAGCCTTCGGAGTCCGCTCGCTCCTGTCCGTGCCGCTGGTCCCCGAAGCGCTGTTCCAGGCATCGGTGAACCTGTATGCGCCGTGGCCGCATCTCTTCACCAGCGCAGATATCACGGCAGCGGCGCGGCTGGCCCGGCACGTGTCACGAGCACTGCGTTTGGTCCAGCAGCTGGCCCTGAGGTCCGGGAGCGGTGCCGACCTCTCCTCAGCGCAGCTATCCCGGGCCCTGGCAGGCCTGGCGTTGCGGACGCTGGTGCGGGAGTACGGATTCACTGAAGAGGGAGCCCTTGACTATCTTCGCAGCGTCGCGGGCGGCGCCACGCGGGAGGCGGCCGGCGGTTCCCGGGGGACAGTTGGCGCCACACGGGAGGCGGCCGGCGGTTCCCGGGCGACAGCTGGCGGCCTGCGGGAAGCAGCCAGCGGCACGGTCCATGTGCTTGTGCCCGATTCCGTCCAGGGCCCGAAAGAGCCCCAGCCCGGACCCTATGCCCCGGCACCACACGCCGCGGACGCGCCTCCCGCTCGTCGACGGCGGCGGAGGACGGAGACCCCGGCCTAGGCTGCGCTGGCGTCGTCTTTCCGGTGGGCGTGGTCCGGACGGAGGGTCTTCAAGGCCCCGGCCCACGCGACCACCTGGTCAAAGAGGATCTGCAGGTTCTGCTCCGCGGCCTCCGTCGGGACGAAGGCGCGGTAGTGAACGAATTCCGTGGCCAGGGGCAGGGCGACCTGCGCCCGGACGTCTGCCATCTGAAGCTCTGCGGCAACTCCGCGGAAGTGTTCGACGGCGCGGATCCCGCCGCTGCTTCCGTAGCTGACGAACCCCGCGGCCTTGTTGTTCCACTCCTTGTAGAGGTAGTCCACGGCGTTTTTCAACGCCCCGGGAATCGAGTGGTTGTACTCGCCGGTGACGAAGATGTAGCCATCGAATCCGTCGACTGCCTCGGACCAGGCCTTGGTGTGCGCGAGGCTGTACCGGCCCAGGGACGGCGGCAGTGGCTCGTCGAGAAGCGGTAAATCGAAATCGGCGACGTCGAGGACTTCAAAGGCGGCATCGCCGCGTTCTGATGCCCGGGACTGCACCCAGTCAGCGACGGGCTTTCCGAGGCGCCCGGGCCGGGTGCTCCCAAGCACGATAGCGATGCGGATCATGGCAGACTCCTTTCCGGATGTTATGTCTGCCCACAATCAGAACAACAATCCGGACGGCTCGAAACTTCCGCAACCGCCGCCAGCGCCCTGAATCTGAGGGCCGTCGCCCGGGCCTGCCTTCAGCGGCCCAGTTGGTCGGCCACGTAGCGAAGCTGCCTCACCCAGTGGTGTTCCTGTCCGCCCTCATGGTTGTTGAAGCGGTAGACCTCGATGGCTTTCGCCGGGACAGCGTGCGGGGCTGGCGTGCCGGGTCCCGTGCCATACGCGTTGAAGGCGGCGAAGACTGTGGACGGCGGGCAGACATCGTCCATTTGCGCCACCGAGAACAGCGCCGGCGTCGCGGCACGCCTGCCCAGGTGCACGCCGTCGAAGTAGTTCAGTACGGCAAGGGCGTGCTCGTAGCGGTCGCGGTGGCGGGCCAGGAAGCCGGCGATTTCCGGGTAAGGGCCGCGCTGGGCGATGTCGATGGCACGGCGGAAGTCCTGCAGGAACGGCACGTCCGTCAGGGTGCACAGGATGCCGTCCAGACGCCCGGCGGCCAACCCCGCGGCCGCGATGGCCAGGCCGCCGCCCTGGCTCACGCCCGACAGGATCACCTTCGTGGCATCCACCTCGGGATGGCCCTGCGCGGCCTCGATGGCCCGGAAGGCGTCAACGAAGACGCGGCGGTAGTAGTAGTCCTCCCGGGCGGAAATCCCGCGCGTCATCAGCCCGGCGTAGGCCACGTCGCCGGCCGACGGGTGCGGATCCGCGGTCTCGCCGAGGCTGCCACCGTAGCCCTGGCCGCGGGTGTCCATGATGAAATGCGCGTACCCCGCCTGCGCCCACCTGGTGTCCTGCTGGACCAGGCCGCGCCCGCCGGAATAGCCGACGAACTGCACCACCACGGGCAACGCGCGGCCGGTGACCCGGTTTGCCGGCAGGTGCAGCCAGCCCTTGATCCGGGTTCCGCCGAACCCCGCGAAGGAGACATCGAAACTGTCAATAACGCTGAGCTGGTTCTCCACCGGTGCGTAGACAGCGTCCAGCGGGAATTCCCAGGCTTCGGCAAGGGTCCGGTCCCAGAACTCGTCGAAGTCCTCGGGTTCGACGGCGGCCGAGATGTGGGTGCGCAGCTGATCCAGCGGCAGGTCAAAGAGGGGCATGGGGTCTCCGGGAAGTGAGGCGGCAGTCTGAAGGTGATCCTACGTCCGATCTTCGAAATTTCGCCACACGATGGATATGTGAGCCACTCCACCCTATGGTTGTAGGACGTTCTATATCGAATGTGGGATGCGCAGTGTCCCGGGTTCGGCGAACGTCGACAAATCTCCCTACGAATGAGAGGCCAGATGTGAAGTCACGCACGAAAGCCCGCCTTCCACGCCCAGGAGCGTGTGCCGTTGCCGGCATTCTTGGATTGGGCCTGGTCGCCGGAACCGGCCTGCCGGCAAGCGCCGCCCCCATCCCGCCCACCACGCCGACCGCCGCCCCGGGTGCGTTTGCCGAGTCGAATATCGCCGCGGACCGCACATCCAACAATTACTTCTATCGAATCCCGGCCCTGACGTACCTCGGCGGTGGAGTAGTCCTGGCCGCCTGGGACGGCCGGCCGGGCAGCTCGGCCGATGCGCCCAACCCCAACTCGATCGTGCAGCGGCGCAGCACCGACGGGGGCCAGACCTGGGGCCCGCTTCAGGTGATCGCCTCGGGGCATGTCGCCGATGCGACCGGCCCGAAGTTCGGCTACAGCGATCCTTCATACATCTACGACGCCGAGGCCGGCAAAGTGTTCGCTTTCTTCGTCTACTCCAAGGACCAGGGCTTCGGCGGCAGCGTCTTCGGCAACGACGACGCCGACCGCTCGGTGATCTCCTCGGCGGTTGTGGAGTCGACTGATGGCGGGCAGACCTGGAGCTCTCCGCGGCTCATCACCAACGTGACCAAGCCCGGAACGAGCCGCACCAGCCCTCAGCCAGGCGACGTCCGGACCAACTTCGCAGCCTCGGGGGAGGGGATCCAGCTCAAGTACGGGATTCACAAGGGCCGCCTCATCCAGCAGTATTCCGGACAGGTCCAGCAAGCCAACGGCACGCAGGCCTTCCAGGCCTACAGTGTCTTCTCGGACGACCACGGCACCACCTGGCAGAAGGGAACCCCAGTAGGCGCCGCGATGGACGAGAACAAGACCGTTGAGCTTTCCGACGGCCGGGTCATGCTCAACTCCCGCGACAGCGCCAACGGCGGGTACCGAAAAGTCGCCATCTCCAACGACGGCGGTGCCACCTATGGTCAGGTCAGCCAGGACGCCGAACTTCCGGACCCGGCTAACAACGGCTCGATCGCCCGGATGTTCCCCGATGCCGCCGCGGGAACCGCGGACGCCAGGAAGCTGATCTTCACAAACGCCAACTCCAAATCCGGCCGCGAAAACCTATCCGCCAGGGTCTCGTGCGACGACGGGGCGACGTGGCCCGGCCTGCGCACCATCCGTTCGGGCTTCTCCGCCTACTCCACCGTCACACGCTTGGAGGGCGGACAATTCGGCGTGCTGTACGAGGCCAACTACACGGACAACATCCCGTTCGCGAAGTTCAACGATGAGTGGCTCAACTACGTCTGCGCGCCGCTCAGCGTCGACGCCCAAGCCGTGACTCCCGGAGCCAGCAAGGCCGTCGCCGTGACGGTGACGAACCAGGAAAGCACGGTACTCTCCGGCGGATCCGCAACCATCTTCACGCCTGCGGGGTGGTCCGCGACGACCGTCCCGGTGCCCGACGTCGCCCCAGGGGCCTCGGCGACAGTCAATGTGAACCTGACCGCACCCGCCGGCGCGGCCGGCGCGCAGAATCTAAACGCGGCGTTCACCACCGCCGGGGGTAAAGTTGCCCAGTCCACGTTCGTCGCGACGGCGCCCCAGGCCCAGCAGCTTGGCCTGAGCATCACAGGGGCAGCCCCGGACCGCGATGTCATCGGATCGCCCTACAAGGCCGGTGACGTGCTGGCGTATTCGTTCACGATCAGGAACAGCGGCAGCGTGACCTCAAACGCCGTCCCCACAGGAGGCAGCTTCGAGGCCGGATACCTGCCGCCCACAGCGCCGAACTGCCGCTACAACAACCTCCCGGCCGGCTCCACGTACAGCTGCACCACGGCCCGGCACACCATGACGGCAGAGGACATCTCGCGCGGATACTTCGCGCCCCAGGCGACGTTCACGGTGACAGCATCCGCCACGCCGTCCCTGACCCAAACCGTGGTGTTCAACGGCGCCAACGTCGCGCTGCGCGACGGGCTGCCCGCGGCCGGGATCGCCGGGCAACGCGCCGACGCCGGCAGGGATCTTGCGGTGCAGCCGTACGCCGCTGGAGAGCAGGTGCCCTACACCTTCACGGTTGCGAACAGCGGACCGCTCACCACCACGATCACTCCGACCGCCGGGAACTTCTCACCGCTGGTCCCGGAAGGCGCGGGCAACTGCCGGTGGCGAAACCTGGCGCCGGCCGGCACCTACAACTGCACGACGCCGCGGCACACCGTGACCCAGGGCGAAGTGGACCAGGGGTTCTTCGTCCCGCAGACCTCATGGACGCTGACGGCACCCGGGCAGAGTCCGAAAGCGGTTGAGGTGGAGGGCGGGGAAGTGGATCTGGTGGCCAGAAGGGCGCGGCTCCAAGGAACCGCCACCGCCGCATGGAACGATTCCAACGACGACGGCTACGCCACCCCGGGAGAGAACGTCACCTTCACCTACACCCTTGGCAACGCCGGCAACGTCGAGCTGACCGGGCTGCAGGCACCGGATATGGGCATGGCTGAACCGGTGTTTGCCGCAGGCGCTACCGTCACCAAGAGCCAGGACTACACCCTGACAGCCGCCGACGTCGCAGCCGGCGAAGTTGCCGCCGCCACCTTCGCCGCGACCGCCAGGAACGGGGCAAAGAGCGTTGACCTCACGGTCACGCGCGAGGCGCTCGCCCTGCGGGCACAGCCGGCCCGGCCCGAGGCCACGCCGACGCCCCGGACCCAGAACCTCGACGGCCTGACGGCCCCGATAGACCTCGGCACCGAGGCGAAGTACCGGACCGGGCAGCAAGTCGCACTCCGAAACCTTGAACCTGGCCAGTGGTACTTCGCCTACCTCAACAAGAGCCTTCACGGGCTCGGCTGGATGTTCCCGGGAAAGGACAACACCGTTCAGTTCATACTGCCGGCCGGCCTGAAGAATGGCCGCGATGACGTGGTCGTCCTCGATTCACTCGGGCGGCAGGTCACTTTTGACCGCCTCCAGATCACGCCGAAGGGCTAGCAGCCCTGCCGGCCAGGAGGGCCGAGGGAACGCAGGGGTGGCAGGCTCCGTACGCGGGCCCGCCACCCCGGCACCCCGGACCGCCGCCGGGCTCCAGCAGGAAAAATTCTGGCCGACGCACGATGAGAAACCAGACATTGGACATCCCATCTCCTGTACGCTTGAATCAGGAGTGGCCATGTCCGGCTGCGGCCAGAAGGAGAGAGTCATGAGCATAGAATCCCGCGTTGTGTCGCCGGCCCGTTTCAGCGCTCAAATCAGGTCCCACGTGCTGCAAACGCGCATCATGGACCTCATCCTGGAACAGGGACTGGACGTCGGTGACGCCATGCCCACCGAGACGGAACTTTCGGCCGTGCTCGGCGTCGGGCGCAACACCGTGCGGGAGTCCCTGAAGGTCCTTCAGGCGCTCGGAGTGATCGAGATCCGCCACGGCTTTGGCATGTTTGTCGCCCCCAACAACTTCAGCGCGCTGACCGACGGCCTGGCCTTCCGGGGACGGCTGTCGCTCCGGCACCGGGGTGAGGAAGCGATGGAGCTCATTGACGTGCGGCAGGCGCTCGAATCCGGGCTGATTGGCTCCGCCATCGATCTCATGACCGAGGAGCACCTCAGTGACCTCCGCAGCACCTTGGAACAGATGGAAGCAGCCGGGGACGCCGGGCAAGCCTTTGCCGAACTGGACGCGGAATTCCACCGCGGACTCTACGCACCCCTGAATAACGAGCTGCTGATCGACCTCATGGACGTCTTCTGGAAGGTCTACCGCCAGATCCACCAGGCCCTTGGATCGGGCCCGGTCGATCTGCCCGAACTGGCCCGCGTCCACCGGGAGATCTACGAGGCCGTTGCCGGCAAGGACAAGACGCTGGCCTCCGAGCGCCTGCAGCGCCACTTTGACGGCATCCGCCAAAAACTCAAGGACGTCGCGGCCCGGTAACCGCCCGCGCGGGCGAGCCGCCACGCACCAAGCCTGACCCACAGAAAGCGCCTCCCGTGATGGAAATTTTCGTAGTACCCAACGCCGAAGGAACCGGGGCCGTCGCCGCCGGCATCCTGGCCGCCGTCGTCCGCAGCAGGCCCGACGCCGTCCTCGGCCTGGCCACGGGCGGCTCACCGCTGCCGGTGTACGAGGCCCTCGCCGGCCACCGGCTGGACATGTCCGGTATCCGCGGATTCGCCCTGGATGAGTACGTCGGGCTGCCGGCAGGCCACCCGCAGAGCTACGCGGAGGTAGTGCGCCGGGAAGTGACAGAACGGCTGCACCTTGACCCGGCCAACGTCTTCATTCCCGACGGCGGCGCGGAGAATCCCGCAGCGGCGGCGCGGGACTACGACCAGGCGATTGCCCGGGCCGGCGGGATCGACGTGCAAATCCTCGGGATCGGACACAACGGGCACCTGGCCTTCAACGAACCCGGCTCACCGCTGGATTCCCGCACCCGGGTTGAGGAGCTGACCGAGCGCACCCGGCAGGCGAATTCGCGCTATTTCGACAGCCCCGACGACGTCCCCGAGCGCTGCATCACCCAGGGTCTGGGAACCATCCTTGAAGCGCGGCAACTGCTGCTGGTGGTCAACGGGGCGGACAAGGCGGAAATCCTCCGCGAGGCGCTGGCCGGTCCCGTGTCGCCCGAATGCCCGGCCTCGGTGCTGCAGCTGCACCCGCACGTGACGGTGGTCGCGGACGAGGCCGCGGCCGCCCGGCTCGCGGACCTCCCGGCAGGATCCGTCCACGGGACCGGAGCCGTCAAAGTGCGTGCAGGAGCAACCGCCGGCTGAACCGGGTGCCGCTGGGGCCGCCCTGGCGGGCGGCGCCGGTGCCCAGCCCCGGGTTCCTGTTCCCGGCCGGCGCCGTTGTGACTGGGTCCGCCGCTCGTGCGGGGCTCAGGCGGCTGCCAGGACCTGCCCGCCGCGCAGGACGGTCACCAGTTCGAAGCCCGGGCCAACCGCGATGATGTCGGCGCGCATTCCGGCCCGGAGGCCGCCGATCTCGGTTTCCAGGCCCAGGACCCGGGCAGGGACCAGGGTCGCGGCCAGGACGGCATCGGCAGGACTCACCCCGGCCGCGATCGTGGTGCGGACAACGTCCAGCAGGGTTGCCGTGCCCCCGGCGAGGGTGCCGTTGCTCTTCAGCGTGGCCACGCCGTCGTGCACCACCACCTCCGAGGGGCCGAGTTCGTAGTCGCCGTCGGGCAGCCCGGTGGCCGCCATGGAGTCCGTCACCAGCGCGATGCCCTCGGATCCCACCAGTTCAAAGGCCATCCGGACCGTCTCCGGGTCCAGGTGGACGCCGTCGCCGATCAGCTCGACCACCACGGTGCCGGCGGCTGCCAGCCGCAGGCAAGCGGCGACCGGTCCGGGACTGCGGTGGTGCAGGGGCGGCATCCCGTTGAACAGATGGGTCACCGTGGGCCGGGCATGCGGCCCGAAGCCCCCGCCGGCTCCGGCGGTGCCGATGAGGTCCGCGGCCTCCGCCAGCGAGTCAGCCGTCAGCCGGGCGTCGGCATCGGTATGGCCCAGCGAGGGGGTGACGCCGTGGTCGGTGAGGATCCGGAGCAATTCACTGGCGCCCGGCAGTTCGGGGGCGTAGGTCATGGTTCGCAGTGCGCCGCCTGCTGCGGCCAGCAGTTGCCCGAGCAGCTCAGGATCGGGGTCCCGGAGCCACAGGGGATTCTGGGCGCCGCACCGGGCGTGGGAGAGGAACGGCCCCTCGGAATGGATGCCGGCGATCAGCCCCTCGGCCGCCAGGGTCTTGAGGACGCCGAGCGACCGCAGAAGCTCCGCGCCGGAGGCCGTGACCAGGCTGGCGAGCAGGCTGGTGGTCCCGTTGCGGTGCAGGAAGTCCACAGCCTCCCGGCAGGCCCGGTCATCGCCCGTCGGGAACCCGCCGCCCGCGGCGCCATGACAGTGCAGGTCAACAAGTCCAGGAAGCACCGAGCTCCCGTCCGGCAGGGGGAGCTCCTCCGCGCCCGGGAATTGCGCGGCGTCAAAGCCGCTGTAGGGTCCCGCGTAGGCGATCCGGCCGCCCTTCACCGCCACCACGGAGTCGGCAGTGGAGGCTCCGTCCGTGACGAGCGTGCCGCGCAGGACGTAGGCGGGGGCGGCGGTTTCGCGGGATTCCGGCATGGGGACAGTCCTCAGGGGTGCAGCGCGGCGGCGAACCAGCCGCTGATGGTGGCCGGGTGGGTGATGGCGGTGCCGACGACGACGGCGAACGCGCCGGCGTCGAGCGCCTGGCGGGCCTGGTCCGGGGTGTGGATGCGGCCCTCGGCGATGAGCGGCTTGCCGAGGCCGGCGGCGGCGATCTGTTCCAGGAGGGCCAGGTCGGGGCCGCGGGTCTTGGCGCGTTCACCGGTGTAGCCGGCCAGCGTGGTGCCGATCAGGTCCGCCCCGGCCTCGACCGCGGCCGCGGCGTCCTCAATGGATCCGCAGTCGGCCATCACCAGGGCATGGGAGCCGGCGCGGATGCCGGCCACCGTCGCGGCCAGGCTCAGGCCGTCCGGGCGCTGGCGCCGGGTGCCGTCAACGGCCACCACGTGCGCCCCGGCGTTGGCCACGGCGAGGGCGTGGCGCAGCGTCGGGGTGATGAAGACGCCGTCGTGGCCGTCCTTCCAGAGCCCGATGACCGGGACCTCGACGGCGGCGCGGGTGTGCTGGATATCCGCCAGCCCCTGGACCCGGACAGCCGCGGAGCCCCCGATGACGGCCGAAGCCGCGACCTGTGAGGTGGTGCGGGGATCCCGCATCGGCTCGCCCGGGTAGGCCTGGCAGGAAACGATGAGCTGGGAGCGGAGGGATTCGAGGCCCTCGGGGGTCAGGAGCATGGTGCCTGTTTCTGTTTCTCTGTGGTCCGGTGTTCGCGGACAGAAGCGGTCAGTTGAAGACTAGCCTTCCGGCCCCGACGATGGCTGCGGAGTTCGCCAGGGAGGCCCGCAGGACCGGCACGCGGACCAACGGGTCCAGCAGCTCCCGGCGCAGGGCGGCCTTCATGGGTTTCCACCAGAGCTCGCCGGCGTCGGCCAGGCCCCCGGACACCACAAGGACCTCGGGGTCCAGGACGTTGACCAGGCCCCCGGCCGCCTGCCCGGCGGCCTCGGCGGCGGTGTGGACGGCGCGGTTGGCCGCGGGATCACCGTCGCGGGCCAGAGTGAATACCGCGCGGGTGTCCGGGACGGCACGGGATCCGCCCAGGCGGAGGAACGCCGCATGGATGGCCGGGCCGGAGGCCGCGGCTTCTACATGGCCCGAGCCCCCGCAGGAACAGGGCAGCGCCTTGCCGTCCTTGCCGTCCGCGTAGGCGTAGGGGGAGGCGGTGTGGCCGACGTGGCCGCCCACGTACCGGTGGCCCAGGACGGGCCGGCCGGCCAGCACGAAGCTTCCGCCCACACCGGTGCCGAAGGCGATCAGCAACGAGCTCGCCGTCCCGGCCGCTGCCCCGCGCCAGGACTCGCCTAGCGCATGGGCGTGAACGTCGTTAACGGCGCTGACCGCTTCTGGCGGAAGGCCCAGGCGTCCGGCGAGGCCGTCGGTCAGCGCGGTCCCGGCCCAGCCGTGGATGGCGTCCGTCGCGGACACCACGACGCCCCGGCCGGCGTCGATCACTCCGGCCGAGCCCACGCCGACGCCTGCGATGGAGAGGCCCTCCGCCTGCGCCCGGACCCGGAGGCCGGCAACCAGGGCCGCGGTGGCGTCCAGGACGGCCTCACCGCCGGCACGGCTGGGCGTCGGAGCGGTCTGCGAGAACAGCAGTTCGCCATCCTCTGAGACCACTCCGGCCGCCGTCTTGGTGCCGCCAAGGTCGACCCCAATCGCGTGCGCCATGTTCCTCCTCAATCGGGTATCTGCGGGTGTGGTGGCCGGAGCCTAGATCAGGCCGTTGCGTTCGAGGATGACCTTGATGGCGGTGGTCTCGTCCTCGTTCAGGGCCGGCATGGGTGCACTCATGGTGTTGGATTCGATGATGCCCATGAGCTGAAGGGCGGTCTTGAAAGCGCCGAGGCCGGCCGCGCCGCCGGAGACCCGGCCGTTGGGCGTGTAAACGATCTCGAAGAGGTCGGCGATGCGGTCCTGTTCGGCGGCGGCCTTGGCCCAGTCGCCGGCGGCTGCGGCGTCCATGAGGTTCCGGTAGCCGCGGGGATCAACGTTGCCCAGGCCCGGGACGACGCCCTGCGCCCCGCCGAGCAGGGCGCCGTCGACCACGACCTCGTGGCCGGTGAAGATGTCGAAGTTCGGGATGTCGCGGGCCGCCAGCAGCAGCTGGCGGAAGCCGACGTCGTCGCCTGAGGAGTCCTTGACGCCGGCGATCACGCCGTCCCGGCCGAGCCGGACCAGCAGGTCCGTGGGCAGCTTGAAGTGGGTGCGGACCGGGACATCGTAGGCGAAGATCGGCGCGCTGACGGCGTCGTGGATGGCGCGGAAGTGGGTTTCCGTTTCCTCTGCGTTGCCGATTGCGTAGTACATCGAGGTCACCACGATCGCGTCGGCGCCGAGGTCGATCACCTTCCGGGCTTCTTCGATGACACGGTTGGTGGTCTGCTCGTTCGCCCCGACAATCAGCGGCACGCCCGCTGCGCCGGCAGCGGCATTCTCGGCGGCGATGGTGCTGACGACGAGTTCGCGCTCTGCGTTGCTCAGGTACGGTACCTCGCCGGAGGATCCCAGGACGAAGAGCCCGGACACGCCGCCGTCGAGGAGGTGCCGCGTGAGGTTCTTCAGCGAATCGGTGTCGACGCTGCCGTCGGCGTGGCGGGGGGTGACGACCGGGGGAATGACGCCCTGGAATTGGGTAGGCACAGGTAACTCCAATGATGGTTTGGTGAATGGGGAAAAGTGCGGGAAATCAGGGGTGCAGCAGGCTGGGGGCGGCGCCGAGCAGTTTCTTCGTGTAGTCGTTGGCCGGGTGGTCGAAGACCTGCCCGGCGGGTCCCTCTTCGACGATTTCGCCGAAGTACATGACGCAGATCCGGTCCGAGACATAGCGGACGGTCTGGATATCGTGCGAGATGAAGACCATGCCGAGGTTCAGCTGGGTCTTCAGGTCCGAGAGCAGGTTCAGTACCTGCGCCCGCACCGAGACGTCCAGCGCCGAGGTCGGCTCGTCCGCCACGATGATGTCCGGGTCCAGGGCCAGTGCCCGGGCGATGGCAACCCGCTGGCGCTGGCCGCCGGAAACCTGCGAGGGCGTGACCTCGGCGGCGGAGTACGGCAGCCCGACGAGGGCCAGGAGGTCCTTGACTTTCGCTGCACGGGTGGCCGCGGTGCCGATCCCGTGGATCTGGAGCGGATCGGTGAGGATGTCCTGGATGGTCATGCGGGGGTTCAGCGCGGTGGACGGGTCCTGGAAGACCACCGAGACGGTGCGGCCGAATTCTTTGCGCAGGGCGGCGTTGCGCCTGCCGGCGGGCTTGCCGTGGAACAGGACCTCCCCCGAGGTGGGGGCCTGCAGGCCCACCAGCACGGAGGCCAGGGTGGACTTGCCGCAGCCGGATTCGCCCACGATTCCCACGGTCTCGCCGCGGCTGATGGTGAAGTCCACCCCGTTGACGGCCTTGACGAAGGTGGGGCGGAACAGGCCGCCGGTGCGGGCCCGGTGGTGGACCTTGACGTTCTTCAGTTCAATCACGGGCTTGCCGGTTGAAGTGCTCATTTGGCGTCCTCCTTGAGGTGGCTAGCCCAGTAGTGGTCGCTGTCTCCGGCACCGGCGGATTTCACGGTGGTCAGGACGAGCCGCTGCTCCGGGTCGGCGTCGGGCCGCAGCGAACGGGCCGCGAACCTGTCGCCGGCGGCGAAATCCCGGGGCGAGGGCACAGTGCCGGGGATCTGGTGCAGCCGGTCGGCGTCGGCCTCGATGGAGAGGACGGCGCCGAGCAGGCCGCGGGTGTATTCGTGCTGCCGGTTCTGCAGCAGAGCGGACGCCTGCGCGGATTCGACCACCTGCCCGGCGTACATCACGGTGATGCGGTGCGCGAGCGAGGCCACCAAGGCCAGGTCGTGGCTGACGAAGACCATGGCGAAGCCCAGCTGTTCGCGCAGTTCGTTGAGCAGTTCCACCACCTGGTGCTGGACGGTCACATCCAGCGCGGTGGTGGGCTCGTCCGCGACGACGATCCGGGGCGAACGGGAGAGCGCCATGGCGATCAGGACGCGCTGGCGCTGGCCGCCGGAGAGCTCATGCGGGTAGCTGGCCAGCGTGCGGACGGGATCCAGCTTGACCAGTTCCAGGAGCTCGGCAGGGGTCTTGCGGCCGCCGCGGCGGGTCAGCTGCTGCAGCTGGTCCTTGATCTTCATGGACGGGTTGAGGGAGCTCAGCGCGTCCTGGTACACCATGGCGATCTGCTGGCCCCGCAGCCCCTCGTAGGCCTTGGCGCTGCTGTTGCCGGTGGAGGCGTCCAGCAGTTCCTTGCCGTCGAAGGTGATGGAGCCGGAGATGACGGCGGTCTTGGGCAGCAGGCCCATGATGGCCAGCGACGTGATGGACTTGCCGCAGCCGGATTCGCCCACCAGGCCCATGGTTTCGCCTTCGCGGACGCTGAAGGAGACGTTGTCCACGATTGCGGTGTCGCCGAAGCGGCCGGGGAAGCGGATGGACAGGTTCTTGACCTCGAGGACCGTGCGGGCGGTGTCCGGGACCTGGGGGAGGCGGTCCGTGCGGCCGACCTCGACGGCGGTCAGCAGCTTCAGCTGCTCGTTCAGATGGCCGTCCAGCAGGGCGTGGGGGCCGGCGGTGCCGGCGACCCCGTCCTGACGGTGGCCCGCCTGGGGGAGACCGGCCTGGGGGAATCCGGCTTCCGGAACAGCGTCGCCCGCGGCGGCGCGGACGCCGTCGAGTTCGTGCTGCTCCAGCACTGAACCCTGCGCCACGGACGTGCCGATTTCGGCGTCGATGGCGACGGAGGTGCCGGCGGAGGTGCCGTCGTCGTCCTTCACTACCGGGGCCTTGCGGAGTTTCGGGTTGACCATGGCATCGGTGAGTCCCTCGGCCAGGATGTTCAGCGCGAGCACCGTGAGCAGGATGGTCAGGCCGGCGAAGGTGGTGGCCCACCAGCCGCCGGAGAGGACGAGGTTGCGGCCGTAGGAGATCACGTTGCCCCACGACGGTGCGGGGTCCTGGACGCCGGCGCCGAGGAAGGAGAGCGAGGCCTCCAGGATGATCGCGTCTGCGACCATCACCGTGCCGAACACCAGGACCGGGGCCGCGGTGTTGCGGACAATGTGCTTGAGCAGGATGTAGGAGCGGCCGGCGCCGATCACCCGGGCGGCCCGGACATAGTCTTCGCCGTACTGGGACAGGACGTTGGCGCGCACCACCCGCGCCAGCTGGGGCGTGTAAATGACCGCGATGGCCACGATGATGGTGGGCACGGTGTTGCCGAAGACTGCCAGCAGCACAGCGGCCAGCGCGATGCCAGGAAAGGCCATGAGGATGTCCATAAGGCGCATGATGACCTCGTTGACACCCTTGCCGGAGGTCGCGGCGAGGGAACCGAGCAGGGCGCCGGCAATGACGGCCAGCGCCACCGCGCCCAGGCCGATCATCAGGGAGGACTGGGCGCCGTAGAGCAGGCGCGAGAAGATGTCGCGGCCCAGCCGGTCGGTGCCGAAGGGGTTCTCGCCGCCGGGAGGTGTCGCCGGAATGAAGGACTCCAGCGGGTCATGCGGGGCGATTGCGGGCGCGAAGACGGCGGCGAGGGTGATGGCCGCCAGGAAGAGGAGGGCGAGCCGGGAGCTCCAGGGGAGGGCCTTGAACCGGACTCCCGGGGCGCTGAGGCGTTCAGCGAGTTTGCTGCGCATGGGTCAGACCGTCCTGATTCGGGGGTTGATGAGCAGGTACAGAAGGTCGACGGCGATGTTCACGAGCACGAAGGTGACGGAGATGGTCAGGACCACGCCCTGCACGAGGTTGACGTCGAGGTTGGTGATGCCGTTGAGGATCAGCTGGCCCATGCCGGGCAGGGCGAAGATCATTTCGATCACGACGGCGCCGCCCAGCAGGTAGCCGATCCGCAGTCCCAGCACGGTCACCGGGGTGACCAGGGCGTTGCGGAGCACGTTGCGGGACACGACCTCCCGGTAGGGGACGCCATTGCCGATCGCGGTGCGGACGTAGTCCCGGTCCAGTTCCTCGACCATCGAGGTGCGGACCACCCGGATCAGCGAGGCCGAGACCGGGATGCCAAGGGCCAGGGCCGGGAGCGCCATCGAGTTCAGCCAGCCGCCGAAGCCCGATTCCGGCGTCGCGATGCCGCCGGATGGGAAGAGCGGGTCCGCGCCGAGCGCGAACCACTGGATGAGCAGGATGCCAAGCCAGAACGACGGCGTCGCCACCGCGGCGATCGAGAAGACCCGGACCAGCTGGTCCGGCCACTTGTCCCGGTACAGGGCGCCGGCGATGCCGAAGGGGAGCGAGACCGCGACGGCGATCAGCACGCCCAGGAACGTGAGCTGAAGGGTCAGCGGGAAGGCCGCGGCGATCATGTCGGCCACGGACTTCGCGGGCGGCGTGGTGACCCCAAGGTCAAACTGGAGCAGCTTGCCGAGGAACCGGAAATATTGCAGGACCAGCGGATCGTTGAGCCCGTTGCTCTGGCGGTATTGTTCCTTGGCTTCCTCGCTGGCTCCGTCGCCGAGGGCGCTGCTCGCCTGGTCACCGGGGGCGGCCTGCAGGACGAGGAACACCAGCAGGGTAATGCCCAGGATCATCAGGGGCAGCGCCGCCAGCCTGCGGCCCAGCAGGCGCAATATTGTGACCAAAGTTGTCTCCGGAATTCGTGGAAGGGTGTCCCGGCCTCAGCCGGCACGGGTGGCAGTGCAGGCCGGTCCGGGCGGGAAGGGGGCCCGCCCGGGTCGGCGGTTGACAATGAATCAGGCAGTGCGGCCGACGCCGACGAAGCCGACGCCCGTCGTGGGCAGGGGCTTGAAGCCGCTGAGCTTCTTGGCGTCCCAGGCGCTGGGCAGCTGGCGGTGGAAAATCGGGTACAGCGGGAGCTCTTCGGACACCAGATCCACAATGTCGCCGGTGAGGTTCTTCGCCTCTGCCGGGGCGGACTGGCCGGCCTTCGCCATGAGGTCCACCAGCGTGGCCCGTTCCGGCGTGGACGCCCAGTAGGCGCGGCCCTTCATCCAGGTGTCGCCGGCGTAGAACCAGCTCAGCAGGAGGTCGGCGTCGTTGCCGAAGACGGAGGGATCGCCCGGGGCGGCGACGACGGAGAAGTCGGCCTTGCCCACCCGGTCCGTGTACAGCGCGCCGGACTGCAGGTTCTTCAGGGTGACCTTGACGCCGGGGATCTTGTTCCAGGATTCCAGCATCAGCGGGGCCACATCCTTGACCCACGCGGTGTCCGTGGTCAGGAGTTCGAATTCCAGGTTGGTGACGCCGGCCTGCTTCAGCAGGGCCTGGGCCTTGGCGGGGTCGTAGCCGTAGACGTTCTTGGCCTTGACGTAGTCCGGGTGCCCCTCCTGGAAGTAGGAGCTGGAGGCCTTGGCGTTGCCGAACAGCGCCTTCTTGATGATGGAGTCCTTGTCCAGGCCATAGTGCAGGGCCTGGCGGACCAGCTTGTTGTCGAACGGGGCCTTGGCGCAGTTGAACATCAGGAACAGCATCCCGAAGGACTGGACGGACTCCACGGTGGCCTTCGACTTCAGGCCCTCGATGTCCAGGTAGGGGACGTCCTCGATGGCCTGCACGCGGCCGGACTGCATCGCGGTGACGCGGGCGGCGGCGTCGGAGAGCAGCAGCCAGGTCATGCCCTTGGCGAGGGCGGGCATCGGTCCGTTGTAGTCGGCGTTGGCCTCGAACACGATCTTGTCGTCCTTGACGGCGGAGACCAGTTTGTAGGGGCCGGTGCCGACGGGCTTGGCGTCGAAGGCCTTGAGCTGGTCGGAGCCGAGCGGGAAGTTGGCCAGGGCCTTGGGCACGATCTTGACCACGGAGATGCGCGAGGGGAAGGCGGGGAAGGCGTATTTCAGCGAGAACTCGACGGTCTTGGCATCGACGGCCTTGATGTCCTTGATGAACGGGATGAACTGCGAGAACAGCGACTTGTTGGCCGGGTCCAGGACGCGGGTGAAGGAGAAAACGACGTCCTCGGGGGTGACCGGGGAGCCGTTGTGGAACTTGGCGGCGTCCCGGAGCGTCACCTGGTAGGTGGTGGCGTCGACCATCTTGGGGTCGGCCGCGGCGAGGGCGTTGTACGGCTCGCGGGTGGCGGGGTGCAGTTCCACGAGGCCCTCGTAGACGTGCAGGTTGGCTGCCAGCGGAGTCGCCCCGGAGCTGGAGAGCGGGTCGAAGCCGGTGGACAGGGCGTAGGAAATGCCCGCTTCGATGATTAGGTCCTTGTTGATCGGCGCGGTGTTGGCGGCAGCCGCTCCCGTGGTGGTGCTCGCGGGCCCGCCGCACGCGGCAAGGGACGTGGTGAAAGCCGCGGCCACGCCCAGCGCGCCTGACAGCTTGAGGAAGCTCCGGCGGCTGGCGTCATTCACCAGCGGCAAGTTCTTTAGTGTCCTGCTCATGATTTGCCTCACCATTCGAGTCTATTTATCGGATGTAGGACGTCCGATGCTTAGAAGAACTGTAAGGGCCATCACACGGGCTCGTCAAGCGGGCGGAGGCCGCGGCCGGATTTTCCCACCTTTGCCGGGTTCCGGCGGCGAGTCCGCCCAGAACGGCGGTGCGTCCCGGCGAAGTGGCGGCAAACGTGGGGAAACTCCGCGCGGTCACTGGACGCGGCGATTAAGGGTCAATAGCGGGAAGCCAAATGGAACCGGGCTTCCGGTTGAAACCCAGAAACGTTGGAATCCAGATAAGGAGCCGAGCCGTGAATGCACTGACCGTCCTGCCGTCCGCAGAGGACGAAATACTCTCCCAGGCCGAGGCCGCATACGTGGACGCTGGCCGAGCGCGAACCGCACAAGGGCGCCGTCGTCAAAAAGCCTCTCTCTGGAGGAACTGATCCATGTCTACGACGTGCGCCGGCTGCTGGAGACGGAGGCCGCGCGGCTGGGGAGCCAGCAGGTCACGGCTGAGGACTGCGACAAGATGCAGGCTGGGTATGAGCTGATGCGCGCTGCCATTGCCGAACGCCGCGTCATTGCGCTGCTGGACCATGATGAGGCCATGCTGGCGATCCTCCACGAGGCTGCGGCAAACCCGGTTCTGGTTCAAATGATTCGCACACTTTGGCAGCACTGCCGGACGTACAAGATCGTCGGTGCCCGGGCATGGCTGGATGATGCCGGGGATGACTCACTGTGGCGGTATCAGCAGGACCTGATCACGGCTGCCCGGGGCAATGACGCCGACGCAGCCGCTTCACTCAATACGGCATCACTTCTGGACGCCTCTGAGCGGATCAAGGCACGGCTGGCCGCACAGGCCGCGGGCTAACCTGACGCGCTTCGTGCCCGGCGATGCGCAAAATACCCCTCGATGCCCGAATCAGGCCGCGCCAGGTATTTGCCGCGTCGCTGAACGGAATGCGCGTCGGGGCTAGCCGTTCTTCTTCCAGCGCTTCGGCCACTTGACGTTCATCAGGAGCATGCCGAGCAGCAGCGCGTCGGCAGTCATGACTCCGGCCATGAGGTAGGCCCACCCGGCCATCATGGCGTGCCCGCCGCCCGCCGGCCCGAAGTGCGCGTGTGTACCAGAATGCCCATGACGATCTCCTGACCTGGCCCCCCAGTCGCTCGATAGTTCCCCCAAGTGTGCCAGCGCGTCGCAGCCGAGGGAACCGCAGGTCTCCGCGGCTCAAGCTTTTCACAAGCTCACCCGCGCGTCGGCCCGGGATTAGAATCGGGCCAAGAACGGAATCGGCAAAAAGCCGAGAGGACTCCAGATGGCGATCGAAATTCGTCCGGCGACGCAGTTCGACGACGTGCGAACGATGGTTGGCCCCAAACGTCCGGATGCCACCGTGTGCTGGTGCCTGAGCTACCGCATCCCTTCGAAACAGAACGTGGCACTGCGTGGGCCCGAACGCGGCAACCTCATGAGGGAGCTTCTCGGGCAGGATCCGCCACCCGGGGTGCTGGCGTACGACGGCGATGAAGTGGTCGGCTGGGCGGCTGTCCACCCGCGCGCCGACACGACCTTTGCCCGCAACCGCAAGATCCCGCACGTAGACGACGTCGATGTCTGGTCGGTGTGGTGCATCCGGGTGAAGCCCGGTCATCGCGGCAAGGGAATCTCCCACAGCCTGCTGGCCGGCGCGGTCGAGTTCGCCCGCAGCCATGGCGCCACTGCCATCGAGGGCTACCCCGTGGACAACCAGGGCAAGAAGGTGGACCTCACCATGGCCTATGTCGGCACAAAAAAGCTCTTCGAAGATTCCGGCTTCGCTAAGGCTGCCAACACCGATTCCGTGATCAACGGCTTTCCCCGCGTGCTGATGCGCCTGGACCTTTGATATCGGGACCCGCTGCGCATCATACCGCTTCACGCAATCTCGGCCGGGCCGCGCATCCCGTCATAGGATCGGGAGTGTGGAACTAACCGAGAGGACGCTCTAAGCGGCCTTGTGGCGGGTAAGCAGGCCGCAGAAACTACTTGAGAGTATGGATCATGGCTTCGAAGAATGACCCCGAATCCGACGTCGAAGCGGAGGGCGGCCAGCACGGCGGAGTGCAGTCTGTGGACCGGGCCCTTGCTGTTTTGGAGATCCTGGCCCGGGACGGCCATGCCGGCGTGAGCGAAATCGCCGAGGAAATGGGGATCCACAAATCCACCGTCTCCCGGCTCCTGGGATCGCTGGTGAGCAGGGAAATGGTCCACCAGAACAGCGAACGCGGCAAGTACCAACTGGGGTTCGGCATCCTGCGGCTGGCCAGCTCGATTCCCGGTCGGCTCAGCCTGGTCCAGGAGGCCCGTTCCGTGCTGGAAAGCCTGGCGGAGGAATTCAAGGAAACGGTGAACCTTGCTGTCCTGCGCTCCAATTACGCCGTCAATGTGGACCAGGCCATGGGCCCGTCCACGCTGGCAATGTACGACTGGGTGGGCAGCCTGACTCCGCTGCACGCGACGTCCAGCGGGAAGGTCCTGCTTGCGGCGCTGGAAGCCGACGAGCGCGACCGTATCCTCAAACACACGGGGCTGCCCGCGCGGACACCGCGGACCATTACCAGCCGGGACGCACTGGAAAACCAATTGCTGGAGGTCGCCCGGGATGGTTACGCCCAGGCAAAGGAGGAGTTCGAAATCGGTCTGAACTCAATCGCTGTGCCGGTTTACAACCATGTGGGCTCGGTGATCGGTGCTGTCAGCGTTTCCGGGCCCGCCTTCCGCTTCAAACCGGAGGAAATCGAGGGCCTCATCGAGTCGCTGGGCCAGGCCGGACTGCAAATCAGCGCGAAGATGGGCTATACCGGGCGCTAGCAATGGCCTAGCGGGCAGCTTCCGGACACGGTGACGGATAGCCGGCCATTAGCGCGGCCGAGACCACCCAGATCAGGCCTATTCCCGCCACAGCCAGTCCTCCGCCGAGCCCGGTCACGGACGCGGCCAGCGCCGCGCCCGCCGCGGACGCGCTTGCCCGGAAGCCCGCGCCCACGGTGAAGATCTGCGATCTGAGATGGGGCGGGCTCAGGTGGTTGCGGAGGAAGAGCATTGCCGCCGAGGTGGAAGCGGTGAACACCCCGGACAGCCCGATGGCCACTACCGTCCAGCCGGTGCCGAAGTCGAACGCGGCCACGATGGTCAGCAGCCCGGTGGCGAGGAACCCGAGCATCATGACGGCATGCGGGCGGGCGCGTGTGGGCCGGATCGTCTCGCACAAGGCGCCGAGCAGGCTGCCCACCGCGAACGCCGTCACCAGGAGCGCTCCTTGGCTGGGCGAACCGATCCGCTCGATCGAGAGTGCAACTGCCGCCACCGCCAGGCCGCCCTGGCCAAGCTGGGTCAGGGTCGATGCGCCGGTCACCACCGCCAGGGGGCGGTGGCTGAGGAGCCGGTGCAGTCCGGACTTGACCGTTCGCCACACCGAGGAGCTTATGGCTCCGCGGGCTTTGAGTCCCATCGCCGCTGCCCCCAGGGCGCCGAGGAGTGCGGCGGCGGACAGCACCCAAAGAGCGGTCCCGGCCGGTAGGAACGTCACCATGACCGCGACGAGCGCGGGTCCCGCGACGGCGGAGATGTTGTAGGACAGCGCGTCGTAGGCGAAGGCCCGCCACTGGTCCGGGATCTCGCCCGCCACAAAGCTGGAGAGCCCGCCCATGTAGAACGGTGAGACGGCCCCGGCCGCGGCCAGGACGGCGAAGATCACCGGCAGCGGGATCTGGCCGAGGAAGGAGGCGGCGGCGAAGGCGACGGCGGTCAAAAGGCCGGAGCCCGCGATCAGGGCTCCCGGGCGGCGGGACCGGTCCAGGGCCGCACCTGCGATGGGCGCCGCGATCACGCTCGGTCCGAGGGAGACAGCCACCAGGGCGCCCCCGATGCCGATGTCGTCCAATTCCTGGACGGCCAGGATCGGGATGGCGACGGCAGAGCCGGCCATGGCCAGTCTTGGCGGCACCGAAGCGGCCAGATATCCAAACGTGCTCATGCTCTGGCGCAGCCCCCTTTCGTTCTGATTTCGACGCGCGATGATTCGACCCTAGCCCAGCCGCCCGCCTTAAAAGGATTGAGCCCGCCGGCTTGGGCGGGCTCAATCAGCGGTGCTCAACGGAAACTGACCTCAGCCGGGCTGCGGTCCTTCGCGCTAAGCGACGGCGAAGGGCCGTTGCGGTAGACGATCACATGGTCCGGGACCGGGTTCACGAACACGGTTTGCCTAGCCCAGCGTTGCCGGCTCGAGCGCTGCTTCGCCCGCCGTCCCGGCCGCCTCGGCGCGGTGGGGGACGAAGCGGACGAACATGGCCTTGAACCCGGGGGTGTTGGATTCGCGGGCCACGTTTTCCTTGTGGACCAGGGCGTTGGCCTCGGGGAAGTAGGCTGCGGCGCAGCCCTTGGCTGTCGGGTAGGCGACCAGCCGGAACTTCTCTGCCTGCCGGTCATGGCCCCTGAACGTGCTCACCACGTCCACCAGGTCCCGGTCATCGAAGCCGAGCTCGGCCAGGTCCTCGGGATGGATCAGGATCACGCGCCGGCCGTCCGAGATGCCCCGGTACCGGTCATCCACTCCGTAGAACGTGGTGTTGTACTGGTCATGGCTCCGGATCGTCTGGAGGACCAGATGGCCCTCCGGCGGCGCCAGGTATTCCAGCGGGCTGACCGTGAAGCGGCCCCGGCCGATGTCCGTTTTGAAGGACCGGGTGTCCCTGGGCGGGTTGGGGAGCACGAAGCCGTTCTTGGTGCGGACCCGGGTATTGAAGTCCTGGAACCCCGGAAGAACGCGCGAGATGTGGTCCCGGATCACGTCGTAGTCCTCGGCCATGGCCTTCCAGTCCACCGCGTGGCCTTCGCCGAAGGTGGCCTCGGCCATCCGGGCCACGATGACCGGTTCGGCGAGCAGGTGCTCGGACACCGGCTGCAGCCGGCCCTGGGTGGAGTGGACCACGGACATGGAGTCCTCCACGGACAGGAACTGGGCACCCGTGGGGTGCTTGTCGTCCTTGTCCGTCCGTCCCAGCGTGGGCAGGATCAGCGAGGTGCGTCCGTGCACCACGTGGGAGCGGTTGGGCTTGGTGGAGATGTGCACGGTCAGGCCGATCCGCTGCATCCCGGCTTCCAGGGTCTCCGTGTCGGAGCAGGCGAGGGAGAAGTTGCCGCCCATGGAGACGAACACGTCCACCTCGTCGCGTTCGAACGCCTCCATGGTTTCCACCGCATCATGGCCGTGCCCGCGCGGTGAGGCGATCCCGAACTCCTTGTCCAGGGCCTCCAGGAGCCATTCCTTGGGCTTCTCCCAGATGCCCATGGTCCTGTCGCCCTGGACGTTCGAGTGGCCGCGCACCGGGCAGGCCCCGGCGCCGGGCTTGCCGAAGTTCCCTTGAAGGAGCAGGACGTTGACCATCTCCTTGATGGTGTCCACGGAATGCGGCTGCTGCGTGACGCCGAGCGCCCAGCAGAAGATCGTGGCCTTGGACCGGATGAGCATCCCGGCCACGTCCTCGATCTGTGTCCGGGACAGGCCGGTGGCCTTCGCGGTTTCATCCCAGTCCAGTTCGCGCCGGGCTTCCCGGTACGCATCAAAGCCGTCCGTCTGCGCCTCGATAAAGGAACGGTCGACGACGGTGCCCGGGTTCCTTTCTTCCTCTGCCAGCAGCAGGTGGCCCAGTGCCTGGAACAGGGCCAGATCCCCGCCCACCTTGATCTGCAAGTACTCGTCGGCCAGCGGGGTGCCGCCGCCCACCACGCCAGAGACCGTCTGCGGGTCCCTGAAGTTGAACAGGCCGGCCTCGGGCAGCGGGTTCACCGCCACCACCTTTCCGCCGTTGTCCTTGCATTCCTTCAGCGCCGAGAGCATCCGGGGGTGGTTGGTCCCGGGGTTCTGTCCCACCACGAAGATCAGTTCCGCGTCGTGGATGTCGTCCAGGGACACGGTGCCTTTGCCGATGCCGATGGTCGGGTTCAAGGCCGATCCGGAGGATTCGTGGCACATGTTCGAGCAGTCCGGAAGGTTGTTCGTGCCCAGGGACCTCGCGAACAGCTGGTACATGAAGGCGGTTTCGTTTGCCGTGCGCCCGGAGGTGTAGAAGACGCAGCGGTCAGGGGTCGAAGCCCGGATGTGCTGGCCGATCAGCTCGAAGGCCTCGGCCCAGGAGATCGGCGAATAATGCGTCTCGCCTTCCCGGATCACCACGGGCTCGCTGATCCGGCCCTGGTTGCCCAGCCAGTATTCGGTCTTCTCCGACAGTTCGGCGATCGAATGCCGCGCCCAGAACCCGGCCCCGACCGTCCTGAGCGTGTTCTCCTCCGCCACGGCCTTGGCGCCGTTCTCGCAGAATTCCGCCGTCTTGCGTTTCTTGTCCGATTCGGGCCAGGCGCAGCCCGGGCAGTCGAACCCGCCGCGCTGGTTCAGCCGCAGCAGCGACTGAGCGGTGCGGGTGACTCCGGCCTGGGCCACGGCGCGTTCCAAGGCGACCATCACGGCTTTGACGCCCGCCGCCTCGGTCTTCGGTTTGTGGACTTCGAGTTCGTCCTCGTTAATGTCCGCGACGGGGGCGGGCTGTTTCCCGAACTTCATTGTTCCAACTTCCTTGCCGCTAAATTCCTGCTGGTTCGATCGCCAGTAAGGCGCGCCCGGCTTTCCAGGCGCGCCTTACTGGATGTGTTGCTCAGAACCCTGCTTACTGGGGCACCTTCGCGAGGGTCTCCCGCTCTGCCGCGATGGATGTGTTGTCGCCGTGGCCGGTGCGGACCACTGTGGCCGCCGGCAACGTCAGCAGCCGCTCGCGGATCGAGGCGAGGATGGTCGGGTAATCGCTGTAGGAACGTCCCGTGGCGCCCGGGCCGCCGTTGAACAGCGTGTCCCCCGTGAAGACGGTCCCCTCGTCCTCCAGGTAGAAGCACGTGGAACCCGGCGAGTGGCCGGGAGTGTGCAGGGCCCGGAGGGTCGCGCCGCCCACGTGGAATTCCTCGCCGTCGGTGAGGTAGCGGTCCGGTTTGACGCCGGGGTAGACCTGTTCCCAGAGCATCAGGTCCTCAGGGTGCAGGTGGATCGGCGCGTCCACCGCCTCCGCCACGGCCCGGGCCGCGCCGATGTGGTCGTTGTGCGCGTGCGTGAGCAGGATGGCCAGCACCTTCCGCCCGCGGACCTGGTTGATGATCGCGTCCGCGTCATGCGGGGAGTCGATGACCACGCATTCATCGTCATTTCCCACGATCCAGACGTTGTTGTCCACGTCCCAGGTGCCGCCGTCGAGCGAAAAAGTGCCGGAGGTGACCAGGTTCTCGATGGTGACGCTCATGCGGAGGCCACCGACGTCTCGATTTCGACAGCGGGGCGGATTTCAACCACGGAACGCAGGACCTTGCCCTCGTGCATCTTGGTGAAAGCCTCCTCCACCTGGTCGATGGAGATGCGCTCGGACACGAAGGCGTCGAGGTCGAGGTTTCCCTGCTTGTAATGCTGGACCAGCATCGGGAAGTCCCGGGAGGGCAGGCAGTCGCCGTACCAGGAGGACTTCAGCGAGCCGCCGCGGCCAAAGACGTCCAGCAGCGGCAGCTCGAGCTGCATCTCCGGGGTGGGTACGCCCACCAGCACCACGCGGCCGGCCAGGTCCCTGGCGTAGAACGCCTGCTTGTACGTTTCGGGGCGTCCCACCGCTTCGATCACGACGTCGGCGCCGAAGCCGCCGGTCAGCTCGCGGATGGCCTCGACCGGGTCCGCGGAGCGGGAGTTCACGCCGTGCGTCGCGCCGAGGGACTTGGCCATCTCGATCTTGTTGTCGTCGATGTCCACCGCGATGATCGTGGTGGCCCCGGCCAGCTTGGCCCCGGCGACTGCCGCGATGCCCACGCCGCCGCAGCCGATCACGGCCACGGACTCGCCGCGTTTTACCTCGCCGGTGTTAATGGCGGCGCCGATGCCCGCCATGACACCGCAGCCGAGCAGGCCGACGGCGGCGGGATCGGCGTCGTCGTCCACCTTGGTGCACTGCCCGGCGGCGACGAGGGTCTTCTCGGCGAAGGCGCCGATGCCCAGCGCCGGTGAGAGCTCCGTGCCGTCCTCGAGAGTCATCTTCTGCGTGGCGTTGTGCGTGTTGAAGCAGTACTGCGGCTGGCCCTTGGCGCAGGCCCGGCACTGACCGCACACCGCGCGCCAGTTCAGGATCACCCTGTCGCCGGGAGCCACCTCGGTGACGTCCGGCCCCACGGCGCTGACCACACCGGTGGCCTCATGGCCCAGCAGGATGGGGAAATCGTCGGTGATTCCGCCCTGCTTGTAGTGCAGGTCCGTGTGGCAGACCCCGCAGGTGAGGATGTCCACCAGGGCCTCACCGGGTCCGGGATCCGGCACCAGGATGGTCTCAACCGAGACCGGTGCGTTCTTCTCCTTGGCGACAACTGCTTTTACTTTATGAACCATTAGCTCTGTTCCTTTCCTGAGCCCGGGGCTCTTTGCAACGGCGCCCGTTGCCAATCTAGCTGACTTGTTGCGGTTCCAAATCTTTGTCTCGCCGGTCGGCACTGTCCCGCGGATCGTTGCTTCCGCTCCGGGCCTCGCGGAGGTCCATCTGGACCGGAAGTTCCTGCGACGTGGCTGACGCCCGGGACGTTCCTTGATCGAGAAGCCGGCCTGCGCACACCGCAAAGAAGGATCGGTGAATTGCGTATTACACAACACGATGCACATGGCGCGTACCGGAAAATATGACAGCCGTCACATGGGGATGTCAATAGATCGCCCAAGTGCTACGGGCGGGCTCGCTGCCCGATTACTGCTTCTTTCTGTGCAACTCAGTCTCAATATATGCAACGAAACAAAGTCCGGTCCCGGCTCTTCCTGTGCCAGCGCCTAGGAGTATTTCCCCAATTAACTCACAAGTCTCAAGCAAAAAAGCCTTGACTGTGGTACGCGTCACCTCTACTCTGGTGCAACAGCGTTGCATTGAATGCAACCCCAAAACACTTTGGTGGACACATGAGTAACGAACCTTCTTCTCCCGCCGCTCTTGCGGGGGAGACCAGCCCGGAGTCGAATGGCGGGCATGGCAGTACCTACTCTGGGCAAACCTCGTTGATAGGCCGTGGGGGGCCGGGCGGGCAAGACGCACCGGCTAACGGCCAAGGCGTCAGCAGGGAAACCCGACGGCGGGTAGTCGCCGCCAGTTTCATCGGCAACTTCGTCGAATGGTTCGACTACGCCGTCTACGGCTACCTGGCCGCAACCATCGGCGCCGTCTTCTTCCCCGAATCCAATCCCCAGACCGCGCTCCTGCTGACTTTCGCGCTGTTCGCCATCTCGTTCCTGGTCCGGCCGCTCGGCGGCTTCGTATGGGGCCACATCGGCGACCGGGTGGGGCGCCGGACCGCGCTTTCGCTCTCCATCCTGATCATGTCCGGAGCAACCTTCTGCATCGCCCTCATTCCGGGGTTCAACTCCATCGGCATCTGGGCGCCGATCCTTCTGCTGGTGGTCCGCGTGGTCCAGGGCTTCTCCGCCTCCGGGGAATACGCCGGCGCCTCCGCCTTCCTGGTGGAGTATGCCCCGGCCAACAAGCGCGGACTGTACGCCGCCGTGGTTCCGGCCAGCACGGCCGCGGGGCTGCTGCTCGGCTCCCTGCTCGCCGGCCTGCTGACCATCCTGCTCAGCACCGAGGCGATGCAGAGCTGGGGCTGGCGCCTGCCGTTCCTGCTCGCGGCCCCGATGGGCCTGATCGGACGCTACATCCGCACCAAGCTCGAGGACACCCCGGTCTTCCGCGAACTGGCCGAGGAGGACCACGCCGTCAAGGCGCCGGTATCCAGCCTGTTCCGGAACCACTGGTGGTTGCTGCTGAAGGCGGTCGGAGCCGTGCTGCTCAACGCCGTCGGCTTCTACGTGATCCTCAGCTACATGCCCACGTATCTGTCCTCGGAACTGGGCCTCGGTGCAGCCGAGTCCTTCCTCGCCACCACCATCGCGCTGGTGACCTACATCGGGTTCATCTTCCTGACCGGGATGCTCTCGGACCGCTTCGGCCGGAAAAAGGTCCTCATCGCCGCATCCCTGAGCTTCATCGTGCTGACCGTGCCGGCCTTCGCCCTGCTGGACACCGGAAACTTCCTGGTGATCGTCCTGGTCCAGATCCTGCTGGGCGCCATGCTGACGCTGAATGACGGCACCCTGCCGAGCTTCCTGGCGGAAATGTTCCCCACCCGGGTCCGCTACAGCGGCTTCGCCGTCAGCTTCAACCTCTCCAACGCCCTCTTCGGCGGCACGGCACCCTTCATGGCGACCCTCCTGATCGCCGCCACGTCCAATGACCTGGCCCCGGCCTGGTACCTGGCGGGCGCCGCGGCCGTCTCCCTGATCGCCGTCGTCCTCTCCCGCGAAACCAGCAAGGAACCGCTGAGCCACGAGTAGCCCGGCCGGCCCCACATCTTCCCTCCAAAGAAACCGAACCGCAGAAAGGCACCACCACCATGACCATCACCACCTCAGACAACGCCTCGTCCATCGCCGAACTGGAGCGGCTGAAAGTCCTGCACAACGGGCAGAAGGAAAAGCTGACGTTCTCCAACGCCGAATTTGAGCGCCGGCTCGGCGGGCTGCGCCGCATCATGGCAGAGAAGGACCTGGACGCCGTCGTCCTGACCAGCTACCACTCCATCAAGTACTACTCCGACTTCCTCTTCACCTACTTCGGCCGGTCCTACGCGATGGTGGTCACCAAGGACGACACCGTGACCGTTACCGCGAACATCGACGCCGGCATGCCGTGGCGGCGCAGCTACGGAGACAACGTGGTCTACACGGACTGGCGCCGGGACAACTACATCTTCGCCATCCAGGAAGCCCTGCGCACCCGCGGCATCAACCCCCGCCGGCTCGGCGTCGAAGACGACTCGCTCCCGCTGGACAACCGGAACAAGATCCAGGCGGCGTTTGCAGGGGCAACCCTCGTGGACGTGGCCCAGGCCGCGATGCGCCAGCGGATGATCAAGTCCGCCGAGGAGATCGAGGTGATCAAGCACGGAGCCCGGATCGGCGATCTCGGCGGCGAAGCCATCCGCAACGCCATCACCGCAGGCATCACCGAATACGAGGTCGCCCTGATCGGCACCGAAGCCATGGTCCACGAAATCGCCCGGACCTTCCCGGATTCGGAAATCCGTGACACCTGGGTGTGGTTCCAGTCCGGCATCAACACCGACGGGGCCCACAACTGGGCCACCACCCGCAAGATCCAGGAACACGACATCCTGTCCCTGAACTGCTTCCCCATGACCTCCGGCTACTACACCGCACTGGAGCGCACCCTGTTCTACGGCGAACCCGACGCCCGCTCCCTGGAACTGTGGAACATCAACGTGGAGGTCCACAAGCGCGGCCTGGAGCTGATCAAGCCGGGAGCCGTCTGCAAGGACATCGCCGCCGAGCTGAACGAGATCTACGTGAGCCACGGACTCCTCGCCAACCGGACGTTCGGCTACGGACACTCCTTCGGCGTCCTGAGCCACTACTACGGCCGCGAAGCCGGGCTGGAACTCCGTGAGGACATCGACACCGTGCTGGAACCGGGCATGGTGGTCTCCATGGAACCCATGATCACGGTCCTGGACGGCCAGCCCGGCGCCGGCGGCTACCGCGAGCACGACATCCTGGTGGTCGGTGACGACGGAGCCGAGAACATCACAAAGTTCCCGTTCGGCCCGGAATACAACATCGTGGGCGCCTGACACACCCACACGCCCCTGAAAGGGACAGCCGCCCGACAGGGACGGCAGAAGCGGCGCCACGTCCACCGTGGCGCCGCTTTTCGGCCCCTATACGGAATGATGGTAGACACCATGACCCCAGCAGAATCTCCCGAGACCACCGGAAACGGCGACACCAAGGGCACCTCCGTCATCGTCAACGCCATCGCCGTGCTGCGAACGTTCACCCCGGATGAACCGCTGCTCGGCGTCACCGAGATCGCCAACCGGGTGGGCCTGCACAAGAGCACCGTTTCCCGGATCCTGGCCACCTTCGAGCAGGAGCACCTGGTGGAACGGGACCCGGAAACCCGCCGCTTCCGGCTGGGGCTGGGGCTGATCGCCGTCGCCGGGCCGCTGCTGGCCGAACTGGAAGAACGGCGCGTGGCCTACCCGGTCCTGCGTGAACTCACCGAACAGACCGGTGAAACCAGCGCCCTTATGGTGTGGAACGGCGCCGAGTCAATGTGCGTGGAGCAGATCGCCAGCCACCACCAGATCAAGCACGCCACCCCGCTGGGCGCCCGGTACACGGACGCCATGAGCGCCTCCGTACAGGTTTTCCTGTCCGCCGAGCCCGCCGAACGCGTCCGTACGCTCCTGCGCAGCGGGGCCATCAGCTACCCGGGCCTGGACGACGCCGGCCTGGACGGCTACCAGATCAAACTCAAGGATGTGGCGGCTCGCGGTTGGGCCATCAACTACGGCGAATCCTCCATCGACGAAGTTGGTGTGGCGGCCCCCGTCTACGACCACCGCGGCGACGTCGTGGCGGCCGTCCTGATCTCGGCACCCCGGTTCCGCGTCTCCCGGGAACGGCTGCAGGGGCTGGGCGAAGCCTGCGCCGCCGCGGCAGGGAAGATCACCACACGGCTGGGCGGACGCGCCCCCCGCAGCGCTGACCAACACAGCGCGGACTAACACAGCGCGCACTAACACAGTCCGACTAACGCAGTTCGACCAACCCAGTCCGACCAGGGCAGTCCGGCCAGGGCGGCACCGGCGCCTCAGTCGAGCCGGGCCAGCCGGGCGGCCAGGTGCAACGCCGCGAGCCGGCCGGTGCCCCGCGGGTCGCCGCCGCACAGTTCGAAGATCCGTTGCAGCCGTTGATGCATCGACTGCCGTTCCACGTGGAGCTCCCTGGCCGCCTGGGCGGTGTTGCAGCCGGAATCCAGCCACGTGGCCAAGGTGCCGAGCAGCCGCGAATTGCGTTGCGCATCATGGTCCAGGACCGCGCCCAGCTGCTGGCGCACGAAGTTGCGCCGCTGATCGGAGTCCAGGCTCCCCACCGCGAGGCGTTCGACGGCGAATGCCTCGGAATCGATCACGGGACACTGGCCGGATGACCCCGTCTGTGGTCGTCCCGGCGCGCCCGCCAGCTCCAGGGTGAGCCTGGTTTCCGAGAGGGACCAGGGCGCATCCGAAATGCCGTCAGCCAGCGGGCCAACGGCAACAAGCGTCCCTGCCAGCGCCGGAAGCGCCCGCAACCCGGCCAGGAGCGCGAGCCGGCTCTCCCGCGGGCTGTCGCCGGAGAGGACGGCCACTGCCAGGAGCTCGGCGTTATCGACATACGTGGCGCACGGCTGCGCCCCCCGGGACAGCAGCTGTTCCACGGACGCCCGGAGCTGTTGCAGCATGTCAGACCGGACCACGAGCGCCACGAGCGGGGCGGCGGCCGGAATCCCCGCCGCGGAAGCCAGCTGCTGGAGCCGCCAGGCCTGGCTACCTGAATCGATCGCCCGCAGCAGGGCTGCCCCGGCGACTTCCTTGAGCCCGGGGGACATCCGCTGCAGCAGGGCGAGGGCCAGAATGTCCACCGAGCGGTTCCCGGCTGTGCGGGCCAGGTTCTCGTCCTCACCCGAGGGAACCCGGAGCAACAGCTGCGCCGCCAGGATGCCGCGGATCGGAACCTCGATGCGGATCAGGCGTGCCTGCTCCTGGGGCCCAACGGCTGAGCTGTCGGCGCCGGCGGCCTCAGCGTTCCCCGGCGCTGCGCTGGCCAGGGTGGCACCCGTTGTGGACGTCAGGGTCACCTCGGAATGGGTGATACCGGCCAGCACGGCGAGAATCCGGTCCAGGCTGCCGCCGTGCGCCAATTCGACGGCCATCGCGTGGCTGGCCTCGTCGGCCCGCCGCAACTGGGACACCGAGTCACTGACCAGCATGGAGTTGATCGACTGCATGACGCCGACGAACGGCACCACCCTGCGGAGTTCAATCAACGGCAGGCCGGCCGCTTCGGCGGCTGCCACCATGGAGGAGGGGAGCGACGGAAGGGCGTCACCGGTTTCGATGGCTACCGCCGCGATGCCCCGCTCGGCCAGTTGGCGGACGTAATTTATCCGCCGCTCCTCGGAGGCGAGGGCCAGGGCCTCCCCGCCGGTCAGCAGTAGCTCCCCGCCGGCAAGCAGGGGCGCGATGTCGATAATTTCGCTGGAGTGGATCCACCGCAGCTGCGCCTGCGCCGCGGCCCGCGCCGCTGCCCGGATGACGGGATCGGCGGCGGCCAGGGTCGGATGGTTCAGGGCGTCTTCAAGACGTATGGACATTACACTCCGTCGCGTAGCTCTACGTTTATTCAGACACATTGTACATAGTGTGATGTGGCCTGCGACACATAATCTTGAGGAATTCCACACACCCTCGGAGGCTCCCAATGCGTCAAAACTCCCCAGCGGCCCCTGCCGGCACCGCGCCGGTGGCCAGCCAAGACCACGAAGCCTGGCTTCACCCCATCCCCGAATCCGAGCGGACCCGCAAAGTATCCGGCCAGTTCTGGATCTGGGCCGGCGCCAACCTCGCCCCGATCAACTGGGTGCTCGGAGCGCTCGGCATCCAGCTCGGCCTGGGATTCGCGGACACGGTCACCGTCCTGGTCCTCGGAAACCTGATCGGGATGCTGCTCTTCGGGTGCTTTGTCCTGCTGGGCCAAAAGACCGGAGCGACCGGCATGGTGCTGGCCCGTGCCGCCTTTGGCCGGCGCGGGAACTACCTGCCGGCGGGCATCCAGGCCCTTCTGGTGATCGGCTGGTGTGCGGTCAACACCTGGATCATCCTGGATCTGGTCATGGCGCTGTTCGGAACCCTGGGATGGGTTGACCCCGAGGCCAAGAACTATGCATGGAAGATCGGCATCGCCACGTTCATCATGGCGACCCAGGTGGCCATTGCCTGGTTCGGCTACAAGGCGATCGCCGCGTTCGAGAAGTGGACCGTCCCGCCAACCATCATCATCCTGACCGTGATGTCGGCAGTGGCCTGGTTCGGCATGCAGATCAACTGGACCTACGCAGGCCCCGCGGGCCACATCCTGGAAGGCTCTGAACGAATCGCCGCGATGAGCGCCGTCATGACGGCCATCGGCATCGGCTGGGGCATCACCTGGTTCACCTACGCCGCAGACTACTCCCGCTTCGTCAGCACTTCGGTGCCCAAGCGCAAGGTCTACCTTGCCTCGGTGCTGGGCCAGTTCATCCCCGTCGTCTGGCTGGGCATCCTGGGGGCCAGCCTGGCCACCAACACAGGCGAAATTGATCCCGGAAAACTCATCGTCCTGAACTTCGGTGCGCTGGCCCTTCCCGTGCTGCTCATGGTGCTGCACGGCCCGATCGCCACCAACATCCTGAACATCTACACCTTCTCCGTCGCCACACAAGCACTGGACATCTCCATCAGCCGGCGCAAGCTGAACCTGTTCGTCGGCGTCTTCTCCCTTGCCGCGGTGATCTTCTTCATCTTCCAGGAGGACTTCGCCGCCGTGCTGGATGCCTGGCTGATTGGGCTGGTCGCCTGGGTGGCCGCCTGGGGCGGGGTCATGCTGGTTCACTACTTCTGGATCGAGAAGCGCTGGCCCGGCGACCCGGCCAGGCTCTTCGACGCAGTCGGCACCAAGCGCCTTCCGGGCGTGAATCCGGCCGGTATTGCGTCCCTGATCGTCGGCATCTTCGCCACCTGGCTGTTCATGTACGGGCTGGTCCCGGTCATGCAGGGACCCATCGCCGTCGCCCTGGGCGGATGGGACTTGTCCTGGCTCGCCGGGGGCCTGTCCAGCGCCGCGACCTACGCCGTTCTCGGACCGCGGTTCCACCGCAAGTTCCTGTCGGTCCCCGGCGGAGACGCGCAGGCCTCATCAGGTTCAGTCATGTCTCCCACGACAGACCTTCCGGTCACGTCCACCACCCCCGCCCTTTAGCAGGAGATCAACCCGTGAACTTCCCCGCCTTCGCCGATACCGCCCACCCCATCACCTGGCCCGAGGGCCACCGAGCCGCAGCTTCCTTTACTTTCGACGTCGACGCCGAATCCTGCACCATCGCGCACGACCCGCAGAGCACCCGGCGCATGTCACTCATGACGCACCAGTCCTACGGGCCCAAGGTCGCCGTCCCGCGGATCCTGCAGATCCTGGAGCGCCAGGACATCCAGGCGACGTTCTTCGTCCCGGGTTTCACCGCCGAGTGCTACCCGGACGTGGTCCGCCGGATCGCGGACGGCGGCCACGAGATTGCCCACCACGGCTACCTGCACGAACCCATGCAGGGCATCGACGCCGCCACGGAGGCGCGGTATCTGGACCGCGGCCTGGACGCGCTGGCCAAGGCCGCCGGCGGCCGGCCGACGGGCTACCGGGCACCGTGGTGGGAGCTCAACTGGCACTCCGCGACGCTGCTCGCCGACCGCGGATTCCTTTACGACTCAAGCCTGCTCGACGGCGACGCCCCCTACCGCTTCAGCGTTGCCGAAGGAGACCCCCGCGACCTCGTGGAGATCCCCGTCGACTGGGCCCTGGATGACTGGGAGCAGTATGCCTTCTACCCCGGCGTGACCGGAAGCGGGGTCATCGAAAGCCCCGCCAAGGTCCTCGAAATGTGGACGCTCGAAGCCGAAGCGCACCACGCCGCGGGGAGCTGCTTCGTCCTGACCAACCACCCCTTCATCTCCGGCCGGCCGTCGAAGGCCGTGGCCCTGGAACAGCTGATGGACCGGGTCAAATCCATGGACGGCATGTGGGTCACCACCCTGGAGAAGATCGCCCAACACACCCGCGACTCCGTCCAGGAAGTCCACAGCCATGCCCGCATTGCCGTGCCGGAATTCCCGGATACCGGCGCACGGTTCACTGCCGCGACAGTGCGGCAGCCCCACGGAGCCGCAGGGCGGCACTGAGTCGACATTTAAGCAGCCGAAATCTAGGCAGCCGAAATCTAGGAACCGGGTCGTCCCTGCGAAGCGCAGGTCCCCGGCATGCCACCTCATCAGCAGGTGCGTGCCGGGGACCTGTGCATCTAACAGGGACCCCTTCCACTTATCCGGTCTTGGCCATGGCGTAGGCGGCGGTGGCATAGGCCAGGGCGCCGGACATTTCGGTCAGCAGTTCGGGGTTGGTGTTGGCGATGGTGTCGCAGGCCTCGTGGTAGCAGGGGTCCAGGTCCTTGCCGGCGGTCCCGCCGTAGGCCTGGGCCTGGGCCTGGGTTTTACGTTCCACGTCGCCGGTGAACAGCCCTCCGCCGGGAATGCCGGCCGAGAGGAAGGCGTCGTAGTCGGATCCGCCGTCAAAGGGCGTGGTCTCGGCCGGCAGCGCGTTCTCCCGGAAGTAGCGGAAGAAGATCTCCTCCATCGCCCCGGACCCGTCCGGACCGGCGTGGCCGAAGTCCGAGCCGTCCCCGTCGTGCACGGACCGCACGCCGTTGGGCGAGGCCGCCATGTCCACGTTCAGGTTCGCCGCGGTCTGGCCGACCTCGGCCTGGCTCAGTTCGTCCACGTAGTGCTGGGAGCCGTAGAGGCCGTCCTCCTCCCCGCCCCAGAACGCGAACCGGACCCGGTTGGCCGGGCTGATCCCGGCCTCCTTCAGCCACGCCGCGGTTTCCAGGACCGCGGCCACCCCGCTGGCGTTGTCGTTGATGCCTGGACCCTCCCGCACCGAGTCCAGGTGCGCGCCGACCACCACGGTGCGCCCGGCATCGCCGCCGGTCTCGGCCAGAATGTTGAAGGACTCCACCCGCGGCCTGCCCCGGCCCTCGCCCCGGAACGAGAAGGACTGCCGCACCGGGTTGTACCCGGCCGCGCGCAGCTGCTCTTCGACGTACCGGGCCGACTCCTCGTACCCGGAGGTTCCCGACGCGCGGTTTCCGCCGTTGGCATCGGCCACCCGCTGCAGCGCCTCCATATGCCCCACCATGTTCCGGGACTTGAACGCCGCCAGCACCGTCCGCGCGTCCACCGCGCCCACCGGATCCAACCGCGGCACGGAAACGCCGGGACTGGTCGGGGCGCCAGGCTTGGCGGACGCACTGGGGCCGGCAGAAGCATTGGGTCTGGCGGGCTTGGCGGCCTTGCTCGTCGGGCTATTGGACGGGGCTCCGGTTGCGGTCTCGGAGGTACAGGCCGACGTCGTGAGCAGGACCAGGGCCAGGAGTGAGGGAAGCCCGGGCTTGCGCAGCGTGACTTTGGGCTGGGTGATTTTGCTGAGTGCAATCTTGCTGCGGGTCATCATGCTGGGAGCCCATCACTAGTCGGTGCACTTTCGCTTGCTCGCGGTTCGATCGGCAAGACGCTCGCCACTGACGCTCCAGTAAGTCGCGGCCACCATCGCCCGGCAAATACTCCTATCAGGTCGAACCATTGTCGGTCCTTCGGCGGCGCCTCTCATAGCTTCCAAAGCTGTGAATATGCTGAGGAAACCGGTTGAGGTCCCGCTAACGCAAGGAAGCGCGCACGCCGGTGGCGTTTTCGGGTGGGCCGTGAGGCGGCGGAGCATGCCCGAATGCCGCTTCCGGACCACAGAATCTAGGGGAGCGAGCGGGTCTAAAGACCCGCTGTTTCTTAAAGCAATACAACTGTTGACTGGTGAGCAACTTCACAGTTAGAGTTGCGAAACCGAAAAGCCGCTGGAAGGCGGATTCGACGGCTCCAAGTGGAATTGATGGCGTGCGCGAACCGCCGCTGTCACTTCTTCCCGCTTCCCCGCGCTACACGCAGTCGCACGCACCACTCCCGCAAAACCGGCACGTCTTCCTTCGGCGTGCCCGCGTCCATGAGAGGCATTTCCCCCATGACAGCATTCCGTTCCACCCCCTTTGACCGCAGGCAGCTCCTCAAAGCCGCAGCACTGACGCCGTTTGCGGGCCTGGCGCTCTCCGGCTGCGCAACCAAGCCCGCCGAAAGCGCCGCCGCCAACAAGACGGTGACGGTCACGTCCTACGGCGGCTCGTACAACGACCAGCTGACGCAGACCATCCTGGACCCGTTCTCCAAGCAGTCGGGGATCCAGACCACGCTGCTGGCCAACACCAGCCTGGCCGCGCTCAAGGCCCAGGTTCAGTCCGGCGACGTGCAGTGGGACCTCGTGGAAATCACGGCGCCGGAGTATGAGGTGGCTGTGGCAGAGGGGCTGCTGGAGAAGTTCGACTACGACATCATCAGTGACAAGGGCCTGCCCGGCTACGCGAAGGCCGAATACGGCATCAAGTACCTGAGCTTCCTGTTCGTCATGGCGTGGGACCAGAAGGTCATTTCCGACGCGCAGGCCCCGAAGGACTGGGCCCAGTTCTTCGACCAGGGCAAGTACAACACCAAGCGCTCGGTGTACAACCAGCTCTCGGACAGCTCCGTCCTGGAAGCTGCGCTGCTCGCCGACGGCGTCCCGTTTGAGAAGATCTACCCCCTCGACGTCGACCGGGCCCTCAGGGTCTTGGGCCAGCACCCGGGCAAGGACCGGCTGCTGTATCACGCGGCCAACCAGGAGCCCATCCAGCAGCTCACCTCCGGCGAGGTCTCCCTCTCCACCAGCTTCAACAACCGGATCAACGCGGCCCGCAACGACGGCGCGAAACTGAACTTCTCCGCCGAAAACGCCGTCCTGGCCGGCGACTACTTTGTGGTGCCGAAGGGTGCGAAGAACAAGGAAGCGGCCTTCAAGCTGATGAATTTCATGTCCAACGACGCCGAGGCCGGCGCCGCATTCGACAAGGTCACCAACCTGACCCTGGCCAACACCCCGGCCCTGTCCAAGCTGCCGAAGGAAATCGCCGACACGCTTCCCACCAGCCCCCGGCTGGCGGACAAGATCCTGGTCCGCGACGACAAGTGGTGGTCGCAGAACCTGAAGAAGACCGAGCAGCAGTTCAAGCTCTGGCAGGCCAGCTGAGATGACCAACGCAACCCTGGAACGAACCCGGCCGCGGGGCCGCGGTGCGCCGCCTTCCGCTGAATCGGCACCACGACGGCGGCGCGGCGGCTGGTGGCTGCTGCTGGCCCCGATCCTTGCCTTCGACGTCGTGCTGTTCCTGACGCCGCTGGGCAAGCTGGTCGGCGCAAGCTTCGCCGACAACGCGTACCAGCGGGTCCTCGAGGACCCGCTCGTGATGCGCGCCCTGGTCAACACCCTGACCATCAGCCTGGCGAGCACCACTGTGACCGTGGTGCTCGGCTACGTCATCGCCATGGTCCTGTGGCGGGCCGGCAACGTCACCCGGGTGATCCTGTTCGCCGTCGTGCTCCTGCCTTTCTGGACCGGCATCCTGGTGAAGAACTTCGCCTGGGCGGTCCTGCTGCAGGACAACGGCATCGTGAACGCCTTCCTGCAGGGAATCGGGCTGACGGGTGCACCGATTCCGTTGCTGCACAACCGGTTCGCCGTGATCGTCGGCATGGTGCACTGTCTCCTGCCGTACGCGGTGTTCCCGATCTTCTCCTCGCTGGCCTCCATCGATGACCGGCTGGGACTGGCGGCCCGCTCGCTTGGCGCGCGGGAAGGATCGGTCTTCCGGCGGATCACGCTGCCGCTGAGCATGCCCGGCGTTTCCGCCGCCGGGCTGCTGGTCTTCATCATCAGCACGGGCTTCTTCATCACCCCCGTGGTGATGGGCGGGCCCGGCGACATGATGATCGCCAACCAAATCGACTACTACGCCCGGCAGCTTACGGACTTCTCCGGGGCAGCTGCGCTGGCCGTCATCCTGACGGCGATGGTCAGCATCCTCGTGGCGCTCTACCAGCGCGTCCTCAAGGCAGGAGGCCAACATGAAGACAACTAATCCGCAGCACCGCCTGCTGGTGCTGCTTTCCATCCCGGCATTCCTGTTCCTCGTCATTCCGACGGCGATTGTGGTGCCGGTGGCACTGAACGACAGCCGCTACATCACCTTCCCGCCGGAGGGGATCTCCTTCGCCGCCGTAGCCGGATTCTTCGCCGACCGGGCCTGGACTTCCGCACTGACTGCCAGCCTCCAGTCGGCGGCAATCGCCGTCGTGATCGGTGTCCTGCTGGGCGCCACCGCGGCGATCGGCCTGCACGGGCGCAAGTTCCCCGGGCAGCCCGCGGTAGTGGGCCTCATCCTCGCGCCGATGATCGTCCCCACCGTGGTGCTAGCGCTGGCGTTTTACCAGTTCTTCATCTCGATCGGCATGGTGGGCAGCATTGTTCCCATCGGCCTGGCGCACGCAGTGATTGCAACCCCGTATGTGTACCTGACCACCCGTGCCAGCCTCGCCGGACTCAACCCGGCCCTGGTCCGGTCGGCACAGAGCCTGGGGGCCGGCCCGCTCTCCGTCCTGCGCCACGTGTATCTGCCCATCATCCTGCCCGGCCTGATCTCCGGGGCGCTCTTCGCGTTCTCGGTCTCGATCGACGAGACGGTGATGTCCCTGTTCATGCAGTCCCCGGGGGCCACAACCTTGCCGGTGAAGATGTTCACGGATATCCAGTTCAACCTGACCCCAAAGATCGCGGTGTCCTCCGCGCTGCTGGTCAGTGTCGCCACGATCGGGCTCCTGCTCCAGGTCCTGTTTGTCCTCAAGCGCCGTTCTACAACCCGGATGCTGCCGCTGGCCGTGTCCGCCCAAACGTAAGGAAAGTCGATGACCGCATCAGTGATTTCCGCGGAGTCAATTCCCGGGACGGGGAGGGCCGCCCAGGGCGCCATTGAGCTCCGCCAGGTCAGCAAGCACTACGGCGACGTCGTTGCCGTGGACCACCTGGACCTCACGGTCCAGCCCGGCGAGTTCGTGACTCTCCTGGGGCCCAGCGGGTCCGGCAAGACGACCACCATGATGATGGTTGCAGGGTTTGAAGAACACACCGCCGGAACCGTCCTCATCGACGGCAAGCCCGTGGACTCGCTGCCGCCACGGGACCGCAACCTCGGTGTGGTGTTTCAGAACTACGCCCTGTTCCCGCACATGAGTGCGCTGGAAAACGTGGAGTTCGCGCTCCGCATGAGGAAAGTGTCACGGGCGGAACGGCGCCAGCGCGCCTCGGATGCCCTGGACCGTGTGGGCTTGGGCAAGATGGGCGACCGCAAGCCCCGCCAGCTTTCCGGAGGGCAACAGCAGCGCGTGGCCCTGGCCCGGGCGCTGGTGTTCAACCCGGCGGCCCTGCTGCTGGATGAGCCGATGGCGGCCCTGGACAAGCGCCTCCGCGAGCAGATGCAGGAGGAGATCAAGACCCTGCAGAAGAGCCTGGGCATCACCGTCCTGTTCGTGACGCACGACCAGGACGAGGCCATGGCCATGTCCGACCGGATCGTGGTGATGAAGGACGGGAAGATCGTCCAGGCCGGCCCGCCGGAGGAGGTTTACAACCACCCCACCACCGACTGGGTGGCTAGTTTCCTCGGCGATACGAACCTCATCCCGTGCACCGTTGTCGAGCGAAACGGCGAGGAGGCCGTGGTTGATCTCGGCGGCCTGGGCCGGGCGCGGGTCAGGGACCGCGGGGCAAGTGGCGAGAACTATGCCGTCTCCATCCGTCCCGAGCACCTCAAATTCAGGACGCGGGCCTCGGCGGGCAACGGATGCGCCGCGACCCTGGTCTCCTCCACGAATCTGGGCGCCACGGTCCGCCACCGTCTCACGGCCGGCGGCCACGAACTCCAGCTCCGTGAACTGAGCTCTGACCGCTCTGACCGCTCTGACCGCTCTGACCGCTCTGACCGCTCTGACCGCTCTGAGTGGCGTGCCGGGATCCTGCCGGACGACGAGCTGTGGGTGGGGTGGGACGCAGACAAGGCCCAGTTGCTGGTCCTGGAGTCCTGAGCCGGGAAGGACAATGCGGGCCGGGCGAAGCCGGTGCCGGTCTGCGGGTCACGGGCCGGTCGAGCCCCCTCGCCTCGGGACATGCCCTCCTCTGGCGCCCGGGGATGGACATAGTCCCACTATGTCCGTTCCTGGGCCATGCCGGGGGACATGTCCACTTGAGTCCGCTCCTTGAGGGGGACATGTCCACTTGAGTGCGCTCCTGAAGGGACATGTCCAGTCGACCCGCACGTTGCCTCGGGACATGCCCTCCTCTGGCGCCCGGGGATGGACATAGTCCCACTATGTCCGTTCCTGGGCCATGCCGGGGGACATGTCCACTCGAGCCCAGTCCTTGAAGGGGACATGTCCGTTCGAGTCCGTTCTTGAAGGGACATGTCCAGTTGACTCGCCACGCGCGCCCCGGCTGCAAAGACCGCGCCCACCAGGGCCGGCCCTACAATGGTCACAATGATGCCAGGACCCATAACCGCAGCCGACGGGAAGAACGTGCTCAGCGTCGGCGCGGGCATCATTACATCGGTCTGGCAGCCGGGCTCCTTTGTTGATGTCAACGACGCCAAAGACGCCATGCGGGCCGTGGCGCAGATCAGCCGCGGGATCCCGATGCCCATGCTCTCCGAAATGACGGATGTGGAAATCAGCGCGGCCGCCAGGTACGAGTTTGCACAGACTACAGGGGTGCTGGCCATTGCCGTGCTTGGATCCAGCACCGTGGATCGGGTCATTGCCGCGGCCATGAGCCGGCACACCAAGTATCCCCACGAGTTCTTCACGTCCAGGGACGACGCCATGGCCTGGCTGCACAACTTCATCTCCGGCCGCGGCCAGTCCGGCGGCTACGCGGACGGCATGTCGGCCCTGGCGTGAGAGGCCCTCGCATGTCCGCCCTTGCGTGAGAGGCCCTCGCATGTCGGCCCTGGCGTGAGAGGCCCTCGCCGTTAGGCCCTGGCCTGAGCGGCCTCAGCGTGAGAGGCCCCTGGCGCGAGCGTTCCGGCCGGCTCGGGGCGGTTAAGCCTTCTCCGCCGCGGTAACCGCCGTGACCGGGGTACCCGCCTCGGCCTCCTTGACCTGCCGGTTGGTGGCAGCCCAGCCGGCCAGGAGGTGCAGGGCGTCCTCCGTCGCGGAGCCGGGCTCGGCGGTGTAGACCAGCATGGACAGTCCGGCGTCGGCCGAGACGTCCAGCGCCTCGTACATCAGGTGGAGTTCCCCGACCACCTGGTGGCGGAAGTGCTTGAGCCCCGTGTAGTGCTGGCGCACGTTGTGCGCGGCCCACAGGGTGCGGAATTGCTCGCTCCGGGTCGAGAGTTCGCCTACCAGGTCGGTCAGCCCGCGGTCATAGGGGTCCCGGCCGGCCTCGGTGCGAAGGATCGCGACGGTGTCGTTAGCCGCACGCTCCCAGTCCGGGTAGAAGCTGCGCGAGCGGTCGTCCAGGAAGATGAACCGGGCATGGTTCGCCGGGCGGGCCGGACCCGCGTACATGTCCGAGTACAGGGCATAGCCCAGCGGGTTCGCCGCGATGATGTCCATGCGCCCGTTGCGAACAAAGGCAGGCGCGCTGGTGATTGCGTTCAGCGTCAGCTGCACGCTGCGTCGAACGGACTCTGCGGGACGGGAACGACGGCGGGTCCGGCTTCCCGGGGCAGCTGCCCGGGCCAGATCGAAAAGGTGGGCCCGCTCGGCGTCGTCGAGCTGCAGGGCCTTGGCCACCGCATCCAGCACGCTCTCCGAAACCCCCGACAGGTTTCCCCGTTCCAGCCGGGTGTAATACTCGACGCTGACACCGGCCAGCATCGCGACTTCCCCGCGGCGCAGCCCGGGCACCCGGCGCTTGGTGCCGTAGACCGGCAGCCCGGACTGCTCAGGGGTGATCTTGGCCCGGCGCGAGGCAAGGAATTCGCGGGTCGCGTCTCGATTGTCCATGCCATCAACGTTAGGCCTTGCCGCCCCCTGAGGGAGACCCTGCCAGTACCCCTATCAGCAGGGACTCCCTCTGTAGTGCGGCGACGGGTTTGATGGATGGTGTTCCGTTGAACAACCCCCCAACGATCGACAAGCAGGAGATTCATTGCTTACCGTCAACGCTTACGCATCACCTTCCGCGACCGAGCCGCTCGCCCTTACCACCATCGAGCGCCGTGACGTGGGCCCGCACGATGTCCTGATCGAGATCAAGTACGCCGGGATCTGCCATTCGGACATCCACACAGTCCGCGGCGACTGGTGCCCGCAGTCCTACCCGCTGGTCCCCGGCCACGAGATCGCCGGGATCGTCACCGAGACCGGCTCTGCCGTGACCAAGCACACCGTCGGCGACCGGGTCGGCGTCGGCTGCATGGTCAACTCCTGCGGCGAATGCGTCAACTGCCGGGCCGGCGAGGAACAGTACTGCCTGGCCGGAAACACTGGCACATACGGCGCCGTCGACCGTGACGGCACCATCACCCAGGGCGGCTACTCCACGCACGTGGTGGTGGCCGAAGACTTCGTGGTCACCATCCCCGAGGGCATCGAGCTCGACGTCGCCGCGCCGCTGCTGTGCGCCGGCATCACCACCTACTCGCCGCTGAACCACTGGGGCGCGGGCCCCGGCAAGAAGGTCGCAGTCGTGGGCCTGGGCGGCCTGGGCCACATGGCCGTCAAGATCGCCCACGCCATGGGCGCCGACGTCACCGTCCTGTCCCAGTCGCTGAAGAAGCAGGAAGACGGGCTGCGCCTGGGCGCGGACCGCTACTACGCCACAAGCGATGAAAACACCTTCACGGAACTCGCCGGCAGCTTTGACCTGATCATCAACACGGTCAGCGCCCCGATCGATATCAGCGCCTACCTGCAGCTGCTCTCGCTCGACGGCGCACTGGTCAACGTCGGCGCACCCGCGGAACCGCTACCGGTGAACGTGTTCTCCCTGATCATGGGCCGCCGTTCCTTCGCCGGCTCGGCCATCGGCGGCATTCGCGAAACCCAGGAAATGCTCAACTTCTGCGCCGAGCACGGTTTGGGCGCCGAGATTGAGGTCATCCCGGCCGCGAAAATCAACGACGCCTACGAGCGCGTCCTGGCCTCCGACGTCCGCTACCGCTTCGTGATCGACACCGCGACCCTGAACTAGGGCCTCCGGTCGCGCCAGGCGAAATCAACACCAAGAAAAAACCCAGTGAGGGCATGGCACTGGCACGGCGCCGCGCCGGAGCATTTCATGACCCACCCTGCGATGTGGGAAGCCCCTGCCGACGGCGCCGAGTCCGAGTGGGGCGAGCTCGTCACCGACGCGGAATACAATTCCGCTCAGTAGCGCAACCGCTGCAACACCAACGCCGCAAATAGCACAGCCGCGCTAAAACCCCGCCGCCGGTGTGGAGCCTACCTTGAAGGGCCGGGTCCGCACCGACGGCGGGGTTTTGGCGCGGTTGCTGTTTGCCCGGCGGCCACCGTCAGACTCACTGCCTTGAGGCCCATCGCCCTGCAGCCGCTTGCCTTGCAGCAGTGCCCGGCTACGACCCCGTAGCGGCCGGAACCATCCAGAATCCCGCGACTGCGCCGGTCCCTGGCCCGGTCCTGCGGCGTACGGTCTGGGCCTGGACCGGACCAGCCGCGAGGTCCACCTGTGCTTGCGTGGCCTTTCCGCAGTCGAGGGCCAGTTCGAGTTTCCCTCCGTCCCGGAGGCCGTCCTGGGAGATCACTATGAAGCCTTTGGGCGCCCCGATGCAGGCGGCGGTCACCGTGTAGGTCCCTTTCGCCAGGGCTTGAACCGATTTGCGCACCCCGGCGCCGCCGAGACCGCCGGCGCCTTCCAGGACGATCCCCTCCGGCCGGGCGCCCAGGATTGCGCCGAGGTCATTGAGGTTGCGCTGTTCAGCGGCGGCCGCTTCGGGGTCCGCCGTGGGCGGAGGCGGAGGTGCGCCCCGGCCGGTCCTGCTGGGGGCCGCCGTCGGCTCAGTCACGTCGTCAGGATATTCACACCCGGCCAGGCCTGCAGCCGTGGCGGCCACTGCCAACAGCAGCGCCGCGCCGCGCAGCCAGTGCCTTCCCCGGCCGGGTGCCCCGCCGAATGACGTTTGCTGCAACTTCCCCAGTGACATGCCCCGAGCCTACTGGCAACCGCGGCTAATGCCGCTGAAAGGAGAAGGCTGTGGCGAAGTAGATCGTGGACACGAGCACCAGGGCGGCGACGCCGTAACCGGTCGCGAGGGCGGTGAGCGCCAGCCCGCGTCCCCGCTCGGCGCGCATCCTGATCTGGTTGAGCGATGCATGGCCGGCGCCGACGGCGAAGACGGCGAGAACCGCCACGCCCGCGACGACGGTCCCGATCACGGCCAGTGTGGCCAATGCGAGCGAGGCAATGGCCAGACGGTTATAGCGCGTGCCCTGACGCATTTGTAGCCCAGACAATCCCATGAGTCCCCCAATTCACGTAGCTGGACCGAGTCTAGCCCTGCGGCTCACGGTGGGCGCAGAACCATGAACACGCGGCCCTGCCGGTGTTGGTGGGGTGAGATCGTGTGTTCGGGTGATTGGGGCGGGGAATTACTGCCCTGGCGCCCGGTACGACGGCGTCTTTGTGATTGCCTCGTCGAGATCCTCCGGCGTCATGAGCGGCTTGAGGTGCAGGTCCACCGCCCCGGTGGAGTTGATCATCAGCGACAGGGCGACCGCGTTGGCCTGATCGGGGATTTCGAAGACCCCCACGACGTCGGTCTCGCCGAAGGCGTAGTAGAAGCTGTCCAGTGAGCCACCCACCGATTTGAGGGCTTCGACAACCGCATCACGCCGCTTGGTGCCGCCCTCCCGCATGAGGCCCTTGATACCGTCACCAACGTAATTCGCTTCGAACAGATATTTGCTCATGGTCTTTTTCCTATCCTGTGACGCCCAGGACATCGGCCTCTCGAATGTGTGACCGCTCCCGACGATGGAAGGTCCGGGGCTGGTCCCCAGAGTGGGGCTCTGCCCACATGCTAGGCCTTCCACCGCAACTCGGACAACGGTTCATTTTGCAGGCCCCAAACCGCGCTGCGGGCAATCCGGCCCTACCGCCGCCCGGGGGACAGGAACATAATCGCGTTATCAACCCAGTACGGACAATGGAGGCGATCGACGTGTCTGTTTATACGCTCGGAATCTGGCTGGTGCATCCCGGTCGCGAGAACGATTTTGTGCAGGCTTGGCGGGATCTGGCCAGGAAAACGAAGGAGGATTTTCCCAACGCGAAAGGCGTGCTGATGCACGACCGCGACGTCAAGAACCGGTTCATCAGCACCGGACCGTGGGATTCCCTGGAACAGATTGAGCAGTGGCGGGATTCTGCACTTTTCAAGCAGGGCCTCGAGGCGATGAAAGACATGCTGGAGCATTTCGAGTCCCGCACCCTGGATGAGGCAGCCAGTATCGGCTGGGATGCAACCGACATGTGAATTCAGGCAGGCTAGCCAGCCTCCAGCGCCTCAAATACGTCAGTCAGCAAGACATCGTTCCGACCCCAGATGGGATCGAAGATTTCCACGTACCACGCATCCGCCAGGACCAGGGCCAAGGTCTCATTGGACTCCGCCGCCCAGTCCCGGAGCTGGTCTTCGCCATCCGGCCCCTCGCTGCTTCCAAGGACGGTGACGACGGCGTCATCCTGCACGGTCACCGGGATGGAGGCGCTGCTCGCCTCGCCAGGGGCATGGGCGACCGTCACCAGCCCGGTCCGCGTGGACAGCGCCAGGAGCGCCGACGCCGTCTCCGGGCTGCAGAAGGCCGTCACGTAGGCGCGCTGCGCGAGGCCCCCGGCCCGGACGCCCGGCTGCGATTCCTTGGTGAAGAGCCCGTTGCGGTTGAGCCGGGCGAGCTCTCCGGCGATGGCCGTGGTTTCGTCGTCGAACCCGGGCGAGAATACTCCCGGCTGGTATTCGCTGTTGCCCTCCAGCCAGCGGGCGGTCAGTTCGCCGGCCGCCGGGATGGTGGTGGCCTGCCGCCAGACTTCGCGGTCCGCGAGAAGCCGGCCGAAGCTGTCCCGTTCGGTCGTGAACCTGTCCTCTGACATTCAGGCCTCCTTTGCGGTGGGCGGCGGCTGGGGTGTGGGCTCCGCCGTGGAATGGGGCGGCGTGGGCTGCGTCTGCGGGGCGTGGTGCTGCAGGAGCAGGGACAGCCGTTCGCAGCTGACCCGGAGCGCCTCCAGTTCACGCCGGCTGTAGTCCTCGATGATCGCGATGACCCGCCCGGCGAGGTCTTCGTCGTCGACCTCGAACTCATGGTGCAGCGTGACTTCGGAGAGCCCGTCCGCCGGCCGGATTTCCCAGTCGCCGGCGAGTTCCCGGAGCGGGGTGTCGAGTTCCAGCTGGTGGAACTCGGCACGGTGGCTGGCGGCATCGAAGACGCGCCAGCTGTGGCTTGAACTGAGTGAGCCGTTGGAAACCACCGAGGTGCGGAGCTCGTGGGCCACGTCGTCGCCGCTGACACGCTCGGAGTAGACCGTCAGTCCGTCGAGGTACGGCCAGTGTGAGGCATCGCGCAGCATGCTGAAGACAAGGTCCGCCGGGGCGTTGATGCTGAGCCGGTGCGTGGTCCGGTGCGTTCTCTGGTGCGTGCTCACTGACAAGTTCACCCCTCCTTTGTCGTGCTGTCACCGTGCAGGTCTTCTTAGCAGGCTAGGCCAGTTGGGGCCCGGCCGGAACAATTCCGTCCCGCCGCGTCACGCAGGGCAATCTTCGGTAACACTGGCCCGCCGCCGGCCGCCTCCGCGGACGCCGGATGAACGGGTATTACCGTCTGTATCCCTTGGTTTCACCCGGTTTCACGGCGTTTTGACCGGGTTTCCGGCCCCCCGGATAGTTGCTGGCATCAGCACCATGACCACCCTTTCAAGGAGAATACATGTCCGGTCTTTCATTCAAGTCAGGCGTCGCCGTCGCGTTGGCGGCCACCACTGTCCTGGGCCTCGCGGCCTGCTCCGATCCCGGCGCCGCCGCTGCCGGCGGAGCTGCGGCGGCGCCGTCGTCCTCTTCCGGCGTGAAGCAGTTCAACCTCTCGCCGCAGCAGGACCGGATCAAGGCCACGGAGGATGCCGCGGCCGCCGCGCTGGTCCCGGAGGCCGTCAAGAAGGACGGGAAGCTGACCGTGGCGGTGAGTCCGTTCGCCGCGCCGCTGGCCGTTTACGCCACTGACAACAAGACTCCGGTCGGCAACGAGGTGGATCTCGCCGTCGCACTGGCCGAGTCGCTGGGCCTGGAAGCGGACATTGTCCCCACCGCGTGGGCCGACTGGCCGCTCGGCGTCGATTCCGGCAAGTACGAGGCGGTGCTGTCCAATGTCACCGTCACGGAGGAGCGCAAGCTCAAGTTCGACTTCGCCAGCTACCGTGAGGACAAGCTCGGCTTCTACGCCAAGGCTGACAGCAGCGTCAGCAAGGTCGAATCGGCACCGGACGTCGCCGGCAAGCGCGTGATCGTTGGCTCCGGCACCAACCAGGAAGCGATCCTGCTGCGCTGGGATGAGGAGAACAAGAAGAACGGGCTCAAGCCCGTGGAGTTCCAGTATTACGACGACGACTCCGCCTCCCAGCTGGCTATCCAGTCCGGCCGGGCGGACCTCACCTTCGGCCCCAACGCCACGGCAGCCTACAAGGCGGCCTCCGACGCCAAGACCAAGCTGGTGGGCCTCGTGGACGGCGGCTGGCCGCTGAAGGCCAGCATCGCCGCCACCACCAAGAAGGGCAACGGCTTGGCTGCCGCGGCCCAGGCCGGGCTGAACCACCTGATCCAGGACGGCACGTACGCCAAGATCCTGGACCGCTGGGGGCTGTCCGCGGAGGCCGTGGCGACGTCGGAGCTGAACCCGGCAGGCCTGCCGAAGAAGTAGCCCGCCTTAAGCAGGGAAAAACCCCGCCGGGACGTCCGGCGGGGTTTTCTGTGCCCGTTGGGTGCAACGGTTGCTCCGTAACCGCCCTTATGGGGCCCGAAAACGGCAGTTACGGAGCAATCGATGACGATTGATTAGGCCTGTGCGGTGACGGGGTTGGCGTCGATGCCGGCGGCTGCGCGGACCGGCGTGGCCAGGCCCAGGTTCTCCCGCAGCGTGCTGCCGGCGTACTCCGTGGGGTACACGCCGCGCTCCTGCAGCTGGGGGACGAGGTGGTTGACGATGTCATCGAGTCCGGACGGGATGAGCCACGGCGAGATGTTGAAGCCGTCGACGGCGCCGGTCCGGGCATACTCGGCCAGCCGGTCCGCGACCTCGGTGTAGGAGCCGGTGAAGGTGGAGTCGCCCCGGCTGGTCTTGGCCGAGACGAACTGCCGGATGGACAGTCCCTTCTCCTTGGCCTCGGCCCGCCACTGGTCGGCCAGCTGTCGGGCCTTGGCGCCGTGGAAGCCGCTGCCGCGGGTTTCGGAGGTCTCTTCCACCACGGGATCGATGTCCGGCAGCGGGCCGTCGGGATCGTAGCCCTGCAGCTCCCGTCCCCAGAACTGCTCAAGGTACGCGATGGCCTGCTGCGGGCCGATCTGCAGGCTGCGGACCCAGGCCTTCTTCTCGAGGGCCTCGTGCGGCGTGGCGGCGAGGATGAACTCGCTGGCGGGCATGATCTTCACATCGTTGGCGCCCCGGCCGGCCCGGAGCGTGCGCTCCACGATGTCGCGGCGGAACTCCAGGGCGTCGTCGAGCTGGGGGTGCGCGGAGAAGATGACGTCCGCCAGGCGGGCGGCGAAGTTCCGTCCCTCGGGCGAATCTCCGGCCTGGAACAGCACCGGCCGGTACTGGGCGCTGCGCGGCAGCCGCGGGGTGACATCCACGGTGTAGTGCTGGCCGGTGTGGCGCACCCGGCGGACCGCTCCCTCCGCCGACCAGCGTGCCGAGGAGGCTGACGGGGCGATTGCGGCGTCGTCCCACGCGTCCCAGATCCGCCTGGCGGTTTCCACGAAGGCCTCGGCGTGGGTGTACCGGTCCGCGTGGTCCAGGTAGCCGCCGCGGCGGAAGTTGGCGCCGGTCCAGGCATTGTCTGTGGTGACGATGTTCCAGGCCGCCCGGCCGCCGGAGAGCAGATCCAGGGTGGAGAGACGGTGGGCCAGGTCTGCGGGGTCGTTGTAGGTGGTGTTCTGGGTTGCGACCAGGCCGATGTTGGTGGTCACCGCGGCGAGGGCGGCCAGCGCGGTCTGCGCGTCGGGGCGGCCGGCGACGTCGAGGGCGTGCGGACGGCCGAGGTGCTCGCGCAGCCGCAGGCCTTCGCCGAGGAAGAACGCCGCGAACAGGCCGCGTTCGGCGGTCTGGGCGATGCGCCGGAACGACTCGAAGTCGGTCTGGGAGCCGGACTCGGCCGCCTTCCAGACGGTCCCGGAGTTGACGCCCTGGAAGAAGACGCCCAGCTGGAGCTGGCCGGACGGCATGAATTCGGACGCAGCGAATTCGGTGGCGGGGTTGGTGCTGTGGCTCATGGTGGGTTCCTTAGTTTTCCGCGCGGGCGGCCGCGGTTGCGGCAGCCGCATCGGTGCCGTAGCGGCTGGCGGGCCGCGTCAGCCCCAGCTGCTCGCGGAATCTGGTGTCGGGGGAGTTCGGTGCCAGCAGCCCGCGCCGGCGCAGTTCAGGGAGCACACGCCGCGCGAGCTCCTCGAGGTCCGTGTCCAGCACGGCGGGGTGCAGCCGGACGCCGTCGGCCCAGGCCAGCACGTCGGTGAGCAGCTCGGTCAGCTCGGCTGCCGTTCCGACGAACCGCGCCCGCGGGCTCAGCCAGGCCGTGTGGCTGTCCAGCCCGGCCAGCCTGTCGGCGGCGGCCTGTCCGCGGGCGTCCAGCACGACGTCGAGCTCGGCGATCAGCGCAGGCTCGCTTCCGCCGGCGGCTAGTCCCGCCCGTACCTCCGCGAGCTCGGCGGCCAGGAGCTCGGGAGTCGGTGCCGACACGAGGAGCGCATCAGCCGCTCCGGCCGCGACGGCCTCCGGGGCCAGGAGCCCGGCCGGGGCCAGCACTGGGAGCTGGCCCTGGAGCGGCCGCGGAATAATCGACGGTCCCTTGACGGAGTAGTTTTCCCCCTCAAAATCCGCGTAGTGCAGCTTGTCGACGTCGAGGTAGCGGCCGGTGGCGACGTCGCGGATCACGGCGTCGTCCTCCCAGGAGTCCCAAAGCCTGCGGCCGACCTCGACCGAATCGGCGGCCTCGCGGGAAAGCCCCTCCCCGGGGACGGTGTCCCGTCCGACGGCGGCGGCATCGGCTGCGCTTGTAGAGGCGGCCACCAGCCAGCCGGCCCGTCCGCCAGAGACATAGTCCAGGCTGGCCAGCTGGGTTGAGACGTGGAATGGCTCGGTGTAGACGGTGTCCACCTCGGGAATGAGGGCGAGGGAGCGCGTCACGGGGCCGGCGAAGGCAGCGCGCTGCAGGGCGTTGAGCCGGGCGGCGGTGTCGGGACCCTGGCCCTGCTGGCCCGCCTGCAAGGAGTCCGGCAGGCCGGGGTCCGAAAATGTCGCCGCGTGGAACCCGGCGGACTCGGCGGCGAGCACCGTGCCGCGGAGGTTTTCCGGGGCCAGCACGGCGGCGGGTGCCGTGCTGGAATACCGCCACGCGGCGGGGTGGCTGCCGGCGCCGTCCAGCTCCAGCAGCAGGAGGCCGCGACCCCGGGGCTCGTTCGTGGCGGGCTGGGTGCTCATGATGCGTCCTGACGTTCGTAGGGGATCTGCTCGCCGGCTTCGATGGCCACGGGCAGGCGGTTCTCGGCCGGCGGCAGCGGGCAGGTGGCGAGGTCCGTGTAGGCGCACGGCAGGTTCACCGCCCGGTTGAAGTCGAGCCGGACTGAGCCGTCGGCGCCCGGCGCCTGCACGGTGAGCGAGCGGTTGGCCGCATAGGTGGTTTTGCCCGACGTCGCGTCCGTGAACAGCACCGACAGCGTGCCCGGAGCGTGGCCGTTGAAGGCGGTGAGGCTCAGCTCCTCACCGCGCAGCCGGAAGCGGATTTCCCCCGGGGCCTCGTAGACGTGCTGGATTCCTTCGACCGCCGCGCCCACGGTGGTGGGCCGCGGTGCGGCGAACGGAACGAATATTCCAGAAACGGCATATTCGGTGCTGGGGGCGTAGGCGGGGGTGCCGCGGTAGCGGGCGAGCAGCGGGTTCAGGGGGTGCCGGGGCCGCACGACGTAGCGGCCGCCGCGTTTGGCGAGCTCGATCACGGTGTGGCCGGCGCCGTCGTCCTCCACCCGCAGATTGAGGCCTTCGCGCTCGGGAATCGGGCCCAGGACCACGGTGGCGCCGGTCCCGTCGGGGTTCAGTTCGTGCCCGTCGCGGAGGACGCGTTCGCCGGCGCCCAAAACCAGGCGGACCGCGTCGTCCTCAACGCTCCACGTGCCCGGCGCGCCGTCCAGGCGGGCGGGAGCGGTGTCCAGCCAGTGCAGGTGCGTGACGGCGAGGAAGCCGTGGGGGTCGGCGCGGTGCCGTTCGTGCGCGGCGTGCCAGTCCGCCCAGGCGGCCTGGAATTCCCGATCGGCCTGGTACTCCCGATCGGTACCGGGGCCGGGAAGGTTCCGGCTCTCCGGGGTGCCCGCGCCAGGGGAGCGGCCGTCGATGTCAGTGGGTGTAGACATGGGAGCTCCTGTGGTTGTTGTGCTCGGGTTCGGTGGTTCCTGCAGTGCCGGCGCCAGTGCCAGTGCCAGCGCCCGCCGGGCGGCCGGCGTAAGGGTCGCCGTCGGCCCACAGGGTGGTGGGCGCCGCCGCGCGGACGGCCGGAATGACCTCGAGGGCGAAGCGCTCCAGGATGTCCAGCTGCTGGCCGAACGGCAGGGTGGTGGGCAGGGAGATGGACTGCAGGTCGTGGCCGTAGAGCGCGTGGTAGCTGAGGATCTTGTCGACCACCTGTTCCGGGCTGCCCACCAGGGCGGGGCCTTCGGCGACGGCGTGGTCGATGTCCCGGTAGGGGGAGTTGTTGCCCGGAACATTCCGCCCGGTGGTGAGGGCCTCGTAGACCGGGCCGAACTGCCCCTTGGCCTCCTGCGTGGTGTCCGCGATGAACACCCCGCCCGCACCCGATCCGGAGCCCAGGTACTGGTGCCGGGGATCGTGGCCGTGCCGGTCGTATTCCTCGCGGTAGTGATCGATCAGCACCTTGTAGTTCTCGCGCGGCTGGATGGCGTTGGCGGTGAACAGGGGATCGCCCCACTGTGCCGCCAGGGCCGCCGACGTCAGGCTGGTGGCGGACCCGTGCCATACCCGGGGCGCGCCGGCGAATGGCCGCGGCGTGGTGGTGGTGGGCTCGGTCAGCGCCGGGCGGAACGTCCCGGACCACGTGACGTTCTCCTCGGTCCAGAGCCGCCGCAGCAGCCCGTACTTTTCCGCGAGGAGCTCCCACTGGTCCGCCAGGTCCAGTCCGAACAGCGGGTACTGCAGCACCTCGTTGCCCTTGCCGATCACCAGTTCCAGCCGGCCGCGGCTGAGCTGGTCGATCGTGGCGTAGTCTTCCGCGACCCGCACCGGATCCAGCACGGAGAGCACGGTCACGCCGCTTTGCAGCCGGATTTTGGTGGTGACCGCGGCGATGGCGGCGAGCACGGTGGCGGGGGAGGAGGAGATGAACTCGCCCGCGTGGCGTTCCCCCACCGAGAAGCTGTCGTAGCCGAGTGCTTCGGCCCGGCGCGCGGTCTCCACCACCTGGTTGAGCCTGTCCGCGGTGGAGACAATTTCTCCGGTGACGGGGTTCTTCAGGTGCGGGATGATGTCGAGGACCTGGAACCTCATGGTGTTTTCCCTGCGGGGCCGTTCCCGAAGTTGGCCTCGGTGACCGTTTTCGACTCCGGAAGCGCTTCCTCGGAGAGTCCCCAGCGGTCCAGGACCTTGGCGTAGGAGCCGTCCTTGATGGCGGAGTTCAGCGCGTCCGTGATGGCCGGGGCCAGACCGTTGCCCTTCAGCGTGGTGGCCGCGACCAGGGTCTCGGACGGCCAGCCGGCGTTGACCTTGCCCACCACCTTGAGGTCGTCCCGGGTGTTTTCCCGGTACGTGACGGACGGGTAGGGCGCGAGGTTCAGGTCGGTGCGCCCGGAGGACAGGGCCAGGATGGTGTCCGCGTCGGAGGAGTAGTACTGCAGCGCCGCCGGTGCCTTGCCCTTGGCCTCAAGCTCCTTGTTCCAGGCGATCAGGATCTTCTCCTGGTTGGTGCCGGATCCCACGGAGATCTTCAGGCCGGAGATGTCATCGGAGCCCTTGATGTTGTAGCTGGAGCTCTTCTTGGCTTCGAAGCCCATGTACGCGGCGCGGTAGCTGGAGAAATCGAACAGCTTCACCCGGGCCGCGTTGATGCCCACATTGGAGAACACGGCCTCGAAGTCGCCGGACTGGGTCTTCAGCGGCCAGTTCTCCCACGAGGTCACCTGCACATCCAGGTCCAGGCCCAGCTTGTCCGCCACCAGCTGGGCCAGGTCAACCTCAACGCCGATCGGGGTCTTGTCGTCCGTGGCGTGGAAAGACAGCGGAATCGCGCCCGCCGTCGTGGCGACAGTGAGCTTTCCGTCCTTGCCGATCAGTGCGGGCACCTCGGCGGCCAGGGCCGTGTCCTTCTCCGCCCGGATCGGCTGCTGGTCCGGCGAGGTGTTGTAGACGACGCCGTTGCGCGCCGCCGTCGTCGCCGGCGGACCGGCCGCGGAAGCGCCGGGATCGGCGCAGGCGCTCAGCGCCAGCGTGCCGGAAAGGGTGCCGATCAGCACGACGGCGGGAAGCGCCGCACGCTTCCGCCGGGGACCAGTACCGGGGCGGGCGAAGCGGTGGTCGGTGCGGATTGCCATGGGTGTTCCTTAGATGTTGAAGGCGGGTTCGAGCACTTTGGAGAAGAAGCTCCGGGTGCGCTCCTCGCGCGGGTTGGTGAAAATTTCATGGGGTGTGCCTTGCTCGACGATCTGGCCCTGGTCCATGAACACCACGGTGTCGGCGACGTCGCGGGCGAAGCCCATCTCGTGCGTGACGATGATCAGCGTGGTGCCGGACTTGGCGAGCCCGCGGATGACGTCCAGGACCTCGTTGACCAGCTCCGGGTCCAGGGCCGAGGTGGGCTCGTCGAAGAGCAGGATCTTGGGGTCCAGGGCAAGGGCGCGGGCGATCGCGACGCGCTGCTGCTGGCCGCCGGAAAGCTGGCGCGGGTAAGCGCCGGCCCGCCCCTTCAAACCCACCCGGTCCAGCAGTTCCAGCCCGCGTTCGCGGGCCTCGGCCTTGGTCAGCCGGGGTTTTCCGGCCCGCGGCGCGACGACGGGAGCCTCGGTGACGTTTTCCAGCGCGGTCAGGTGCGGGAACAGGTTGAAGTTCTGGAACACCATGCCGATCTCGGTGCGCTGCTTCAGGATCTCCTTTTCGCGCAGCTCGTGGAGCCGGTGGCCGCGGACCTCGTAGCCCACGAGCGTGCCGTCGATCGCGATGAACCCGGCGTCGACCTTTTCCAGGTGGTTGATGGTGCGCAGGAGGGTGGATTTGCCGGACCCGGACGGGCCGACGATCACGGCGACGCCGCCGGGCTCGACCGTCAGCGTGATGCCCTTGAGGACTTCCGTGGCGCCGAAGGACTTGCGGACCTTGGTGATCTGGACGAGGCCGCGGGTGGCCTCGGTGGTCCCAGTTGTTCCGGCCGGGCCGGCAGATTCAGCGGCGGCGAGGACTTCGGTGCTCATCGGGTGCCCCTTTCCTGGTTGGTGTCCCGGGTGGCGGGCGCATGCGTGGCGAGGAACTTGCGGACCTTCTGCAGCGGGGTCAGCGGCAGCGTGCGGACGGCGCCTTTGGAGTAGTGCCGCTCGATGTAGTACTGGAAGACGCTGAGGACCGAGGTGATGACGACGTACCAGAGGGTGGCCACGAGCAGCAGGGGCAGGACCTGCTGGGTCCGGTTGTAGATGACCTGGACGGTGTAGAACAGCTCGGAGTAGGCCAGGACGTAGACGATCGAGGTGCCCTTGACCAGGCCGATCACCTCGTTGAACGCGGTGGGCAGGATGGCGCGCATGGCCTGCGGCAGCACGATCCTGGTGGAGCGCCGCCAGGCCGGAATGCCCAGGGCGGCTGCGGCCTCGAGCTGGCCCTGGTCCACGGAGAGGATGCCGCCGCGGATGATCTCGGCGGAGTAGGCGGCCTGGTTCAGGGTCAGGCCGAGGACTGCGGCGGCGAACTGGCTGATCAGGGTGGTGGTCTGGGCCTCGAAAAAGCGCACGTCCGTGAAGGGGATGCCTAAGCTGATTTTCTCGTAGAGGTAGCCCAGGTTGTACCAGAGCAGCATCTGCACCAGCAGCGGCGTGGAGCGGAAGATCCAGGAGAAGGTCCAGGAGACGGAGACCAGCAGCGGGGACGCGGAGAGCCGCATCAGGGCCAGGACGAATCCCAGGATGAAGCCGAGCGCCCCGGAGATCGCCGTCAGCTTGAGGGTTTCCAGCAGGCCGTTCACGATCGACTGCGCGGTGAACCACTGTGCCACCACGCCCCACTCCCAGCGCGGGTTCGTGGCCAGGGACCAGGCGATGCCGGCCACGCCCAAAGCGACGACGGCGGTGCCCACCCAGCGCCACGGGTGGCGGGCCGGGACAAGACGGTAGTCGGCATAGTCGGTGGCGGCCTGGCGTCCGGCCGAGCCGGAGACGGCGGTTTCCGGGACTTCGGCGCCAGCGGTTCCGGCGGCGCCAGGTCTTCCGGCAGCGCCGGTTGTGGTGTCGGGGACGGATTCGATGCCGGCGGACGCCGGCCCGGGGGTGGACTGCGCCACCGGGGTTGCTGTTGAACTCATGCGCCACCTCGCTTCTTCCAGTTGCTGTGGGGGTACGGTTGGCTGCCAATCTAGGGGCCGCCGAAATCGCGCGGCAAGGCGGCAAGTTGCATGCGTTCACGCAGGTTCGCACGGCGTCACACGACGAATTCTTGCCTCGACTTACGCCGTGTTACGTGCGGTGACCGGCCGTGACCCGCGCCTCGACCGGCCCGGATTCCGGTGCCTAGCATGAGGGCTCCGCACCAGAGCCGAGGAGACCGCCATGCCAGTGAATGAACCATCCGTGGTCCTCATCGGCGGCGGCCCCCGCACGGCCGGGTTGCTGGAACGCCTCGCCGCCAACCGGCCCGAGCTCCTCTCCGGCGCGCTCCAGATCCACGTCGTGGAGCCGCACACCCCGGGCGCCGGCAGGATCTGGCGCTATGAGCAGCATCCCGGGCTGATGCTCAACTCCGCTGCCGCGGACGTCACGATGTTCACCGATGCCTCTGTCCAGTGCGAGGGACCGGCCGTCGAAGGCCCCGGCCTGGCGGATTGGGCCGCCGGGGTCCTGGCCGGCACCATCACCGATGTTCCGGAGCTGCCGCACGAACTCCGTCGCCAGCTGGCCTCCCTCACCGGCGGCACCTTCCCCACCCGGCAGCTGCAGAGTGTCTATCTGGAATGGTTTTTCCGCCGTTCTGTCGCCGCACTGGGGCCGGCTGTCAGCGTTACGGTGCACCGGGACACGGCCACCGCCGTCGAACCCGTGCAGGGCGGAACGGAGCCGGCCAGCCAGCAGGGCGCCGAACGCTACCGCGTCCGCCTGGCCGGTGGCGCGGTGCTGCGCGCCGACGTCGTGATCGCCGCCCTGGGGCACACGGATTCGCAGCCGGACCGGGAGTCTTCCGCGTGGGCTGCTTTTGCCGCCCGGCACGGCGCGTTCCACGCGGCGCCCAGCTACACCACCGACGTCGACTACTCACCGCTCGCCGCCGGCCAGGACGTGATTGTCTCCGGCATGGGCCTGGCCTTCGTGGACCTGCTGGTGCTCCTGATGGAAGGCCGCGGCGGCAGGTTCGAGGAGCTGCCCGACGGCGGTCTGCGCTACCTGCCCTCCGGCGCTGAGCCGAGGCTGTGGGCCGGGTCCCGGCGCGGCGTGCCCTACCACTCCAAGATCACCTCAGCGCTTCGCGGCGATGCTGCGGCGGAGCCGGCGTTCTTCACCGCAGAGGCCCTCGCCGGGCTGCTGGATGCGCCCGGGGAGCTGGACTTCCGGGCCCAGCTGTGGCCCCTGATCGCCAAGGATGCCGGCTACGCCTACTACCGCGAGCTGTTCACCGGCTACCCTGACCGGGTCCGGATCGGCTGGGAGGAATTCTCCGAACGGTTCTCCGCCGCGGACTGGTACAGCCAGGACCGCCGGCGGCTCGTCACCGAGTCCGTCCCGGATACCGAGCTCCACCTGGACCTCGAGCGGCTGGACCATCCCTTCGCCGGCCGCACCTTCACCGGCCACGCGGACATCCAGGACGCGGTAGCCGCGTACATCGGCCGCGACCTCGAGCTGCGCACCGGACCGGACCATTCGGAGACCCTGGCGCTGTTCACTTCCCTGCTCAAGACCTACATGGACCTTGGCCGGCTGGTGCCGGCCGAACGGTTGAACGCACGGTCCCAGCGCGAGGTCCAGGGCTGGTGGCACGGCTTCTTTAGCTTCGTCGATTCCGGGCCGCCCCCGCGCAGGCTGCGGGAGATGCTGGCGATCCACCGGGCGGGGCTGCTGCAGTTCATTGGCCCGGGGCTGGAGATCGACGCCGCGGAGTGCTCGGGCCGGTTCGTTGCCCGCTCGGCCCAGTCCGGCATCACCGTGTCAGCGACCGCCCTGATCGAGGCCCGGCTCCCGGCGCCGTCGGTGGCCCGCTCCGCGAACCCGCTGCTGCACCAGTTGCACACCTCCGGGCTCGGCACCGAGCAGCAGCTCCTGACCGCGGACGGTACGCACGCGACCGGGAGGCTCCTGGTGTCCGCCCACAACGAGCTGGTCAGCCCGGTCGGGGAGCGGCACGAGAGGCTGTTCGGCGTCGGGCCCGGCACCTCCGGCTGGGGCGCCGGCGCCTTTGCCCGGCCCGGCACCAACGCCGCGCCGTTCCGCGAAAACGACGCCCTGGCGCGGCGCATACTGACCCTGCTGGCCAGCAACATCAAAGGCCAGGACGCCAACGGCCAGGACGCCAACGGCCAGGACACAACCAGCGAAGACATCACCCATCGAGCGACAAGCGAGTCGGCGGTTCCGCAGGCGGCCGCCAGCGGAAAGGACCGGGCATGACCCCGTCACCACTACACGCCACACCCGTGGACAACCGGCCGGCGGACGCCCCGGGCGTTCCGCACGGGGGCAACCAGCCCGAGGGCGCCCAGCCTTTGGGCGGCAGGCTTGTGGCCGGCCGGCCGCTGGACAACTCCGCGCTGACGGTCCTCAGCCTTCCCATGGATGATCCCCGGGTCCGGCCGCTCCTGGACGAGCTCGCACTTGAATATGACGCCCGGTACGGCAACCTCTTTGGCCAGGGGGCTGCCGCGGAGGAACTCAACCGCTACCCGGCCGGGGAGTTCGCCGCGCCGGGCGGGGCCCTGCTGATTGTGCGCGAGAACGGTGAATCCGTGGCAGGCGGTGCCTTCCGCCGGTACGGTCCGCAGACCGCCGAGTTCAAACGGATCTGGACGCATTCGGCGCATCGCCGCCGGGGGCTCGCCCGGTTTGTCCTGGCCGAGCTGGAGGCGCTGGCCGCCCGCCGCGGCTACCGGAAGGTCTATCTGACCACCGGACCCCGCCAGCCGGAGGCGAAACACCTTTACCTGAACACCGGCTACGAGGCACAGTTCGATCTCTCCGCGGATCCGGAGACCATCGGAGCACTGGCATTCACCAAGGACCTGCCCGTCGGGTCACGCCCCGGGCCGTCGAGGCGATAACGTCTGCGCCGCCACCGTGCCGCTCTAACTCCACCGCAGCGGCGGGATCAGGTCCTACGAGGCCAACCGCTCACGTGCCTCGCTGCCAGATCTGGGCGGTTCTGCGCGTCGTTCGGGCTGGCTGATCTCGGCCCACACCGCATCGAGGGAAAGGCCCAGGACACCGGCGATCGCCGCGATGGTTGGGAAGGCAGGAGTCGCCACGCGGCCCGACTCGATCTTCCGAAGGGTCTCCGGGGAGACGCGGGCATCCAGCGCGGTATCGAGCATCGAGCGTTCCCCCCTTGCGAGGCGCAGCAGGGCACCGAGGCGCTGCCCGCGCTCGACCTCTGCGGGAGTGAGCGGCAGTCTGACCATGGCTCCAATACTAATACCGGGATAATATGGCCGGGATAGTTATTGGTTGCGTAGGAAAGGCGCCACATGATCGAGATCCTGAACCCCACCGAACTGCACCGGGCGAAGGAGGCGGGTGCCCTGGTCGCCAACATTCTGCAGACGCTGAAGGGCCGCAGTTCAGTAGGTACCAACCTCCTGGACATCAACCGGTGGGCCGAGGCCATGATCGTCGAGGCCGGGGCGCTGTCCTGCTACGTCGACTACGAGCCATCCTTTGGACGCGGGCCGTTCGGCCACTACATCTGCACGTCCGTCAACGACGCCGTGCTCCACGGACTGCCATATGACTACACGCTTGCCGACGGCGATCTGCTCTCACTCGATCTCGCCGTCTCCAAAGGCGGAGTCGTTGCGGACTCTGCCATCAGCTTCATCGTGGGCGACTCAAAGCCCCCGGAGAGCGCCGCGATGATCAGCGCGACCGAACGAGCGCTGATCGCAGGGATAGCCGCCGCCGGACCTGGGGCTCGCATCGGCGACATCTCCCATGCCATCGGCTCGGTCCTCAGCGAGGCGGGGTATCCGATCAACACCGAGTTCGGGGGTCATGGCGTCGGGTCAACGATGCACCAGGACCCGCACGTTGCGAACACCGGACGGCCCGGCCGTGGATATAAGCTCCGGCCCGGGCTGCTGCTGGCCCTGGAGCCGTGGGTCATGGCGGATACCGCTGAACTCATCACCGATGCCGACGGGTGGACGCTCCGAAGTGCGACGGGCTGCCGGACGGCGCACAGTGAGCACACGATCGCTATCACCAGCGACGGTGCCGAAATCCTCACCCTGCCGAAGCAGCCGGACTCCTGAGATCGGAGTCTAGGCCTCCTGCGCCGCGGCGTCCCGGAGCGGGCGCCGGGCCAGCCATGCGGCCACGATTGCGCCGGAGATGTTGTGCCAGAGCGAGAACACGGCGGAGGGCAGGGCGGTCAGCGGGCTGAAGTGCGCCGTGGCCAGGGTGGCGGCCAGGCCGGAGTTCTGCATGCCGACCTCGAAAGCCAATGCCCGGCGGGCCTTGTCGTCCAGGCGCCCCAGCTTGCCGGCCAGATACCCCAGGCCCAGGCCGAAGGCGTTGTGCAGCACCACGGCGAGGAACACGATTCCGCCGGCGGCGACGATCTTGCCGGCGCTGCCTGCCACCACGATCGCGACGATCAGTGAAATCACGACGGCGGAGGCCCAGGGCAGGGCCGGCAGTACCTTGGCGACGAGCTTCTTGAGGAACAGGCGGGCCAGCAGGCCGGCGATCACCGGCAGGAGGACGGTCTTGACGATGTCCTGGACCATGGCTCCGGCGTCAATCTGCAGGTAGGAGCCGGCCAGGAACAGCACCAGCAGCGGCGTCACCACGGGGGCGATGAGGGTGGAGACCGACGCGACGGCAACCGAGAGGGCGACGTCGCCCTTGGCCAGGAAGGCCATCACGTTGGACGCGGTGCCCGAGGGGGCGCAGCCCACCAGGATCAGGCCCACGGCCAGCTCGGGTGGCAGGTTCAGTGCGACGGCGATCAGCCAGCCCGCCCCGGGCATGATGACGTAGTGCGCCACGATGCCGAGGACCACGGCCCAGGGGCGCTTGGCCACCGAAGCGAAATCAGGCGGGGTCAGCGTCAGGCCCATGCAGAACATGATGATGCCCAGCAGGAACGGCACGCTTGGCGCGAGGGGTTTGAACGCCCCCGGGAGCAGGAAGCCGGCGACTCCGGCCACCACCACGAGGATCGGGAAGATTGTCACAGCGATCCGGGCGACCTTTGCCTCGGCGGCGAGGGCGGGATTGGCCGGGGCGTCAGCGGCAGCGCTCGCGTCCAGGGCGGTATTCGGAGTTTTAGTTGCCTCAAGCATCCAAGAATGGTGCCACCGGGGCGTGCTGACTGGCCACTTCGTGACCACCTGTCAGACAAATATGTCAGATTTTTGGCCGACGGTGAGAGGGCGGCCGGTAGGGTTCATAGGGTGGGTGAGCCGCAAGCGGCGCGCTCCCCACCGTGGCGCGACGCGGCCCACAATCCCCACATTCTTGAACTCCCCGCACTTGAACTGCCCACATTTTCACTGCGGAGGCCGCTGTGCCTTCTTGACCACGAACGGGAGCCGGCGATGGCCACCAGTACTGAAGCGGGGGCCCCGGCCTTTGCCCCGGAGCAGCTGAAATCGGTTCGGGGCGCCCTGGCGTCCCCGCGCCGGCTTAAGACGGAGGTCCTGGGCGGACTCGTCGTGGCGTTGGCCCTGATTCCTGAAGCGATCGCCTTTTCGGTCATCGCCGGCGTGGACCCGAGGATCGGCCTCTTCGCGTCCTTCACGATGGCGGTGACCATCGCCTTCGTCGGCGGCCGCCCCGCGATGATCTCGGCTGCCACCGGCGCCGTCGCCCTGGTGACCGCCCCGCTGGTGAAGTCGCACGGCCTGGGCTACCTCGTGGCGGCGGTGATCCTGGCCGGAATCTTCCAGATCGTCCTGGGCCTCTGCGGCGTGGCCAGGCTGATGCGCTTCATCCCGCGCCCGGTCATGGTGGGCTTTGTGAACGCCCTCGCCATCCTGATATTCATGGCGCAGGTGCCCGAGCTGATCGGCGTGCCCTGGCTGGTTTATCCGCTCACTGCGCTGGGCCTGCTGATCGTGTTCGGCCTGCCCAGGCTCACTAAGGCCGTCCCCGCACCACTCGTGGCCATTCTGGCCCTGACGCTCATCACGGTGACGGCCGCCGTCGACGTTCCCACGGTGGGGGACAAGGGTGCGCTGCCGGATTCGCTGCCCTCCCTGTTCGTGCCGAATGTCCCGTTCACGCCCGAAACGCTGCAGGTCATCTTCCCGTCCGCGCTGGCCATGGCCTTCGTAGGGCTGCTCGAATCCCTCATGACGGCCAAGCTCGTGGATGACGTCACCGACACGCGCTCATCGAAAACCCGTGAGGCCTGGGGGCAGGGAGTCGCGAACATCGTCACCGGCATCTTCGGCGGCATGGGCGGCTGCGCCATGATCGGCCAGACCATGATCAACGTCAAAGCCTCCGGCGCCCGCACCCGGATCTCCACCCTCCTGGCCGGCGTCTTCCTGCTCATCCTTGTGGTGGCCCTCGGCGACATTGTGTCCCTCATCCCGATGGCCGCACTCGTGGCAGTCATGATCTTCGTCTGCGTCGCCACCTTCAACTGGCACAGCATCCGGCCCGCCACGCTCAAGGCGCTGCCCAAGAGCGAAACCGCGGTCATGGCGGCCACCGTGGCGGTGACCGTAGCCACGCACAACCTGGCGGTCGGCGTCGGCGTCGGCGTCATTGTCGCGACGGTCCTGTTCGCCAGGCGGGTGGCCCACTTTGTCACGGTGGAGCGCACAGTGACGGCGGACGACGACGGCCCGCTCGCCACCTACCGGGTGGATGGCGAGCTGTTCTTCGCCTCCTCGAACGACCTCTACACCCAGTTCGACTACGCACTGGACCCGGAGCGCGTGGTCATCGACATGCGCGACTCCCACCTGTGGGACGCCTCCACGATCGCGGCCCTGGACGCCATCACCGAGAAGTACCGCCAGCACGGCAAGAGCGTCGAGATCGTCGGCCTCAACGAGGCCAGCATCCTGATGCGCGAACGCCTGGCCGGCAAACTCGGCGCGGGCCACTAGCCGGGACGGCGCCTCCGGCCGGGCCCTGCAAGCCGGCCGGCCCCTGCAATAGGTCACACGATTGGGTCTTTTTGTTTGCCACGGTGCGTCCTAGCGTGGACCTAAGGGTTGCCCAGCCGGGTGGCCGGACCCCGGAGGAATATCCCATGACGACGCACGTAGCCGACTGCAGCGTAAACAATTGCTCCTTCAACGACCATTCCCACTGCAACGCCGCCGCCATTACCGTCGGCGGCGCTGAAGATCATGCCTCCTGCGCCACCTTCATCGACATCGGCGTGCACGGCGGACTCCCCAAGGTACTGGCCGACGTCGGCGCCTGCCAGCGCACCGAATGCGCCCACAACGACCACCTGATGTGCAAGGCGCCCGAGGTGCACGTAGGCCCGGGGGTCGACAACGCAGACTGCCTCACCTACGCCCACCGGTAAACGTCGCGCGGCGTCCGGTGACCGGCGGGGCCGACCCTACCCTGGACTTCCAAACCATCGAGCGGAGCATGACCGAAGGCCACCCCGGCTTCGTGGCCAACAACGGGCGGCTGGGCTTCGGCATCGCCGACTGCCACGTCTTCGCCCCGGAGGCAGGCGCCGCCGTGCAGCTCGACTGGATGGCGGTGCACCGGAACCAGGCCGTCTTCACGTCCGCCGAGGGGCTCGGCTACCGGGACCACCTCGACGCCGAACTGGGAACGTCCGCCGTCGCGCACTTCGACGCCGAGCCTGTACGCCCACGAACTGGCGTTCATGCCGCACGGGGAAAACGTCATCCTGATCCTGGAGGACGGCGTCCCGGTCAGCGCCATCATGAAAGACATCGCCGAGGAAATCGTGGTGATGGGTGACCGCCTGGACTTGCCCGTAGAGGTGGCGCGAATCAAGGTCGAGATCCCCGACGAGGAAATGGTCCTGGCCATCTTCACGGACGTCTTCGACTGCATCTTCCGTTCCTCAGCGCGTTGCTGGAGGAAGACGGCAAACTCAGCGGCGAGGACTTCTGGCGCACTGCCGCTGATGTGGTCCGCAACTACCAGACCGAGCATCCCGAGCTCGCGGAGCAGTTTGCCCGGCACGATCTGTTCGCCAAGGACTTTCCGCTGTCGTGCCTGAACCGGCTGCAGCTGCGCAACAACCAGCAGATGCTGGACCTGAGCGACCCGTCCGGCGGACTGCAAATGGCCGGCCGGCTGCGGAACCCACTGGCACGGTTCGCCTGACGCGTCCAGCCTGCTTTGCCGCCCGCCTCCTGCCAGCCCACGCCGCCGGAATCCCCACACCTTTGCGGGCCGGACCCCGCGTGTCGCGCCAAATCGCCGGTGAGTTCCGCCGTCGCTGTGTCAAAAGTGGGGAGAATCCGCGAAGGAAGGAAGGAAGGAAGGAAGGAAGGAAGGAAGGAAGGAAGGAAGGAAGGAAGGAAGGCAGGAAGGCAGGAAGGCAGGAAGGAAGGAAGGAAGGAAGGCAGGCAGGAAGGGGGCGAGGCAGGAAGGCAGGAAGGCAGGCAGGGAGGCGGCCAGGCAGGACAGGGCGCGGGGGAGTCGGGGAGGCCAGCCGCAGCCGTCACTCTGCGCTCTGCCCGCCCGCTTGCCCTAGCCCTGCGTGAGCCGGTACCGCTCGATCTGCTTGAGCCGGCGGAGGAGGCTGTCGCGCCGGGGGTGCGGGACGGCGTCGGCCGGTTCGGCGGTGAGCTCGATGTGCTCGGTGCCGTACTGCCACAGCAGCAGGTCATCGAGCAGCCGGTCCGGGCCGGGGGAGTAGCGGTGGTCCAGCGCCTGGCGGACTTCGGTGATCCGGTTGGCGCTGAGCAGCCCGGCGAGCTGCATGGTCTGGTTGAGGCCGTGGGCGGCCATGAGTTCGGCGGCCCAGCCCCAGTCGTCGTCGACCTTCCGGTCCACGTGCGGCAGCAGGGTCCGCCAGACGTCGCGGATCCGGTTGGGCGTCAGCGGCGCGGCGCCCTCGCCGTCCACATCCCAGTAGCTGCGGACCTCCTCATAGCGCTCGTGCAGGTCCGAGAACGCGCTTTCCACTGTCTCCAGCATGGCGGCGGTTGCGGTGAACTGGCGGTCGAAGTGCGGGGTCCAGGCCCGGGGGTCCTCGGCCTTGAAGCGGATGTCGTGCTCAATCTCGCTCCAGGCGTGCGCGAACACCGTGCGGATCTGGCACTCGAAGAAGTAGCTGCCGTTCGGCGGGACGTCCGGGTTGAAGGCCTGCTGGTACTCCTTGACGACCTCGTTCTGGATGGTCCGCAGGATCAGGTGCCGGCTGGAGTAGCCGTAGGTGCCGGACTCGATCGAGCCGATGTCCTTTTCTCGGTCCCCCCGGCAGTCAAAAAGCTGGCGCTGGCGCTTGATCAGATTGGCCACCACCGCGTTTTCGGCCGGCAGCTTGGTGATCACGCGGATGCCCACCATGTCATTCAGGGTCCGGAACGGATCCGGGAACTTCAGGACGGGCGGCCCGCCGGGCTCCAGCGGTTTCTCCGTGCGGGAGATCTTCTCGCGGAAGGATTCAACGGTCTTGGTGCGGCCGGTGACGAACAACGGCGTGACCTCCGTGTCCTTGAGCATGGTCCGCAGGTTGAGCAGGACCTCCCTGGTGACCAGCTTCAGGGCAGGCCGGACCCGCTCATAGAGTTCCACGTTCTCCTGCACGGATTCGCGCAGGCTCGCGTCCAAACGGTCCCAGTTGCTCGCCATGGATCCCAGCTTACGGGGCACCGCCGACGCCGGCCCGCAAGCACTCCCTCCGCGGCTGTCCGCAGGCTCCCCGGGAGCCGGCTCCCGCAGGCTCTCCGGGAGCCGGCGCCGCCGGGCGGCGTGCAGGGGGCCTGCCTGCGGGGAGCCGCCTGGAGCCCAAGGTAGGCTCTCCACATGGCTGAAATGCGGCGACGGGGTATCATCGCTGCCGCAGCGGCGGTGACTTTGGGGGCAGTCTCCGTCGCCTGTTCACCGGGCCCCAAGGAGGACGCTGTGAAGAGGCAGAAGTACCAGTACGGCGAGGACCCCAGCCAGTGGGGTGAGCTCTTCCTTCCCGAGGTGGCCGCGCCCAAGGGTGTGGTGGTGGTGATCCACGGCGGGTACTGGCGTTCGCAGTACGGCGCAGAGCTTGGCGAACCCCTTGCCAAGGACCTCGCCGCGCACGGCATGGCTGCCTGGAATCTGGAGTACCGGCGGGCTGGCAACGGCGGAGGCTGGCCCAACACGTTTGCCGACGTCCTGGCCGGAATCGACAAGCTACGTGAACTCGCCGGCGAGCACGGACTCGGACTGGACCGCGTGGTCGCACTGGGCCACTCGGCCGGCGGCCACCTAGCGGTCTGGGCGGCGGGACGCAGCCGGCTCGCCGGACTCGGAGCCCCGGACGCGGACCGCCAGCTGACGCGTCGTGGGGACGACGACGGCGCGGTGCAGCTGACCGGCGTCGTCAGCCAGTCAGGGGTGCTCAACCTCGCTGCCGCCGAGCGGCTCAACCTCAGCAACGGCGCCGTCAGCAACTTCCTGGGCGGATCGTCCGAGAAGTATCCAAAACGGCATAAATTCGCGGACCCGATGAGCGCGGTGCCACTGGGCGTGCCTGTATATGCCGTTCACGGTACGGAGGACGACACCGTGCCGGTCAGCCAGTCCGAGACCTACGCCGGGGCGGCCAAGGCGGCCGGCGCGCCGGTCCAGTTGCTGAAGGTCGCCGGCGACCACTTTGCCCTCATCGATCCGAAGGCACCTGCCTACCGGAAGTGCCGCGAGCTCGTGCAGCAACTGCTGGTCTGAGATCCGGCCGGGCCGGCCCACGGGCCCGTCCAGGATTGCTCCCCGTCCGGCGGACGGCGCCTGCCGGAAGCGAATAGACTGGACCAAGGTGCGCCGGGAAGTCTGGTCGGCATGATTCCGTCGACCCTACTTTGAGGACTCCATGAGCGCCCTGCCACCTACTCCCACACCCCGCCGCCTCTCGGTGTTCGGACGCGGCAGCTACGCCGAGGCCCTGCGGATCGGCGAAATCCTGCGGAAGGAAACCGTCGGCGGCGCACTGCTGGTGGCCGCGGCGGTGATCGCCCTGATCTGGGCCAACTCCCCGGCGGCGGAGAGCTACTTCGCGCTGCGCGACTTCAAGATCGGCTACGAGGCTTGGCACCTGGACCTGAGCCTGGGCGCGTGGGCCGCCGACGGACTGCTGGCCATCTTCTTTTTCCTGGTCGGGCTCGAGCTCAAGCGCGAGTTCGTCGCGGGCGACCTGCGCCAGCTGAACAAATCCGTGGTCCCGGTGGCCGCCGCCGTGGGCGGCGTGGCCATTCCCGCACTCATCTATGCCGCGGTCAACCTCGCCGGCTCCGACGCACTGAGGGGCTGGGCGATCCCCACGGCCACGGACATCGCCTTCGCCGTCGCGGTCTTGGCAATCATCGGTTCCCACCTGCCGAGCGCGCTGCGGATCTTCCTGCTCACACTCGCCGTCGTGGACGACCTCCTTGCCATCACCATCATCGCGATCTTCTACACGAGCGAGCTCCACACCGTGCCGCTCCTGCTGGCCCTGATCCCGCTTGGCCTTTACACGTTCCTTGTCCAGAAGTACCCGCGTTTCTTCGGGCTGCACGCACTGGCCGCCTGGGTGATCCTGCTGCCGCTCGGCGCCGCCACCTGGGCGCTGGTCCACACCTCAGGCATCCACGCCACTGTGGCCGGCGTCCTGCTCGGTTTTGCCGTCCCCGTCCTCCGCTCCCGGGCCAGCGGCGGACCGGAAGCCGGGCCGGGCCTCGCGGAAATCTTTGAACACCGGTTCCGCCCCATCTCGGCCGGAATCGCGGTCCCGGTCTTCGCGTTCTTTTCCGCCGGAGTGGCCGTCGGCGGCCTGGCGGGCCTCGGTGCCGCACTGACGGACCCGGTGGCCGTGGGGATCATCCTGGCCCTCGTGCTCGGAAAACCCGCCGGAATCCTCGGCACCACCTGGCTCATCACCAAAGCCACGCGCGCCCGGCTGGACAGCTCCTTCAAATGGATCGACGTCTTCGGGCTCTCAATCCTTGCCGGTATCGGTTTCACGGTGTCGCTGCTGGTGGCCGAGCTGAGCTTCGGCCAAGGCACTGTCCACGATGACCACGCGAAGGTGGGGATCCTGGCGGCCTCGATGATCGCCGCACTCCTCGCGACTGCCGTGCTGCGGACCCGCAACAAGTACTACCGCCAGGCGGAAGCGGAAGAAGGGATCGACTCGGACCACGACGGCATCCCGGATGTGTACCAGCAGGACCCCGCCGCAGACTAGGTGAGGGGCCGGATTTAAGGGACACTTGGGCGAAGGGGGAAGGCACTGCACGCAGCCCGTCGATACCCCAAGGGGTATCATGGTCTAGCTGAAATACGCACTGAAATATGCACCGGCCCTCCGGTGCCCCCGAAAGGAACAGGCATGAAGAGCATCTCCGTAAAGGACTTGGCCGCCCTGGGCGATGACACCGAAATCGTCGATGTGCGCGAGGAAGACGAATACGCTGCCGTCCGGGTCCCTGGCGCCAGGAGTATCCCGCTCTCGCGCTTTGTCCAGTCCCTCGCCGAGGTTCCCGCCAGCGGAACGGTCTACGTCATGTGCGCAGCCGGCGGCCGCAGCGCCCAGGCCACCGCCTACCTGGAGGACCAGGGGTACGACGCCGTCAACATCACCGGCGGGATCATGCAGTGGCAGGACGAAGGGCATCCCGTCAACCGGGGCTGACCTAACGGAGGGGGCCATGGAAGTCATCGTCATCGAGACCCGCCAGCTCGGGGACCGCAGCTACCTGGTCCACGACGGCTCTGTGGCGCTGGCGATCGACCCGCAGCGTGACACTGACCGCATCGAGGCGGCCGCCCTTGGCGCCGGGGTCACCATCACGCACGTGGCCGAAACCCACCTGCACAATGACTACATCACCGGCGGGCTGATCCTGGCCCGCGCCCACGGCGCCAGCTATCTCGTGAACGCCGCCGATCCCGTGGCGTTCGAGCGCACCCCCATCACGGACGGCCAGACGGTCCGGGTCGGTTCGCTCACGGTCACGGCGGTCGCCACGCCCGGCCACACGCACACCCATATGTCATTCATTGTGGACGACGGCGGGAAGCGGGCGGTCTTTTCGGGCGGCAGCCTGCTTTACGGCTCGGTGGGCCGCACCGACCTTGTTGCCGAGGCGGACACTGTGGGCCTGACCCGCGACCAGTACGCCTCGGTCCGGCGCCTCGCCGCGGAGGCCGGCGATGACGCCGCGCTGTTCCCGACCCACGGATTCGGCTCGTTCTGCTCCTCCGGACCCGCCACCGGAGCCCGGTCCTCCACCATCGGCGACCAGTTCGCCGCCAACCACGCCCTGACCGACCCAGACGAGGACCACTTCGTCCGCGAGCTCATCGCGAACCTCACGGACTACCCGTCGTACTACGCCCACATGAGTCCGGCTAACGTCCGGGGCCCGGGCGCCGCGGAGCTGGCCGTTCCCGCATCGCTTGATCCCGCCGAGCTCACCCGTCGGCTGGACGACGGCGAGTGGGTGGTGGACGTGCGGCGGCGCGTGGCGTTCGCCAGCAACCACCTCAAGGGCAGCGTCAGTTTTGAGTATGGCTCCGGTTCCAGTTTCACCACCTATCTCGGCTGGGTGCTGCCGTGGGGTGAACCGCTGACCCTCGTGGGCTCGCGGGACGATATCGAGAGCGCCATCCGCGACCTCTCCAGGATCGGCATCGAATCCCCGGACGCCGCCGTGGGAACCGAGCCCCACATCCTGGCGCCTCGGGCTGCACTCGCCTCATACCCCCGCGTGGGCTGGGACGGCGTGCTCGCCGGACGGGCCGCCGGTGACACCGTCCTGGACGTGCGCCGGGCCGACGAGTTCGCCGCATCCCGAGTGGTGGGCGCGGTCAACGTGCCGCTGCACGAACTGCTGCTGCGCCTTGACGACGTCCCGGCCGGGAAGCTCTGGGTGCACTGCGCGTCCGGGTACCGTGCAGGGATCGCCGCCAGCCTCCTCCAGCGGGCCGGCCGGGACGTGGTCCACATCGACGCCCGGTTTGCCGAGGCCGCGTCCGCCGGGATCGCCCTGGACAAGTCGGCGGCCTGAGCTGCGGCCTGAACCCCGGCAGATGTCCCGGTAGCCGGTCCAGCGGCCGGAGGTAACCAAACGGCGCCGAAGCGGATTCTCTGGCAGAGTATGAGCATGCTCACAGTTATTGGCGAGGGACTCGTAGATGTAGTCCAGCGGTCCTCCGGCGTCCAGGCCCATGTCGGCGGCAGCCCGCTCAACGTGGCGGTCGGGCTGGCCCGGCTGGACCATCCGGTCCAGTTCATCGGGCGCTACGGCCGCGATGCCTACGGCGAGGCCCTGGCCGCGCACCTGAAGTCGAGCTCCGTGCTGCTCCCGCTGGGACCCGACGAGCTGCCCACCAGCGTGGCCGCGGCGCTGATCGACGACGCCGGCGCCGCCACCTACACCTTTGACCTCGCCTGGGAGCTTCCCGGCGTCACGGCGCGGCTGCCCTTCCTGCTGCAGGGAACTACGCTGCTGCACACCGGCTCCATCGCCACCATGCTGGCGCCCGGCGCCGCCGACGTGCTGGCCGCCGTCGAGCGCGCACACCCGTCCGCCACCATAAGCTTTGACCCCAACTGCCGCCCCAGCATCATCCCGGACGTGGACTTTGCCCGCGCCCAGGCCGAAAAGTTCGTGACCCTCGCCGACGTCGTGAAAGCCTCCGACGAGGACCTCGAATGGCTCTATCCGGGTGCCGACCCGCTGGATTCGGCCCGCCGCTGGCTGGCCATGGGCGGCTCGGAAGGTCCGGCAATGGTGGTGGTGACCCGCGGCGGCGAGGGCCCCTGGGGCGTCAACGCCGCAGGTGCCGCGCAGTTCCCAGCCCCCGAGATCAGCGTCGCGGACACAGTCGGTGCGGGGGATTCGTTCATGGCCGCGCTGCTGTCCGGCGTGGTGGACCTGGGCCTGGACGGGGCCCAGAACCGCAAGGCCCTGCGCGAACTGTCCGCCGAAAGCCTCCGCGATCTCCTCGCCCATGCCTCCCGGGCGGCAGCGGTCACCGTGTCCCGCGCCGGCGCCAACCCGCCCACGCGCGCGGAGATGGCACGGATGGAAACGGGGGCCCAGCCCCTGCAGTAAGTGAAAGGCAGCCATGACACGCCACGATGTTCCGGTGTTCCCGGTCCGCAGTGAATCATTCACGGAGGGCCAGACCCTCCCGCCTGCCCAGCGCAGCGGCCGGATGCGGGCAGGCGGCCAGGACCAATCGCCGCAGCTGAGCTGGAGCGGCGCCCCGGCCGGCACCAAGGGCTATGCGGTCACCATGTTCGACCCCGACGCCCCGGGGCGCGGCGGCTTCTGGCACTGGGCCGTGCTGGACGTCCCGGCCGACGTCACGTCGCTGCCGGCCGGAGCGGGCGCCGAGGGTGGCAAGGTTCTTCCCGCGGGTTCCATCCAGTTGAGGAACGACGGCGGGTTCCACGGCTACCTTGGCGCCGCGCCGCCTCCCGGACACGGGCCGCACCGCTACGTCATCACCGTCCACGCCCTCGACGTTGCGCCGTCCGGACTCAACGAGCGCACTTCTCCGGCCAGCCTGGAAGCGAAGCTGTCGGGGCACACCCTTGGCCGGGGCACGCTCACCGGCATCTACGAACGGCACTAGCCCTCCGCCGCCCGCCGGCCAGCCGTCAGCAGCCCGCCGCTGGCGCAGCTACCAGCCGTCGCCCGACGTCGGATTCGCCGGAAACTCGCCAGTTCGCCGGAAATTTCCGGCGAACTCGACGCGGTCCGGCGATCTCGGAGAACGCGGACGCGGATGCCGTAGCGGATCCGGACGCCGATGCGGCCCAGGCGGACGCCGATGCGGCCCGGCGGCGGGCCGTCCGGGCCCACGTAGACTGGCTCTATGCGGCTGGTAGCAAGTGACATCGACGGAACGATCCTGGGCCATGACGGCAAAATCAGTGAACGGACCGTCCGCGCGTTCCACGCCTGCCGCGAAGCCGGGCTCGAACTGGTCTTCGTCACGGGCCGGCCGCCGCGCTGGCTCCATCCCCTGCAGGACCAGTTGGGGCACACCGGAACTGTCATCTGCTCCAACGGCGCCGTCGTGTGGGACCTCGAGGCGGACCGCATGCTCTCGGCGCGGACCCTCGACCTCGACGCCGTGTTCGAGGTCCGCCGCATCATTAAGAAGCTGCGCCCCTCGGCGTTGTTTGCCGCCGAAACCCTCACCGGCTTCCACCTGGAACCGGGCTTCATCGAAAACGGCTCGAGCGAACTGCTCTCGGAATTCACGCCGGCCCCGCTGCACACCACCCTCGCAGCGGGCGACGCCGTGGTGAAGTTCCTGGCCATTGTCCGGGAAGGAACCGCCGATGAGTTCCTCGCCGACGTGGCGCCCGCCGTCGCCCATCTGGCCGCCGCGACGCACTCCGCGCCGAACATGGCCCTGCTTGAGCTGTCCCTGCCCGGCGTCAACAAGGCCGTGACCCTCGCGGAATATGCGGCGTCCCTGGGAATCGGCGCCGCGGACGTGGTGGCGTTCGGGGACATGCCTAACGACATCGAGATGCTCCGCTGGGCCGGGCACGGCTACGCAATGGCCAGCGGCCACCCGGAAGCGATCCGCGCCGCAGGCCAGCAGGCGCCGCACTTCGACGACGACGGCGTCGCCCAGATCCTGGAGGCCAAGCTCGCCGAACTCGGCGTGCCGTTGCCCTAAGAGGCGCCCCACAGACGACCCGGGCCCGCCGGGGCCGCGGCCCGCGGCCCCACGGGACACGGGGGCGCCCCTGGCGGCGACCCGCCGGCGTCATACACGTCCCGGCCGGACACCGGATTCCCAGCGGACGGTCAACTGGCGTTCACCTTGCCCTCCTAAGCTGAAGGCTCGCGACAGATCGTATGACCGATAGTGGGGACATCATGGCCAGGCACCGCATCAACAACACCGACGATCAACCCCTGCACCCGGCGGAACCGGACCGGCAGTGGAGGCAGCTGCGCCAGGGCGACCGCGTCAGCGTCCGGCTGGCACCCGGCGTCGAGACCAGCGGCCTGGTGGACGCCGTGACGGCGGACCACAGCGTCGTCTGGGTGGACCTCGACGGCGGCCGCGGCCGCACATTGCTGCACTGCGGGGACGGCGTCGAAATCCGCCCGCACGATTCCTGACGCCCTCCCGCTAAGGCCGCCCCCGCGGGGCCGGCCCCGCTAGGGCCCGGTCCGGCAGACCGTCCCGAGCCGGCAGATCCAGGCTCGGGTACGCTTCAGGAGTGACCAGCCCGCACCCGTACTTTGCCCCTCGCGGCAACCGCGACTCCGGTCCGGAGGACGCCGCGGGCCGTGCCGCGGACGGCCCCGCTGCCCGTGCCTCCGTCGGTTCCCGGCCGCCCCTGGCGATGGCCCACCGGGGTTTCTCTCTGGACGGGCTCGAGAACTCGGTGGCCGCGTTCCGCGCCGCCGTCGACCTCGGATACCGGTATCTGGAGACGGACGTCCACACGACGGCCGACGGCGTGATGGTGCTCTTCCACGACACCACCCTGGACCGGATTACGGAGGGAAGGGGCCGGATCGCGGACCTTCCGGCTGAGACCGTGGACCGGGCCAGGATCGGCGGGACCGAGCCGATCCCGCGGTTCGAGGAACTCGTCGCGGCCTTCCCGGACGTCCGGCTCAACATCGACGTCAAGGACTGGAAATCGGTGGGGACCCTGGCCGCGGCGATCGAGCGCCACGGGCTGCACGACCGCGTGCTGGTGGCCAGCTTCTCGGACCGGCGGCGCCGCGCCGTGCTGAAACGGCTGAGCCGTCCCGCCGCGAGCTCGGCCGGCATCGTGTCCAGCGCCGTGTTCGTCCTGCTCGGCCCCGTGCTGCCGGTTCGGCTGATGTCGCTCGTGGCGCGCCGGGCACTGCGCGGAGTCCACGCCCTGCAGGTCCCGGTCCGCTACGGTGCTGTGCCAGTGGTGACGCCCGGCTTCATCCGGCGGGCGCACCGGCACGGCCTGCAGGTACATGTGTGGACGGTCAACGAGCCCGCCGAAATGCACCGGCTGCTGGATCTCGGCGTCGACGGGATCGTCACGGACCGCGCGGACCTGCTCAAGGCGGTCCTCCAGGAGCGCGGGACCTGGTCTTAGAGGGAGAGCCCGGCGTCAGGCGGAAAGTTCCATCATGAGTGGCGGCAGTTCCTCGTTGAGCTCCCGGGCGAGGTAACCCAAGCCGCCCAGCCGACTGGCAAGCCGGTCTCCGGCCGCAGCATGCAGATGCGTTCCCCAGCAGGCAGCCTGCGCGTTGCCCGTTCCCCTGGCACGGAGGCCGGTGATGGCGCCGGAGAGGACATCTCCGCTGCCCGAGGTGCCCAGTCCGCTGTGCCCGGTGGTGATCTCCCAGAGGCCAGTTCCGGACGCAGCAGCCCTGACGCTGCTCCGGGGTTCTGCGATCACGCCCTGGCAGGAGACCACGGCCTGATATTTGTCGGCCACGTCAGGGAGCTGGCGGTGCAGGTCCTCGATGTCCCGCCCGATCAGGATGGCCGCCTCCGTGATGTTCGGGGTCAGGATCAGCCGGCCAGCCCACGGAGACAGTTCGTCTTCGAGCTCTGGCAGGCTGGCCAGGGCAAAGGCGTCCAGCACAAAGCACGGCTGGTTGCCCGGGGTGGCTTTGAGGAGTTCACGCAGCAGCGCCGTAGTTTGGTCCTTGTCGTCCAGACCGGGCCCCACCAGGACGGCGTCTGCGGTTTCCAGCTCGGCGGCCAGGGGCCCGGCGGCGGAACCGACCACGGTCCCGGCCGTCGTTTCCGGCAGTCCAAGGACGCCAGCTTCGGGCAGGGCAATGGCCAGCGGTACCGCCACGGAATCCGCCACGGCCAAGGTCAGCCGGCCCGCACCCGCGCGGAGGGCAGCGACACCGGCGAGCAACGCCGCCCCGGGCGTCTTGCGCGCGCCGCCGATGACCAGCACGGAGCCGCGGTCATCTTTACCGGAGCCGCCGCCGGGAAGCGGCCAGGCCCGCAGCAATGTCGGGGTGACGGCCTCGGCCTGAGGGGGCTTGGCCTGCCTGGACTTAGCGGGGATGGACATCCGCGTCCCCCGAGTGCTGGGTTACCGGGACACCTTCGCTCATGAGGTGGTCGGCCATATTGAACGTCTCCAACAGCCAATCCCCCCTGCCGTCGGGCCGGACGAAGCGGCTGACGGAAGCATTGAGGATGGTGGATGTGGCCGCGATGTCCAGCAGCTGCTGCTCCGAGAGCCCCTCCAGGATGTAGCGGATGAGAAGGATCACCGCGTCGTGGCAGACCAGCAGGACGCCCTCACCGGAATGCTTGTTGTCAAGGTCGGCGAGCAGCGAGCGAAGTCGCAGCACCACATCCGCCCAAGACTCACCGCCCGGGGGCCGGTAATAGAACTTGCCGAGCCACCGCCGCCGGCCGGCCTCCTCGGGGAGCCGGGCTTCCACCCCGGCCGTGGTGAGCATGTCCAAGATTCCCAGCTCGCGATCGCGCAGCCGCTCGTCGATCAGGACTGCCGTTTGCCAGCCGCCGGTCTGGACGGCGAGTTCTGCGGTCTGCCGGGCACGCAGGTAGGGCGAGGACCACACTGGAGTGCGCCGGCCGTCAGGGTACCCCGCGAGCAGCCTGCCCAGGGCCAGGGCCTGCTCCCGCCCCGTGACCGACAACCCGACATCCGCATCCCTGGCGGGGACATCGATGACGTGCGCGCCGGCCTGTTGAGCCAGCGTGGCGGCAACATTGCCCTCGCTTTCACCGTGGCGTACCAGCAGCAGCTCAGTCATGCCCGGGACGCTGCGGATGTGTCCGTTCTCGCTCACCGTTCCCCCTGCCCGTTGGTTTCCGGCGCCGTCATCTGCCGGCCCGGCCCCAGCCGGAATGTGTGTGGCAGCCCACGTTACTCCCGGTGGCGCGGATTTGTCGTGCGCCGGGCGAGCGAGCAACATCCGGGACCGCCGGACTGGCAGGATAGAGCCATGCGCATCCTCATCGCCCCGGACAAGTTCAAGGGTTCCCTCACCGCCACCGAAGCCGCCGCCGCTATTGCCGAAGGCGCCCTGCGCGTCTACCCGGACGCCGAGGCCATCCAGTTTCCGGTGGCCGACGGCGGCGAAGGGACCCTCGAAGCGGCCATTGCGGCCGGTTACGAGGAACGGCTCAACGCGGTCGTAGGCCCGATCCTGGCCCCGATCGGCGCCGCCTGGGCAATTCGCGCGGACGCCTTCGGCGGTGCCACCGCGGTGATCGAAACGGCGCAGGCGTCCGGGCTGGCGCACATGGAGCCCACGCCGGTGAACTCGCTGCGCGCCCATAGCTACGGCTGCGGACAGCTGATCGCCGCCGCGCTGGACGCCGGTGCCAACGAAATCGTGCTGGGCGTGGGCGGCTCGGCCATGAGCGACGGCGGCAGCGGCGCCCTCCGGGCCCTCGGACTCAAGCCCTTGGACGCCGCCGGGAATGTCGTGCCCCTTGGCGGCGGATCGCTCGCCGACGTCGTGTCCGTGGACACCAGCGGCCTCGATCCGCGGCTGTCCGAGGTGAAGTTCAGGATCGCCGTCGACGTCCAAAACCCGCTGTACGGTACCGAAGGGGCCGCGCACGTGTTCGGTCCGCAAAAGGGCGCCGACGCCGATGCTGTGGAGCTGCTCGATGCCGGCCTGCGGAACTGGGCCTCGGTCCTGCGTCAGGCGACCGGCCGGGACGTCAACGTGCCCGGCGCCGGGGCGGCCGGCGGTTTCCCGGCGTCGTTCCTGGCCTTCAGCACCGCCGCCCTGGAAGGCGGCTTCGAGCTGGTGGCGGGCCTCACGGGGCTTGCCGCGAAACTGGCGGTGGCGGACCTGGTCATCACCGGAGAAGGCTCCATGGACAGCCAATCGCTGACGGGCAAGGCGCCGATCGCCCTTGCCGATGCCGCCCGGGCCCTCGGCATTCCCGTGATCGTGGTTGCCGGCCGGATCCTCGTCACGCCTGAGGACCTTGCCCGGCACGGAGTGGTGTCCGCGGCGCAGCTGCTGGACGTCGCGGGCAACCCGGAGGACGCCGTCGCCAACGCGGCAAAGTACCTTACCTGGGTCACCAGCCAGGTCCTCGAGGGCGCGTAGGGGAGCAGACAGCGGCCGGGCGCCGCCCGGCACGCGCCGGTCTCAGGCGCCGGTCTCGTAGTGCGGTTCAGCGACGGGCTTGGACTCGGGGGAGCCCTTCTCGCGCAGGTAGACCGAGGCGCCTACCAAGACCGCCACTGCCAGGAACTCGCTTTGCCAGTTTTGGAATGACTGAAACCAAAACTGGCTGGTCGCCAGGAAGCCCAGCAGGGTTACCGTGGGCTGTCCGTGGCTCTGCTGCTCACTGTTGTAGGCGTCCGCGCCGCCCACCGCGTGCAGGGCGAAAGAGGCGAGGAACAGCAGGATGAACAGGATCGACAACGAGTGTTCGTAGAGCTTGAGCACCAAGCCGCCGCGCCGGACGGGCCACGGCGTGGACTTTGTAATTCTGGCGTGCCGCGGGTCCTCGTCCTGCGGCGCCCGCTTGCCCATCGGTTTGGACTCGGAAGACCCCTTCTGGAACAGGAAGACGGTCAGGATGACGTACATCCCCATCTGGAGGAATTCCGACTCCCAGTTTTCGAACGTCGCCTCCATAAAGTCCCCGGTGCCCAGGTACTCGAGGATGCTCACCGCTGGTTCCCCATGTGCCATCTGATCCTCGCTGTAACTGGCTGCCCCGCTGAGGATCATGCCGCCGAAGAACACGGCGAACAGACCGATATTGGCCAGCAGCAGGCCGTGGTTCCTGACCCATCTGCCTGTGGGTCCTCTTTTGTTTGCGGAGCGGCGTTCATGAGAAACGTTAGTCACAGTGACTCCTCCTCGCGTGCCTGCCGGCGGATCCGGGCAGGGACAAGAACCAATAGCAAAACCAGTACGGTCAGCAGCCCGACGCCGGCGATCAGGCCCGCTGTCCGGCCCGCGGTGACGTCGAAAACGAGGGAGGTGGTGCCCACGCTCAGCAGCCCGACGCCGGCCAAAGAAATCTTGGCGATAGCGTCGGCGCTCCTCACGAGCGTCTCCTTCAGCCCTTGCTGGAACAGCCGGCGGTGCACGCTGACGGGCAGCAGGATGGTGGCCGTAGTGAGGGCGGCCACTACCACGTTGGCGAGGTACAGCGACGTCTGGTAGTCATCCAGGGTTTCGAAGCGGGACTGGAAAGGCAGCGTCAGGAGGAAGCCGGCGAGAATCTGGACGCCGGTTTGGAGCACCCGCAGTTCCTGCAGGAGCTCCGCCCAGTTGCGGTCCATCCGCTCAGCAAGCGATTCGTCCCTGCCGTCGTCCTTCGGCGCCGCTGGGCCTGTCATCGGTACTCCTCCGCACAATCCTGAAAACAATCCCTGTAAACAACTGTGAACCTGCCGCAGCCTGCGGCTCCACCCTCAACCTAGGCTTTAGAGTTGCCAAAATACAAGTCAATAGTAAGTTTGCTGAGGACTTTTGCGGCTAGGGTAGAAACTGTTTACTTCGCTGGGATGTTTCGGAGGGATGGTTTCGGGGCACGCCCACTCCGGCCCGATGAGCATCCCTGGAAACCGACACGTGGTGAGGCGGACTATGAGCGACTCAAGCGAGCAGCAAGACCAGCCCAGGCAGAAAGACCAGCCTAAAGAAACAGACCAGCCGCGCGATCCCCGCGCCGGTTATCACTCCGGTCCATTCCCCGAACAGATCCAAAAACAGCCCGGCCTCACCTCACCCATGGAGCCCAAGCCGGACCACGGCGAGGAAAGCTACCGCGGCAGCGGCGCACTGAGCGGCAAAGCCGCCCTCATCACGGGCGGCGATTCCGGAATCGGCAAAGCGGTGGCAATCGCCTTCGCCAGGGAAGGGGCCGACGTCGCGATCTCCTACCTGCCGGAGGAGGACGAAGACGCGCAGGACACCGCCGAATGGATCCGGAAGGCCGGCCGCAAGGCCCTGCTGCTCCCCGGCGACGGGCGCAGTGAGGACTTCGCCGCCAACATTGTGGAGGCGACGCTGGCCGAATTCGGAGGCCTCGATGTCCTGGTGCTGAATGCGGCCTACCAGAAGAACCGTGACAGCCTGGAATCGCTGCCCACCGAAGAATTCGACCGCGTCTTCAAGACGAATCTGTACTCCCTGCTCTGGACTGCCCGTGCCGCCGTCCCGCACCTGAAGGCGGGCGCCTCCATCATCACCACCGCATCGATCCAGGCCTTCAACCCGTCCCCGCAACTCATCGACTACGCCATGACCAAGGCGGCCCAGGTGGCGTTCACCAAGGCGCTGGCCCAGGAACTCGGACCTCAGGGGATCAGGGTCAACGCCGTGGCCCCCGGCCCCATCTGGACGCCGCTGATTCCGGCCACCGAGTGGCCGGACAAGCTCCCGACCTTCGGCCAGGACACGCCACTGCAACGGGCGGGCCAGCCGGCGGAGCTCGCGGCCGCCTACGTGCTTCTCGCCTCGGACCACGGCTCCTACATTTCCGGGGCCGTCCTTCCGGTCACCGGAGGCAAAGGCCTCTAAGTCCGCGGCGACCCCCCAAATTCCAGCTAGTCCCACTTCCAACAACCGGAGGAAATGACATGACTGACCACCAGCAGGATCCCCAGGCCGTTACCGAAGAAGCGGGCGGCTACGGCACACCGACCGCCGAGCAGGAGATGCCCGGCGGGCAGGCGAAAAACGGCCAGGCGTCAAACGGCGATGCGTCAAACGGCGATGACAAGAACTTTGCCCAGCCCCGCGAGGAGGAAGCCTTCGACGCCGCGGCGCTGAGCCAGGACAGCCCCGACGGCGAGACGTATCCGGCCGGCGCGCCGGACCTGAGCCAGTTCGGCGGCGAAGACCAAGACAGCGCAGGAGAACCCGGGGCAGGACGCTTCGGAGGAACGGAGGAACAAATGAGTTCAGAAAACGCCAGCGCAGCCCCCGGCTTCGATGCCGACAGCCAGGACGCCCAGGTGCCCTCGACCGACGCCGAGTTGGATGCATCCAACACTGAAGAGTCCGACGCCGGACGGCCCTTCTCCTCCGAGTCCGGGCAGGACGCCGCGGGGCTGCCGGACGGTTCCGGGACGGACCTGCCGGATAGCAAATCGCCGAAGGACCGCGAGGACGACAAGGACACCTTCGACGCCGGCTGATCCCGCCGCCGTCGGCTCCCTCCGCCGGTCATCACCGCCGCTGCGGATTCAACGGTCCTGCCAGCGAAGGAGGCCGGTCTCCTTCCCTGCGGGCGGGAGGCCGGCCTCCTTCGTGCGGGTCATGCCCGCTGACGGCTTTTCCTGACGGCTTTACCTAGCGGCGCTTCTTGGGGGTGCGCTTGGCGGCTGCCTTGACCGCGGCCGTCGAGGCCGCAGCCGGGGCCAAATCTTCGGTTTCCGGCTCCGCCACCGTGCCGCGAGCCTTCGCGATCGCCTTCATGCCGTGGTAGATCACCAGGGCCGCTGCCGAGCCCAGCGCGATCCCGGTGAACTTCAGGTCGCCGATGGTCCAGGTGTAGTCGGCGATCCCGACGATCAGGGCGACGGCGGCCGTGGTCAGGTTGATCGAGTTGGAGAAGTTCACCTTGTTCTGGACCCAGATCTTCACGCCCAGCACGCCGATCATGCCGTAGAGCATCGTGGCCGCGCCGCCCAGGACACCGGCCGGGACGGTGGCGATCAGCTCGCCAAACTTCGGCGAGAAGCTCAGGATCACTGCAAAGATGCCGGCCACCCAGTACGCCGCCGTCGAATACACCTTGGTGGCAGCCATGACGCCGATGTTCTCGGCGTACGTGGTGGTCCCGGACCCGCCGCCAAGCCCGGCAAGGACAGTGGCGGCGCCGTCGGCCAGCAGCGCCCGGCCGGACACGCCGTCGAGATTCTGCCCTGTCATGGCGGACACGGACTTCACGTGGCCGATGTTCTCTGCCACCAGCACCAGCACCACCGGCACGAAAAGGCCCACGACGCCGATGTGGAACTCGGGGGTTTGGAAGTGCGGCAGGCCCACCCACGCGGCACTCTCCATCTTGGAGAAGTCCACCTCGCCCCGGAGCATCGCAACAAGGTAGCCCACCAGAACGCCCACCAGGATGCTCAGGCGGCCCAGCATGCCGCGGAACAGCACACTGACCACGATGATGACGGCCAAGGTGATGAAGGCGGTGACGGGGGCCAAATCGAAGTTGGCCTTCGCCGCGGGCGCCAGGTTCAATCCGATCAGCGCCACGATCGCGCCGGTCACGATCGGCGGCATGACCCGGTTGATCCAGTCTGCGCCGAACTTCTGCACGACGGCGCCCACGACGGCGAGCGTCGCCCCCGCCAGCACCACCCCGCCAAGTGCCCCGGGGATGCCGAACTGCTGCTGCGAAGCCATGATCGGCGCGATGAACGCGAAGCTGGAGCCGAGGTAGCTCGGCACGCGACCCTGGGTGATGACCAGGAACAGCAGGGTGCCGATGCCGGAGAAGAACAACGTGGTGGCCGGCGGCATGCCCGTGATGATCGGGACCAGGAAGGTGGCGCCGAACATGGCCACAACGTGCTGCATTCCGACCCCCACCGTCAGGGGCCACGTGAGCCGCTCATCCGGCCGGACGACCTCACCGGGGCGGACGGATTTGCCGTTGCCGTGGAGCTTCCATTTGGTGCCGAGCATGCTCATTGCCGGGAGCCTTTCAGAGAATGTGGGGCGGGCGCGGAAGGAATCTTCCCGAGCAACTTTACCGCGCAGGGGTTTGCCGGCGGTCCGCTTCGGGACGGGCCGGACCGGCCGTTCCTGGATCGGGCGGGCGGTGTGTGTGTGCTTGCACGGTGTGTGCCGGACTTCACAGGGCTCCGCGGGAAGCAGACGCCGGAAGTTGAAGTTGCAACTAGGGACCACAACTATGGACAGCAGGAGAAGCCGGCCACCTAAGGGCGCGCCGGCACAGCGAAAGGGATGCCAATGACAATCGCCCACGATGAAGCAGTAATCGAGGCAGCCGCCGTCGACGCCATCTTTGCCGAAGCCCGCACCGCGAACGCCTTCACCGGCGACGTCACGGAGCAGCAGGCCCGCGCCATCTATGAACTGACGAAGTTCGGACCCACCGCTTTCAACTCACAGCCGCTGCGCGTCACCTACGTGCGCTCCGACGACGCCCGGGCCACACTCGTGGACGCTCTCTCCGCCGGAAACCGTGCCAAGACGGCCTCCGCGCCGCTCGTCGCCGTCCTGAGCTACGACACTGCCTGGCAGGAGCAGTGGGACGCCTTCCTTCCCGGCTACAACGCACCCAAGGCCATGTACGACGCCGCTCCGGACCTCGCTGCGTCCACCGGCAACAACAACGCCCACCTGCAGGCCGGCTACTTCATCCTCGCGGTCCGCTCCCTGGGCCTTGCCGCAGGTCCCATGACAGGTGCCGACTTCGCCAAGATCGACGCCGCGTTCTTCCCCGACGGGAGCCAGAAGAGCTTCCTGGTGGTCAACATCGGCCAGCCCGGGGCCGACGCCTGGGGCGCCGCCAAGCCGAAGTTCGCCTACGAGGACGTCGTCCGCACCGTCTAAAGGCCTCCGGAGCACCCGTCTCGCGGTGGTGCCTCCGGCGCTGTTCTCTCGCGGAGGTGCCTCCGGCACCATGGGGGACAGGCCGGAGGCACACGGGATGCGATTCTGCGGTTCAGCGCAAGGCCCACATCCAAGGCCACTTTTAATCTTAGTCCGCGCTTTTGTCTCCGGCACTGTGTGTTTTCGCAAAGCTCCGCGGTCTCTGGCGGCCGTGGCATGGCACACTTTTCCCATGCGGAACCTGATTGCGGTGGCCTTCGTGGAACCGGTGTCTGAGGGGCTCGAGTTTCCCCGTGACGACTGGCCGCTGCACATCACCCTGGTCAAGTTTGATGTGGCTAAATTTGATGTGGCGAAGTTTGACGTGAATGGGTTCGACGTCGTCGACCCCCGCCCTGAACAGCACCAGGAGGCCGGCGCGGAAGCTGAACCAGGCACATTGCCGGACCAGGACGATCCGCTCGCCGAACAGATCGCTGCCCTCATGGCGGATCCGGTGGCCGCGGTCCTGGGCTGCACAGTGGGTGTGGCCGGCGAGGCCGGGTTTGGCCGCGCAGGCTCAATCCCGGTCAGCCTGATAGAGCCCAGCGACGAGCTGCAGTTCCTCCATAGCGAGCTGGTCCGGATCGTGGAGCAGCTGCACGGCAGGATCTCCACGCCTGCGTACACCCTGGAAGGGTACAGGCCGCACGTCTCCCACCACGGCGACAAACGGCTCCAGCAGGGCGACACCGTAGCGCTTGACCGGATAGCCCTGGTGGACATGGCCCCCGACGGCAGGCACGCAACCCGCCGGGTGCTGAAGCTGTGGACCGAAGCCCCGGCGTGAGCGCCGGCGCGGCCCGGCCGGGGAGGGACCGGCGTCATGTCCGGGACGCCGGCGGTGGTTTCCGGCATGCCGGGTGCCATACTTGGGGGCGACTTCGACGATGGATCGATAGCGCTGACTGACATGCGGACTCGGGGGCAACTTCATGATGCTTGATACCGCAACACTGCGCGTGGTGCTTGCCCTTGTGACTCTGACGCTGCTCGTTCTTTTCTACTTCATCACCTACCGCCGGACCAGGGCCGCGTACAGCGGCTGGTGGTGCATGGCCTTGTTGCTCTTCCTGGTCGGAACGTCGGCCTATCTGCTGAACGGGACAGTCCACCAGGTCTGGGCCAACCCCAGCGGCAACGTCCTGCTCGTGGCCGGTGCGGCCAGCATCTGGGCAGGCTCCCGGTCGCTGCGGGACGTCAGCACGTCCCGCTGGCTGCTCGCTGCCGGTCCCGCCATTGTGGCCGTTTTCTCCGCCCTCGACCGGCCCTCAACCAACATCTGGGCGGGCGGGGCCATCTACCTCGCATTCATGTGCGCGCTGGTCGGTTTGGCGTGCCGGGAACTGTTCCTGCTCGACCGCGACTACTCCCGTGTGCACCGCCCGCTGGCCCTCGGCGCCGGCATCCTTGCCCTGTTTTACCTGGGCCGCCTGGTTGCCTTCATGGCGGTCGGCCCCAGCGGGCAAGTCTTTACCTCCGTCTTCGGCTCCGCGCCGACGACGGCGTTTTCGACCGTCACGCTTGTGGTCGCGTCCTTCACGATGGCAGAGCTGAGCTATGAGCAGTTGACCCAGGATCTGAGGGCCCGGGCCACCGTGGACGGGCTGACCGGCCTGCTCAACCGCGCGGCCTTCATAGACCTGGCGGAGGACGAGCTGCGCCGCCTGCGCCGGAGCAGGACCACGGCAACACTGATCCTCGCGGACCTCGACCATTTCAAGGCGATCAACGACCAGTTCGGCCACTCTGCCGGGGACACCGCCCTGCAGGCCTTTGCCAGGGCCTGCGCCGGAACCGTCCGGTCCACCGATCTCGTGGGCCGCTACGGCGGCGAGGAATTCATCGTCCTGCTGCCAGGCGTCACCCCGGAGCGGGCGCAGGAGATCGCCGGCGACATCAGCCGCCGGCTCCAGCGGTCCGGAACGGAAGCCATTCCCCGGTTGCCTACCGTGAGTTACGGCATCGCGTCCACGGATGCCGTACTGGGAGGCCTCGACGCCGTTGTGGCCTCGGCGGACGCGGCCCTCTACCAGGCAAAGACGCTTGGCAGGGACCGCGCCGTATTGGCCAGCGACGGCGTAGCTAGGAAATAACGCCGTCCACCAGCGCCTTCGCCTCGGCCTGGACCTGCTTGAGGTGCTCGGCGCCCTTGAAGGATTCGGCGTAGATCTTGTAGACGTCCTCCGTGCCGGAGGGCCGGGCCGCGAACCAGGCGTTTTCGGTGACCACCTTGAGGCCACCGATCGCCGCGCCGTTGCCCGGCGCCTCGGTCAGTTTGGCGGAAATCGTTTCGCCGGCCAGTTCGGTGGCGGTGACGTCCGACGGCGAGAGCTTGCCTAGCGCGGCCTTCTGCTCGCGCGTGGCGGCGGCGTCGATCCGGGCGTAGACGGGGTCGCCGAACTGGTCCGTGAGCCCCTTGTAGAGCTGCGACGGCGACTTGCCGGTCACGGCCGTGATCTCCGAGGCCAGCAGGGCCAGCAGGATGCCGTCCTTGTCGGTGGTCCAGACGCTGCCGTCCATCTTGTTGAAGGATGCGCCCGCGGATTCCTCGCCGCCAAACGCCCCTTCGCCGGACAACAGGCCCGGAACGAACCACTTGAAGCCGACCGGAACCTCTACGAGCTTCCGGCCCAGGCTCTGCGCCACGCGGTCGATGATCGAGGAGGACACGAGCGTCTTGCCGATCACGGACTGCGGGTTCCAGCCGGTACGGTGCCGGTACAGGTAATCGATGGCGACGGCGAGGTAGTGGTTCGGGTTCATCAGCCCGCCCTGTCCATCAACAAAAGGCGTCACGATGCCGTGCCGGTCGGCATCGGCGTCGTTGCCGGTGGCGATGTCGAACTTCGCGCCTTCGGACATCCTTGTGATCAGGGAGGCCATCGCCGACGGTGAGGAGCAGTCCATCCGGATCTTCTCGTCCCAGTCCAGGGTCATGAAGGCCCACTGCGGGTCAACGGTCGGGTTCACGACCGTGAGGTTCAGGTGGTGGCGCTCGCCGATCTCGCCCCAGTAGTCCACGGACGCGCCGCCCATGGGGTCCGCGCCGATCCGGACACCCGCCTCGCGGATGGCGTTCAGGTCCAGCACCGAGGGGAGGTCGTCGACGTAGCTGCTAAGGAAATCGAACTTGCCGGTGGTTTCTGCCGCGAGGGCGTCGGCCACGGGGATCCGCTTGACCCCGCGCAGGCCGTTTTCGAGGAGCTCGTTGGCGCGGTTGGCGATCCAGCCGGTGGCGTCGGTGTCCGCGGGGCCGCCGTGCGGCGGGTTGTACTTGAACCCGCCGTCGCCCGGGGGGTTGTGGCTGGGGGTCACCACGATGCCGTCGGCCTGCGGCGCGCCGGGGGCGGCGTTCCGGTTGTGGGTGAGGATGGCGTGGCTCAGGGCAGGGGTGGGCGTGTAGCCGTGGCGGGCGTCGATGAGGACATTCACACCGTTGGCCGCCAGCACTTCAAGGGCGGAGTTTTGCGCCGGCTCGCTCAGGCCATGGGTGTCCTTCGCCATGTAGAGCGGGCCGGTGATGCCCTGGCCCGCGCGGTATTCCACGATCGCCTGCGTGATGGCGAGGATGTGGGGTTCGTTGAAGGAGGCCTTCAGGCTCGATCCCCGGTGCCCGGAGGTGCCGAAGGCCACCCGCTGGCCCGGGTCCGAGAGGTCCGGCGAAACGTCGTAGTACGCATCCAAAAGCGCAGTGAGGTCAACAAGGTCCTGGGGTTGGGCAACTGTGCCCGCGCGGCTAGCCATGGCACCAGCATGCCAGACGACACCGGCGCGCAACACGGTTTCGCGTCAATGCCGTTCCTATGACGAAAGAAAACCCGCCGAACGGCCTGGTCCCAAGCCAACCCCGCGGCGGTACGCTGGACGCAGGGACTTCTTGAGGGGACATGCCATGACTGACCAGCCAAAACAAGGCAAAGACGAGACCCCGGAGGGCTATCAGCCAACGCTGCGCCTCCCGGACCAGCAGCCGGACGGTGCGCCGCAGCAGGCCGGGCCGGGTGGCCAGGACCAAGGCCAATCGGCGACGCAGCAGTTCTCGCAGCCCGAGCCCCTGCTGCAACCTGAGTCCCAGCAGCAGCCTGAGTCCGCGCAGCAGCACTGGCAGGAGCAGCCCTACGGGGGCCAGCCGCAACCCGGCCAGCCGCAGCCGGGCCAGCAATCCGGGCAGCCGGGCCAGCCGCAACCCGGCCAGCAAGCCGGCCAGCCGCAGCCGGGCCAAGCGGCGCCGGACCAGGGCCCGTACTCCAGCCCGTACCCGCCGATCTACGGGGAGTCCGGCCGGACGCCATATGCCGCGGGATCGGCAGGCTACGGACAGCCGGCCTCGCCGTATGGCCAGCCGTCGCCGTACGCCCAGCCATCGCCGTACGCCCAGCCGGGCAGCCCCAACGCCTACGGCCAGCCCGCGTACTACGGCGTGCCGGCGGCGCCCAAGAGCTTGAGCATCGCCAGCATGTGCTGCGGCATCGCCGCCCTGGTGGGCTTCGGATTCTTCCTGCTGCCGCAACTGGCCGCCGTCATCCTGGGACACCTGGCCCTGCGGCGCGAGCCGGCCGGCCGGGGCATGGCGATCGCCGGCCTTGTAATGGGATACGTGGGCATCGCCGTCACTGTTCTGGTGCTGGTCATCTTTGGACTGGTCGTCGGCACGGCGCGCAACAGCGGATACGGCGCCTAAGGCGCCCCCGCGGCCGAAACCTGCCCTTTGGTTGGCGCCGCCGGCCTGAAGCAGGCCCGCGGCGGCAGCCTGCGGCGGCAGTCGTGGATGCGAGGGCTCAGCGCAGCAGTGCGGCCACCAGCGGTTCGGCATTGGCCTTAAGCCACGCGCGCCGGCGGTTGATGAGGCCGCCCACGCCGTCCTGCCACATCCGCGCCCAGCCGCCGCCCAAGGAGGCCGCGTTGTGCCGCATCCGCTCGTAGCTCAGCGCGGCGGCGTCGATCCCGGCGCCGGGCACCCGGCGTCGTTCATTCTCCGTCCAGCCGTAGGCGTCGGCGAAGATGCGCAGCCGGCGGAACGGGTCCTGGCCTTCCCAACCCGGCCACGCGTCTGACGGGTCGCGGAGCGGAACCCAGTGCATGGCGGTGTTGAGCGAATCGTGGAGTGCCGTGGCGGGCCCTGCGAGGTCGAAATCCACCAGTCCCGCGGCCTGGCCGCCCCGGACCACCACGTTCTGGGGTGTGATGTCCAGATGGCAGATGAGCGCGGCGGCGTCGGAGGGGTTCGGCCGGACCGGCCGCGGCGGGAACGTGTGGGCCCGCGGCGCAAAGCCCTCCGACGCCGTGTGCAGGCGCCGCACCAGGCGGCCCACGGAGGCCAACAGGTGCTCGGACTGCACCCACGTTTCCGGCTGCGCCCCGGCGCACTTTCCCGGCACGAACGTCAGGACGTCCCGGCTCTGTGTGTCGCGGCCAAGGAAGCGCGGGGAGCCCTCAAAGCCGGCGTCCTCCAGCCAGTCGAGGTACTCGGCCACGGCGAGGGATTGCGGTTGGTGCGGGCGGCGGATGGTTCCGCCAACCCGCACCACACCGTCGGTCACGTCGCCCGCCGGCATGATTTCGACGTCGGACGCCTCGCCGGGGGCGGGAGTGTAGACGCGCGAAGCAACCGGGACGCGATGTGCGGGGTTCATCGGGTCAGCGTACGCCGCCCATGAGCTTCTTGATCGCCGGCGAGGCGATCGCCAGGCCCACGGCGAGCAGCATCGCGGTTCCACCGATGCCGATGAAGTACGGCAGTTCGTCCTGCGGGTTGTACAGGCCCGACAGGATGCCGGCCAGTGTGGTGCCCAGGGAAACGGAGAGGAAGAACAGGGCCACCATCTGGGTGTGGAAGGCCTTCGGCGCCAGCTTGGTGGTGACGGACAGGCCGATGGGGGAGAGGAACAGCTCTGCGAGAGTGAACAGAAGCAGGATTCCAACCAGAGCCAAAAGAGGCGTCTTGCCGCCGCCGGCCAGCGGGATGAAGGCCAGGAAAGCAAGGCCCATGACGAAGAGGCCAATCGAGAACTTCAGCGCCGAACCGGGCTGCTTCCGGCCGAGCCTGGTCCACAGGGCGGCCATGATGCCGGCAAAGATGATGATGAACACCGGGTTGATGGACTGGACCCAGGCGGCAGGCATTTCCCAGCCGAAGAGGTTCCGGTCCAGCTTCTCTTCCGAGTAGACGGCAATGAAGGTGAACTGCTGCTGGAAAAGCGCCCAGAACGCGGCGGAAGCGATGTACAGCGGAATAAACGCCGTCACCCGGCCGCGCTCGATGGCGGTGACCTTCTTGCTGCTGAAGATCAGGGCGAAGTACAGCACCGACGCGCCGATTGCGGCGTAGGCCATGGTCATGGCAAGGTTCCCGGCGTTCACGGTGCCGGTCACGAGCAGCGCAGCAACGATCACGGCGATGCCGGCGAAGACCAGGCCGTAGCGGGTGCGCTGGGTAGCGGGAAGGGGATTCGGGACCCGCTGTGCTGCTTCGGGCAGCTTCTTGCGGCCCAGCGAGTAGATGACAAGGCCAATGGCCATGCCGACCGCGGCGGCACCGAAGCCCCAGTGGAAGCCCTGGCTTTCCTGCAGCCAGCCGGTGACCAGCGGGCCGATCAGCGCGCCGGCGTTGATGCCCATGTAGAAGATGGAGAATCCTGCGTCGCGGCGTTCGTCCTTCTCGCCGTACAGGCTGCCGACGAGGGCGGTGGCGTTGGCCTTCAGCCCGCCGGAGCCCACGCCCACCAGCACCAGTCCGGCGAGCAGGCCGGGTATGCCGGGAACGAGTGCCAGCCCGATGTGGCCGGCCATGATCAGGATGGCCGCACCGAACAGCACCTTCTCAGAGCCGAAGATCCGGTCTGCAAGCCACGCGCCGAGGATCGTGGAGAGGTAGACGCCGCCACCGTAGGCGCCGACGAGGCCGGCGGCCAGTGCCTGAGGGATCTCAAGGCCACCCTGGGCGGCGGTGAAGTACATGTAGTAGAGGAGGATCCCCTGCATTCCGTAGAAGGAGAAGCGCTCCCACATCTCTACGGAGAAAAGGCTGGCCAGCATCTTTGGGTGGCCGAAAAACGACGTGTCGCCCGGCGTCTTAACGGGGGGACTGAACGAGGGATCGCCCGGCGTTGTAGCGGGGGGATTGGATAAATGAGTTGTGCTCATTTACTTAATGGTGACATTGTGACGCGCGATTGTCACATTCGAGCAGGCCGGAGGCAAGCAACCCGGATAGTGTTTTGCCTCTCTTTCGACGGATTTCCCGGGGCCGGCCGGGCCGTGGGGGCCGCCCCGGCGGCCGTGTCCTAGGCGGCGTCCTACACCGGCTCCTAGGCGGGCTCGCCGCCGTCGAACATGATGACCTGCCGGATGGCACGGCCGTCGGCCAACTGGTCCATGGCCTGGTTGATGTCCGCCAGGGCGATGCGGTCCGAAATCAGCTCCTCGACCGGCAGTTTCCCCTCCCGCCACAGCTGGGCGTATTGGGGGATGTCCCGTGACGGGACGGCGGAGCCCAGGTAGCTGCCCACGATTGTCCTGGCTTCGGCGGTGACGGTCAGCGGTGCCAGCTGGGCCCGGGCTTCGGGGGAGGGCAGCCCGGCCGTGACGGTGGTACCGCCGGGGGAGGTGGCGGCGAACGCGGTTTCAAAGGCGCGGGGGTTTCCGGCGCACTCGATCACGTACCTGGCTTTGACGGCCTCCTCGAGGACCTGCTGCGGCGTGTACGTTTCGTGGGCGCCCAGGCGGCGGGCGTGATCGAGTTTCTCCTCCAGCGTGTCCACTGCGATGATCCGCGAGATGCCCTGGGAGATGGCCGTGATGAGCGCCGCCATGCCCACCCCTCCGAGGCCGACGATCATGATGCTGTCCTGCGGGCGGGGCCGGGCCGCGTTCAGCACGGCGCCGCCGCCGGTCAGCACGGCGCAGCCCAGGACCGCGGCTATGTCCGCCGGGATGTCGTCGTCCACCGGCACGGCGGACGCGCGGTCCACCACGGCATGGGTGGCGAAACCCGAGACGCCCAGGTGGTGGTGGACGGGCAGGCTGTTGCGGCTCAGGTGCCGGGATCCGTGCAGCAGGGTTCCGTCGTTGTTGCTTTGCGACCCGGCTGTGCAGGGCAGCCGGCCGTCCTCGGCGCAGTTCGCGCAGCTCTCGCATCGAGGCAGGAAGGACATGACCACGCGCTGCCCGGGCCGCAGGTCAGCGACGGCGGATCCGACCGTCACGATGCGGCCCGCGGCCTCGTGGCCCAGGAGCATGGGGACCGGCCGGACCCGGTTGCCGTCGACAACGCTCAGGTCCGAGTGGCAGATCCCGGCCGCCTCCATCCGGACGAGGATCTCGGTTGGCCCGGGAGCCGCCAGCTCCAGCTCGGAGATGCTGATGGGCCTGGATTCCGCGAAGGGGCGCGGGCGTCCGATTTCCTCAAGTACTGCACCGGTGATCTTCATCGATCCTCTTTCGCGGCCTGGGTCGGGTTTGTGTGAACGATAGCCGCAGGCCGCAGCCAGCGTCCATTTGGGCGTCCATTTGGGCATCCCGACGGCGGCCTGACGGCTGCCGAGTGGGGGAGGGCGGCAGTCGCCTTGGCAGCCCCTTTGGCCGCATGCCGCAGGCAAGAAAACCTCAAGGTGGCTCGGCGACAGTGTGAACTATGGCTGGTTGGGGAATGCGTTATCGTCCCCCGAACCCGGCACTGCCGGCTGTGGGGGTAATGCCTTCCTCAACAACGGCCTGCGTGCGGCGGCCGTCCCGCCGGCGTTGGGCCCCGGACCCTGCCAGACGGTCCCCGACTTCGGCCCGGGGCCTGTGGCTTCACGGCTTCCTGATCGGCCTGACGGTTTTTGCCCTGATGGTTCCGGGCATTGTGCCGGCGCAGGCCGCCAAGGCCATCACAACCCTTCACGTCTTTGTCGCGGCCGGGCAGTCCAACATGTCCGGGCGGGGCCTGCCCCTCAAGGGAACGGACGACGTGGCGGACCCGCGCATCTTCCAGTACGGAGCGAAAACCCCCACGTTCCGGCCTGCTTCGGTACCCCTGGACATGCACGACACTCCCAACGGCCTTTCGCCCGCCACGACGATGGCCCGGGAGTATCTGAAGACCCAGCCCGCCGACGTCGGAGTCCTCATCATCCCGGCGGCGCACGGCGACACCGCCTTCGGCGGCGGGACGGCGGCTTTGACGTGGTCCGTGGGCGCGGCCTCCGCCCCGGAGTACGACCTGGCGGCGCTCGCCGTCAAGCAGACGTTGAGCGGTATCGCGGCGGCCAAAGCGGCCGGTTACGCCGTGGTTCTCAAGGGGATCCTCTGGCACCAGGGCGAGAGCAGCTCCGGCACAAGCACAGCGAGCTACAGCGCGAAGCTGGACCAGCTCATTGCCTACTTCCGCGACCAGCTGTCCGCGCCCAAGCTGCCCTTCGTGGTGGGACGCATGTCGCCGGAAGGCATCGCGGCCACTCCGGGCCGGCCCAATGTGGACAAGAGCCACTACGAAACCCCAGGCCGCGTCGCCTATACCGGTTTCGCGCCCTCCCTCGCCTGCGCCCTGAACCCGGGCGACTCAACCCACTTCTCCCGGGCCGGCGTCGAATACCTGGGCAAGTCATACCTTGCCGCGTACCGGCGGGCGATCGCGAACACCCAAGCTTCCGGCGCTGCCACGCCTGAATCCGCCGCGCCGAACTGCGCGGGCCGGGCCATTGCCATGGACCCGACGCGGTTCCTGGACACCAGGATTTGGCCGGGCCGGGTGGCCGCGGGCAAGTCAGTGTCGTTCCGGGTAGCCGGCGTCAGGGGCGTGCCGGCCGACGCGTCCGCCGTCGTGGTGAACCTGACGGTGATCTCGCCGACGTCGTACGGCGTCATCACCGCCCACGCCTCCGGGACCAACAAGCCGGGGACTTCGAATCTGAACTATGTAGCCGGGCAGACCGTTTCCAACCTCGCCATGGTGCCCCTTGGCACGGACGGCCGGCTGACCCTCACCAACACGTCGTCCGGGTCCGCGCAGCTGACCGCCGAAGTGTCCGCGTATTTCCATGAAGGCACACCGTCCGAACCCGGGACGTTCAGTTCCGTGGCACCCGCCAGGCTGCTGGACACGCGGCTGTCCTCCGGACCGGTCTCCGGCGGAAAATCGGTGACCTTCACGGCCGGCGGCAAGCTGGGGATCCCGACGAACGCCTCGGCGGTGGTCCTGAACCTCACGGCGACCCAGACGAAGAGCTTTGGTTTCCTGACCGCTTACCCCGCGGGGTCCGTGAAGCCGGCGGCTTCCAGCCTGAACTACACGGCGGGACAGACGGTGCCCAACCTCGTGGTGGTGCCCGTCGGGACTGACGGGAAGGTGACGGTGGCGAACACTTCGGCCGGCACGGCGGAGGTCATCGCAGACGTCGCGGGGTATTTCCTGCCGGGCAAACCGGCCCAGGCCGGCGCCCTCCGCGCCCTGAGCCCCACACGGTTCCTGGACACACGGTTGTCCAGAGGCCCGGTGGCGGCGGGAGGATCGCTGACGTTCCACGTGCGCGGCGTCAAGGGAATCCCGACCACCGTGGCCGCCGTGGTGGTCAACCTGACCACCACCGAGTCCAAGTCCAGCGGGTTCCTCACGGCGTTCGGGTCGGGGCCGTCCACCCCGAACGCGTCCAACCTGTTCTACGTGCGCGGACAGACGGTCGCCAACCTCGCTGTGGTCCCGGTGGGGCCGGACGGCAACGTCAAGATTACGAATACCTCGAGCGGATCGGTCCAGATCATCGCCGACGTCGCGGGCTACTTCCGCGGGTAGGCCCCGGTCACCGCGGGACGGGGAGCGGTGGGCGGCCTCAGAGGGCGGCGCTACTCCCTTGGCCCGCTCCCACGGGACATGCCCATTCTTGGAGCCCGTGCGTGGACATGATGGCATTATGTCCAGTCCTCGCGGCCAGGCGTGGGCATGTCCGCGGTGAGCGCTGGACATGTCCCCTGCGCTGCGTGGGGAGTGAGCATGTCCGCAACGGTGGGTGCCGGACATGCCCCGTGCTCGGTCCGGGGCGTGGAAACGTGCCATGTTCGGTGTGAGTGGAGGGCATGTCCCCTGAAGAGCGCCGCAGAGCCCGGCCTGTGCAGGGCTACGCGTTCCAGGTCCGGGCGTCCCGACGCGCGCAGTCTGTCCTGCCTGCGGCCGAAATGGACCCACGGCCGGGGCAGGATCGAAGGCTAGAACCCCAGCTGGGCGGCCACCTGCACCAGCAGCCCCTCGGAGCCCATCGGCCCGATCAGCTGGATGCCCATCGGCAGGCCTGAACCCGGGGCGCCCCCGGTCCAGTGCACCGGAATACTGATGGCAGGCAGCCCGCAGACGTTCACCATGGAGGACCACGGCGCGTATTCGCATTGCTTCCGGTAGTCGCCGTCGGCGTCGCCAGCCCATTCCGCAGCCGGCCAGTAGTCCCCGCCGTGCGTCGCGGCGGTGAACCAGCCCACCGGGCGGGGCGTCTGTGCCAGGGCCGGGGTGAGGATGAGGTCCCACTGGGTGTACTGGGCGATCGTGTCGCGCTGGAACTGCCGGAGGAACCCGACGGATTCGTTGAGTTTCGCCGGACTCCGCTGCTGCGCCCGGCGCCGGAACGTCCTGGTGAGCGGGGTCAGGAGCGCCTCGCGGTGGGGCGGGATTCGCGCGCTGCCGATCCCGGCAGTCCAGGCCGTGGTGAAAGCGGCCGCGTAGCGGTTGTCATAGCGAATCGCGGCCTCCGAGGTCTCGTGGCCCGCCGCCTCCAGCCGCGCGACGCCGTCGGACAGGGCGTTGAGCGCCTCAGGATCCGAAGTGAAGGGGAAAGCCGTCTGCCACGGGCTGTCCAGGCTGATTCCGATCCGCAGCCGGCGCGGCTCCCTGGCGGTCAGGTCGAGGTAACTGGCGCCTTGCGGGCCTGCCGGGGCCGGAACCGGCGCCGCGCCAGGCACCATGGCATCCAAGAGCAGCGCGGCATCGGCGGCCGACCGCGCGAGCGGCCCGGCAACCACGAGCTGGGCCGGATCGCCGGAGCTTTCCCCGGCCGGCACGAGCCCTCGCCCGGGTTTCAGCCCGACCAGTCCGCACGCCGCAGCAGGAATCCGCACGGAGCCGCCGCCGTCGGACCCGGGGGCGAACGGCAGCAGCCCCGCCGCCACGGCGGCAGCGCTGCCGCCTGAGGATCCGCCCGAACTGCGGCTGAGCGCATGCGGATTGCGCGACGGCGGGGCGATCCGGTTCTCGCTGTACGCAGTCAGGCCGAACTCCGGAACCTGCGTCTTGCCCAGCGATACCACCCCCGCGGCCTTGAGCGCGGCGGCAAGGGCTCCGTCGGCCAGCGCCGGCTTGCGCTCCAGCGCGGCGCTTCCATGCGTGGTGGCAACCCCCGCCACATCCGTCAGGTCCTTGAAGGCGACCGGCATCCCATGCAGCGGTGCCAGGGCTTCGCCGGTCCGGCCCCGAAGGGCACGGACATGGTCCGCTGCCGCGGCATCCTTCTGCGCCTGGTCCGCCGTGACGGTGATGAAGGCCCCCAGGTGCGGGTTCCGGGCTTCGATGCGGGCCAGGAAATGATCGGTGGCCTCCCTGGCCGAGAGCTCCCCGGCACGAAGCGCATCGCGGAGCTGGACGGCGGAGAGCTCGTGGATTTCAGCCAAGGAAGCGGGACTCCAGCCGTTCGCGGGGCCGTGCGGGTTCCTTGCCCGGGGGACATGCCCATTTTTGGGACCTGCGGGAGGACACCTTGGCATCATGTCCAGCGCCCGCAGCGAGGCGAGGGCATGTCCCGGGGCGGGGGCCGCGGACGGGCCGCTCCGCGGGGTGTTCGGCAGCCATGAGTCTCCTTTGCGGTCCCCAGAAGCGTAACGTGCCGCCAGCGGGGGCGCGCGGCCAGCGGCGGGGGATACGCTGGGATCGGAGCTTGAATTCTGCGGAAAGGCTGAACATGAGCGATTTCCAGAGCGTAAGCGTGTCTGGCATCCCCGATGGTGCCAAGATCGTGGACGTCCGCGAGGACTATGAATGGGCCGCGGGACACGCCGAGGGCGCCCTGCACATTCCCATGGACCAGCTGCCGGCCCGGATCGAGGAGCTTGATCCGGACGAGGACGTCTATGTCATTTGCCGCACCGGCGGCCGCTCCTACCGGGCCACCCAGTGGCTGGTCGGAATGGGGTATTCCGCCGTGAATGTGGCCGGCGGCATGGACCAGTGGGTCGAGACCGGCATGCCGCTGGTCTCCGACAACGGCCTCAAACCGGTCGTCCTGTAACTGAAGAAGGAAGAACTGATGCCCGCACGTGCCCTCACCTACACATTCCTCGGACCCGAGGGCACCTTCACCGAGGCGGCCCTGATGCAAGTCCCGGACGCGGCGGACGCCATCCGCATCCCGTCATCGAATGTGAACACGGCGCTGGACAAGGTGCGGGACGGCTCGGCCGATGCGGCCATGGTGCCGATTGAAAACTCCGTCGAAGGCGGCGTGACGGCCACCTTGGACGCCATCGCCACCGGCCAGGAACTCAGGATCCTCCGGGAGGCCCTGGTGCCCATCAGCTTCGTCCTTGTGGCCAGGCCGGGCGTGGCGATCGGGGACATCCGGCGCGTCTCCACCCACGGCCACGCCTGGGCCCAGTGCAGGCTCTGGGTCGAGGCTAATATTCCCCACGCGGAATACATTCCGGGGTCGTCCACCGCCGCGGCCGCCATGGGCCTGCTGGACGGCGACGGCGCGCACTACGACGCCGCGATCTGCGCCCCGATCGTGGCCGACGAGCAGCCGGGGCTGGCCGTGCTGGCTGAAAATATCGGCGATAACCCCGGCGCGGTGACCCGGTTCGTGCTTGTGGGCCGCCCGGGGCAACTGCCGGACCGCACCGGCGCGGACAAGACCACCGTGGTGGTGCCGCTGCCCGAGGACCGGCCGGGTGCCTTGATGGAGATCCTGGACCAGTTCGCCACCCGCGGCGTGAACCTGAGCCGGATCGAATCCCGGCCGACCGGGCAGTATCTGGGCCACTACTTCTTCAGCATCGATGCCGACGGCCATGTGGCTGACGCCCGGGTGGCCGACGCGCTTGCCGGCCTCCACCGGATCAGCCCGGCCACGCGCTTCCTCGGGTCCTACCAGCGTGCCGACGGCACCCGGACCAGCGTTGCGCCGCATACCTCGGACCAGGCATTCCGCTCCGCGCATGCGTGGGTGAAAGACATACTGGGTGGAGCATCTGCCGAGGCGGAATATACACCGGGGGCTTCGCCCAGAGCGTAGGCAAATGCCATCCGGCGCCCTTCCACCCCCTCCCAACTGTGCGTATGCTTGCCTGATCCATATTGGGGAAGTCCCCTAACGGAGGGAGCGGGTCATGTCAGGCACCAGCACAGACAACGACGGCCAGGGAATGATCGTCAATCCCAAGCCGACAGCTGACAACCAGGACTGGGACGGCGACGACGCCGACCGCGCGGACCGCCTGCGCTTCGAAGAAGAACAGGCGATGATCCGGGAGCAGTCCGAAGCCCGGGCCGCCAAGGCTGCCGCGGAAGCGAAGAAGGCCGAAGAGGCAAAGAAGGCCGCCAGCGCCTAGTTGCCGCTCCGGCCTGCGTCGGCCTAGTCGACTTCGGTGCCGTCCTTGACCCGGACCAGTAGGGATCCCGGGGCCACCTGGACGGTGACCTTCGTGGCCTCACCGGAAGGATCGCCGTCGACCTGGGTGGGCATAGGTTCGGGGCACCGGATGGTGATCTTGCCAGACCGGTAGTACGTCATGACCGGCAGTTCCTTCTTGTGCTTCAGAACAATCTTTGTGTACATGGCCAGCCAGCCGATTGCACTGCGCGGGCTCATCACCACGATGTCGAGCATCCCGTCATCGATCATCGCCTGCGGGATGAAGTCGATTCCCCCCGGGATCAGGCCGCAATTCGCGAACAGGACGCTGCGGATATTCCGGGACTGCTCAGGCTGGTCATCCAGGGCTATGGACACCTTCTTGCGCCGCCCCAGCAGATGCCGGGCGCCGGCTTCGGTGTACGCGAGCCAGCCCACCGCCTTCTTCAGGTCGTCGTTCGTATCATTGACCACTTCGGCGTCCATGCCGATGCCCGCGATCACCAGGAACGTGTGTTGCGCCGATTCTCCGGTGCGTGAATTCTCCAGGGTGAGCCGTGCCGTGTCGATGAACCGCTGGTGCCCGAACAAGGCGGCCTGCACGTTGCCGGGGAGGTCGCCCACCTCCAGATGCACATTGCGGGCCAGGAGGTTGCCCGTGCCCAGCGGGATCAGGCCCATGGCGGTGTCCGTCCCGGCGAGGACCTCGGCCACCACGCGCACGGTACCGTCGCCGCCGCAGGCCAGGACGACGTCGGCTCCGTAGTCCACCGCCGCCCGCGCCTGCGAGAAGCCGGGGTCCTCAGCGGTGGTTTCAAAGATGCGGGGCGGCTGCCAGCCTGCCTTGGCGCACGCGGCTTCAATCAGGCCCCGGGCCTCGGCCGACCTGGCCTTGATGGGATTCAGGACCACGGCAACCCTCTGATGGCCCAGGCCCGGGCTGTGGGTTTCCTCCCACACGGCCCGGCGGGTGTGCTTGGCCTTCAACCGGCGCACTCCCCACCAGCTGGAGACGGCAATCGCCAGGACCCCAGCGATGACGAGGTATAGCAGCCAGTCGCGCATTGTGATCCAACAGTATCCCGCCAGCGCCCCCGCTTCAGGTTGCCCGGGAACGGTGACCGGATTGGATACTCTTGTCTGGTGATCGACGTAAAAGACCTCAGCGAAAATCCGGACAAGTTCCGTGCCAGCCAGCGCGCCCGCGGCGCCGACGAATCCGCGGTGGACGCGATCATCACTGCGGACTCGGCCAGGCGCGCGGCGCTGATCCGGTTCGAGAACCTCCGGGCCGAACAGAACCTCTTCGGAAAGAAGGTAGCGCAGGCCAAGGGCGAGGAAAAGCAGGCCCTCCTCGCAGAGGTGAAGGTACTCGCTGCCTCCGTCAAGGCCGCATCTGCCGAGGCGGATCTTGCCCAGAGCGCCCACGAAGAACTGCTCCGGAGCATCCCCAACCTGATCGAGGACGGCGTCCCGGCCGGCGGCGAGGACGACTACATCGTCGTCAAGACGGTGGGCGCACCGCGCGAATTTCCCGACTTCGAGCCCAAGGACCACCTGGAAATCGGTGAGCTGATCGGGGCTATCGATATGGAACGCGGGGCCAAGGTTTCCGGCTCCCGCTTCTACTTCCTGCGCGGCGTCGGCGCCCGCCTGGAAATGGCGCTCCTCCAGATGGCGATGGAACAGGCGATCGACGCCGGGTTCGTCCCCATGATCACGCCCACCCTGGTCCGCCCGGAAACCATGCAGGGCACCGGCTTTGACGTCAAGCACGACGCCGAGATCTACCGTCTCGCCGAAGACGACCTCTACCTTGTGGGCACCTCCGAGGTGCCCCTTGCCGGCTACCACGCCGACGAGATCCTGGACCTTTCGGGCGGTCCGGTCCGCTACGCCGGCCAGAGCTCCTGTTACCGCCGCGAGGCCGGATCGCACGGCAAGGACACCCGCGGCATCATCCGGGTCCACCAGTTCAACAAGGTGGAGATGTTCATCTACACCACGGTTGAGGAGGCGGCCGCCGAGCACGCCCGCCTCTTGGCGTGGGAAGAGGAGATGCTGGCCAAGTGCGAGCTGCCGTACCGGGTCATAGACACCGCGGCCGGGGACCTGGGCAATTCAGCGGCCCGGAAGTTCGACTGCGAGGCCTGGGTCCCCACCCAGGGCGCCTACCGGGAGCTGACCTCCACGTCCAACTGCACCACGTTCCAGGCGCGGCGCCTGAACATCCGCGAACGGGTTTTCAACGAGGACGGTGCGCCCAAGGGCACCCGGGCCGTGGCCACGCTCAACGGCACACTGGCCACCACCCGCTGGATCGTTGCCATCCTGGAGCACCACCAGAACCCCGATGGGTCCGTCAACGTCCCCGCCGCGCTGCAGAAGTACCTCGGCGGCATGACGGTCCTCCCCGTCCTGTAACCGCCCACCAGAACCACCAGCCAGGCCCCCGGTGGCCGCCGGTAAATACTCACACTGTGGACAGGCTGTGGGTGTTTACCGCAAGTTCACACGCTGCTGTGGCGTGTGTCCTAGCGGCCGTCGGGGGTGTCTGCTCTACTTGTGAGATGACAACCATGACTGAATCCTCAGTCGCCGGCAACGATGACCGGCGCACCACACACCAGAACATGACAACCCAGAACACGGCAGCCGAGACCAGGACCGTCCGGGACAAAAGCACCCGGAACGGCGCCGGTGGCAAGCTGCTGATCGCCCTGGACGTCGATGGCACCCTTGTGGACCACGACGGGCACATGTCGGTTCCTGTCCGCGAGGCCGCCCAGGCCGTAGTGGCCGCAGGCCACCACGTAATGATCGCCACCGGCCGCTCCCTCAATGCCACGTTGCCCGTCATCGAGCACATCGGGATCGACACCGGTTACGCCGTGTGCTCCAACGGCGGCGTGATCCTCCGCATCGACTCAGGGCTGCCGGACGGTTACGAAGTCCTCCACAAGACAACGTTTGACCCGGGACCCGTGCTTCGGGCCCTGCGCAAACGGCTGCCCACTGCCAAGTACGCCCTCGAGGACGCAGACGGCAATTTCCTGTCCACGGAGCGCTTCCAGGACGCCAGCTTCGGCGTCGAAGCGGTGGGTGTCGACTTCCACACCATGCTGGAGGCAACCGCCGTTCGCGTGGTGGTCTTCAGCTCGGAGAACACGCCCGAAGAGTTCAACGCCGCGATCCGCCACATCGGTCTGGCCGGCGTGACGTATTCGGTGGGCTGGACGGCGTGGCTGGACATTGCCGCGGCCGGCGTCACGAAGGCCAGCGCGCTGGAGCACCTCCGCGACCGGCTCAGCATCGACACCCAGCGCACTATCGCCGTCGGCGACGGCCGCAACGACATCGAGATGCTGACCTGGGCACGCCGCGGCGTGGCCATGGGCCAGGCCCCCGTGGAAGTGATTGCCGCCGCGGACGAAGTGACGAAGTCGGTCTACGACGACGGCGCCGCGCACGTGCTCCGCAGCCTGCTCTAGCCGCCGGGGACGGACGGGCGGTTCCCGTGAGGGACCGTCCGGCTAGCGGACGTCGAGGATGAGGCTCAGGAGCCGCGCCGCAGCGGGGCGGGCCGCGTGCTCTTCGTTCCACTGGGACCGGGCCACGGCTTTGCTCACGGCCTGCGTGGTGATCCCGAGCTCTTCGGCCACCGCTTTCTGCTGACCGCGCACGCCCGGGGTGAGCAGGTCCAGCACCCGCCATTCCGCCTGGCTCCGGTCGTGCACAATGTGGCCCAGGAGGCGCAGGACGGCCTCGGCCTCTGCCGCGAGATCGGCCAGCGGGCCCTCCACGGCCACGCGGACCCGGTCCTTGCCGTTGCGGAGGCGATCCACGGCGCGCCGGGCGTAGATCAGCCCGTGCCCGGAGGCGTCCTTGATCTGGTTCGGCAGGGGTTCGTTGACCGGTCCCACGCCAATGCCCACGTACCAGGCGCCGCTGCGCAGGGCGATCATGGCCGCCTCCACCGCCTGGTGCGGACAGTCAAGGATGCCTTGGACTTCGTCCTCCACGGAACGGTCGAAGTCGAGGCGCGCCGGAATGTGCCGCAGGTCCTTGAGGAGCTGCGGCACGCGGTCGCCGTCGCGCCGGCTGTCGGTTTGATTGATGGTCAGCGTGAACATTCTGGATGACACACTACCCGGTGGCCCTTGGGGGGCAAGTTGCCGGCGGGCGTCCGCGGGCCGAGGTTGTGCCCCGCCCGCCGGACGTGTTGCGATGGACCAGATGTGCCGAGGCAGCACCAAGCGAAGCGAGGACTACCGTGAGCCGTGACGTGAAGCGAACCACCCGGACCGATATGCGGCCCGGCAGCCGGGACCTGGGCAGCCGGGACCTGGACAGCCCGGTCCTGGACAGAGAGGCACTGGACCACGTGGACCGCTGGTGGCGTGCGGCGAACTACGTCTCAGTGGGGCAAATCTATCTCCGCTCCAACCCGTTGCTGCGCGAGCCCCTCCGCGCTGAACACACCAAATCCCGGCTCCTGGGCCACTGGGGAACCACGCCCGGACTGAATTTTGTCTATGCCCACCTGAACCGGGCGATCCGCCGGGACGGCCAGCAGATGCTATTCATCGCCGGACCCGGCCATGGCGGCCCCGCAGTCGTGGCCAACGCCTGGCTCGAAGGCACCTATTCCGAGATTTACCGCCACGTCGGAGATGATGAGGCCGGCCTGGCAGAGCTGTTCCGGCAGTTCTCCTACCCTGGCGGCATTCCGAGCCACGCCGCCCCGGAGACACCCGGCTCCATCAGCGAGGGCGGTGAGCTCGGCTATTCCCTCGCGCACGCCTACGGGTCCGTCTTTGATAACCCGGAGCTGATCACCGCCGTCGTCATCGGTGACGGCGAGGCCGAGACCGGCCCATTGGCCGCGAGTTGGCATTCGCACAACTTCGTGGACCCGGCGGCCGACGGCGCGGTGCTGCCCATCCTGCACCTGAACGGCTACAAGATCGCGAACCCCACGATTCTGGCCCGGATGCCCGAGGCCCAGCTGGAACAGCTGCTGCGTGGCTACGGCCATGTGCCGCATTTCGTCACGGTGGCCGATCCGGCGGACACAGCCGCGGCCCACCGGGATTTCGCGGCCGCGCTGGACGCCTGCCTGGCCGAAATCCGGACCATCCAGCAGCAGCACCGCGGCGGCGATACCGCACAGGACGGCACCGCACAGGACGGCACCGCTCAGGAAGGCGGCACGCAGGGCGCCCCGCGGTGGCCGATGATCGTGCTGCGTTCACCCAAGGGCTGGACCGGCCCGAAGAAGGTGGACGGGGAGCAGGTGGAGGGCACCTGGCGCAGCCACCAGGTCCCGCTCGGCGAGGTCCGCACCAACCCGGACCACCTGAACCAGCTGCAGCAGTGGCTCGAGTCCTACCGGCCGGAGGAACTCTTCGACCGCCAAGGCCGCCTGTTGCCGGAGACGGCGGGAAACGCCCCAGCCGGTCACCTGCGGATGAGTGCCACTCCCCATGCCAACGGCGGGCTCCTACTGCGTCCGCTGACGCTGCCGGACTACCGCCGGCACGCCGTCGACGTCGGCGAACCCGGCGTCGAACGGATCAGCCCCATGATCACGCTGGGCGCCTGGATGCGGGACGTTATTGCCGCCAACCCGGACACGTTCAGGCTCTTCGGCCCGGATGAGACGGCATCGAACCGGCTGCAGGACGTCTACGAGGCAACCGACAAGGTCTGGCAGTACCGGATTGATCCGCTGGATGAGCACATTGCCCGCGCCGGCCGGGTGATGGAGGTCCTCAGCGAACACCTCTGCCAGGGCTGGCTGGAGGGGTACCTGCTGACCGGCCGGCACGGGGTGTTCAACTGCTATGAGGCGTTCATCCACATTGTCGATTCGATGTTCAACCAGCACGCCAAATGGCTCAAGGTGCACCGGCAACTGGCCTGGCGCCAGCCCGTGGCCTCCCTGAACTACCTGTTGTCCTCCCACGTGTGGCAGCAGGACCACAACGGCTTTTCGCACCAGGACCCGGGCTTCATCGACCACGCCGTGAACAAGAAGGCCGAGATCATCCGGGTCTACCTGCCGCCGGACGCCAACACCCTGCTGGCCGTGATGGAGCATTGCCTGGAGTCCCGCGACTACGTCAACATCGTGGTCAGCGGCAAACAGCCTTCGCCAACCTGGCTGGCTCCGGCGGAGGCATCGCACCACTGCCGCCGGGGCCTGGGCATCTGGGAGTTCGCGGGCTCCGAGGTCAACGGCGAGGAGCCCGACGTCGTCCTTGCCTGCGCCGGAGATGTCCCCACGGTGGAAACCGTTGCCGCCGCGGAACTCCTGAAGCAGGGCGCACCCGGCCTGCGGGTGCGGGTGGTCAACGTGGTGGACCTCATGCGGCTCCAGGACGCCAGCGAGCATCCGCACGGGCTCACGTCCCGGGACTTTGATGGAATCTTCACGGCAGACAAGCCGGTGATCTTCGCCTACCACGGCTATCCCGCGCTGATCCACCGGCTGACGCACCGCCGCACCAACCAGGAGGGCCTGCATGTGCGCGGCTACAAGGAGGAAGGCACCACCACCACGCCGTTCGACATGGCCATGCTCAACGGGATCGACCGCTTCCAGCTGGCAATCGACGCGATCGACCGCGTCCCCGGGCTGGCTGAGAAGCACTCGTTGCTGCGCCAGTCCCTGCAGGACAGCCGCATGCGCGCCCGGGACCATACCCGGGAGTACGGCGAGGACCCGGCGGAGATCAGGGACTGGCCGCTGCGGGGCAAGTAACCGCGGCCATGGCTAGCCGGCGAGCTCCTCCAGCCCGCACCGGGGCAGGTGGATCCAACCCTCGCTCAGCGCAGCCCGGGCGTGCCGGCCATCGGGGCGCAACGTCCAGCCCAGGGCGACCGCCCGCGCGGTCAGCGAAGCGATGAGGGCGTCGAACATGTCGTCGGAGGCGGCCAGCTGGCCCTGGTGTCCGGCCAAATCCAGCCACGGTGCGGCGGCGGACAGCGTGCCCAGGGCCGCTCCCAGCCGCTCCGATTCAGCTGCGCCGCGCCCCTTGTAGCCGCGGGTACTAAGACCCCACAGTTTCAGCGACGCCGCCGGGTAGACCTCGGCGAGCCGGCCGCTGCCGTCCCTGGCCTGCGGCCCGTACTCCCGGGCGATCTTCGCTTGGATGACGGCGCACCGCATGGCCGGGTGGGCCAGCCGGTCAGCGGAGACGCTGAGGGGGATCAGGCCGGTCTGGCCGGTGACGAAACGGTCCGTGTCCCGGTAGGCCAGCAGCCGGCGGCCCTCGATCCCGTCATGGTCCAGCACGGGATGGGCCTCGAAGTTCAAGTGCCCGGCGATGAAAGGAAGAAACGCGTCCGGCCAGCCCACGGGGCAGTCGACGCCGGTCATGCCGCTGGAGCCGAACAGGTCCACGATTTCCTGGTCTTCCACGCCGAGCGCCAGGTGCTCCAGCCGGGCCGACCCGCCGGCCCACTCCAGGACCGCCACTGCCGTCTTGGCGGCCGCGGCGGCAAGATCGACGCCGAGCGTCCTCATCGGAATCCGCGGATCAACGGCAGTTTCGGCGTTCATGAGCCCACGATTACACAGATCCCGGACGCTTCACCGGTTAAACGACGACGACGGGTGCGGGTTCTTCCGAAACCCGCACCCGCCGTCGAAGCACCTTCCCGCCGGTGACGGTGGGTGGGTTAGTGTCCTGCCGAGGGCACGTAGCGCTTGATGGACGCTTCCAGCTCGGCCTCGGCGGCGGCGCGGTCGCCCCAGCCCTCGGCCTTGACCCACTTGCCCGGCTCCAGGTCCTTGTAGCGGGTAAAGAAGTGCTCGATTTCCTTGATCAGGAATTCGCTGACATCGCTGATCTCTTTGATGTGGTCGAACCGGGCGTCGGTCGGGACGCAGAGGACCTTGGCGTCGCCGCCGCCGTCGTCGGTCATGTTGAAGACGCCGATCGGGCGGGACTCGACGATCACGCCGGGGTAGAGGTCGAAGTCCTGCAGGAGCACCAGCGCGTCCAGCGGGTCTCCGTCTTCACCCAGGGTGTTCTCGAAGAAACCGTAGTGGGTGGGGTACTGCATCGACGTGAACAGGACGCGGTCCAGGCGGACGCGGCCGGTCTCGTGGTCGACTTCGTACTTGACGCGCGATCCCTTGGGGATCTCGATGGTCACGTCATGCTTCATGGAATGCTCCTCGACGAATTCAGGGGTGCGCGGCACGCGCTAAAGGGCTGTCGGTGCCGCCGACTACTATTGAGGATATAGCGAGAGGCGCTGGTTTCAGGAACTAGTGGGGACATTTCAGGACTAAGGACCAGCAGCAGCATGACACCGACAACCAGCCGCCCGGGCACCGACACGGCGCCGGGCAGGCTTCGCGGGATCCTCGTGCCGCTGCTCCAGACCGTCCTGGTGGTGGCGGTGGCCCTGCCTGCCGGGATCGCCATCGCCCCGGCATTCCTCGGCCCGGACAAGCCTCCGGGCGCCTCTGCATCAACGCCGGCCTGGCAGCAGATCCCCGCCACGCTGAGCGAACCCGGAAGCGATGCGGACGGAATCCGGCCCCTCAGCGACGCCGCGCCCGTCCCTGCCGGCGCCGCCCTCGCGGCGCGGCTCAACGAGACCCTTAAGCCCGACGGCGCCGGCACCTTCACGGGGATCGTCCAGGACGCCGCCACGGGACAAGTACTCTTTGAGCGCTCCGCCGACGAGGCCCGCATTCCGGCGTCGAACATGAAGCTCCTCACAGCCGGCGCGGCCCTGCGCGTCCTGGGCCCGGACCGCCGCTTCAGCACCCGGGTGGTGGCAGGGCCCACGCCAGGCTCGGTGGTCCTGACCGGCGGGGGCGACGTCCTCCTGGGCGCCGGCGAATCCGCCCCCGGGGCCGTTCTGGGCCGCGCGGGGCTCGCCACGCTCGCCGAGGCCACGGTCGATGCCCTCCAGGCCGACGGCGCTACCGGCACCGTGAGCGTCCTGCTGGATGACTCCCTGTTCAGTGGCCCGTCGCTCAACCAGGCGTGGAGCCCCGAGGACGTCGCCGCCGGGGAGATGGCCCCGCTGTTCCCGCTGGCACTGAACTCGGCCAGGTTTGATCCCGCCAAGACCACCGGACCCCGCCCCCAGGACGCCGCCATGACTGCCGCCGAGGCCTTCGCCGCCCGGCTCACGACGGCTGCGGCAGCCGCGGGGCTGTCCGTGGCCCCCGGGGTCGCCCGGATCCAGCCCGGCGACGCTGCGGACAGTGACCCCGGAAAAGGCAGTGACCCCGGGAAAGGCAGCGCGCCTGCCAAGGTCCTGGCCGAGGTCCAGTCCGCCACGGTGGGCCAGCAGGTGGACCTCATGCTGCAGACCTCGGACAACTACCTCGCCGAAGTCCTGGGGCGAATGACAGCCCTCGGCGACGGCCGGGCCGGCAGCGGCGAAGACGCCATTGCCGCCGTGCTGCAGCAGGTCCAGGGCATGGGCATTCCCACGGATGCCCTCCGGGCCGCGGACGTCTCCGGACTGGCCCTGGCCAACCGGGTCTCGGCCCGGCAGCTCACGGATGTTGTCCGGGCCATGACCTCGGGGACTGACACCCGGCTGCGCGCCGCCCTCTCCGGATTCCCGGTCGCCGGGCTCACCGGCACCCTGGGGGGCCGGTACACGGATGAGGCCTCGGCCGCGGGCGCCGGGCTGGTCCGCGCCAAGACGGGCACACTGAATACGGTCATTGCGCTCAGCGGTTCCGTCGTCGACGCCGACGGCCGCCTGCTGGTCTTCTCCTTCGTCGGGAACGGATTGACCCCCGGCGCCGCGAATAAGGCCGCGCTGGACCGCTCAGCCGCCGTCCTCGCCGGCTGCGGCTGCCGCTGACGGGCCGCGGGCCCGCTTGGGGCCGGGCCCGCGCCTGGCCACACCCGGCCCGCGCACGCCCGCGAACGAGCGGGGTCCCGCCGGTTCGCCGCTCAGCGAAAATTAAGGCGGATTGTCCGGCCCCTGTGATCTGATGGATCCCATGGAGTCCTCTGCACGCGAGACATCACACGATCCGTCAACAGAAAAAACGGTCCAGGCCCAGGGGCTCATCAACTGGGAGCTTGCCGCGGCAACGGCGGCCCGCCTGACGCCCGCCGGCCCCGTCCTGGGCGCCGCCGAGATCGGCGCCGCGGTCGAAAACCTGCGGCTCATGGCGGACCTTTCGGTGCCGCACGTGCATGACATCACCGGCCTTGACGCCGCCCGGGACCTGCGCGACTCCGAGGTCCTCGTGGTGGACAGGGCCTCATGGGCCAAGGCCAATACCCAGAGCTTCGCCGTAATGCTCAAGCCAGCCATGGAAAAGCTGCTGGAGGGCCGCGGGGCCCTGAGCCCCGGCGCCACCAGCGTCAGCGCTGCCATCACCGGCAGCCAGCTCGGCGCCATCCTGGCCTTCCTTTCCAGCAAAGTCCTGGGCCAATACGATCCCTTCTCCGCGCTGGCCGAAAACTCCACCGCACCCGCCTCCGGCCGCCTGCTGCTCGTCGCGCCGAACATCATCGCCGTGGAACGGGAACTGAAGGTCGATCCCGAGGACTTCCGGCTCTGGGTCTGCCTCCACGAACAGACCCACCGGGTGCAGTTCGCCGCCGCCCCCTGGCTGCGGCACCACATGCTGCAGGAGATCGAAAACCTCAGCGGGCTGCTGCTGGGCAACGTCGATTCCCTGATGGAACGGGCCTCCGCGGCGGCGAAGTCGCTGAAGGACCGGGCGGCGCCAGGCGCCGCGCCGGGACGGGGCGCAATCCTGGACCTGCTCCAGAACCCGGAGGAAAAGGCGGCCCTGTCCCGCCTCACCGCCCTCATGAGCCTGCTCGAGGGCCACGCCAATGTGGTCATGGACGCCGTGGACGCCAGCATCGTCCCCTCCGTGAAGACCATCCGGCAGCGGTTCAACGCCCGCGGCCAGGACCGCGGCATGATCGAGAAATTCATCCGCAACCTGCTCGGCCTCGACGCCAAGATGCGCCAGTACAGTGACGGCGCCAAGTTCGTCCGCGAAGCGGTGGACGCCGCCGGCATGTCAGGCTTCAACAAAGTCTGGGAGTCCGCCGGCCACCTCCCCAGCGAAGCCGAGATCCACGACTCGAAGCTCTGGCTCGACCGGATGGGCCTCTAGCCGCCATGACCACCCGCAACGGTGTTGGTTCGACGTCGCTTTCCAGCGGACGACGCCGGCCCGGCCGCCTCGCACCGGTGGTCGGCACGGCCCGGAAAATGCTGCAGGACATCCTTGCCGCGGCCGGCTACCCGGAACGCGTCCTGGTCGCCTGCAGCGGCGGCCCGGACTCGCTGGCCCTCGCCGCCGTCGCCGCCTATTTCGCCCGCCGCGGCCATGTGGACGGCCACCCCGTATCCGTTGGTGCCGTCGTCGTGGACCATCAGCTGCAGCCTGGCTCGGCCGGGGTCGCCGCACTCACCGCCCGGGCCCTCGAAGACCTCGGACTCTCGCCCGTGCAGATCAGGACTGTCGATGTCGCCTCCACCGGCATCGGCCCCGAGGCTGCCGCCCGGGACGCCCGCCACGCGGCCCTGGAGGCCGCCGCCGACGAGGCCGGTGCGGAAGCGATCCTGCTCGGCCACACGCTCGATGACCAGGCAGAGCAGGTGCTCCTTGGCCTTGCGCGCGGCTCGGGCACCCGGTCCCTGGCCGGGATGCGGCCCTCCCGGGGGCGGCTGCTGCGCCCGTTCCTGGGCCTGCGGCGGGCGGACACCCTGGAGATCTGCCGCGTCGAGGGGCTGGAACCCTGGCACGACCCGTCCAACACGGATCCCGCGTTCGCGCGCTCCCGGACGAGGGTTGAAGTGCTGCCCCTGCTGGAGGACAAACTCGGCCCCGGCGTCGCCGAATCCCTGGCCCGCACGGCCGCGATCCTGCAGCTCGACGCCGACTATCTGGAGGACGTGGCGAACGGCACCTTCGAGACGCTGCGGGAGCAGACCGGTGAGGAGCTCAGTCTTCCGGAGGCCGCGCTGCGGGACCTGGCCCCGGCCGTGAGGTTCCGGGTGATCGCCAAGGCAGCCGCCGCCGTCGGAGGTCAACAGCCCAGCTACCAGCGCCTGCTCGCCGCCGAAGCGCTGCTGCGCCGGCAGGGATCGGCCGGCCCGGTGGAGCTCCCCGGCGGGGTCAGCGTCTACCGGCTCTCGCTCGCGCAGCTCCTTGCTGCGGGGCCGTCCGCCGCCGCCGGTGTTCCCCGCGAAGCCGCCCGCTGTGGGAAGCTTGTATTCCGGCCTCAACGGCCGCCCCGAAATTAGTCGCACCCCGCATCTACACAGGAGCCATTGGTGGATTCAACCGACGTCCAGGCAGACCTCAAACACGTTCTCTACACCAAGGAACAGATCCAGCAACGGATCACCGAACTCGCGGCGCAGATCGACAAGGACTACGAGGGCCGCGACCTCCTGATCGTCGGCGTCCTCAAGGGCGCCGTCATGGTCATGGCAGACCTGGCCCGTGCACTGCACAGCCACGTTTCCATGGACTGGATGGCCGTCTCCTCGTACGGCTCCGGCACCCAGTCCTCCGGCGTGGTCCGCATCCTGAAGGACCTCGACACCGACCTCATGGGCAAGGACGTCCTGATCGTCGAGGACATCATCGACTCCGGCCTCACGCTCTCCTGGCTCAAGACGAACCTGGAATCCCGCGGCACCGCTTCAGTGGAAATCTGCACCGCTTTCCGCAAGCCGACGGCCGCCAAGGTCAAGATCGACGTCAAGTATGTCGGCTACGACATCCCCAACGAGTTCGTCGTGGGCTACGGTCTGGACTATGCCGAGAAGTACCGCAACCTGGACTTCGTCGGCACCCTTGCCCCGCACGTCTACGAGTAGATCGTTCACGCAGAGGCACCCGCGCCCGGGACCCGGGCGGCGGAAGGCCTGGCTCCGCTACGCCCACAGGGAACTTTTGCCCTGCACCGTGCGTGAGTTAGTGCGACGGTGTATAGCTAGAACCTGACGCAGCACCACACGCGCGCAGAACGGTCGCCGTGCAGCACTACCAGGAGGGACGGGGCCAGCCCCGAACAGATGAAAGCTAAGAGTTTCTTCAAGGGCCCCGGCATCTGGATTGTCGTCGTGGTGGCCATGCTCCTGCTGGCGTTCGCCACACTGGCGCCGGGCGGCGCGAGCCGGATCGACACCGACAAGGGCCTTGAACTGCTGAACGCCGGCGGCAAAGTTGAACAGGCCAAGATTTTCGACGCCGAGAACCGTGTGGACCTGGTCCTGAAGGACAACCTGCAGGTCGACGGGCAGGACAAGGGCAAGAACGTCCAGTTCTACTTCGTCAACGCCCGCGCCCAGGATGTGGTCAAGGCAGTCACGGACGCCAAACCGTCCGGCGGCTTCACCGACCAGCCCCTGGAAAACAACTGGTTCTCCGGGCTGTTCTCCCTGCTGGTGCCGGTGCTGCTGCTCGGCGTCCTGTTCTGGTTCCTGCTCTCACGGATGCAGGGCGGCGGCTCCAAGGTCATGCAGTTCGGCAAGTCCAAGGCGAAACTCGTCAACAAGGACATGCCCCAGGTGACCTTCAGCGACGTCGCCGGCGCCGATGAGGCCGTCGAGGAACTCGAGGAGATCAAGGAATTCCTGCAGGAGCCGGCCAAGTTCCAGGCCGTCGGCGCCAAGATCCCCAAGGGCGTGCTGCTCTATGGCCCTCCGGGCACCGGCAAGACCCTGCTGGCCCGCGCTGTTGCCGGCGAGGCCGGCGTCCCCTTCTTCTCGATCTCGGGTTCCGACTTCGTCGAAATGTTCGTCGGCGTCGGCGCCTCCCGCGTCCGCGACCTCTTCGAACAGGCAAAGTCCAACGCCCCGGCCATCATCTTCGTCGATGAGATCGACGCCGTCGGCCGGCACCGCGGCGCCGGAATCGGCGGCGGCAACGACGAACGCGAACAGACCCTGAACCAGCTGCTGGTCGAAATGGACGGCTTCGACGTCAAGACCAACGTCATCCTGATCGCCGCCACCAACCGCCCCGACGTCCTGGACCCCGCACTGCTGCGTCCGGGCCGCTTCGACCGGCAGATCTCGGTCGAGGCCCCCGACCTGATCGGCCGCGACCAGATCCTGCAGGTGCACGCCAAGGGCAAGCCGATGGCCAACGGCGTCGACCTCAAGGCTGTTGCCAAGAAGACCCCCGGCTACACCGGCGCGGACCTGGCCAACGTCCTGAACGAGGCGGCACTGCTGACCGCCCGCTCCAACGCGAACCTGATCGATGACCGTGCCCTGGACGAGGCGATCGACCGCGTCATGGCCGGCCCCCAGAAGCGCAGCCGGGTCATGAAGGAACACGAACGCAAGGTCACCGCCTACCACGAGGGCGGCCACGCGCTCGTCGCCGCGGCCCTGCGGAACTCCGCCCCGGTCACCAAGATCACCATCCTGCCCCGCGGCCGTGCCCTGGGCTACACCATGGTGGTCCCGGAAAACGACAAATACTCCGTCACCCGCAACGAGCTGCTCGACCAGATGGCCTACGCCATGGGCGGGCGCGTCGCCGAGGAACTCGTCTTCCACGATCCGTCCACGGGCGCGTCCAATGACATCGAGAAGGCCACCGGGATCGCCCGGAAAATGGTCACCGAGTTCGGCATGAGCGAACGGGTCGGGTCCGTGCGGCTCGGCCAGGGCGGCGGCGAGCCGTTCCTTGGCCGCGACGCCGGCCACGAGCGCAACTACTCGGACCAGATCGCCTACATCGTCGACGAGGAAGTGCGCCGCCTGATCGACGGTGCGCATGACGAGGCCTACGCCATCCTGACCGAGAACCGGGACGTCCTGGACGAACTGGCGCTGGAACTGCTGGAGCGCGAGACGCTGAACCAGGCCGAAATCGCCCACGTCTTCGCGAACATCCGCAAGCGCGACTTCCGCGACGTCTGGCTGTCCAAGGAGACCCGCCCGGTCCAGGACGCCGGCCCGGTGGAGTCGCGCCGCGAGAAGGCGGAACGTGAAGCGCAGGAGGAAGCCACCCATGCCCGGCTCGAAGAGCCCCTGGACGCCCAGCCGCCGCATGCCCAGGGCGTCGGCGGACAGGAGTCCTTCCAGGGCGGTGCAACAGATATCGGGACTGACGGTCATCCCCGCTAGGCTTCTTCTGTGACTTCTAACTTCGACGACGACGTTCCCGCCCCCGCTGCTGCCTCGGCGGGGGACGGGGAATCCCACCATTCACGGAGCAAGGTGGACCGCCCCAGGATCGAGGCCGCCGTGCGGGAAATCCTGCTGGCAATCGGCGAGGACCCGGACCGCGGCGGGCTTGTGGACACCCCGAAGCGGGTGGCCAAGGCCTATGCCGAAATGTTTGCCGGCCTGCACCACGACCCCGCCGAGATCCTGGCCACCACGTTCGACCTCGACCACGAGGAACTCGTGCTGGTCAAGGACATCCCGTTCTACTCCACCTGCGAGCACCACCTGGTGCCGTTCCACGGGGTGGCGCATGTGGGCTACATCCCGTCGCACGACGGCAAGGTCACCGGCTTGAGCAAACTGGCCCGGCTGGTGGATATGTTCGCCAAACGCCCGCAGGTGCAGGAACGCCTGACCACCCAGATCGTCGAGGCCCTCGTCAGCCACCTCAAACCCCGCGGCGCGATCGTCGTCGTCGAATGCGAACACCTGTGCATGTCCATGCGGGGCATCCGCAAGCCCGGCGCCATGACCGTCACCAGCGCAGTGCGCGGGCAACTGCACGACCCGGCCACCCGCGCCGAAGCCATGAGCCTCATACTCGGAAGGTAAGAACACAGACTATGGACTCCCTAGCCGCAGCCCCGGGGACCGGCCCCGCAACCTCGCCCCTGCCCATCCTGCGCAAACCGCGCCCGGCGGCGAAGTTCCAGGACCTGCCCACGGACCGGACACTTGTGATGGGAATCCTCAACGTCACCCCTGATTCCTTCAGCGACGGCGGGGACCACCCGACGCCGGACACGGCGATCGCGGCCGGGCTTCGGATGTTCTACGCCGGAGCGGACATCATCGACGTCGGCGGTGAATCCACGCGACCCGGCGCTACGGCAGTCGGCGTCGAGGAGGAACAGCGCCGGGTCCTGCCGGTGATCGAAGCCCTGGTCAAGGCCGGCGCCCTGGTCAGCATCGACACCACCCACGCCGCCACCGCCGCCGCGGCCCTGAAGGCCGGCGCCGCGATCATCAACGACGTGTCGGGCCTGACCATGGAGCCGGAAATGGCCGAACTGGCGGCCCGCACCAAGGCCCCCTACATCCTGACGCACCGCCGCGGCGACGCCAGCACCATGAACTCGCTGACCGACTACCGTGACGTCGCGCGAGAGGTCGTCACGGAGCTCACCGGTGTCCGCGACAAGCTTTACGCCGCCGGCGTCACGCCGGAGCAGATCATTGTGGACCCGGGCCTGGGCTTCGCGAAGAACGAAGCCCAGAACTGGGAGCTCCTGCAGCATCTGGATGTCCTGCAGGCCATGGGCCACAAGGTCCTGGTCGCCGGCTCCCGCAAGCGGTTCCTCGGCAGCCTCCTGACCGTGGCCGGCAAGGCCGCGCAGCCGGTTGAGCGCGACGCCGCCACCGCCGCCGTGACCGCCATCAGCGCCTTCCGCGGTGCCTGGGCCGTGCGCGTGCACGACGTCGGCCCGAGCCTGGACGCCGTCAAGGTCGCTGCCCGCATGGTGCCCCCGGCGCCGGCGGCAGCAGTCGGCTCCGCCGACGCCGGCACCAACTGATCCGGCCGGCAACATGGACCAGATCACGCTGAGCGGTGTCACCGCCGTCGGCCATCACGGGGTGTTCGACTTCGAGCGCCGCGACGGCCAGCCGTTTGTGGTTGACGCGGTGCTGCACCTGGACTTCAGCAAGGCCGCGGCTTCCGACGACGTCCTGGACACCGCGCATTACGGCGAAGTGGCCGGCTGCATCAAGGAGTGGATCACAGGCGAGCCGCTGAACCTGATCGAGGCCCTCGCGGTGCGGATTGCCGAGGACGTGCTGCAGAAGTTCCCGGTGGCCGCCGTGGACATCACCGTGCACAAGCCCAAGGCCCCGATCGAGGTGGACTTCGGCGACGTTTCCGTCAGCGTGCACCGGAGGCGGCCGTGATCCCGCCCTACACCCGCGCCGTGATCGCGCTCGGCAGCAACCTGGGGGAGCGCAACGACACGCTGTCCGCCGCCGTCGCGGACCTCGTCGACCCGCCGGAAGTGCGCCTGCTGGCCATCTCGCCCGTCGTCCAGACGAAGGCCGTAGGCGGCCCGGCGGGCCAGCCTGACTTCCTGAACATGGTGATCTCCGTCGAGACCACCCTGCCGCCGCGCGAACTGCTGCAGCACTGCCACGCCGTGGAACAGAAGCATTTGCGCGTGCGCGAAGTCCGGTGGGGGCCGCGGACCCTGGACGTGGACATCATCACCTACGGCGACGTGGTCAGTTCCGACCCTGAACTCACGCTGCCCCACCCCCGGGCCGCCGAACGGGCGTTCGTGCTCTATCCGTGGTCGCTGATCGATCCCGCGGCGGAGCTCAACGGCGAACGCGTGGGCGACCTCGCGGCGAAAGCCGCCGATTTCGGCGACATCGCGACGTTCGACGGCTTCCAGAACCGCGCCGCAGCGGATGCCACAGCCACCCACAGCACCGGCGTCTCCGGCGCGGTGGAGCGGCCGTGAAACTGACCAACCCCCTGCTCCTGCTGGCCATTGGTGTGGTCGTGGCCGTAGCCGGCTGGCTCGCCACAGTGCTGACCGGCCGCTATTCGCTGGCCACCCCGGTGCTGCCCCTGACCGGGCTCGTGACCATGGGCGTGATCGTGGTGCTGACCCTGGTGCTGGGGATCCGCGTGCTCCGGTGGCGCAACGGCAAGAAGAAGAAAATCCTCAACCCAATCCTGGCCGCGTGGACCCTGGTCCTCGCCCAGGCCTGCGCCTACACGGGCACGGTCCTGCTGGGCTGGCACGCGGGAATCGTCGTGGAGCAGCTGAGGCTGTGGAACCTGCGCAGCAACCAGGACCTCACCTGGCAGGCCCTCGCCATGGCTGGCGGCGGGCTGATCATGGTGATCGTGGGGCTCGTCGTCGAGCGGTTCTGCCGGATTCCACCCGAGGACGGCGACGCCGATTCCGGGCACGGCGCGCAGGGAAAGCGCAACAAGCCCTCGGCGGAAGGCGAATATGCCTACCGAAGCGATTGATCCTCCGGGCATCGACTGGCTCAGGGTGTCACCGAAGTACGTCACCGTGCGCCTCGCGGGCTGGGCGCTGGGAACCCTGGTCGCCGTGGCCCTGCTCTCGATTCCCCTGATCCTGGTGCTGGCTGGAGCCTGGACCTGGCCGCCGCTTTGGCTGGCCGCCGCCATTCCCGCCGTCTGGCTGATCCTGGCGCTGTGGCGGCTGGCGCTGATTCCCCGGCAGGTCCGCTCGATCGGCTACGCCGAGCGGGAGGACGACCTCCTGATCCGCCGGGGGATATTCTTCCAGCGCACCCTTGTGGTCCCCTACGGGCGGATGCAGTACGTGGACATCGCGGTGGGACCGGTCGAGCGTCCGCTGGGCCTGTGCACCCTGAAGCTTCACACGGCCTCCGCCGGAACCAACGCCGAGATTCCGGGACTGCCCGCCAGCGAAGGAGCCCGGCTCCGCGAACAGCTGTCCGCCCGCGGCGAAGCCCGGCTGGCCGGGCTGTGACGGGAAGGCCATGAGGGGATGGCGCTGACACCGCAGGGTCCCGTAGGCGCCGCTGCCGCCGGTGCCGGCGGCGCGGGAAACGAAGGAACTGGCGACGCCGGCTGGTTGCGGGTCCACCCGGCATCGCCCTTTGTCCGCGGCTGGGTGGCGCTGGCGGCGCTGTTGTTCTTTTTTGGCCGGGATACCTTCGAACGTCTCCTGCAGGGCGGCCCGGTCTTTGACGAGCGGTTCACCGGACGGGCGCCCTGGCTGCTGCTCGGCGGCGGCGCCCTGCTCCTGCTGACCGTTCTCGGCTACGTCCTGAGCTGGTACTTCACCCGCTACCAGGTGGCGGGCGGCTACGTGCGAGTCAACACCGGTTTCCTGTTCAAGCAGCAGCGGCAGGCCAGGCTGGACCGGGTGCAGGCAATCGACGTCGTGCAACCCTTCCTGGCGCGCATCTTCGGACTGGCGGAGCTGAGGTTCGAAGTCGCCGACGCCGGTGAGTCCGCCGTGCGCCTCTCCTACCTGCGCGCGGACGAGGCCCGGCAGCTCCGTGCGACAATCCTGGCCCGCGCCGCCGGCTTTGCGCCGGAGCCGGGGCAGCCGGAGACCGCGGCCGCCGAGGCCCCGGAACAGACAGTGCTGACCGTTCCGCCGCCGCGCCTGGTGGGCTCGCTGCTGCTGAGCGAACAAAGCGTCGCGATCGTGGCCGGCGGCATAGCCTCCGTGCTGCTCTCGACCCTCACCGAACACCGGAACTTCACGGTCTTCCTGATTCCCGCCGTGATCGGACTCATCGCCTCCTACTGGTCCTCGTTCAACAAGGGCTACAACTTCACGGCCGCAGTATCGCCGGACGGCATCCGGCTGCGCTACGGCCTGCTGGACACGCAGGCGCAGACCGTGCCCCCGGGCAGGATTCAGGCGCTTAGGGTCAGCCAGCCGCCGCTGTGGCGGATGCTCGGCTGGTACCGGGTCCAGGTCAACGTGGCCGGCTACGGACTTGCCGTGAGCAACGGCGAAGGATCGGCCCGGACCACCCTGCTTCCGGTGGGATCCCTCACCGACGTCATGAACATCCTCGCCCTGGTGCTCCCGGATCCCGGAACCCGTGATCCGGCGGGGGTTTTCACGGCGGGAATCACCGGCCTTGCGGACGCCGCCGGAGCCGCGGGTACTGGTACCGCGGGTACCGGTACCCCGGAAACGGGTACCGCGGGAACCGGTACCCCGGAGGAGGCCGACGGCGGCTTCGTCACCACGCCGCGCCGAGCCCGGTTCCTGGCGCCGCTGGGCTGGCGGCGCAACGGCTTCGCGGCAACGGACACCGCCCTCCTCCTGAGGTCGGGCCGGTGGTGGCGGAACTTCGTGGTGGTGCCGCACCAGCGCACCCAGTCCATGGCGCTCCAGCAGGGGCCGCTCGCCCGGAGATTCCGGGTGGCGGACCTTGTCCTGCACACCACGGCAGGTCCGGTGGCCCCGCGGCTCATCCAGGCCGGCCTCGACGAAGCCCGGGCCCTCCTGGATGCCCAGTCCGCCCGGGCCCGCGCCGCGCGCAGGCTCCAAAGGAGCGAACACTGGATGGAGCCGGCGGCCCAACCGGCCCCGCCGCCCACAGACCACCCTCAGGAAGGCGCGCATCATGGCTAAACCAGGACGCCTAGGCATCGGAATCATTGGCGCAGGAAAGGTCGGTGCCGTCCTGGGGGCGGCGCTCCGCGGAGCCGAACACGCCGTCATCGGGGTATCCGCCGTGTCGGACGCCAGCCGCGAACGCGCCGAAACACTCTTGCCGGGAGTTCCCATCCTGGATGTGCAGGACATCGTGGAGCGCGCCGAGCTGGTCCTGCTGGCCGTCCCGGACGATGCCCTCGGCCCCCTCGTGGACGGCCTGGCCAAGCTCGGCGCCTGGCAGCCCGGCCAGCTGGTGGCGCACACCTCCGGGCGCTTCGGCGTGGGCATCCTGCACCCGGTACGTGCCGCCGGCGCCGTGCCGCTCGCGCTGCACCCGGCCATGACGTTCACGGGCATGAGCCTTGACCTCACGAGGCTCCTGGACTGCACCTTTGGCGTGACGGCCGACGCCGCGATGCTGCCCATCGCCCAGGCCCTCGTCGTCGAAATGGGCGCGGAACCGGTCGCGATCGCCGAGGCCGACCGCGTCCTCTACCACGCAGCCCTCGCCCATGGCTCAAACCATACGGTCACGCTGGTGGCGCAGGCCTCGCAAATGCTCCGCGATGTCGGCGTCGAGGCCCCGGACCGGATGCTGGGCCCGCTGCTGCGCGCCACGCTCGAGAACGCCCTCGCGTCCGGTGAGTCGGCCCTGACCGGGCCCGTTGCCCGCGGCGACGCCGGCACCGTTGCCGCGCATGCCGGCGCCCTGCGAGAATACGACGGCGGCGCCGCCGGCGATATTCTTGAGGCATACTTGGCCATGGCCCGGGCGACAGCCCGCCGGGCAGGAAGCCGCGGGCTCCTGAAGCCGGACCAACTCGACGGCATTGAACAAGCGCTCGGCGGCCCCGACCAGAACGGGACGCCTGCCCCGGAAGGACCCTGACATGGCAATCCAACTCGTCACCACCGCTGCCCAGCTCCGCGCCGCCAGCGCCCGGCTGCTGGCGCAGAAAGATGGCACCTCCCAGGCCCTCGTGCCCACCATGGGCGCGCTGCACGAGGGGCATGCCCAGCTGGCCCGGACCGCCGTCGCCCAAAACGACGTCGTGGTGGCTAGCATCTTCGTCAACCCCCTGCAGTTTGGCGAGGCCGCAGATCTGGACCGTTACCCCCGGACACTGGATGCCGACCTCGCGCTGCTCGACGCCGAGGGCGTGGACCTGGCGTTCGCACCGAGTGTCGAAGAGGTCTACCCCGGCGGGGCGCCGCTCGTGCGGATCACGGCTGGACCCCTGGGTGAAAAGTGGGAGGGCGCGTCCAGGCCCGGACACTTCGATGGCGCCCTGACCGTCGTCGCGAAACTGCTCCACTACGGAATCCCGGGGGCCGGGCTGCCGGGTGGGGGCCAGCCGGCGTACCGCGCCTACTTCGGCCAGAAAGACGCGCAGCAGCTGGCGCTGGTCCGGCGCATGGTGGCGGACCTGAATTTCCCCGTGGAGATCGTTCCCGTGCCCATCGTCCGCTCGGCCGACGGCCTGGCGCTGTCCAGCCGCAACCGCTTCCTCTCCGAGGACCAGCGCGTGGCGGCCCTGGTGCTCTCCCGCGCGCTGCGGCTCATCGAGGAGCGCGCCAACGCCCACGAGCCCCTGGACGTCGAATCCGCGCAGGCCCTGGTCCGCTCCCAGCCGCTCGTGGAACTGGACTATTTCGACGTGGTGGACCCGGGCACCCTCGAGCCCCTCGCGGAGAACTGCAGGGACACCCCATTCCGCGGCGAGGGCCTGGCGATCATCGCCGCCAAGGTAGGTCCCGTCCGGCTCATCGACAACGCGCCCCTGAACTCCTGACCCCGCCACAACTAAAAGCAACGCGGGGTCATTTACAGCCCATTTTGGGCCCGGCCATGGGCCGTGTCCGGCCCCGCGTTATTTTCCTGTAACGGGAATGCCCCCTGGGCTTAGACTGTTGGAACCTGCAGCAGCGCTGACGCTCGCCGGACCCGCACCCAGCTCCCTGAGGGAATACCCATGTCAACAGACGTCTCTTCCAACGCCTCTGGCGACCCCACAACGGGCGCTGTCCCCGTCATTCCCGCGCCAAACGCGCCGGCCGCATCAACCGCGCCGGCCAAGATGTCCCGGGAGTCCGTGACCATCATCGTCACCCTGCTGGTGGCCACGTTCGTCGTGATCCTCAACGAGACCATCATGAACGTTGCCCTGCAGCGGCTGATGGTGGACCTGAACATCGATGCACCCACCGTGCAGTGGCTGTCCACGGGCTTCATGCTCACCATGGCAGTGGTGATTCCGACCACCGGGTTCATCCTGCAGCGGCTTTCCACCCGTGCGGTGTTCATGCTGGCCATGGGGCTCTTCTCCGGCGGCACGCTGCTGGCCGCCGTCGCGCCGGGCTTCGGAATCCTTCTGCTGGCCCGCATCGTCCAGGCCGGCGGTACGGCCATCATGCTGCCGCTCCTGATGACCACCATCCTCACGCTCGTGCCGCTGGAGCGCCGCGGCGCCGTCATGGGCAACGTCAGCATCGCCATTTCGGTTGCCCCGGCACTGGGCCCCACGGTTTCCGGCCTGATCCTCCAGCACTTTTCCTGGCGGTTCATGTTCGTCTTCGTTCTCCCGATCGCCCTCGCCGCGCTGGCCATCGGGGCCAAGTACCTGACCAACATCGGCGAATCTGAGAAAACCCGGCTCGATGCCCTCTCCGTGGTGCTCACGGTCCCTGCCTTTGGCGGCCTGGTGTACGGACTGAGCCAGATCGGCGGGGGCCAGGCCGGCTCCCGCACCCCTGCCGTGCTGGCACTTGCCGTCGGCGTGGTTGCCCTGGCGGCGTTCGTCCTGCGCCAGCTGAAGCTGCAGAAGACCGACGCCCCCTTGCTGGACCTGCGCGCCTTTAAGTTCCGGATGTTCACGGTGTCCGTGCTGCTGCTGGTCGTGGCGATGATCGCCTTGTTCGGCGCGGTAATCTTGCTGCCGCTGTACCTGCAGGAGATCCGCGGCCTGAAATCACTCGAGACCGGCCTGGTGCTGCTCCCGGGCGGCCTCGCCATGGGCCTGCTGGGGCCCTTCATCGGCCGCGTTTTCGACAGGGTGGGGCCCCTGCCGTTGACGGTGACAGGCTCGGTCATGATGGTGCTGTCCCTCTGGCAGTTCTCCATGCTGGACGCAGCCTCACCGGTGGGCTGGATCATTGCCCTGCACGTGGCACTTAGCCTGGGCCTGGCACTGCTGTTCACCCCGGCCTTCACCACGGGCCTGAACCCGCTGCCGCCGCACCTTTATTCGCACGGCTCGGCCATCATGAGCACCCTGCAGCAGGTGGCCGGCGCAGCCGGCACGGCCCTCCTGGTCTCGATCTACGCATTCGTGGCTGAGTCCTCCGGAATGGTTGCCGGCATGCACGCCGCCTTCCTGACGGCGGCCGTCATAGCCCTCGCCGCCGTCGCGCTGTCCGCCATGATGCGCCAGACCGCGGGCGCGGCCCAGCCCACACACTAAAACAGCAGCAGACCAACGCGGGGCCACGTAGCGCCCATACCGCACGCGCGGATGGGCGCTACGTGACCCGCGTTGTTTGTTTGGGGAGCTGTTAGGCGCTGATTGAAGGGCCCTGCTTTTGAGTCTCAGCCCGCGTAAAACGCGCTGAGCTCTGCGATGAGCTTGTCCGGCGCCTTGTTGACGCCGTCGTGGCCCATGCCCGGCAGGATCGTGTAGCTGGAGCCGGAGAGGACATCGTGGATCTGGGCGCAGGCCACGCCGAAGTATGCCGGGCTCTTCTCGCCCACGATGATCAGGGTCTCGAGCGGCAGTTCCAGGAACGGCTCGGCCGGCATGTCGGCGGCGATGATCGCCTTGATCTCGCGGACGCCGGTCTGCATGAGCTCGCGCAGTTGTTTGCCCATCGGGGTGCCCGCCGAGAGCTTGTTCGCCAGGGTCAGCATGGACAGCGGCATCCGGGACAGGGCGCTGCCGGTTTCCAGGCCCCTGAGCAGGACGGCGAGGGCGCGGTCGTCGTCCCCGGCCGCCGTCGCCCGTTCGTATTCGGGTGTCCAGTCCGCCGTGACGCTGTGGTTGACGGACACGGCGGGGTCGTACACGGCGAGGCGTTCCACCGGCAGGGTGCGGGCGGCGTGCAGGGCGACGGCGCCGCCGAAGCTGTGGCCAAAGACGTCCGTGCTGGAGGTGTGTTTCATGACGGCGTCGAGGTCGTGGATGTCCACGTCCAAGGTGTAATCCTCCGGCTGCGGGGAGGAAGAGCCGCGGCCGCGCCGGTTGAAGGTATGCACCGGCCGGCCCAGCGAGGCGCTGAGTTTCTGCGCGAAACGCGTGTAATCGGCAGCCGTCACCATCGAGGCCGGCACGACGACGATGCCCGAACCCGCCGAGGCGAGCTCGGCGCCGGTACTGAAAAGCTCGATCGTTCCGCCGTCGGGGGTTCTGATGTTCTCGCGGGTCATGCTCCGAGCCTAGCCGAGCCCACGCCGCAGTGCAGTAAGCCGCAGCCCAGAAGACGGTTCATAAGGCGGTTCAGAAGCCAGTTCAGAAGGCAGCTCAGTTGGAGGCAGGAAGCCTGCAGCCCGATAGCCGCGGCAATGCCGGGGGAAGCGGCGCTAGTTGCCCAGCCGGCCGCCCGAGACGTCAAGGTAGCAGGCGCCGCAGAGTGACTCGTACCAGACATCCTGGCCGTCGATCGCGACCTGGTTTCCGTCGAAGACCACCTGGTCCCCGATCCGGCGGGTGTTGAAGATGGCCTTCCGTCCGCAACGACAGATGGTCTTGAGCTCTTCGAGGGTGTGCGCAATTTCCAGGAGCCGCAGGGAACCGGGGAAGGCGCGGGTCCGGAAGTCGGTGCGGATGCCGTAAGCGAGCACGGGGACATTGTCCAGGACCGCGATACGGAAGAGATCGTCCACCTGCCCCGGTTCCAGGAACTGGGCTTCGTCCACCAGCAGGCAGGCGACCGGCGGGGTGTCTACGTGCTGGAGCAGGGCGTCGGGATCGTCCCCGTGGGCCTGGGCGGTGAACAGCTCGCGGGCCGAGGCGCCCGCAGGGATCAGGAAGTCCACCGAACGAGTCATGCCCAGGCGGGACACGACGTCGGCGTCGCCCTTGGTGTCCACGTCCGGTTTGGCCAGCAGAACCCGCTGTCCGCGTTCCTCATAGTTGAACGCCGCCTGCAGCAGCCCCGTAGATTTGCCGGAGTTCATAGCGCCGTAGCGGAAATAGAGCTTGGCCAAGGGGGTCCTTTCGAAAGGGTCGCCCCCGATTCTAGCGGTCGGTGGCTTCGCCGCCGTCAGCGGCCGGGAACGCGGCGCCGGTCCCGCCGAGGAGGAACCGTGCAACGCGGAGGGCCAGCCGGCTTCCCGGCCGGATGGGTCCTTCGTGGAGCTGCCCGGGAACCACAGCGAAGCTGAGCGCCGGGACGGCGTCGGCGAGCTGGCGGCCCGTCTCGGCGAAGTAGGCCGGGCTCCAGCCGCCGCTGAGCATGAGCGTAGGGGTGGTGATGGCGGAAAAATCGGTGGTCTCGGCGTCGGCGGCCAGCACGGCCCGCATCTCGGCAACAGCCGTGGGCAGCAGTTCCCGCATTTCTGCCCCCAGATTGGTCCGGGCAGAGAGGATGCTCAGCATTCGCAGCGCGCCCAGGGGCAGCCGGGACACCGGTCCCGCCGTCTCCAGGCCCTGCACCAAGTGGGCCCAGGCCTCGTCAAGCTGGCCGGCCGCCACGGACCGTTCAAGCTCGGGTCGCCAGCGCCGGTTGAGGTTCCCGGAGAGGCTGACGGCCGCGTCGTAAGTCACCATCCGGCGGAGCGGCACGCTCCGGGCGGCCTGCAGAGCCACAAACCCGCCATAGCTGTGGGCCACCACGTCGCTGGCACCGGTCTGGCGGAGCACGGTGGCCAGGTCAGCCACTTCGGTGGCGGCGGAATAGTTAGCCGGCTGGGGCGAGGAACCGGCCCGGCCGCGCCGGTTGTAACAGTGCACCGGCTGGTGCAGCAGGCGGCCGAGTTTGCGGGCAAAGGACCGGTAGAGCGCGTCGGTGATCAGCGTCCCGTGCACGATGACGACGCCGGATCCTTCGCCGCGGGCCGCCGCATGGGCCGCCGGTCGAATTGTGTGCAACTCAAGGTGCCCCCGGCCGTCGTCGGTACTTATAGTCCGCTTCTCCACAGCCTTGAGTCTATTCCCGCGGCCCCTCTGCCCGCCGCCGCCCGGGCAGAACCGGCCCGCCACCTGACAGGGACCTGACTGGGCGCAAATCGACGGTAAACTTGGGGATTGTGACTTCCCAAAACACCCCCGCCCCGACCAACGCCGCCGAGCCGCACGATGCCAGCGAGCAGACCCGCATCCGCATGGAGAAGCGCGCCAAGCTGATCGAACGCGGCGTCGAGGCATACCCGGTGGGTGTCGAGCGGACTCACTCGCTCACGGAAATCCGCGAGAAATACGCCCACCTGCAGGCCGACGAAACCACCGGCGACGTCGTCGGCGTGACCGGCCGCATTGTCTTCATCCGCAACACCGGCAAGCTGTGTTTCGCCACCCTCCAGGAGGGCGGTCTGGACGGCAAGGCCGTTCGGCTGCAGGTCATGCTGAGCCTGGCCAACATCGGCGAGGAGGCGCTCGCGGAGTGGAAGTCGCTCGTGGACCTCGGCGATCACGTCTTCATCAAGGGCGAGGTCATCTCCTCACGCCGCGGCGAGCTGTCCGTCATGGCGGACTCCTGGACCATGGCGTCCAAGGCGCTGCGCCCGCTGCCCGTGCTGCACGCCGGGCTGAACGAGGAAACCCGGGTCCGCCAGCGCTACGTGGACCTCATTGTCCGCGACGAAGCCCGCGAGATGGTCTACACCCGCGCAGCGATCACCCGTTCCATCCGCGAAACCCTGCACCGCCAGGGCTACGTCGAGGTCGAGACCCCGATGCTGCAGCTGGTCCACGGCGGCGCCACGGCCCGCCCGTTCGAGACGCACATGAACGCTTTCGACCAGAAAATGACGCTGCGGATCGCGACCGAGCTTTACCTCAAGCGAACGGTGGTCGGCGGGATCGACCGGGTCTACGACATGGGCCGGGTCTTCCGCAACGAAGGCGTGGACTCCACGCACAGCCCCGAATTCACCACCCTGGAGTCATACGAGGCGTGGGCGGACCAGTTCGTCATGGCGGACCGGATCAAGGAGATCATCCTCGACGCCGCCGACGCCGCCGGGGTGGGCCGGGTGCTGCAGACCGAGGCCGGGGAGATCAACCTCGACGGCGACTGGGCCTGGCTGGCGGTCTACCCGGGACTGTCCGACTTCGTGGGCCAGGAAGTGACCCCCGATACCCCGGTTGCCGAGCTGCTGGAACTCGCTGCCAAGCACGAGGTCAAGGTCGACGCCGGCTGGGACGCCGAGAAGCTCGCCGTCGAGCTCTTCGGCGAACTGGTGGAGCCCACCTTGCTCAACCCCACGTTCGTCTACGACTATCCGCCATCCGCCCAGCCGCTGGCCCGCCCGCACCGCGAGGACGGCCGCCTGATCGAAGCCTGGGACCTCATCATCGGCGGCATGGAGCGCGGCACCGCATTCTCCGAACTCATCGACCCGGTGATCCAGCGCGAACGCCTCACCGAGCAGTCCCGCCGCTCCGCCGCCGGCGACGTGGAGGCAATGCAGCTGGACGAAGACTTCCTCCGTGCGCTCGAGTACGGTGCACCGCCCATGGGCGGAATCGGCCTGGGCATCGACCGCCTCGTCATGCTCTTCACAGGCGCCGGTATCCGCGAAACTATCCTCTTCCCCCTGTTGAAGCCCGAAGGACACTGAGCATGGACTATATCGCCGTATTGCTGCCTCCCATCGTGGTCGGCTTGCTTTTCTGGTTTGCCATGAAATCCATATTCAATGCGGACAAATCAGAGCGGCAGGCAGAAGCACGCGCGCATGCTGAAGCGGAAGCCCGAGCGGAAGCCCAAACCCGGGAACAGGATTCCGGGGCCGTCGGGAGCTAATTGCCCGGGAAAGAAGTAATAGTTCCCTATTGCGGCCTGTGGTTTTCCTTTGATCAGAGTTTTACGCTTTGACTCCCTGCTGTAACGCGGAGGATACTTATTCCAGATACATCCTGCTTTTCTTAACGCTCGATCTTTGGAAAGAGAGTCCTTTATGGCACAGAAAGTAAAAATCATCCTCGTTGATGATCTGGATGGGGGATCCGCGGACGAAACTGTCCGGTTCGGCCTTGACGGCGTGAGCTATGAAATAGATCTGTCGTCAGGCAATGCTTCAGAACTGCGCTCTGCGGTTGAACGATTTGTGGCGCATGCACGCAAGACGTCAAGCGGACGCGCCACGCGCACCAAAATTTCCAGCGGACGGAATCAGGACTCTGCCCAGATCCGCCAGTGGGCCCGGGACAACGGCTATGCAGTAAACAGCCGAGGACGTATCCAGGCCGAAATTCAGGAAGCCTATCAAAAGGCCAATTCCTAGCCAGGAACCCGCTTCGGGGCGCACTATCAAAGCCCCGCGTCCAGCCGGATTCACGTCTCTGAGTCGAGCGTCATGGTCAAATGCCAATGCCCCCGTTATCTGACGGGGGCATTGGCATTTGACGGCGGTATGCCCGCTGGGCCGGTCCCGCAAGGCGCCCCCAGATGGCCGGCAGGCCACCGAGAAGAGGCCCTCCGTCCACCAAAAAAGTGACCCGCCGGCCACCCTCGAAGGTGCCCGCGCGGACCGGGGTCCGGCGCCGGCCGGCAGGCTTCCGGACGGCCCGCGCCGCCGTCGGGGATAGTGCCCGGGCGGGGGCGCGCAACCCTCCGGTTTCCCCTGTGGCGAACAAGCCCCAAATCTGGAACCCGGCCACGTAGCATCAAAGTACGTCGTAGCTAGGAGTGTGGCGAAATGTTTGAGCGATTTACGGACCGTGCCCGTCGCGTAGTTGTGCTTGCCCAAGAAGAGGCACGCATGCTGAACCACAATTACATTGGTACCGAACACATCCTCTTGGGTCTGATCCATGAGGGTGAAGGTGTTGCCGCCAAAGCCCTTGAATCCTTGAGCATTTCGCTCGACGGTGTCCGCGAGCAGGTGCAGGAGATCATCGGCCAGGGCCAGCAGGCGCCGTCCGGCCACATCCCCTTCACGCCCCGTGCCAAGAAGGTCCTGGAGCTCTCGCTGCGCGAGGCCCTGCAGCTGGGCCACAACTACATCGGCACCGAGCACATCCTCCTCGGCCTCATCCGGGAGGGCGAAGGCGTGGCCGCCCAAGTGCTGGTCAAGCTCGGCGCCGACCTGAACCGGGTCCGCCAGCAGGTCATCCAGCTGCTCTCCGGCTACCAGGGCAAGGAAGCCACGGGTGCCGGCGTCGGCCCAGGACAGGCCGAAGGCACCCCTGCCGGTTCTGTCGTCCTGGACCAGTTCGGCCGCAACCTGACCCAGGCTGCGCGCGAGAACAAGCTGGACCCTGTGATCGGCCGCGAGCAGGAAATGGAACGCGTCATGCAGGTCCTGTCCCGCCGCACCAAGAACAACCCGGTGCTGATCGGCGAGCCCGGCGTCGGCAAGACGGCCGTCGTCGAAGGCCTGGCCCAGGCGATCGTCCGTGGGGATGTCCCGGAGACCATCAAGGACAAGCAGCTCTATACGCTGGACCTCGGGTCCCTCGTGGCAGGCTCCCGGTACCGCGGTGACTTCGAAGAGCGCCTGAAGAAGGTCCTCAAGGAGATCCGCACCCGCGGCGACATCATCCTGTTCATCGATGAGATCCACACCCTTGTGGGTGCCGGTGCCGCCGAGGGCGCCATCGATGCGGCCTCGATCCTGAAGCCCATGCTGGCCCGCGGCGAGCTCCAGACCATCGGTGCCACCACACTGGACGAATACCGCAAGCACATTGAGAAGGATGCCGCGCTGGAGCGACGCTTCCAGCCGATCCAGGTCAAGGAACCCTCCGTCGCGCACGCGATCGAGATCCTCAAAGGCCTCCGCGACCGGTACGAGGCACACCACCGCGTCACCATCACCGACGGCGCCCTCGCCTCGGCCGCGAGCCTGTCCGAGCGCTACATCTCGGACCGGTTCCTGCCGGACAAGGCGATCGACCTGATCGATGAGGCCGGCGCGCGGCTGCGCATCCGCCGCATGACCGCCCCGCCGGAGCTCAAGGTCATGGACGAGAAAATCGCCGCCATGAAGCTGGAGAAGGAATCCGCGATCGACGCGCAGGACTTCGAAGGCGCCGCGTCGCTGCGCGACAAGGAGCAGAAGCTCATCGCCGAGCGCGCCGAGAAGGAGCGCCAGTGGAAGACCGGCGGCATGGACGACATCTCCGAGGTTGATGAGGATCTCATCGCCGAGGTGCTGGCGAACTCCACCGGCATCCCGGTCTTCAAGCTGACCGAGGAAGAGTCCTCGCGACTGCTGAAGATGGAAGACGAGCTGCACAAGCGCGTGGTCGGCCAGGATGAGGCCATCAAGGCCCTCTCCCAGGCGATCCGGCGCACCCGTGCCGGGCTGAAGGACCCCAAGCGTCCGGGCGGCTCGTTCATCTTCGCCGGCCCCACCGGCGTCGGCAAGACCGAACTCGCCAAGGCCCTCGCGGAATTCCTGTTCGGCGAGGAAGACGCACTGATCACCCTGGACATGTCCGAGTACTCGGAGAAGCACACGGTCTCCCGGCTCTTCGGTGCCCCTCCGGGCTACGTGGGCTACGAGGAAGGCGGCCAGCTGACCGAGAAGGTCCGCCGTCGTCCGTTCTCCGTGGTCCTGTTCGATGAAGTGGAGAAGGCGCACGCCGATCTCTTCAACTCGCTGCTGCAGATCCTGGAAGACGGCCGCCTGACCGACTCCCAGGGCCGCGTGGTGGACTTCAAGAACACCGTGATCATCATGACCACGAACCTCGGCACCCGGGACATCTCCAAGAGTGTGGCCACCGGCTTCCAGTCCGGCACGGACACGCAGACCGGCTACAACCGGATGCGCGCCCGGGTCACGGAGGAGCTCAAGCAGCACTTCCGCCCCGAGTTCCTGAACCGTGTTGACGATGTTGTGGTCTTCCCGCAGCTGACCCAGGACGAGATCATCGAGATCGTGGACATGTTCGTCAGCCGGCTCGAGAAGCGCCTCAAGGACAAGGACATGGGCATCGAGCTCACGACCGCGGCCAAGGTGCTCCTGGCAACCCGCGGCTACGACCCCGCCATGGGTGCCCGGCCGCTGCGCCGCACCATCCAGCGCGAGATCGAGGACCAGCTCTCCGAGAAGATCCTCTTCGGCGAACTGCACTCCGGCGACATCGTGGTGGTGGATGTGGAAGGCGAGGGCGACACCGCGAAGTTCACCTTCGCCGGCAACGCCAAGCCGCGCATCCCGGAGATCGCTCCCAGCGTCTAAGCAGTAATTTCCGAAGGCCCCGTCCGCTCCGAAAGGAGCGGGCGGGGCCTTTGCGTTGTTCGTCGCCTCCAGCTCAGTCTTCGCCCAGCTCAGGGCCATATGGCCCCTCCGGGCAGGGTCGTTCTGAAAGCAGTGTTTCACTCTTAGTGAACTTTTAGTGATCAACGCCACAGAAGGTGTTGAATCGGTGCATGGCTGCCAAGGACTCAGAGACCCTGAGCGAACAACCCGAGACCCCTTTCCATGATCTGGACCATTACCTCGCAATCCCCAAGGTGAGCGGTTTGGCGCTGAGCCCAGATGGCGCCCGGCTGGTCACCACTGTGGCCACGCTCGGCGCGAAGGGCACGGAGTTCTGCACCGCATTGTGGGAGGTGGACCCGGGCGGGGTCAAACAGGCCCGCCGGATCACGCGCAGCGCCAAGGGGGAGGCGGGCGCGGTGTTTGCCGCCAATGGCGACCTCTACTTCACCTCTGCCCGGCCTGACCCGGAGAGCCCCGACGCCGACCCCGTCGGCGCCCTCTGGATACTCCCGTCCGACGGCGGCGAAGCCCGGGTTGCGCTGTCCCGCGCCGGCGGAATCGGCGCGGTCCACGCCGCCAGGAATGCCGACACCGTGCTGGTCACGGCCTCGGTCCTGGCCGGGTCCACCGACGAGGACAATGACGAGGAGCGCCGCAAGACGCGCAAGGACAACAAGGTCGCAGCAATCCTGCACAGCGGCTATCCCGTCCGCTACTGGGACGCGGACCTCGGTCCGGCGCAGCCGCGGCTGTTCGCCGTCGAATCCGGGGGACAGCTGGAAGCCGGGAAGCCGGCGACGGTCGACGCCGCGCCGCCGCTGCAGCTCCGCAACCTGACGCCCGACGCCGGCAGCCGGCTCCGGGACGCCGTCTCGGTGGTCAGCCCGGACGGCCGGACAATCTACAGCAGCCTCGCGAAACCCCTCGCGAACGCAGATTCGCGTTCCGTGCTGGTCGCCATCGACGTCGCCACCGGCACCCGGACCATCCTGCTGGACACCGAAGGCCTGAGCTACTTCCCGGGACCGGTCAGCCCGGACAACCGGAGCCTGGTGGTGGTCAGCGAAAGCGACACCACGCCCTTTGAGGCCCCGCAGGTCAAACTGCACCTCCTCGACGTCGCCGGCCCGGCGGCAGGCGAGAGCACGCTCACGCCGCTGGCCCATGACTGGGACCGGTGGGCCCACCCTGCCGCCTGGCTGCCCGACGGATCGGCCCTGCTGGTCACCGCCGATGAGGACGGCGCGTCGCCGGTGTTCCGGATCCCTGTGGCCGGGAAGCCGGGCGAGGCCGGCCAGGTGCTCCGCCTGACGGCCGACGCCGCCGCGTACACCGACGTCGTCGTCGCACCGGACGGGCGCAGCGCCTACGCCCTGCGCAGTTCCTACGAATTCCCCGCCGAGCCGGTGCGGATCGACCTCGACGGCGGCGGCGTCGTCCGCCTGCCCGCGCCGGCGGAGCGCCCGCAGTACAAGGGGACGCTGGAGCGCGTGGAGACCACCGCTGCAGACGGCGCCCGGGTGCCCGCGTACCTGGCCCTGCCGGAGGGCGCGTCCGCGGCAAACCCGGCCCCGCTGCTGCTCTGGATCCACGGCGGTCCGCTGGGATCCTGGAACGCCTGGACCTGGCGCTGGAACCCGTGGCTGCTGGTGGCCCGCGGCTACGCCGTGCTGCTCCCGGACCCTGCCCTCTCCACCGGCTACGGCCAGGATCACATCCAGCGCGGCTGGGGGGAATGGGGCAAGGCTCCCTTCACGGACCTGATGGCCATCACCGACGCCGTCGTGCAGCGCCCGGACATCGACGAGACGCGCACGGCCGCCATGGGCGGTTCTTTCGGCGGTTACATGGCCAACTGGGTGGCCGGCCACACGGACCGCTTCAAGGCAATCGTCACGCACGCCAGCCTCTGGGCCCTGGACCAGTTTGGTCCCACCACGGACGCCGCGCAGTACTGGCTCAAGGAGATGACGGCCGAGATGGCACTGGAGAACTCCCCGCATCTGCACGTGGAGAACATCCGGACCCCCATGCTGGTCATTCATGGCGACAAGGACTACCGGGTGCCGATCGGCGAGGGGCTGCGGCTCTGGTACGAACTGCTCGCCAAGTCACAGCTGGCGGCCGACGGAAACGGCGAAACGGACCACCGTTTCCTGTACTTCCCGGACGAGAACCACTGGATCCTGCAGCCGCAGCATGCCAAGGTCTGGTACGGCGTCGTGGAGCACTTCCTGGCCAGGAACCTGCTGGACAAGGACATTCCCGTCCCCGACGAACTGGGTCTCTGAGCTTCCCCCTCCCTGCCCAGCTGGCTCCAAGCAGGGGCCGTCATGAGCGCTCAAGACGGCCCCATGTGCGAGCCAGTTGGGTGGGGGAGCGGCAGGCTCCCCCGTAGGATTGGGCTGTGACTGAGACCGTGACTGAGACCGCCACCGCGACGATCCGCATCCGCCCTGCCCGCACCAGCGACGTTGGCGCCATCAAGACGCTCGTGGCGCCGCTGGCTGACCAGCGGATCCTCATGGCCAAAGAAACCGTGGCCTACTACGAAAGCCTGCAGGAATTCCGGATCGCCGAATCCGAAGACGGAGAGGTGATCGGCTGCGGAGCGCTCCACGTCATGTGGGAGGACCTCGCCGAGGTGCGCACCCTGGCCGCCTCGGATGCCTGGCGCGGCAAGGGAGTTGGCCACGCACTGGTGGAGCGGCTGCTGGAGGATGCCCGCGCGCTGGGCGTCTCGCGCGTCTTCTGCCTGACGTTCGAAGTGGATTTCTTCAAGAAGCACGGCTTTGAGGTCATGGCCGACCAGACCGCCGTCGACCCTGTGGTGTATTCGGAGCTCCTGCGCTCGCATGACGAGGGTGTGGCCGAATTCCTGGACCTGGCGCGGGTCAAGCCGAACACGCTGGGCAACACGCGGATGATCAAGGAACTGTAGCGCCCGCAGCATCCGTTGGACCGGGGCTTCCCATCAATAAATTTGGTGGATAAACTGATCCCGGCCCAGGGGGTGGGCCGCAATACTTTTCGGAGGCAAAAAATTGCATAAAGACGTGATTTTTCCTGATTTCTCCGCTTTCCACAGACCAGCCGCAGGCGCCGCGGGCGTGCCGCCGGTTCAGTCACCAGTGCAGCTGCCCGTCGCGTTGCCGGAGGCCGCAGCGCCGGAACCCGCCAACCGCTCGTCGCCCGGAACGGGTGCGGCTGCGACGGGACCAGCCGCATCGGGGCCACAGGCCACGTCCCGCACCCGCAAGGGCCGGCCCGCCGCGCCGCCGTTCTCCTGGCTGGGCGTCGACGCCTGGCCGCACTTCCCGGCGTGGGCCGACAAGCAGGCCTGACGCCTCCACGGGACGACGAACGCACCGCATCAACCCCGCCGGCCGGAATTCGGCAGCCCCGCTGCGGAGTCACCGGGCCGGGAAATCGGGAGCCTACCGCCGGCCGTGCCCCGGTAGTAGGGTCTAAGCACAGCCAGGACACCATCCAGGGAGCACCGCCATGAAGAAACTCATCAATGACCCCAAGGCCGTGGTCGACGAGTCAGTGGAAGGGTTCGGGCTTGCACACGCCGACCTCGTGACCGTCTTTGCGGACCCGAAGTACATCGTGCGCAAGGACGCGCCGGTGGCGGGTAAAGTCGGACTCGTTTCCGGCGGCGGCAGCGGACATGAGCCGCTGCACGGCGGATATGTCGGGGTGGGCATGCTCGACGCCGCCGTTCCCGGCGCCGTGTTCACCTCGCCCACACCGGACCAGATCCTGCCGGCAACGCTGGCCGTGAACTCCGGCGCCGGCGTCGTGCATATCGTGAAAAACTACACCGGCGACGTCCTCAACTTCGAAACGGCCGCCGAACTCGCGCAGGCCGAAGGCGTCGAGATCCGCACGGTCCTGGTCAACGACGACGTCGCCGTGCAGGATTCGCTGTACACGGCCGGCCGCAGGGGCGTCGGCGGCACCGTCCTGGTCGAGAAGATCGCCGGCGCGGCTGCCGAGCGCGGAGACAACCTGGACGCCGTCGCCGCGATCGGGGACCGGGTCAATGCGAACGTGCGCAGCATGGGCGTGGCGTTGACGGCCTGCACCGTTCCACATGCGGGGGTCCCCAGTTTCGAGCTCGAGGAAAACGAGATCGAAATCGGGATCGGCATCCACGGCGAGCCGGGACGGCACAAGATTCCCATGGAAAACGCCGACGGCATCACCGACCGCCTTCTGGACCCGGTGGTCAGCGACCTCGGGCTTAGCTCCGGGGACAAGGTGCTCCTGTTCGTCAACGGCATGGGCGGCACCCCGGCGAGCGAGCTCTACATCGTGTACCGCCGCGCCGCGCAGAAACTCGCCGAGCAGGGCGTCACTGTGGCGCGCTCCCTCGTGGGCAACTACATCACCTCCCTCGAGATGCAGGGCTGCTCCATCACCGTCCTGCGCCTCGATGACGAAATGACGACGCTCTGGGACGCGCCCGTGCACACTCCGGCCCTTCGCTGGGGCGTCTGACCGTGGGGCTGGATGTCGGCTGGGCCGTGCGCTGGCTGACGCTCTCGGCGCAGGCCATGGCCGAGCACCGGGTGGAGCTGATCGAGCTGGACCGGCCCATCGGGGACTCGGACCACGGCGAGAACATGGACCGCGGTTTCAAGGCCGTGATGGACAAACTGGCCGAGGCACCGCCGGAAACTCCGGGCGCGGCCCTGAAACTGACGGCCATGACGCTGATGTCCAAGGTTGGCGGGGCCGCCGGCCCGCTCTATGGCACCGCTTTCCTGCGGGCCGCCACCGCGCTGGGTGACACGTCCGACGTCGACGCCGCCACCCTGGCCGCCGCGCTGCAGGCTGCCCGCGACGGGATCGTGGTCCGCGGAAAGGCCGAGTCCGGGGACAAGACCATGGTGGACGCGTGGACGCCCGCGATCGAGGCGGCCGCAGCCGCGGCCGGCGACGGCGACGTCCGCAAGGTGCTGCTGGCCGCGGCAGAAGCCGCCGAGGCCGGCGCCGTGTCCACGGATCCAATGCTCGCCCGCAAGGGCCGCGCCAGCTACCTGGGGGAACGCAGCATCGGCCACCGCGACCCGGGAGCGGTCTCCAGTGCACTGATCCTGCGCGCCGCGGCGGGAGCCACCGAATGACAGTCCGGCTGGTGGTCGTCTCGCACAGCGCCAAAATCGCGGACGGCGCCGCCGAGCTCGCCGCACAGATGGCGCCGGACGTCCTCATCCTCCCTGCCGGCGGCACCGACGACGGCAGGATCGGCACGAGCCTGGAGAAGGTCATGGCTGCCCTGGAGGACGCCTCCGGTGAGGGAGTCGTGGTGCTCACCGACCTCGGATCCGCGGTGATGACGGCCGAGTCCGCAGTAGAGTTCGCGGCGGACCCGGGATCTGTGCTGCTCGCAGACGCGCCCCTGGTGGAAGGACTCGTGGCGGCCGCGGTGGCCGCCCAGGCGGGAGCCGAAGCGGCGGCGGTGAAGGACGCGGCGGAGGCCGTCTACCGGCCCCCGGCCCATCCCGCGGCGGCTGAGCACGGGCACCAGCAGCCGCCGGACGCCACGGGGGACTTCGAACTCGTCAACCAGGCCGGCATGCATGCCCGGCCAGCGGCGAAGATCGCCGGCGGCCTGTCCGCTATGGACGCCGACGTGACCGTCAACGGCGCCGACGGCGCCTCCATGACGGAGCTCATGATGCTGGCAGCCGGCAAGGGAACGGTCCTGCACGTGGAAGCCAGCGGCCCGGATGCCGCCAAGGCGGTCGGCTACCTCGAGCGCCTGGTCAGTTCGGGGTTCGGCGAACCGTAGGCGGGCCACGGCTACCGGATGGGGCCCAGCGGATCATGCGGGCAGGTGGCTTCGGGGCCCGGGCTATGGGGCCTGCCGCAGGCCGGCCGCATCCAGCACCACACTGGCCGTGATGAAGGTTCCGCACTGCTCTCCATATGGATGCGCCGTGCGGGGCGTGAAGGCTGTTGTGCGTGCCGGCAACGGGGTCCCGGCGGTATCCGTGCCCGTGGCCTGCACCTCGATGCGGCTGGCCGTCAGTGTGTCCATCATCAGCATTCCGGTGAGGGTGCCGTCGGGAGAGGAGGTGGCCGAGCAGACGCCGTCGCCGCCGTAGGGGCCGGGTTCACAGCCCTGGTCCACGGCAGTGCTCCCCGGAACGAGTTCCAGGTCCGCTTCCTTGCAGCGGCCGTCCTGGCAGGCCGACAGGTGGATGGCATGCACTGAAGGGGCGTACTCCCGGGCCACAGTGAGGGACACGACTGGCGCCTGGCCGATGGCCGGACAGGCGACCTCGGCCCGGCACGAAGTTGCCAGGACGGCAGTGAGGGCCAGAGCGGCCGCAGCCGCCAGCATTCGCATGCTCCAGCGTAGATCCTCAGGCAGGGAGCCGGAAGCCGCCCCGGTGCAGTTCCGCGAGGCCATCGCCCAGCAGGCCGGCCAGCGCGCGTTCGAGTTGCTCGGGAGCGGCGTTGAGCCGGTGCAGGGCCGCGAGCGGGATCCCGATCCCCTGCGGTTCAAAGCCCAGATCCGCCGGGGCCTCCTGGAACAGGACCGGAGCCACGGGGTCCTCGGCCACGCGCAGGACGGCCATCACCGCGCCGCGCACCTGCCGGTCAGTGCCATGCCAGGACTGCCCCTTGGGCGTGTACGTTGGCGGCGGCTCGCCGGCCGCACGCCAGGCGCAGGACTCGCGGACGGGGCATTGGCCGCACTTGGGGGCCCGAGCCGTGCAGACCAGCGCGCCGAGTTCCATGACGGAGGCGTTCCAGCGCACCGAGGCGACGGGGTCGTCGGGGAGCAGTGAGGCCGCCAGCCGCATTTCGGCAGCGGTCAGGGCCTGCGACGGCAGCGCCGAACCTGCGACCAGCCGCGCATGGACCCGGCGGATGTTGGTGTCCACCACCGTTTCGCGGCGCCCGTAGGCGAATGCCGCAACGGCAGCGGCGGTGTAACTGCCCACGCCGGGGAGATCCAGGAGCTCGGCGTATGAGCCGGGGACGGTACCGCCGTGGCTGTCCCTGATGGCGACGGCGGCAGCATGCAGGCGCAGGGCGCGCCGCGGATACCCCAGCCGGCCCCAGGACCTGACGGCTTCCCCCGCCGGTTCCCCGGCCAGGTCTGACGGCTCCGGCCAGCGGCGCAGCCATTCCTCCCAGACGGGAAGGACCCGTACCACCGGCGTCTGCTGCAGCATGACCTCGCTGACCAGCACGCCCCACGCCGTGCACTCCGCGGCGCGCCAGGGCAGTTCCCTGGCGTTGGACGCGAACCAGTCATCCAGGGCGGCGTGGAGCGCGGGGAGATCCGCGGCGCCGTCGCACGGCCCGGCGGGCAGGGGTTCGCGCTGTGTAGCGGCGGATACTGGGGGCGTGGGGGTTAGAGTGTCGATCCATTCAGCGTAATAGATCGGGGTAACGGATCGGGACGGGGGAGGGTCCAGCGGCGTGGTCGGGCGCCATAGCCCGCGCGGTTCTCTAGGCTAGAAGAATGGTCAGGCAAGGCAGTGCAGGAACGGGCGGTTCGCGGCCGAAAGGTTCCGGCGGCGGACAATCCGGGCGCAAGCCCGGGCGGAAATCCGGACGGCCCCCGCTTGCCCGGGTCTACCGCCGTCGCCGTCTGGTTGCCGGCGTGGTCCTGCTGCTCGTCATCGCCGTGGCCTTCGGCGGCTTCATCGCCGTCTCGAACGCCCTAAGCGGCGGCCAGCCAACCGGCCAGCCAACCGGCCAGCCGACCGGCGGGCAGCCGTCCGGGGCAGGATCGGCGTCGGGCCAGCCGACGGCCTCCGCGTCGGATAGTCCCTCATCAGCGGACCCTTCGGCCTCACCCACGGCCTCCTCGGGGGACGGCTGCGAGCAGAACCTGATAATTGTCACGGCTGACACCGACAAGCAGGGGTATGACGCGGGTGAAAAGCCGCTGCTGAGCCTGAAGGTGACCAACAACAACAAGGTGCCGTGCGAGGTCAACATCGGGACATCCCAGATGGAGTACCTGATCACCAGCGGCTCGGACCGGATCTTCTCCTCCAAGGACTGCCAGGCCGAGAGCACGGACCTGATGAAGACCATTGCGCCGGGCAAGAGTGAGACCGCGAACTTTCCCTGGCAGCGCAACCGTACAGTGCAGGGCTGCGAACCCGTCAGCGCCAAACCCGGTGCCGGGGGCGCCTACTATGTCTTCACCGTCCGGCTGGCGAACAAGACAAGCGCCAAGGGTGCCGTCTTCCAGCTCAACTAGCCCCCGTTAACCCCATCTTTTGCTCCCCACCGGCCCCCTCTCCTCGCAAGCTCGGCCAGGGAACCCTGCCGGCGTGGGCCCAGGTGCCGTTTTGGGCGCCCAAAAGGGCACCTGGGGAGCAACGGGTGAGGGTTTGCGGGGTGCGAGGCGTGTGCGGGGCTCTGACGGGTTAGAGGAACCGGTCCAGCAGGCTGGCCTCGGCCATCCGGCTCAGGCCCTCCCGGACGGTCCTGGCGCGCTGGTCGCCGATGCCGTCCACGGTCATGAGGTCATCAATCGTTGCCGCCATCAGGAACTGCAGGCCGCCAAAGTGGTCCACGAGCCGGTCCGCGACGGCCTTCGGCACGGCCTTGAGGCCGGAGAGCAGACGGTAGCCGCGCGGCTGCACGACGGCGTCAAGGTTGGCTTCACCGCCGGCGAAGCCGACGATCCCGGCGATCTTGCCCAAGTCGATCAGCTCGGTGGGGCCCAGACTGACGAGGGCCTTTACCGCATTGTCGATAACCTCCGCGGACGCGTGCGGGCCGGAGTAGTCGCGGATGATGACGTCGCTGCCCGGGCCGCGGCCCACGGTGAGCTCGTCCAGCTGCAGTGAGAGCAGGCGGCCGTCCTCGCCCAGTTCCAGGACGTACTGGGAGATTTCCTCGGAGATCCTGCGCACCATTTCCTGGCGCTGAAGGGTGACCGCGACGTCGCGGACCGTCACCATGGCCTCGATTTCCAGTGCGGAGAGCGAGCTGGTCACCTGGTCCAGCCGCGAGCGGTAGCGCTCCAGGGTTGCCAGAGCCTGGTTGGCGCGGGCCAGGACCTTCTCCGAGCCCTCCAGGACGTGGCGCAGCCCGTTCACGTATAGCGCGATGATCTGCATGGACTGGCTGACCGAAATGACCGGGACACCCGTCTGGATGGCCACGCGTTCCGCGGTCCGGTGCCGGGTGCCCGATTCCTGCGTTTCGATGCTCGAGTCCGGGACGAGCTGGACGGCGGCGCGCAGGATGTTGCTGGCGTCCTTGTCGCAGACAATGGCACCGTCCATCTTCGCCAGTTCCCGCAGCCTGGTGGGGGAGAAATCGATGCCGATCTCGAAGCCGCCGGAACAGATGGACTCAATGGTCCTGTCGATGCCCAGCACGATCAACGCGCCGGTCCGTCCGCGGAGAATGCGTTCCAGGCCGTCGCGGAGGGCCGTACCGGGTGCCACTCTGGCCAGGGTCGCCTTGAGCGCATCTTCAGGGCTCCGAGCCATAGATTTCCCTTCAAAGGTGCAGGCTCAAGCCCGCAAGTGCGCCGGTTTCCAGGGTCTCCCGGCAGGATCAAAAGTACTCAGTTCCCCGCTCTCCCCATGATAGGGGTAAAGCAGGGCCGCTTCCGCACAAGCAAGCCTTAAAGTGGTCCATTGCGACGTGCCGCCGGAGCTCCCGGAAGTGCTCCCCCGGGGACTGTCCGCGACGGCACTTTGGCGGTGCCGGGCCGCCACTTCGATCCTCTTACAGGCCCCCTCCGAACCCGCTTCGTGCGCTGTCCGCGGCCTGGGATAAACTTGAAGCCTTGGGTGTACCGCGGGTTCTCCGCGCCGTGACCCGTCCACAGCCGCAGCGAAAGTAGCATCGTGTCTCAAGAAGTCCTCAGCCCCGCCCGAGTCCAGGAGATTCACAAGCAGGCGGCCCGGCGCCGGACTTTCGCAGTCATTTCGCACCCCGACGCGGGCAAGTCCACCCTGACGGAGGCCCTCGCGCTGCACGCAAAGGTGATCGGCACAGCCGGCGCCTCCAGCGGCAAGGCCAACCGCAAGGAGACGGTCTCGGACTGGATGCAGATGGAAAAGGACCGCGGCATCTCCATCAGTTCCGCCGCGCTGCAGTTCGCCTACCGGGACACCGTCATCAACCTCCTGGATACCCCGGGACACGCGGACTTCTCCGAGGACACGTACCGCGTGCTGGCGGCTGTCGACTGCGCCGTGATGCTGGTCGACGCTGCGAAGGGCCTGGAAACCCAGACCATGAAGCTCTTCGAGGTCTGCAAGCAGCGCAACCTGCCCATCATCACGGTCATCAACAAGTGGGACCGGCCCGGCCTGGACGCCCTGGCCCTCATGGACGAGATCACCGAGCGCACCGGCCTGCAGCCGATGCCACTGACCTGGGCCGTGGGGATCTCCGGCGACTTCCGCGGTGTCTGGGACCTGCGCAATGACCGATTCGCGCAGTTCAAGCGCAACAACGCCGGCGCCAACATCGCCCTCACCGAGTACTTCACCCCCGACGAGGCCGCCGCCAGCCAGGGCGCCGACTGGGCCAACGCCGTGGACGAGGCCGGGCTGGTCATCGAATCGAACCTGGCATTCGACGTCGATGCCTTCCACGCCGGCCAGGCAACGCCGATCCTCTTCAGCTCGGCAGCCCTGAACTTCGGCGTGAAGGAAATCCTGGACGCCCTCGTCGACTTCGCACCGCCCGCTGCCCCGCGGCCCGACGTCGACGGCGACCCGCGCCCGGTCGATGCCCCGTTCGCCGGATTCGTGTTCAAGGTCCAGGCCGGCATGAACAAGGCCCACCGGGACCACGTTGCCTTCATCCGGGTCTGCTCCGGCATGTTCGAACGCGGCATGGTGGTCACCCAGGGGCGGACCGGGAAATCCTTTGCCACCAAGTACGCCCAGCAGGTCTTCGGCCGCGAACGCGAAGTGATCGACGAGGCCTTCCCCGGCGACGTCGTGGGCCTCGTGAATGCCTCCTCGCTCCGGGTGGGGGACAGCCTGTTCCTGGACCAGCCGGTGGAGTTCCCCGCGATCCCGCTGTTCGCCCCGGAACACTTCCAAGTGGCCCGCTCCAAGGACCCCAGCCGGTTCAAGCAGTTCCGCCGCGGCATCGAACAGCTCGAGCATGAGGGCGTCATCCAAGTGCTGCGCTCCGACATCCGCGGCGACCAGGCGCCCGTACTTGCCGCCGTCGGACCCATGCAGTTCGAGGTGGTCGAAGACCGGATGGCGCATGACTTCAGCGCCCCGATGCGGCTGGAACGGCTCCCGTATTCCATGGCCCGGATCTCCACCGTCGACGCCATGCCGGCGCTGGCCAACGTCCCCGGCGCCGAGGTCCTCTTGCGGTCCGACGGCGAATACCTGGCCCTGTTCAACGACGTCTGGGCCCTTCGCCGGATCGAAAAGAACCACCCCGACCTCACCCTGGTGCCGATCGGCACCCACAACCCCGCAAAATAGCGGCAAGGCGCCGTCCGGGGCCGTATGCCGCCGGCGGTCCTAGCGCCGGCCGGCGTGCAGGGCCAGTTCGAGTTCGAAGCGCGCGATTGGATCCTCAAGGGCGTCGCCGAATAGCTCTCGCAGCTGCGCCGCCCGGTAGCCCACGGTCTGCGGATGGATCCCGAGTTCGGCGGCAACCGGCGCCCGCTGGCCCCAGTGGCGCAGCCACGAGAGCAGGGTCTCGGCGAGCCGCTCGCGTTGCGCGGGCCGGAGTCCTTCCAGGGGAGCCAGCCGCCGGTTGGCCAGTTCGGTGATGGCCGAGGGCTCCGCTCCGAGAATCACCTGGGCCAGGTGCTCGTCGGCCCAGATGGGAGGATCCTCAGGGTCCTCGCGCGGAGGCAGCGCCGCGGCCGCCAGCACGGCCAGGCGCAGTGAATCCGGAACCTTCTCCCAGCCGCCGGACGGACCCACGGAAGCGCCCCGGCCCTTAAGGGCGCGGTCCAGCTCTTCCCGGGCGGACCGGGACTTCCGCGCCGGCACCAAGGCCACCACGTCGGTTTCACGCTCAATCACCAGGGCTCCGGGGCCGAGGCGCAGCCGCAGGCCGGCGGCCCGGTCCAGCGGCAGCGTCACCACCGCCATGCGCGGCGGCAGGGACCAGTCCGCCATTGCCGCCGTCTGGCGCAGCGCCGCCTCGTCGGCCTGGCCGAGCAGGAGCAGGTCCAGCAGTTCCGTGCGCCGCCGGTCCACCGCCCCGGCGCGCTCGGACTGTTCAAAGGCATAGGCCTCGGCGCTGACCGCCGAGAGCTCATCGATGTAAGCCAGGATCGACTCGCCCAAGTCCACCACGACCCCCTGGCCCAAATGGTGTTCCACCGAGACCTTGGACATTTCCCGGAAGGTCACGCGGGCACCCATCCGGTAGGCACTCAGGAGCGCGTCCATGCTCCGCCCCTGCCGGAACTCGCCGCTGCCCAGCCCGGCCACCAGCTCACGGCTTTCCTCGGACAACGCCGGCAGCCGGGTCCCTGGCAGCTGGAGGAACCGGTCCAGCGCCGCGGCCACGCCTCTTCTCAGGCCCCGGCCGAAACGCCCCTCAATCGGCCTGGCATAGGCGGGAACGAGCTGGGGGACCGCCTCGATGATGGCCTCGACGATGCCGGGCATCCTGGGACGGAGCATGTCGCTGACCTCCCGGGGCAGGGCCAGCCACGGAGGATCGTAGGCGGGGGCGGGGCCAGCGCCCTCCCGGGCGGGGGATGCGTTCATAGGCAGTCCGTTGAGTTGTTGCGGTGGGATAGTTTTGTTAAGTCGATCGTATGCCTTGCGTGAAGAAGTATGGCGCAAACTGACATAAGGTTGTTAGATGATCCGGCTCCGTAAGCTGGCGCGCGCCGCATCTCTACTGACCACCCCATTAGCTCCAGAAGACATTCTGTCGCTGTTCAATCCTGTGTTTTCCGCCCGCCAATTGCGCGGCGTGGTCACCAGGGTGGTTCCAGAAACGGCCGACTCCGCCACCATTTTCTTCCGTCCCGGCCGCGGCTGGCAAGCGCACCTTGCCGGCCAGTGGGCCCGTATCGGCGTCGAACTCGACGGCGTCCGCCACTGGCGGTCCTATTCGCTCAGCGCCCCCGCGGGGCAGGACCCGGCCATCACGGTTTCCGACATGGGCGCCGTCTCCGCGGCCCTCGTGCGCGGCACCAAACCCGGTGATGTCCTGTTCCTTGCTCCTCCGCAGGGCGACTTTGTCTTGCCGGAACACCCGCGCCCGCTGCTCATGCTCACGGCGGGCAGCGGAATCACCCCGGTGATGTCGATGATCCGCACCCTCGTACCGCACCGTCCCGACGCCGACGTCGTGCTCATCCACACCGCCCGCTCCGCCGCGGACGCCATCTTCCGTGAAGAACTCGCCGAGCTCGCCGATCAATTCCCCAACTTCCGGGTAACGCACTGGTTCACCGGCGACCGGGGACGGCTGGACTTCACCTCCGTCGATGACCTGGACCGGCTGTGCCCGGACTGGCGCCAGCGCGCCGCCTACGCGTGCGGCCCTGAAGACTTCCTCAACGACACTGAGGCGCTCTGGGAGGCGGTAGGCGAGGTGGAACTGCCGGAGGCGGCCACCCCGGCAGGCTCCCTGACCATCGAGCGCTTCAGCACCAGCCTCGCCGGCGGTGCCGGACACGACGGCGGACTGGTCACGTTCGAGGCCTCCGACCGCGAAGTCGAGGCCGACGGCGACACCCCGCTGCTCGATGTCGGCGAGGACGCCGGCGTCCTGATGCCCAGCGGCTGCCGCATGGGCATCTGCCACAGCTGCCTCATTCCGCTGCGGGCCGGCCATGTCCGCGACCTGCGCACCGGCGAAGTCCACGGCGAACCGGGCCAACTAATCCAGACGTGCGTGTCGGCAGCCGCCGGCCCCGTTAACCTCGACCTCTGAGGAGTATCACCGCATGACGATTGTTTCCAGCAAACCGGATCTGTCCGACGCCGACACCGCCGTCGCCCCAGCAAAAGTGGGCACGGCCGCGAAGACGCGTCCCGGCGCCCTCGCCGAAACCGGCAGCCCGCTGATGCGCCCGCCCGCCGCCGCCCACCTCTCCGACGAGCAGGTGGCAGAGCTGGGGCGCGAACTCGACGCCATCAAGGACGACATCCTCGCCAAGCGCGGCGCGTCGGACGCCGCCTACATCCGCCGGATGATCAAGATCCAGCGCGGCCTGGAGCTTTCCGGCCGTGCCCTGCTCCTGATGGGGCGCAAGAAGCCCGCCTGGATCGCCGGCACCACTCTTCTGAGCTTCGCCAAGATCCTGGAAAACATGGAACTCGGGCACAACATCCTGCATGGGCAGTGGGACTGGATGCGGGACCCGGACATCCACTCCACCACGTGGGAATGGGACTTCGTGACCCCCGCACGGTCCTGGCAGCACACCCACAATGATCTTCACCACCGCTGGACGAATGTGGTGGGCAAGGACAACGACATCGGATACAACCTGCTGCGGATGGATCCGGAGCAGGAATGGACGCCGTTCAACATCGGCAACCCGCTCTACAACGCTCTGCTGGCGCCGGTCTTCGAGTGGGGCATCGCGATCTATGACCTCGAACTCGTGGACTACAAGGAAGGCCGGAAGTCCAAGGAAGCCCTGACCAAGGACTTGAAGGCCCTCGGCCGGAAGGCCCTGAAGCAGTTCACCAAGGACTATGCCGCCACGCCCGCCGTCGCCATGCTGACCGGGTCCGGCAAGCAGGCCCTCTATGGCACCCTGACCGCCAACGCCGTTCGCAACGTGTGGGCGCACGCGGTGATCTTCTGCGGCCACTTCCCCGAAGGCACTGACACCTTCACCGAGGAAATGGTGGAAGGCGAGACCCGCGGCGACTGGTACGTGCGCCAGATGATCGGCTCGGCCAACATCTCCGGCTCCAAGTTCATGCACCTCATGTCCGGCAACCTCTCGCACCAGATCGAGCACCACCTGTTCCCGGACCTGCCCTCGAACCGCTACGCGGAGGTGGCGCCGAAGGTGCAGGAAATCTGCAAGCGCTATGGGCTGCCGTACACCACGGGCCCGCTGCTGAAGCAGGTCGGCTCCACGTGGGGCAAGATCTTCAAGCTGGCCCTGCCGCCGAAGACGGCCTAGCTAACAGCCCGACGACCGGGCCAAACTTCATGGCCTCGACGCCTGGCGTTTGAATGATTGACAAAGGGGCGCCTGCCATTGCGGCAGGCGCCCCTTTGCGTCGTCCAGGACGCGCCGTCCCGGACGGGTTCAGGGCTTGGCCGCCACACCAAGAACGTGGGCCAGCCGCGGGTTGCCGGGCAGTGCCGAAAAGCCGAAGCGTTCGAGGCCGTGCACATTGAGGCCGGCCCCGGCGATCATGGCGGCGGTGTCGCGGTTCGGATGGCACCCGCCCGCCACCCGGGTCCACAGCGGCGTGAGGAGATCCTCGGCGGCCGCCAGCACGCGGTGCCGGGAGCGGACGTGTTCATAGAACAGCAGCGAGCCGCCGGGGCGCAGGACCCGGACTATCTCCGCCAGGGCGACGGACTGGTCCGCCACGCTGCACAGCACCAAACTGGACACGACGACGTCCACAGAGGCGTCCGAGGCCGGCAGTGCTTCGGCCGCGCCGTCTTTCACGGTGACAGGCACCGGTGCCTTGGCGGCGGCGGCGCCGGCCAGCCCCCGGAGAGTGGGGTCCGGTTCAAGGGCCAGCACAGAAGCCACCGCGGCAGGGTAGAACGGGAAGGTGGCCCCGTATCCAGCCCCGATTTCGACGACGACGCCGTAGGCCGGTTCCACGAGCCGCCGGCGGTGCTCCGTTGCCCCGCGGGCATCCATCCGCGGACCCACCCGCGCATAGGCTCTCCCGAATGTTGGCGTGTGGGGGCTGGTCTCCGGCATGGGGGCTCCTTCCGTTCAGCTGGCCGCGGCCGGATCAAGGTTGAGCCTGCGCAGCAGCTGCGCGTTCAGGGCAACCACTATGGTCGAGGCCGACATCATCAGCGCGCCCGCGGCGGGGGAGAGGACCACCCCGGCGAAGGCGAGGACGCCGGCCGCCAGCGGCACCGAAATGATGTTGTATCCGGTGGCCCAGACAAGGTTCTGCCACATCTTCCGGTAGCTCGCCCTGGACAGCTCGAGCAGCGACAGCACGGCCCGGGGATCGTCGCCGGCCAGGACCACGCCAGCCGATTCCACCGCCACATCCGTGCCCCCGCCAATCGCGATCCCCACCTCCGCGCGGGCCAGGGCCGGGGAGTCGTTGACGCCGTCGCCTACCATGGCCACCTTCAGTCCGCGGCCCTGCAGCTCCGCGACTTTCTTGTCTTTGTCGGCCGGGAGGACCTCGGCGAACACTTCATCGATGTTGAGCTCGGCGGCGACGGCGCCCGCCACCTGCCGGGCGTCGCCGGTGACCATGGCAACCGTGATGCCGCGTGCCTGGAGGGCACGGACGGCCTGGCGCGACTCGGGCCGCACGGAATCCTCCAGGCTGACCGCGCCCACTACAGCTCCGCCGTCCACCACATGAAGCACGGCCGCGCCGCGCGCCAGCCAGTCGCCGGTGGCGGCAGCCAGCTTCTCCGGTTCCGGCAGGCCGAGTTCCCTGAGCAGGGCCGGGCCGCCCACGTGAACTACCCGGCCATCGACCGTGGCCCGGGCTCCGCGGCCTGTCAGCGCGGTGAACCCCTCCGCCGTCGGGATCCCCAGACCCCGCTCCCGGGCCGCGGCAACGATCGAGCGGGCCGCCGGATGTTCGCTGTCCGCCTCTACGGCGGCGGCGAGGGCCAGCACTGCGTCCCGGCCGGAGGCTCTGTCCGTCCCTATGCCTGCGGACGCGGCGATTTCCTTTAGTTCGGGCTTGCCCCTGGTCAGGGTTCCGGTCTTGTCGAACAGCACGACGTCGACCGTGCGCATGCGCTCCAGCGCCATCCGGTTCTTGATCAGGACACCGGCCCGGGCGGCCCGCTCCGTGGAGATGGCGATGACGAGCGGGATGGCGAGCCCCAGGGCGTGGGGGCAAGCGATCACGAGGACCGTCACGGTGCGGGTGACGGCCTCGGTGACGCTGCCCATCAGGGTCCAGGCGATGAAGGTCAGGGCGCCGGTGCCTGCGGCGAAGTAGAAGAGGAACGCAGCAGCCCTGTCGGCCAGGGCCTGGGCCCGGGAGGAGGATGCCTGCGCCTCTGCCACGAGGCGCTGGATCCCGGCCAGGGCGGTGTCCTCGCCGATGGCTGAGACCCGGACCCGCACGGAGTTGTCCGTGGCGATGGTACCGGCCACCACAGGATCACCCGGTGACCGCAGGACCGTTCTCGACTCGCCGGTGATCATCGATTCGTCGAACTCCGCCCGGCCGTCGCTGACCGTGCCGTCCGCCGGCATCCGTCCGCCGGGGCGGACCAGGATGGTGTCTCCGGCGCGGAGCAGGGAGACGCTGACGGTCTCCGTGCCCGTGCCAGTGCCAGTGCCGGTGACGCGTTCCGCCTCATCGGGCAGCAGCGCCGCCAGTGCGTCCAGTGCGCCCTGCGCCGAACCGAGGGCCCGCATCTCGAGCCAGTGGCCCAGCAGCATGATCGGAACGAGCAGCGCCAGCTCCCACCAGAAGTCGAGGTCGAAGCCGCCAAGGCCCAGGCTGGTCACCCATGAGGCAATGAACGCCACGCTAATGGCCATGGCGATCAGCAGCATCATCCCGGGCTTGCGTGTCCTCAGTTCGTTGAGGCCGCCCCTGATGAACGGCTGGCCGCCGTAGATGAAGATCGCCGTGCCGAACACGGGCGGAATCCAGGCAGAGCCCGGAAACACCGGCGGCTGGTAGCCCAGGAGCTCCGCGAACATGGGGCTGAAGAAGACCACGGGAACGGCCAGGACCACTGTCAGCCAGAACCTGTCCCTGAACATCGCGACGCTGTGCCCGGCATGCTGGCCGTGGCTGTGGACCACGTGATCATCCCTGGCGGGGCCGGCAGTGGAGGCTGCCGCGGGACCGGCAGGATGCCCTGCCTGGCCGCCGTGCAGCGTCCCGTGAGTGCCCTGATGGCCGGGGCCCTGAGTCCCGATGCTGTGATTCCCGGTGCCGGGGTCCATGCCCGGACCGAGGTCTCGACTGCTGTGCCGGTGGTCCATGGTGTGCGCTCCTGAAGGATGGCCAGTCATGTACAGGATCACCAAGATACCCCCTGGGGGTATTGTGCACAAGAGGGTGCGGCTTCAGCGAACCTCCGCGCCCGTCAGGCGGGCCGTCAGCTGATCAGCAGTCCCAGGGCCTCGGCAAGGTGGCCCACCTCGCGGACCGAGAACCCGGCGGGAACCGGGCCGTGCCCGTTGGGGCTGGCCGGCACCACGGCGTGGGTGAAGCCAAGCCGGTGCGCCTCCTGGATGCGCTGGTTGATGCCGGGCACCGGACGGACTTCGCCGGCCAGGCCCACCTCGCCGAAGGCAATGAGCCGCTGGGGGAGCGGCTTCTTGGCCTTGGCGGACGCCACCGCCAGGGCCACAGCGAGGTCGGTGGCGGGTTCGCTGAGCTTCACCCCGCCAACCGTGGCCACGTACGAGTCGTCCTTATTCAGCAGGCAGCCGGCGCGCTGCTGCAGCACGGCCAGCAGCATCGCCACACGCGAGCTGTCCAGCCCGCTGGTGGCACGGCGGGGCTGGGAACTGGCGCTCTCGGCGAGCAGCGACTGGACCTCGGCCAGCAGCGGCCTGCGGCCCTCCAGCGTGACCGTGATGCACGTTCCGGAAACGGGCTCCTTGGTGCGCGAGACGAACAGTCCACTGGGGTCCGCGAGGCCGGCGATGCCGTCCTCGTTCAAATCGAAGCAGCCGACGTCGTCGGTAGGCCCGTAGCGGTTCTTGACGGCGCGCAGCAGCCGCAGCCGCGAATGCCGTTCGCCCTCGAACTGGCAGACGACGTCCACGAGGTGCTCCAGGAGCCGGGGCCCGGCGATCGAACCGTCCTTGGTCACGTGCCCGACCAGCAGCGTTGTCATGTTGCGGCGCTTGGCCGCGGCGATCAGGGAGGCCGCGACCTCCCGCACCTGGGACACCCCTCCGGCGCTGCCCTCGACGTCGGCGCTGCTGAGGGTCTGGACGGAGTCCACCACCAGCAGCCGCGGCTCCAGCTTCTCCACCTGCCCCAGGGCCTGCCCGAGGTCCGTTTCGGCGGAGAGGTACAGGGACTCTGCCACGGCGTCGATCCGGTCCGCGCGCAGCTTGACCTGGGCGGCGGATTCCTCGCCGGTGATGTAGAGGACGTCCTGCGCGGTGCGGGCGAACTTGGCCGCGACATCCAGCAGGAGTGTGGACTTGCCCACCCCGGGTTCGCCGGCGAGCAGGATGACGGCGCCGGGCACCAGCCCGCCGCCGAGCACGCGGTCCAGTTCATCCACGCCGGTGGGCAGGAAAGCCGCGGTGGTGGCATCGACGTCGGCGATCCGGCGGGCCGGTTCAAGGACTGTTGTGGCCGCCGTCGTCCGGGCAACCGCGGCGCCGGTCTCCTCAACACTGCCCCAGGCCTGGCACTCGCCGCAGCGGCCCACCCACTTGACCGTGGTCCAGCCGCATTCGGCGCATTTGTAGCCGGGCGCCTTGGGCCCCCGGGAAGTCTTCGTAGCCATTGGTCCACACTATCGGGGGCCGGCGACAACGAAGCGCGCCGGCGGGCTCTGTGGGCCGGGCCGCCGGCCGCTGCGGCGGCTACAGCGGGGGAAGGATGTCCCGGGCTTCCTTGGAATCCACGCCGGCGGCCTCGAGCAGGTCCACCATGAGCGGGCGGAACAGCATGACCACCGTTTCGCCCTCGAGCAGCTGGACCCCCAGCATTCTCGGATGCAGGCGGACGGCAATCTCCCGCAATTCGGCCCGGGCGGTCCGCAGGTGGGCGCGGCGGGCGCCGTCGTGCACTTCCGCCAGGCCCAGCGACAGCTCGTCGACGGCGGCGGCCGTCTCCTGCAGGACCTCGGCGATGTTCTGGGTGGCCTCGTCCGAGAGCGCCGCATGGTTGATGGCGCTGGTCAGGCGCCGCGCAAAGACCCGGCTGTTGCGCAGCGCGAGGTCGATGTAGTCCAGTGACTGCTCCATCTGGTCCAGCTCTTCCCGGTGCCGCCGGTAGGCCGGGGCCAGGGTGGCCACCTCGCCGGAGGCCCGCAGCGTCTGGCGCATGGCATCGACGAGGGGCTGGCAGTTCCGCCCCCGGATGAGGGCATGCCAGGCCTGGGTGGAATCGCTGTAGCTTAGCGCCGAGGCGCATTCCCGCAGCACCTCGGCGAGCTCGTGGAGCAGCTTTTTGACGTCATTGCGGGGTTCACGCCGGGGATCCTTGGGAACCAGGATGGTCATCAGCAGCGCAAACACCCCGCCCACCACGGCGTCGATGCTGCGGGTGAATGGGCCGCCGATCGGCGCGGGCAGGAGCACCACGAGCACGGACTGCAGGCCCAGCTGGGTGGTGAAGATGGTGCCGCTGTCCAGGAACCTGGCCAGCAGGATGGAGAAAAGGAGAACGACGGCGGCCTGCCAGATTCCGGAGCCCAGCCAGTGCAGCAGCAAGTCGCCGACCACGATGCCGAGCGTGCAGCCCAGGCCCACCTCGATGACGCGGCGCAGCCTGGGGTCGCGGGAAAAGCCGAGGGCAATCAGGGATGACGTGGCCGCAAACAACGGCCCGTTGTGGCCCAGGACGTATTCGGCGAACGCGTAGGCGCCCACGGCGCAAGTGGTCATCTGGATGGCCGGACCCAGGGAGTTGCGGCTCCGGACAAAGCCGGTGCGGACCCGTCCGCGCAGGAATCGTGCGCTTGCGGAGAATCCAGTCGCGGAGGCCATGTCCTCCAGTCTATTTGCTGCCCCCGGGGCGGCCGGCACCACCCGGCTCCACCGATACGACTGTGACCCACAGAACACAATGGCTCCCCGGCAGATGTAAGCCAATGGCCCGGCGTCGTTAACCGGCCGTTCACTTTGGTCCGCAATTCTCTTCACCTGGGCCACCTACCGTCGGTAAAGGTACAAATCCGTACGCATCCTTAGCTGGCCTTCTCCGGCCCAGCACGCAAAGCCCTGAAAGGGGTACATCTAAGTGAAGGCTCTCCGCTTCGGCCGCAACGCGGCTATCGCTGTTATCGCCGCCGGCGCACTCGCGCTGACCGCTTGCGGTTCGGACAACGCAACCAACACGGCCCAGACCGCGGCGCCGTCCGCGTCCGGCCCCAAGGTCACCGGCACTCTGACCGGTATCGGCTCTTCCGCCCAGGGCGCAGCCATGGATGTCTGGAAGACCAACTTCGCTACTGCGAACCAGGGCGCCACTGTGCAGTACTCACCGGACGGTTCCGGCGCCGGGCGCAAGGCGATCCTCGACGGCTCGGCTCAGTTCGCCGGCTCCGACGCCTACCTCAAGGATGACGAGCTCGCCAGCTCCAAGGACAAGTGCGGCGCCGACGGCGCCCTCGACATCCCGGTCTACATTTCCCCGATCGCCGTGGCCTTCAACCTGCCGGGCATCACGGACCTGAAGCTTGACGCTGCCACCGTCGCCAAGATCTTCCGCGGCGAGATCGCCAACTGGAACGACCCCGCCATCGCGGCCCTGAACCCGGACGCCAAGCTTCCGGACCTCAAGGTCACCCCGGTGAACCGCTCGGATGACTCCGGCACCACCTCCAACTTCACCGACTACCTGTCCGCCGTCGCCCCCGAGGTTTGGACCGACAAGGCCGCTGGCATCTGGCCTGCAAGCCTGAAGGGCGAGAACGCCAAGGGCACATCCGGCGTCGTCAAGACCGTCACCGACACCCCCGGCGCGGTCACCTACGCCGACGACTCGGCTGTGAGCGGCAAGCTCGGCACGGCACAGATCAAGGTCGGAGACTCCTTCACCAAGATCTCCGCCGACGCTGCCGCCAAGGCTGTCGACGCCGGCAAGCCGGTTGAGGGCCGCAACGCCAACGACCTCGCCATCAAGCTGGACCGCACCACCACCATCGCGGGCGCCTACCCGATCGTCCTGGTGTCCTACCACATCGTCTGCAGCACCTACGACACGCAGGCCACCGCTGACCTGGTCAAGGCCTTCGTCAAGTACGCAGCCTCCGACGCCGGCCAGCAGGCCGCCGCCGACGCCGCCAAGTCGGCGCCGCTGTCCAAGACCCTCCAGGACAAGGCAATCGCTGCCGTCGACACCGTCAAGGCCAAGGCCTAGGGATAACGCTGCATCGCGAGGCATAGTGGAAACACGAGCCTGATCAAGGTTCCCTGCATCATGGCGGCCGTCACCGGCGGCCGCCATGGAGCAGGGAACCGACGCGTTTGTTCCAAACACCAAGATTTGCCGGACACCGGCCGCGGAGGCCTCCGCAGCCGGCACCCGGATCCCTATCCAAACCGAAGGACCGTGAAGTGACCACCACCTCCCTGACCAAGTCCCGGGGCGCAGGCCACACCGGCGACAAAGTCTTTTCCGCAGCCGCCTTGGCGGCAGGGTGTCTGATCCTCGTCGTGCTCTTCGGCGTGGCACTGTTCCTGGTCATCCAGGCGTTCCCGGCCCTCGTGGCTTCGCCGGACAAGATCCAGGGCGGCGAAGGATTCTTCACCTACATCTGGCCGCTCGTCATCGGCACCCTCATCGCCTCGGTGATCGCACTGATGATCGCGACGCCCATCGCGATCGGCGTCGCGCTGTTCATTTCGCACTTCGCCCCGCGTAAGCTCGCCTCCGGACTGGGCTACGTGATTGACCTGCTCGCCGCGATCCCTTCCGTGGTCTACGGTGCCTGGGGTGTTGCGTTCCTCGCCAAGGAAATCTCCCCGGCCTACAACTGGCTGGCCAACAACATGGGCTGGCTGCCGATCTTCCAAGGTCCCGCCTCGGCCACGGGAAAGACCATCCTCACGGCCGGAATTGTCCTCGCCGTCATGGTCCTGCCGATCATCACCTCCCTAAGCCGCGAAATCTTCCTGCAGACCCCCAAGCTGCACGAAGAGGCCGCGCTGGCCCTCGGCGCCACCCGCTGGGAGATGATCCGGATGACCGTCCTGCCGTTCGGCCGGCCCGGAGTCATCAGCGCCGTGATGCTCGGACTCGGCCGGGCCCTCGGCGAGACCATGGCCGTGGCGCTGGTCTTGTCCTCCGGAGCCCTGACTGCCAGCCTGATCCAGAGCGGGAACCAGACCATTGCTGCCGAAATCGCCCTGAACTTCCCCGAGGCCAGCGGACTGAAGGTCAGCACGCTGATCGCCGCCGGCCTGGTGCTGTTCGTCATCACCCTCGGCGTGAACATGATCGCCCGCGGGATCATCACCCGGCACAAAGAATTCTCGGGAGCCAACTAAATGACCTCCACCCTGACCCCGGTACGCAAACGCTCGGCACTGACCAAAGGGCAGTTGCCCAAGGCCGCGCCGTACATTGTCCTCGCCGTTGCCCTGGTCCTTGGCGCGGCGATCCTGGCCCTGATTGGTTTCAACGCCTTCGGCTGGGGGATCGTCTCCGGCATCCTCTTTGCCGCCGGACTGGTGGGCTGGAGCCTTGTTGTCGAAGGCGCCCGCAAGGCCAAGGACAAGCTGGCCACCTGCCTGGTGGTGGGAGCCTTCCTGGTTGCCCTGCTGCCCCTGTTTTCGGTGATCTGGACGGTGCTGGTCAACGGGCTCCCCGGACTCCTGGACCCCGGGTTCCTCACCACCTCCATGAACGGCGTCACCGGCGCCTTCGACAACAAGACCGTCGAGGAAGGTGCCCCCTTGCTGGGCGGCATCTACCACGCGCTCATGGGCACCCTGCTGATCACGGTGCTCGCCACCCTCATCTCGGTCCCGGTGGGCCTGCTGACCGCGATCTACCTCGTGGAATACGGCGAGGACCGTGCGCTGGCCCGGGCCATCACCTTCTTCGTGGACGTGATGACCGGCATCCCCTCTATTGTCGCGGGCCTGTTTGCCGCCGCCGCCTTCTTTGCGCTGGTCGGCCCGGGCACCAAGACGGGCGCCGTCGCCGCCGTCGCGCTCTCTGTACTCATGATCCCGGTGGTGGTCCGCTCCAGCGAGGAAATGCTCAAGATCGTGCCCAACGAGCTCCGCGAGGCCGCCTACGCCCTCGGCGTCCGCAAGTGGCGGACCATCCTCAAAGTGGTCCTGCCGACGGCGATCTCCGGCATCGCGTCCGGCATCACCCTGGCGATCGCCCGCGTGATCGGTGAAACCGCGCCGATCCTGGTCACCGCCGGGTTCGCGACCACCATCAACACCAACGTGTTCAGCGGCTGGATGGCCTCGCTGCCGACGTTCATCTACACCCAGATCCTGAACCCCACCTCGCCGTCCAACCCGGATCCGTCTTCCGAACGGGCCTGGGGCGCGGCCCTGGTGCTCATCATCCTGGTGATGCTGCTCAACCTCGGCGCCCGCCTGATCGCCCGCGTCTTCGCCCCCAAGAACGGCCGCTAGGCTACCGCCGCGCCCGCCGCTCAAACCTCCAGCAAGTGAAGGAACACCATGTCTAAGCGCATCGACGTCAAAGACCTGAACGTCTATTACAGCAAATTCCTGGCCGTCGAAGGCGTCAACATCAACATCGACGCCAAGTCCGTCACGGCCTTCATCGGCCCGTCGGGCTGCGGCAAATCCACCTTCTTGCGCACCCTGAACCGGATGCACGAGGTCATTCCCGGGGCAACGGTTGAGGGCGAGGTGCTGCTGGACGGGGACAACCTGTACGGCCCCGGCGTCGATCCTGTCACCGTGCGTTCGCAGATCGGCATGGTGTTCCAGCGCCCCAACCCGTTCCCCACCATGTCCATCCGGGACAACGTGCTGGCCGGCGTGAAGCTGAACAACAAGAAGATCTCCAAGGGCGAGGCCGACGTGCTGGTCGAGCGGTCCCTGCAGGGGGCGAACCTGTGGAACGAGGTCAAGGACCGCCTGTCCAAGCCCGGCTCCGGCCTCTCCGGTGGCCAGCAGCAGCGCCTGTGCATCGCCCGGGCGATAGCCGTGGAGCCCCAGGTGATCCTCATGGACGAGCCCTGCTCCGCCCTGGACCCGATCTCGACGCTGGCCATTGAGGACCTCATCAACGAGCTCAAGGACCAGTACACGGTGGTGATCGTGACGCACAACATGCAGCAGGCGGCCCGCGTGTCGGACAAGACGGCCTTTTTCAACATCGCCGGTACCGGCAAGCCGGGCAAGCTGATCGAGTTCGGTGACACTCCGACGATCTTCAGCAACCCGACCGAGAAGGCCACCGAGGACTACGTCTCCGGCCGCTTCGGATAACCGCAAATCCCTTACAGGCCGGCCACCGGCGAGAGCGCCAGCTGAAGCACGAACGCTGCGGCGGCGGTGGCCAGCGGGGTCAGGGCCCAGAACGCCAGGATGCGGATCACCAGCCGGCGGTCGGTGCCCGAAAAGCACTGGTTGGCGCCGGCCCCCAGTGTTGCCGCCGTCACCGTGTTTGTCGTGGAGACGGGCCAGTGCAGCCCGATCGCACCCACGAGCAGCATCACCGAACTGTACATCTGCGCGACGAATCCGCGCAGGGGGTCGATCCGGGTCAGCCGGTAGCCGACGGTGTAGGAAATCCGCCAGCCGCCCGCCAGGGTCCCGGCCGCCAGCAGGACGGCCGTCATCACGGCCACCCACACCGGCACGGAGCCGCCGTCGGAGAGCCCCGCCGCCAGCAGTGCCAGGATCACCACCGCACTGGTGCGCTGGCCGTCCTGCAACCCGTGGCCGAAGGCGACGGCGCCGGCCGCAATGGCCTGGGCCCGCCGGGACCGGGTGTTGACGACATTCGGCGGCGTGTAGCGGGCGGCCCAGCTGGCAGGCCAGACCAGCAGGAACGACCCGACGTACGCGATCACCGGAGAGACCAGCAGCGGGAGCGCCACCTGGTACAGGAGCGAGGCGTCAACGCCGGTGACGGGGTTACCGCCGACGGCGACGCTCGCAACGCCTGCCCCCGCGAGCCCGCCGACCAGGGCGTGCGTGGAGGAGGCCGGGATGCCGCGCCACCACATATAGATGCCCCAGAGGATGGCGCTCACCAGCGCGGCGAGCAGAATCGTCAGGCCGTTCGTACCCGACGGCAGCGTCAACCACGCCTGGCTGACGGCCAGCGCCAGGGCGGCGCTCAGTCCGGCGCCGATGAAGTTGAACAGGCTGGCCAGCAGTACCGCCACCGTTGGGGTCAGCGCCCGCGTCCGCACGGCCAGCGCCACCGACGAGGACGCGTCCCTGAAGCCGTTGAGGAATGCGAAGGCCCCGGCGCAGAGCAGCACCAGGGCAAGGAAGAACAGCACCACGTCAGGATTCCTTGACGATGATGCTGCCCACCTGGGTGGCGATCCGGCGCATATCCTTCGTGACTTCCACCAGCTGGTTCGCGATGTCGCGGTTGCGCGCGTACTGCATCGCCTTCATCTCGTGGAGCATGTCCGCGACCCAGACCCGGTGGGTGCGTTCGGCGCGTTTGGCCAGCCGGAGGATCTCGATCCAGTAGTCCTCGAGGTCATCCAGGTTGTTCAGCTTACGCATGGCATCGACCGTGAGTTCGGCCTGGCGGCTGATGATTTCGAGCTGGTCCGCTGCGCGCCTGGGCAGCCGTTCGAGCTTGTAGAGGGACACGAGCTCGGCGGCGGCGTCGAGTTTCTCGATGGCCTCGTTCAGGAAGCGGGACAGTGTGTACATGTCCTCGCGGGGCAGGGGATTCACGAAGCTGGTGCGCATATGGGTCAGAAGGGCAAAGTGCAGTTCCGCCGACTTTGCCTCGTGGTTGTGCATGTCCTCCACCAGCCGGGCATGCTCACTGGCCGGGGCGCCGAGGATCTCCGAGAGCGTTCCGGTCGCCAGCACGATCTGGCGCGCCATCTGTGAGAGCAGGTCCAGTCCTGCAGACTCCTGCGGGAACAGGCGCAGCTTCACGTGGTGTCACCGGTCTTCCGAGGAGAGCGTCGCGGGTAGGGGCGGCCGGACGTGTGACTTGACGGAGACCAGCGCATGCGCATTACTTTACCGTCCGCGTCGGGCCCGGACCGGCCGGACGCGGCATATGACAGCGCAGGCACGCCCTCAATCAAAATGGGCATGAAAATGGTGCCGAACCGGATACGCCTCTCGGCGGTAGGCCGCTCTAGGCGGCTAAATGTTGAAGCCCGGGGGTTTCGCGGTTCGGCACCGCTTTCAGTTTTCTACGTAGGTTCTTTCAAGTCAACATTGACAGCCTGCCCCCGCCGTGCGTGGTAACCCCTAGTCCAGTTCGCTTAGTCCAGTTCGCCCAGCCGCCACGCGTTGGCGGCGTGTTCGAGGTCCTCGGCCGTCTTGACCAGCAGGTGGGAGTTGCGGGTGAGCTTGCTGGCGTGGTTCTCGTTGCTGTGCTCGGCGTTGTCCGCAATTGTTGCCTGGCCCAGGGCCACCACGCGGCAGAACGCTGCAGAACGTTCCAGCGCGACGTCGAAGTCGCCGTCGAACGCCCCGGAGAGGATGGCGTCCGCCATGGATTTCATTTCATCCGCGCCCGGCGGTTCGGCGGCGCCGGCCACCACATGCGAAACCTGGGCCGTGTCCTTGCCCGCCTTGAAGTAGACGGAGATCCGTTCGGGATCCTGGATGGTGGCGGCCCGCAGGGCGTACAGGCGCCACAGGGCGCCGGGGAGGGACCGGGCCGGGCTTTCGGCCCACATTTCGGCGATCGCTTCGAGGCCCTGCTCATCAGCGAGTTTCACGAGCCGCTTGGTGACTTTGGGGTCGTCGCTGTCACGGCCGCGGCGCACCAGCGCCTGCGCGGCCAGGTGGGCGGCCTCCGAGACGCGGGCGGGATCGGCCCCGCCGGCGAACGGCTCAAAGTCGATCGGCGCGAAGGGTTTCGGCTTGTGGTGCCGCGGGCCGGGGGAGCTTGATCCTGCTTGCTCGTTCATGCCCCCACGCTACTCCAGTGCCGCCGGGGAATCGAGGATCGGGCCGGTCACGCTGCCGGTGGCTCCAATGACGGACGACGCCGGTCCTGGCAGCGTGAAAAAAGTCGGCCCAGGTCTGGGGTACAGTATTAACGTCCAGAAATGGACTGGGCTGACACGCGCCGTGGCAACGGATTTATCCGCTGGTTCGGGGCTATCAGTTGGGGCCTTTAGCTCAGTTGGTAGAGCATCGGACTTTTAATCCGTGGGTCGTGGGTTCGATCCCCACAGGGCCCACTCTTTTAGCGAAGAGTGGAAATCCCCGGCTTCCTGGCAGCAGGAGGCCGGGGATTTTTTGTGTTGCGGGCGCTTGGAGTACAGCAGCTCGGATTGCACGGCAGGCTAGATACCAGTTCGGCTAGGCTTGCCGGATGGACTCCCACGGCGCCTCCGGATACTGGTACGGCCCCGATGACAGCCTGGACCCTCCCGCGGCCATCCTGCAGGCCCTCCGCGACTACAGGATCTCGGAGGTGGCGACCCGGCGGTCCACGCGCGATTCGATGGGGGTGGGCGAGACGGACCTGCTGGCCCTGCGCTACCTGCTGCGGGCCAAGGCCACCGGCGAACGCGTAGGACCCAAGGACATCAGCCGCACCCTGGGAATTACCACCGCCTCCACGACGTCGCTGATCGACCGGCTGGTGGCCAGCGGGCACGTCAGGCGCGAGCCGCACCCGACCGACCGGCGCTCGCTCGTGATCGTGCCGACGGCCGCCACGGACTCCGAAGTCCGCGCCACACTGGGCCAGATGCACCGCCGGATGATGGAGGTGGCTGAGTCCATGAGCGCCGAGGACGCCCGGGTGGTCATCACCTTTCTGCGCCGGATGGGCGAGGCGATTGGCGAAGGGCGGGCTAAGCGGGAGCCCGGGAGGGCGCATCCAGCCTGCCGGACTAATTAGCTCGGCCAACTATTCGTATGTATGCTTACTACCTGTTTTCGCTGTCAAAGGAGTAAGCGTCGTGACTGGATCCGCAACCCTGCCCGGGGGCTCCGGCGACGGAACCCTGCCCGCCGGACGCGCAGCGCTGGCCGACGCCGGCTGGACCCTCCCGGACGTTACGCTCCCCGATATGGTCCGGCCCTGGGCGCCCGACAGCCGGCCCCCGCAGCACTGCGGAACCCCCATGGCCTGGCGCTCCCAAGAGCCGGCCGCAACGTCTTCCTACTCGCTCGGACCCGTTGACCCTTCCGCGGCCCTGCCTGCCCTGTGGCGCTGCCGCTGCGGTTTCCAGCTCGACGGCGTCGAGCAGCGTACCGCCGGCCCTGTCGAGGCATACGGACCCAGCCTCTGACCGCCGGGCGCCCGCCTTCAGCCCGGTAGCGCGAGCCCGGCCCGCGCCGGTACGAGTGCAGTCGCGGACGCTACCGCCAGCCGGCCCGCCGGGGCCCTTGGCACCCCTGAACCCGCGTCCAGGGGAAACGTCACGACATCCCCCGAGCGTTCGTGGGCGACGTGGAGCAATCCATCGCGGACCACATGGTGCCGGGGCCAGTCGCCGCCGCTGGGAACATCGGCCACCGGGTGCAGTGCCGCGCCTCCGGCCTCCACGTCCAGTACGCTGACCCGGTTCGAGCCGCGCACGCCCACGTAGGCGTGCCTGCCGTCGGCCGCCAGCGCGATCTCGGCCGCCGAATCTCCCGGCAGCGCCCCGCCGGCGGTGGCGGGCCCGACGAAACCGAGACGGAAGTCCCCGAAGGCCGGCGACAGCTCGGCCACTGCCACCTCGATTGAATACTCGGTCACCACAAAGACGTGTCCGCCGGGGTGCTGGACCAGGTGCCGGGGGCCACTGCCCTGCGGCAGGACCACCTCGTGATCCAGGACCGGCCGCAGCGCCGGCCCGGGACCGGTACGGATGTTCCAGATCCGCAGGAGGTCATGGCCCAGATCCGTGGTCATCACCCGGCCATCGGCCAGCATCAGCGCGGCGTGGGCGCGGCTGGGCCGCTTCGGTTGTTTGGCGTCTGCGTCGAGAGTGCCCTCGTGCGGGTCGCGGGACTCGGCGGCGGCGGCACGGTCCAGGATTCCGCCGTCGGCGGCGAGCTCGTAGAACAGCACCTGGCCGTCGCCCCAGCAGCAGACCACCAGGAAGCGGCCGGAGGGCTCGACGGCGACATGGCAGGCCGCATCGCCGGCCGGCCAAGCCGGGCCCGCGGGCACCAGGCCAAACGCGCCGTCCCGGCGGTAGGCCCGGACGGTCCGTGCATGCTCGGCAACGGCGTAGACCACGGGAAGCGTGGGGTGGACCGCCAGGAAGGACGGAGAGTCGGCCCCCGCCGCAACACCGAGCCAGCGCAGGGTGCCGTCGGCCGCCGCGGCGATGGCACCGATCCCCGAGCCGCTGCCGCCAGCGTCCGCCGTGTACGAGCCGGTCCAGATGAGGTCTTGTGCGGCGAAAGAATCCATCCTGACATCCTGCCAGCCGGGCCTGCCCAGTAGAGGCAAACCGCCGGGCCTGCCGCGGCGGGCCCGATCCCGGCGGGAGCGGGGCCTTGGGTAGCATGGGGAGTCCGGGCAACTGCAGCCGAAGGAGGTGGGTCCCGTTCACGCAAGTCCAGAAAGGGCGCCCTCCCAGCGGTGCCGGCTGCGGCCAGCTCACGGTGAGGGCGTCTGACACCAGACCGAAAGGCACTCCCATGCCACTAATCCGCCATGATTCCCCGCACCAGAGACTCACGGCCAGGCTCCGAGCGGCCGGCTGTGTGTTCGCCGAAGACGAGGCCCGCCTGCTGATCGCCGCCGCCCCGACGCCAGCGGCACTCGATGAGATGGCCAGCCGGAGGGTCGCCGGGCTCCCGCTTGAACACATTCTCGGCTGGGCGGAATTCTGCGGACTCCGCATCGCCGTCGACGCCGGTGTCTTCGTGCCGCGGCGACGGACGGAATTCCTCGTTCGGCGGGCCGCCGCGCTCCTGGACACCTGGCGGCAGGAGCCAGCCGAGGCAGGCCGGCCCGCGCCGGTCGTTGTTGATCTCTGTTGCGGCTCCGGCGCAGTCGGAACGGCGCTGGCCGCGCTCGCCAGCCCCGCTGACGCGCCTATCGAACTCCATTGCGCCGATATCGACCCCGCCGCCGTGGCGTGTGCGCGCACGAACGTCCTGCTCGTGGGCGGGGAAGTCCACGAGGGGGACCTCTATGATCCGCTCCCGGAGGGGCTCCGTGGCCGCGTCCGGCTGCTGGCCGTCAATGCCCCCTATGTTCCCTCGGCGGACATCGAAACCATGCCGCAGGAGGCGCGCGTGCATGAACCGCGGGCCTGCCTCGACGGCGGAGAAGACGGGCTGGAGGTACAGCGCCGGGTAGCCGCCGGCGCACGGCAGTGGCTGGCGCCAGACGGCCACGTGCTGATCGAAACCAGCCGCAGGCAGGCTCCGCAGACAGCCGAAATCCTTCGCAGTCACGGACTTACGCCCCGGGTGCTGCGGTCGGCGGAGCTGGGGGCCACGGTGGTGGCCGGCGCGCAGCAGTTTTCCCGCTGAGCCGCCCGCCGGCCGAGGGCAGCTACCCGGGCACGGCCGCGGCGGATCTTGAGCAGAACACTTAGGGCATCTTGTCCGGGTCCACGCTGGTGGCGGGGCCGGCCGGGGTGGCGCCGCCCTCGTCTGACCAGTCCTGGCCCTCCTGGGCAGTGAGCGCGGGGTCGGAGCCGACATCGCGGACCACAGGTATGCGCCTTCCGGGCACAGCTGTTCCGGACCCTGTTCCCTGCGTGGCCGGTCCCTGCGTGGCCGCGGAGGTGCCCTCGTGTCCGGCGTCGCGGTGAACGGCGGAGCTGATGACAGTGCCCGCGCGGCGGGCAGCCTCGCCTAGATGTTCGGAGACCTCCGGGGCCTTGTCCTTGACCGTTTCGGCCGCCGCGGCCACCTTGTCCTGGACCGGTTTGCTCTGCCACAGTTCCGTGCCCCGGGCCTTGAGCTTGTCATAGGCGGCGCGACCCGACCGTGAACCGAGGACATACCCTGCGGCCAGTCCGGTGACGAAAAGAAGTTTGCCTTTCATTGTGTTCTCCTGCTCCTTGACGTAAGTGAAAATAGTGCAAAAAACCGGCCCCGGGGTAAAGTCCCAGGACCGGTTTTCGGTCAGTCTCTGTATTAGCGGACTGAGCGCCGGCTGATCATGCCGTAAACAAGCAGCACGATGATCGCACCGCCGATGGCCAGCAGCCAGGTCGACAGCGAGAAGAACTCGTTGATGCCGACGCCGAACAGTGCGCTGCCGATGAATCCGCCCAGGAGGGCGCCGACGACGCCGAGGATCAGGGTGATGATGATGCCACCGCCCTGACGTCCCGGGAGGATAGCCTTAGCGATTGCTCCGGCGATGAGGCCCAGAATCAGAAATGCGAAAAAGCCCATTTTTATCGTTCCTTCTTCTTCATAGAGGAGGCACCCGGATCGTCAGGTGCGCTTCATCCTTCTGCCTCAATAGTAATCATGCTTAGTATCAAAGGGCCACCCGGGGCCCTTTGGGTTTGACCGGCGGGGTGCCAAAAAATCAGCCCCATGCCGCCTACCAGGCGTAGTCTTCCGGTGCCGTGCGGTGCCCCGGGAAGATCTCGTCAAGGCGCTTGAGCGCGTCGCCGTCGAGCTTCAATTTGTGCGCCCTGACGGAGGATTCGAGCTGCTCCAGCGTGCGCGGGCCGATGATCGGAGCGGTGACTGCCGGCTGGTGGAGCAGCCACGCGAGCGCCACGTCTGCCGGGTCCTGGCCCAGCTCGGCGGCAAAGTCCTCGTAGCGCCGAATCTGCTTCTGGTGCGATTTGAGTGCCTCGAGGGCGCGGCCCGCGATGCGGCGGACGCCGTCGCCCTCCTTCTTCAGCACCCCGCCCAGCAGGCCGCCGTGCAGGGGCGACCACGGCAGGATTCCCAGGCCGTATTGCTGGGCAGCGGGGATGACTTCCAGTTCCACGTCCCGGGTCAGCAGGTTGTAGATCGACTGTTCGCTGACCGGCCCGTAGTAGTTGCGGCGGGCGGCGGTTTCCTGGGCGCGGGCAATGTGCCAGCCGGCGAAGTTGCTGCTGCCGGTGTACAGGATCTTGCCTTGCTGGACGGCGACCTCGATAGCCTGCCAGATCTCGTCCCAGGGAGTGTTCCGGTCCACGTGATGGAACTGGTACAGATCGATGTAGTCCGTCTGCAGCCGTTTCAGGCTTGCATCGAGGGCCCGGCGGATGTGCAGTGCGGAAAGCTTGGACTCGTTGGGCCGGTCCGTCATGGTGCCGAACAGCTTGGTGGCGAGTACCGTGCGCTCGCGGCGCTCCCCGCCCTGGGCGAACCAGCGGCCAAGTATTTCCTCGGTCCAGCCGCGGTGGCTCGAGCCGCCATACACATTGGCGGTATCGACGAAATTGATGCCGGCAGCCTGCGCGGTGTCCAGGATCGCGAAGGCCTGCGTTTCCTCGGTCTGCGGGCCAAAGTTCATGGTCCCCAGGCACAGGCGCGAGACTGTCAGGCCGGAGCGGCCCAGATGCGTGTAGCGCATGAAGCGTTCCTCTCCGTCCTGACCTCCTCCGCCCTGACGCGTTGCGGGTTTTCTCCGGAAGGCAGGCGGGTGTGTGCCGCCCGCGCTCCGGAGGCGGGCGTCAGCGCTCCAGGCGGAACCCGAGCTTGATGGTGACCTGCCAGTCCGCGACCTGGCCGTTTTCAAGGTGACCGCGGATTTCCTTGACTTCGAACCAGTCGAGGTTCCGGAGGGTCTTGGCGGCCTCTGCGATGCCGTTCCGGACCGCCGCATCGACGCCTTCGTTCGAGGTTCCGACAATTTCAGAAATGCTGTAGGTGTGATTAGACAACTTCGCTCCTCGTGATCGCCATCGATGACCGGCTGTGGGCCGTTCCTGCAGACTAGCCCACGGAACCGGGCCGGACTAGGGGGATGGGCCCGGAATCCGGGACCCCGGGGGGCGGTCCCGGCAGGGGGCGCTTTGCCTGCCGGGGAAAGGCGTCGGCCCGAGGCCTGATCCTGCTCACCATCCAGGGCAGCATGTAGTGCGCCACCCAGGCCAGGTCACTGGCCCGGGTTTCCCGCCAACTGCCCGGCGGCATGGGCTTGGGCTCGAGCGGGCGCAGGCGGTGTGGCACGCTGAGCGTGTCCAAGACCATGGCCGCAATGGTGTGGTGTCCCAATGGCGAGAAATGCAGGCGGTCCGGATCCCACATTCGGGGATCGCTCAATTGCCTCAGTGCCCACAAATCAGCAATAAGGACATGGTGCCGGGCGGCGATGACGCGGATATTTTCGTTGAAGACCGCAACTTTGCCCCGGATGTGCCCGAACACGGCGGTCTCGCCCCAGTCCGGCCCGGTGAACAGGACCACCGTGGCCCCGGTGGCTGAGAGCACTCCCACTGCCGCGTCGAGGGAAGCGGCCATCCGGTCCGGATCGCCGCGATGGAACACGAGATCGTTCCCGCCGCCCGAGAGGGTGACGAGGTCCGGTTTCAGGTTCAGGGCCGGTTCGAGCTGCTGGTCGAGGATTTCGCGCAGAACCAGGCCGCTGATGGCGAGATTTGCGTACCCGAACTCTCCGCGGCCCTCGCCGAGTTCCTCGGCAATGCGGTCCGCCCATCCCCGCATGCCTCCGGGGCTCAGCGGTTCCGGATCGCCCACGCCGGCCGTGAACGAATCGCCCAGGGCGACGTACCGGTTCCAGGGCTGTGAACGCCATGCGCCGGAGTGATCGAGTGCGAAGCCCTGAATCCCTGGCTTCCGCGGCCCCGCGGCGGGAATATTGTCGCCGGTATGGCCGGCGTCCGGCTCGAGGAACCTGGCGGCGTTCACATCACCACCAATACGCCGATAATCCATGCCGCGCTAGGTACTTATGCCCCTAGTGAGGCGTCGTGGCAGCGTTCACGCCGGCCCGGGAGGCCCCTGCCGCCGGGGCCGAAAATACTCAGGGGGGTATGATGTGGAACCTGACGCGTCGATCCCGGAGGAACCCATGGAACTCGATCCCACCGACATGAAGCCTGTCATCAACCGGCTTCGCCGCGCCCAGGGGCAGCTCGCGGCAGTCACCAGGATGATCGAGGAAGGCCGCGACTGCAAGAGTGTCGTGACCCAGCTGGCGGCCGTCTCGAGCGCCCTGGACAAGGCGGGATTCGCCATTATCGCCACAGGTTTGCAGCACTGCATGCAGCAGGAAGACCCCAGCCTGGACCGGGCAGAACTCGAAAAGCTCTTCCTCTCGCTGGCCTGAGCAGTTCCGCCAAGGCGCTCGCCTCAGTGCGCTCCGCCGGGCGATTGGGCTTCAGGCGGTGCCGTCGGCCAGGACGAACGTCTTCAGATCGTCAAGGGTCTGCTGCATGTGGGCGTCCATGGCGTCGCGGGCGCGGCGCGGGTCGCGTGATGCCAGCGCATCCGCGATTTTCTGGTGGTGCCCGATCGCATGCTCCTGGATGTCCGGCACTTTGGACGTTTCGGTCCGGCGCTTTTCCAGCACCCGGTGCAACGGTTCGAACAAGACGGCGACGAAGACGTTTTCCGAGGCCTGCAGGATGAGGTCGTGAAAGGCGAGGTCGGCCTCGACGAACGCCGGAAGATCGTTGTTCTCATGGGCCTGCCGCATTCGCTCGACCTGTGCGCGGAGGGCCTGGATGTCGGCATCTGCCATCCGTCCGGCGGCTAGTTCGCAGGCGCCCGTCTCCAGCATCCGCCGGAGCTCGATGAGCTGGATGGCGGCCGAGGCGTCGTTGGTGCCCTCCGAGGCCGCCCGCAGCACCGCGTCCAGGGAGCCCCAGCGGTTGATCGGGTTCACGAAGGTGCCGCGGCCCCGTTCCACACTGAGGATCCGCTGGGCTTCGAGGGTCTTCATGGCCTCGCGCACGGTCATCCGGCTGACTTCGTGCCGGGAGCTGAGCTCAAGTTCGCCGGGGACGCTCGTGCCGGGCGGGAACTCGCCGGCAATGATCCGGTCCAGCAGTTCGTCGGCAACTACGCCGACCAGCGATTTCCTAGCCAATTCTCCCCGTCCAGCGACTCTTTGCCTGATGGCGTGCTCCCGATGGCCAAGTCTACTTGCGCGTCCTTGTGCCATATGCCACACTAGCATTCAGATGCAAGATGTCTGACATCTTACATTTTGCTCCTGCTGCGGCTCCCGGAGAGCCGCAGGTTTCCACCGATCGATCCCACACAATGGAGTGCATAGTGCCCCTCGAAGCAGACGTGCTGGCCGCTTTCCCCGCGGAAGTACAGATCCCCGCCCGGCTAGTGGCAGACAGCGTGGCGGCCTCGTCCGAGGCATCCCCTCGTGTCCTGGTAGTCCTCGACGACGACCCCACCGGCACCCAGTCCGTGGCGAACCTGCCGGTCCTCACCCGCTGGGAAGTGGCGGACTTCGCCTGGGCGTTTAGCTACGAAGTCAACGGCCAGCGACAGCGCGCGGTCTACGTGCTGACCAACACCCGCAGCCTTGACCCGGCCGAGGCCGCGGCCCGCAACGAGGAAATCGTCCGGAACGCCCTCGCGGCCGCCGCATCCGCCGACCCCGCGCTGCGGCTCAGCTTTGTCAGCCGCAGCGACTCCACCCTCCGCGGCCACTACCCGCTCGAACCGGACGTCATCGCCGCGACCGTCACCGCCGTCAACGGCGGGAGCACCGACGGCGTCGTGATCGTTCCGGCATTCCCCGACGCCGGCCGCGTGACGATCGGCGGCGTGCACTTCACCCGCGGCACAGGCGAGGACGCCGGACAGCTCACCCCCGTGGCCGAGACCGAATTCGCCCGGGACGCCAGCTTCGGCTTCGCCAACTCGGAGATGGCCAAGTACGTGGAAGAGAAGTCGAACGGCCGGTTCCCCGCCGATTCGGTGATCGTGCTGGACCTGGACATCATCCGGGCCTCCACCGATCCGAGCATCTCCGCCAAGGCCATCGCCGACGCCATCGACGCCGCCACGAACTCCACCCCGATCGTGGCGGACATCGTCAGTGAAAACGATCTGCGCGCCCTGTCCCTGGGCCTGGAGGAAGCAGAGCGCCGCGGCAAGAAGTTGCTCTACCGTGTGGGCCCGCCGTTCGTCCGTGCCCGCATCGGCCAGGAAATCCGCACCGAACTCAGCGGCGAAGAGGCTTTTGCGGGCAACACCCCCTCGGAAGCCGGCGGCCTGATCGTCGTCGGCTCGCACGTCGGCGTCACCACGCGCCAGCTCAACGCCCTGACCGCGCAGCACAGCGCGGCCCGGATCGTGGAGATCGACGTCGAAAAACTGCTCGGCGAGAACGCGGGGGAGTACCTGGACGAAACCGTTGACACGGTGGTTGCCGCCCTCCGCGGCGGCGACGTGATCGTCCACACGAGCCGGCTCCTGATCAAGACATCCGACGCCGCCGAAAGCCTGCGGATCGCCCGGACCGTTTCGGCCGCCGTCGTCGCCGTCGTGAACCGCACCCTCAAGACCTTCCCGCCCCGCTTCGTGATCGCCAAGGGCGGCATCACGTCCTCCGACGTGGCAGCACACGGCCTGGAGATCCGGCACGCGATCGTCCGGGGGCCCATGCTGCCGGGCATCGTCAGCCTCTGGGAGCCGGTGGACGGCCCGGCAAAGGGCATCCCGTACATCGTCTTCGCCGGCAACGTGGGCGACGACCAGTCCCTCGCGGACGTCACGCGCAAGCTCAGCAACACCTTCTGATTTCTTCCCGCCTGAATTCGATGGAGAACACCATGACCAGCAACTACACCATCACCGTCCTGGGCCTTGGCGCCATGGGCCTGCCCATGGCCACGCGCCTGGCCAGCCAGCTCACCGTCCACGGCTTCGACATCGCTGAGCCGCGCCTGAAGCTGGCTGAAGAGGCCGGCATCCGCACATTCGACTCCGCCCAGGAAGCCTCGAAAGGCGCCGACGCCCTGCTGCTGGCAGTGCGCAACGGCGAGCAGCTCAACGATGTCCTCTTCGGCGAGACCGGCGTGGCCTCCGTGCTAAAGCCGGGCTCCGTCGTGATCCTGGGCAGCACCGTGGGCACCGAGGCCATCCCGGCCACGGTGGACCGCCTGGCCGAATACGGCGTCGAACTGGTTGATGCCCCGCTGTCCGGCGGACCCAAGCGGGCCGGCGAAGGCGACCTTCTGATCGTGGTGGGCGCTTCGCCCGAGGCCCGGGAAAAGGCCGGGCCGGCCCTCGAACTGCTGGCCTCCACCCTGACCGTTGTGGGCGACAAGCCCGGCGACGGCCAGGCCCTCAAGACCGTCAACCAGCTGCTCTGCGGCATCCACATCGCCGCCGCCGCCGAGGCCATGGCCCTGGCGGACGCCCTTGGCCTGGACCAGGCCAAGACCCTCGCCGCCCTCGAAGCCGGAGCGGCGGGCTCCTTCATGCTCTCCAACCGCGGCCCGCGCATCCTGGAGGCCTACACGGAAAACGGTGCGGAGGTCCTCAGTCGCCTGGACATCTTCGTCAAGGACATGGGCATCGTCGGCAAGGCCACCCGCGCGGCCGGCCTCGCCGCCCCGGTGGCCGCCGCCGCGGAGCAGCTCTACCTGCTCGGCCAGGCCCAGGGCCTCGCCGCCGCCGATGACTCCGCCGTCATCAAGGTCCTCGCGCCCGCCAAGCGCACCGCCTAACCCGCCACCCCACCCCACCCCCGTCGACGGCGGTCCCCCTCCGCCGTCGCCGGGCCCCATCCCGCCACTGTCCCGCCATTGTTCCCGACGGCTGACTCGTCGGAGAATGTTCCTGTCAAAGGAGACATCCCTTCATGACCCCCCTGCTCAATTCCCTGATGGTGCGCGCGGCCGACGCGCCCGTCATCAAGCCGGCCGTGGAGCTGGGAACTCCGCTGCTGCTGACCATCGCGGCAGCCGGCGTTGCCCTGCTGCTGGTGATGATCATTCGCTTCAAGATCCAGGCCTTCGTTTCCCTGCTGACCGTGAGCATCCTGGTGGCCGTGGCCGCGCAGATCCCGCTCAAGGATGTCTTCACCGTGGTGGCTACCGGGGTGGGCGGCACCATGGGCAAGGTCGCCCTCCTGATCGCGCTCGGTGCCATCCTGGGCCGGATGATCGAGGTCTCCGGTGGCGTGCAGTCCCTCGCCGACCACTTCACCGCCAAGCTCGGCGCCCGGCGGGTGGCCGTGGCCCTCACCGCGGTCGGTTTCCTGGTCGCGATTCCGGTGTTCTTCGAAGTCGGCATCATTGTCCTGGTGCCGATCGTCTACGCCTTCGCCAAGATCGCCAACGTCCACCCGGTGAAGTTCGGCCTGCCCATGGCCGGCATCATGCTGGCCATCCACGTGGCCGTGCCGCCGCACCCCGGGATTGTGGCCGGAGCCGGCGTGCTCGGCGCCGACATCGGGCTGATCGCCCTGATCTCGCTGACGATCTGCGTGCCGTTGGGCTTCCTGTCCTACTGGGTGGCAGCCATCATGAACCGCAAGAACTACGAGCTGCTGCCCTCCGTCAAGACCCAGGTGGACGAGTTCGGCTCCGCCACCGTGGTCCGTGTTGGCCACGAGGGCCCGGGCAGCAAGGCCATCGCCCCGCCGCGTCCCGGTCTGATCATCTTCCTGATCGCCACCCCGATCGCGCTGATCCTCCTTGGTACCGTCGGCACGCTCGTGATCAACAAGAACGACTTCTGGTACGGCGTCGCCGCGTTCGTCGGCAACCCCGTCTTCGCCCTCCTTGTGGCCGTTGCGCTCTCCTTCTTCCTCCTTGCCGTCCGCCGCCAGTGGTCCCTCGTGGAGACCGGCGAAATCTTCGAAGGCGCCCTGCCCCCGATCGCCTCCATCCTCATGGTTGTCGCGGCCGGCGGCGTCTTCGGCGGCGTCCTTCAGGTCAGCGGAATCGGCAAGGCGCTCTCCGAATCCCTGGACACCCTGGGCGTGCCGTTGCTGCTGCTTGGCTTCATCATCTCCCTCGCCCTCCGCGCCGCACAGGGCTCGGCCACGGTCGCGATTGTCACCACGGCCGGCCTGCTCTCCTCCGCCGTGGCCGGCGGCGGCTACACTCCCGCGCAGATTGCCGTGATCGTGATCGCCATCGGCTTCGGTGCCCTGGGCCTGTCACACGTCACCGACGCCGGGTTCTGGGTGGTTGTGCGCTACTACGGCCTGACCGTCGCCGACGGCCTCCGGACCTGGACCGTGCTCACCACCGTGCTGGGACTGGCCGGCTTCGCGCTGACGTTCGTCGCCTGGATGCTGGTGGGAGGCCTGAGCGCCTGATGCGTACCCAACTCGACACCCTGGTTGCCGGCGCCCTGCAGCAAGGCTCGGCAGTACCTGCATTCACCTGCTACGACTTCACCACCGCGCTCGCCGTGGTGGGCGCGGCCGAGGAATCCGGCCGGGGCGCCATCCTGCTCGTCGCGCCGAAGACCGCGGCCACGCCCAACGGGCTGCGGCTGATCTCCGCCCTCCGCGGACTCGCCGACGCCGCCGGCGTTCCGGTTGCCGTGCAGCTGGACCACGCCGCCGACCCGCAGGTGGTCGCCGACGCCGTCAGTGCCGGAGCCGACTCGGTGCTGGTGGACGGGTCCTCGCTGCCGTACGAGGACAACATTGCCCTGGTCCAGGGCGTTCGGGCGTCCCTTGCCGCGCAGGGGAGGGCCGACGTCGTGATTGAAGCCGAACTCGGCGGACTCGCCGGCGACGAGGACCGGGCCTTCGGGGCCGGCGTGGCGGACGAACCCGTCGGCCTCACCGACTCCGCCCAGGTGGAGGACTTTGTGGCACGCACCGGTGCGCAGCTGCTCGCCGTGGCCGTGGGCAACGTCCATGGAAAGTACAAGGGCGAGCCCCGGCTGCGCTGGGACGTGCTGCAAGACATCGCCGTGCGGACCCGGATTCCGCTGGTCCTGCACGGTGCCTCGGGCATCCCGGCGGAGGAACTGGTCAAAACCGCGGCCATGAACGTGGGCAAGGTCAACTTCAACACCGAGCTGCGCACCGGCGTCCTGGCGGTCCTTGAGGATCAGACCACCGCCCACCGGGCCGATGGCGAAAACCTCCAGGCACTGCTGGGCCACTGGGATGCAACAGCGCGGGCGTTCGCCGCGACCGCACTGGCCACACTCTCCCGCTGACGGCGCCGGCGGAACGGAAACTCCGGAAACCGCCGGAGAGGGAGGCCAGGATCGAACCATGATCCTGGCCTCCCTTGCGTTCGCCGCCTGAACGGCCGAAGCGGACCTGGGCCCAAGTGCTCTGGCCGTCCGGCCGCACCAAGGCCCACAATGGACGCTTACACAGCAGGCCTTCCCAGGGGGCGCCATGGTTCCACAGCAGCGGTCAGCCGGCAGCCCGGCCCCGATGCCGGACCGCGACCCGGTGATCGACCTTGCCCGGTTCTTCTGCCTGGTGCTGGTAGTGGTCGCACACACCATGATGGTGAGCCCCGTCCTGCACCCCGACGGCACCGTGACCACGGAAAACATCCTGGGCAACCAGCGCTGGTTTGAGCCCGTGGTGTGGGTCCTCCAGATCATGCCGCTGTTCTTTGTGGCCGGCGGGATCACCGGCCTGCAGTCGTGGCGGCGGCTCCGCGCCAGGGGCGGCACCGGCGTCGATTTCATGCAGGGCCGGCTGCTGCGCCTGATCCGTCCGGCTGCCGTCCTGTTGGCCGCCATGTTCCTGGGCCTGTCGGCGGCCCGCCTCGCAGGGGTTGCCCCGCAGGTCATCGAGCTGCTCGCCAGCGGGGCCGGAATGCCGCTGTGGTTCCTCGCCGCGTACCTCGCAGCACAACTGAACCTGCCCTGGCTGGCCGCCCTCCATGACCGTGCGCCGTGGCTGACCTTCGCGGGACTCGCCTCCCTGGTGGTGACGGTCGATTGCCTGCGCGGGGTGCTGCCGCCGCTGGCCTACCTGAACATGGTGTTCCTGTGGTGCGCCGTGCAGCAGCTCGGATTCATCGTGACGGACGGCCGGCGCCTGCAGCCGGGCCGGCCGGCACGCTTTGGCATCGTCGTCGCCAGCAACATGCTGCTGGGGCTGCTGGTCCTGCTGGGGCTGTACTCCGGGAACATGCTGGTGAACCTCAACCCGCCCAACGTGACCCTGCTGCTCCTGGGCATTTCGCAGGCCGCTGCCCTCCAGCTCTTCCGGCCGGGGCTGTCCCGGATCGCGTCCCTGGCCTTTGTGCGGCGGATGATCGGCCTGGCCGGCCGGAGGTCCATGACGGTCTACTTGTGGCACCTGCCGCTGCTGGCGGCGATGTCCGGACTGCTGCTGCTGACGGATTTCCCCCAGCCGGCCGGAGGAAGCACGGCCTGGTGGTGGGGGCGGCCCCTGGTGCTGCTCGGCGTCGTCGCGCTGTTGCTGCCGGTGCTGGCGCTCTTTGGCCGGTTGGAGGAGCGGCCGACGGCGTCCGGCACGCCGCGGAGCCGCCCGGCCGCCGCCGTGCTGCTGGCCGCCGTCGCTGTTTTTGTGCCGGCAATAGACGCTGCCCTCAATGGGCTCACGCTCGGGCTCCTCGGCGGGGGCGCCGCATGCTTCGCGCTCGCCGTCGCGCTCCTGGGCCGGATTCCGGCCCGGCTGACAACGCCACCTGAGCCGTCCGGCGGATCAGAACCGCCATTGCCACGCCCGCCATTAAGTGCCAATGTCGAACCATGACGGAGAACTCTGCAACCACGGAAGACACCTTCACCCCGGACGTCTCCACCATCCGGAACGACGAACTGCACCGCTACGAACTCCGCGTCGGCGGCAAGCTCGCCGTCCAGGTGCGCTTCATCGACAGGCCGGGCCATATCGACTTCATCCACACGGACACGGCCGAGCAGTTCCAGGGCCAGGGGCTCGCCAAAGTGCTGGCGCACTTCGCCCTCGATGACGTGGTTGCATCCGGCAAGCGGATCATCCCGAACTGCCCGTTCATGTACCGCTACCTGCGCAAACACGAGTCCTACCACCAGTACGTGGACTGGCCGGAACGGGTGCCCGAGGGAGCCTGACAGCCCCTGCCTGGCATACGTGAACGGCCACAGGCGCCCGGCGCGCTTGTGGGCCGGACAACAACCTCGTAAGGTTTGAGCAGAGTTATGCAGTTGGCTCTTGGACAGGTCACTTTGGAGAACCCCCATGAACCATAAACTGCGTGTGTTGGTCCGCGTGGACGTCGATCCCGTGAACGTCACCCTCGAAGTCACCGGCTGCGTTACCCCGTCGGATTCGGCTGCCCTCATGCATATCGTGCGTCGCGCCTGCCGCCTCGGCGCCGGTGCCGAGGTGGCCATCGACCTCCACGGCACCTCCCACCTGGACCCGGACGTGCTGCTGGACCTCCGCCGGCTCGCCGACACGGGACCCTTGCCGTCCGCGTCGCCGTCACCAGAAGCCGGAACGGCCGTGCCGTGCCACCTCACCCTCGACGAGCCGGCTGAGCTGCCCATCTGCCTCCTGCACGTTGGCGCCGAGGCCGAGGTCCTCGCCGGTCTCGACACCGGACTGGGATCGGGGGCCGGCGCAGCCAACAGCCCCCTGGCCGCGGAAGCCGGCGGGGCCAGTGACTTTGGCACCATCGACGGCCTGGCGCTGTCCGAATACTTCGAGGACACCCTGGATCCGGCGGCAACGGTCCGCGCTCTGTCCGACACCGCGCTGTGCCGGCTCGCCGACGCCCTGTACCGCCACCTCGACACCAGCGACCCCATGTTCGGGGCACACACCTGGTACGAGCTCGCGGCCGAAGAGATTCAGAACCGCCACCTGGCGGACAGCGACGGCCCGGCAGGGGAAGAATTGGCCCCGGACACGGCCTTGGCCTGAGCCGGTAGACGGCTAGGCTGTCGTCATGACCCCACAAACAGCGTCCACGCCGGGCACCACAGCTCTCATCACGGGCGCCACGGCAGGCCTCGGCGCCGAGTTCGCCCGCCAGCTGGCCGAACAGGGCCACCGCGTGATCCTCGTGGCCCGCGACGCCGGCCGCCTCGCGGCCACCGCGGCGGAGCTGGAGAACAGCTACGGGGCCGCGGCGGAGACGATCTCCGCGGACCTGACCGACGACGCCGGGATTGCCGCGGTCGTCGCGCGCCTCAGCGATCCCGTGCGGCCGGTGGAGATCCTGGTCAACAATGCGGGAATCGGCTTGCTGCGCTCTTTCGAGGACAACGACATTGCCGAGGAGAAGAAGCACCTGAAGCTCCATGTCGAAACGGCCATGGAGCTCACCCATGCCGCCCTGCAAGGCATGCTCGCGCGCCATTCCGGCAGGATCATCAACGTCGCCAGCGTGGCGGCCTTCCTGCCGCGTGGGACATACAGCGCAGCTAAAGCCTGGCTGCTGAGTTTTTCGCGCTCGGCCAACATGGCGTACGCGGCGCGCGGGGTGAAGGTCACCGCCGTGTGCCCAGGCTTCACCCACACCGAGTTCCACGACAGGATGGGGATGGACAAGACAGTGACGCCGCGGTGGATGTGGCTGGAGGCCCGGCAGGTGGTCAGCGAGGGCCTGGCGGACAACGCCAAGGGCAAGGCGGTCTCGATCCCCAGCAAGCGCTACAAGGTCCTGACCTCGGTTTCGCGGGTGCTGCCATCCCGGCTGGTCGCCGGGCCGCCGCGGCGCGCCAAGTAGGCGCACATCATTCTTCAGGGGCTAGCTGACCCTTCGGGGGACAGCCGGGCGCCTGCGCCGGATCAGCAGCACCGCGAGGATCCCGACGACGGCGCCGACTCCCGTCTCGACGGCCCGTTCGGTGATGAGGACGTACGGATCGGCCGGCGCCGCCAGCTGTCCGATCAGCAGGATCACGGGGGTGAAGGAGACCATGGCGAGGCCGTAATGTCGCGTCATGAACAGCTCCGTGCTGAACTGCAGCGCGATCACCAGGCACGCGAGAACGGCGGCCTCCTGGCCGGGGAAGGCCAGCAGCAGCGACCCCGGCCACGGGAACAGGATGGCCGCAACCACCACGAGCCCCAGGAGGGTTCCGACGATCCGGTGCAGGCCGCGGTACACGCTGCTGGGCAGGTCCGCCCCGGCAAGCGGTACAGCGGCAGCGGCCATGGCCCAATGCGGGTGGCCGCTGCCGCTGAGGACGCCGAGGGTCCCTGCGGTGCCGACCGCGGCCACGTAGCGGGCGGCGTGCAGCCGCGCCGCCCGGCGGCTTGTCCCATGCAGGGCCGTGACGTCCCGCCGCCAGCTCTTCAACCGGCTCCGCCAGCTCTTCAGCCGGTTCCGCCACCCGCTCCGCCAGCCTCGGTCCACAAACCACCCGCAAAAGCCGACAATGATCGCAAACGCTGCCGATCCAGCGGCGATCAGGACGCACGCATGCCACGGGACTGCGGCCGGAACAGATGCGCATGCGCCGAGGGCCAGGATCCCGAAGAAGGGGCCTGCGGGTTTCAGGGCCGTCCTGTCCGCGAACAGGGACCCCGCGCCGGCAAACGCGGCCTCCGTGATCACGAGGACCCAGGAATGGATGTGCTGGACCGAGAGAAACACACCAACTCCCACGCCGGCGAGCAAAAGGACGGCCGCCTGGCCTTGATGGATGAGCCGGAGCTGATGAGGCTCGGTGCGGCCGTACATGCCCGTCAACGCTCCGAAAACGGCGTAGCCAATCAGCTCCGGGCGGCCGGCGGCCAGGAGTACCAGGGACGGCACGGCCACGCTGATCGCCACCCGCCAAGCCGACACATGGTCCTTGTTGGCGGGGGCCAGGCTGTGCAGCGAACGGAGGTGGTGTAACAGGGACATCACAACTGCCTCTCTCCGTTTTCGGATTGCCATTTCCCGTTTCTCGGGGTTCCCGGTGTTCCAGGGCTGGTGGTGCGGACACGCCTAAGGCCTGCCCCGTACGCTTCCCCAACGGGTAAGCATACGGAACAGGCCTCAAAGGGCGGGGCTGTGAGCTACTGAGCCTGGGTTAGCGCTGCGGTCCGGTGGGACCGGGCGGCTCAGGCTGGGGCCGGAACCTTTTCGGCTTCCCCGCGCCCTGCGGTGGAATCTGCGGCCGGTGCGACCATGGGCATGTCCATGTGATCGAGGTCGATCAGCGGGTTCTCGTCCTGCGTCGCGACCAGCTCGCGGGCCTCGGCCTGGGTGTCCACGCTCGGCATGGAACCAGGCAGCGGCATCTGGGCGGATTCCTTGAGGAAGTAGATCGCCACAGCGCCGATGGCCGAAGTCGCCATCAGGTAGTAGGCCGGCATCATGTCGTTGCCGGTTGCGTTGATCAGGGCGGCAACGATGAACGGCGTGGTGCCGCCGAAGATGGCCACCGAGAAGTTGTACGCGATGCCCATGGCGCCGTAACGGCTGGCCGTCGGGAACTGGGCCGGCAGGGCCGACGCCAGGTTGGCCACGTAGAACGTCACCGGGAAAGCAATCAGGGAAAGGCCGGCCAACGTGGACCAGATTTCGCCGATGCCGATCAGCAGGAACGCGGGGGTGGCCAGGACGACGGTGCTGATGGCGCCGATCCACAGCACGGGGCGGCGGCCGATCCGGTCAGAGAGCTTGCCGGTCAGCGGGATGCAAAGGCTCATGATGACCAGCACAGGGATGGTCAGCAGGGTGCCGTGCAGCTCGTCGTAGCCCTTGGACTCTGTGAGGTATGTCGGCATGTAGGAGGTCAGGGCGTAGCCGGCAGTGTTTGCCGCCGCCACCAGGATCATCGCGACGATGATGGAGCGCCAGTAGGCCTTCACGATGCCCACCGGGCCCTTGGAGGCTGCGGCGTCCGAGGCGGATGCGTCCTTGGCGAGGCCCTCCTGGGCATCCAAGGTGGCCTGGAACTGCGGGGATTCCTCGATCTTGCTCCGGAAGTACACGGCGATCAGGCCAAGCGGGCCAGCCAGGAGGAACGGAATGCGCCAGCCCCACTGCTCCATGGTGTCCTGGCCGAGGGTCAGCTGAAGCACGGAAACAAGTGCGGCACCGGCAGCGAAGCCAAGGTAGCTGCCCATGTCCAGGAAGCTGGCGAAGAAACCACGGCGTTTGTCCGGGGCGTACTCGCTCACAAAGGTCGTGGCGCCGGCGTACTCGCCGCCGGTAGAGAAGCCCTGGATGACCTTGAACAGGACCAGCAGGACTGCGGCCCAGATGCCGATCTGCGCGTAGCCGGGCAGGAGTCCGACGGCGAAGGTGCTGGCGGCCATGATCATCAGGGTGGCGGCGAGAACCTTCTGGCGGCCGATCTTGTCGCCAAGCCAGCCGAAGATGACTCCGCCGAGGGGGCGGGCGATGAAGGTGGCGGCGAAAGTTCCCAGCAGGAACAGGGTCTGGACGGACTTGTCCGCCTCCGGCAGGAACACCGGTCCCATGGTGGTGATCAGGTAGCCGAACACGCCGACGTCGTACCACTCCATGGTGTTACCCACGATGGTGCCGCCCAGCGCTTTCTTGAGCATCGGCTGGTCGACAACGTTGACGTCGGACTCACGGAGCCGACGGCGACGCAGCTTCGGTTTCTTCGCACCCTTGGGTGCAGCTTGGTTGGTTCCGCTGGCGTTGATAGCGCCTGCTGAAGAGTCGGTCATGCTTCGGTCTGTGGGCATTTGGGAAGCTCCTATGGAGATCATTTGCTTGCGACTTGTAGCTGCCCCGCTCTGGGCAGGCTTTCAATTTTACGGGATTTCTCTGGAGTTTCCGAGTTCGGTGCCGTATGATCCCTCATTTCGGGTGGCATTTAGGGGCAATCCGCAACATTCTTTTGCCGGGTTTCGCCGCGTGGTTACTGGGAACCGGCGAGGGTTGTGGCGCCGGGGCCAAAATTTTCTGCACCAACCCCCGCAGAGGCGGGTTTTCGGGCCGGATTCGCGCTGCGGGAGAACCCGCCACGGCCACTGCAAGACAACGCATCCCGGCAGTCCTACGATTGATGGACACTTCATTTCAAAGCGGTTATTTACAGCGGAAAGGAAGATCAATGGCGGACCATCAATTCGGAGAAGAAATCGAGCCCGAGGTCGCGAGTCATCTCGCGCAGTCCATGGCTGAAGCCCCCGGACCGGAGACCCTGCATCACGTTCCCCCCGGGGCAGGCGAAGGACAGCAATGGCCGGACGGCAGCGGCAAACAGCGCCACCCCAAGGACCGCGATACCGCCCGCGGGCGGCAAGGCCAGCAGGTGGCCGCTGGAGCCATGCACCGGCAGAGCCGTCCGCAGTTGCCTCACCACGACTAGCCCCACCACAACCGGCACGATCACGATCGGCCCCGTCACTAACTGGGGCTGGCGGCAGGGTCGACCACGACGTCGGCTGGCGTCTTATCCAGGCGCCAGCCGCGCCATACCGGATGCCGGAGCTTCCCGGTGCCGGTCCATTCCCCGAAAGTGACCTCGCCGACGAGTTTTGCACTCACCCAGTTGGCGTCGGCGGCGTCGGCGCGGGGTACCTCCCGGAACGGCGAGGTCTTCCGTGGCAGCGCATCCAGTTGTTGCCTGAGTTCCTTGAGCTCACGGTCGCTGAAGCCGCTGCCCACCCGCCCCACGTAGCGGAGTTTCGAACCGTCCGGAATCCCCAACAGCAGCGAACCCACGGAGTCCCCGCGTTCGCCCCTTCCGGGCCGCCAGCCGCCCACCACCACCTCCTGCGTCCGCTCAATCTTGAGCTTGAGCCAGGACCGGCTGCGCTGGCCGACATAGCGCCCGTCGCTGCGCTTGGCCATGACACCCTCCAGCCCCAGCTCGGCGACGCTTTCCAGGATGTGCACCGCGTCGCCGTCGATCACGCCTGAGAGCTCCACCGGGGCGGCGGAGGGGCGGAAGAACAGCTCGAGCCGGCGCCGGCGCTCGCCGAGCGGCAGGCGCCGCAGGTCCTCGCCGGCCTCGGAGAGCAGATCGAACAGCATCAGCCGCACGGGCGTCGATGCCTGCGCCTTGCGGACGTCCGCGGCCTTGCTGAGTTTCATGCGGCCCTGCAGCAGGCCGAAGTCGGGCCGGCCGGAGCGTCCGACGGCGATGATCTCGCCGTCGGCGACGAAGTCCTGCTCCGGCCAGCGGGACCGGTCCGTCAGTTCGGGGTAGCTCACGGACATGTCGATGCCGTTGCGGCTGATGAGCCGGATTCCCGTGGCGTCGCCGAGGACCAGGGCCCGCACGCCGTCCCATTTGAGCTCGTACTGCCAGTCCAGACCCGGCAGATCCGCCAGGGTCCCGGCGCTGGCAAGCATGGGACTGAAACCGGCCGGGGACAAAGCCGCGGACGAAGCTGCAGGCAAAGCCACGGACAAACTTGTGCCGTCGGCGCCGCCGGCGCCTACCTCGTCGCCGCCGTCCTCGTCGTCGCCGTCGTCCGTGGTGCCGGACGGGCGCAGCGCGGCAGGGTGGGCTTTCGTCGAACCCGGCGGGTCCATCAGATGGATGAGCCACTGGTCGTTGGCTTGGCCGGTGTGGATCAGGGCGAACCTTCGGGGCTCGCCGAGGCCGCCGCCCTCCGCACCGGTCAGGGTCGCAATGACCTCCTTGCCGGCGACCCACTTTTCGCAGTCATAGGTTCCGTGGTCCCAGATGCTGACTGTCCCGGCGCCGTACTGGCCCTTGGGAATGTCACCCTCGAAGTCGGCGTAGTCCATCGGGTGGTCTTCGGTCTGGACCGCGAGGTGATTCTTGGCCTTGCTGGTCGGGACGCCCTTGGGCAGCGCCCAGGACACCAGCACGCCGTCGCGTTCCAGCCGGAAGTCGTAGTGCATCCGCCTGGCGTGGTGCTCCTGGATGACGAACTTCTCCTGCCGTGTCCCGTCGCCGTAGTCGGCGAGGTGCCGTTCCGCGGTGAAGGGTTCGGGCGTACCTGCCTTGTCCCGCTTGGTGCGGTACTCCTCCAGCCGGGGGTCGGTGTCGCCGCCGTCGCCGGCCTGCTCGGCAGGCGCTTCATCTCCTTCGCCGGGCCGGTGGTCCGCCTGGTGGCCCGGCGCGGCGGCCGCCCCGGTTCCGGCGTCGTGCCGCCCGCCGGAAACCGGAGCGAACGGGTCCTTGCCGGCCGCCACGCGCTTCATCACCTCGTGGAAGTCCAACTGGTGCAGGGAAGGGGAACTGAGTTCCCGCCACGTGCGCGGCGCGGCCACGGTAGGCCTGAGCCGGCCGCGCAACGAGTACGGCACGATCGTGGTCTTGGCCGCGTTGTTCTGGCTCCAGTCCACCAGCACCTTGCCGGCTCGCAGGGTCTTTTTCATGTCGCTGACGGCCAAGTCCGGGTGGTCCGCTTCGAGCGCGCGGGCCAGTTCATGGGCGAAATCGGAAATCTGGTCCGAACTCTGGGAACCGTCCAGCGCCGCGTAGAGGTGGATGCCCTTGCTGCCGCTCGTCACGGGCACGGGGTCGAGGCCCACGTCCTGCAGAATGGTGCGGGCCAACCTGGCCACCTCCACGCACTCCGCCAGTCCCGCGCCCTCGCCCGGGTCCAGGTCCAGCACCAGCCGGTCGGGCGGCAGCGCATTGCCGTGGGACTCCACGCGCCACTGGGGCACGTGGATCTCCAGGGCCGCGATCTGAGCCAGCCAGGTGAGGGTGGCGGGATCGTTGACCAGGGGATATTGGATGGCCCGGTCCTTGTGCGTGATGGCGGCCCGGGGCACCCAGCCGGGCGTTGAATGGTCCAGGTTCTTCTGGAAGAACATCTCGCCGGGGGCGTCGGCGGTCCCCACACCGTGGACCCAGCGCTTCCGGGTGGCCGGCCGGTTGAGGGCGGCCGGGATCAGCACGGGCGCGACGGCGGCATAGTAGGCAATGACGTCGGCCTTGGTGGTGCCCGTCTCCGGATACATGATTTTTGCCAGGTTGGTGAGCACCAGTTCGCGTCCGGCCACTCGGACGCGCTCTTTACCGTTGGGCAAAACCCTTCACCTCCGGGCCACTGTGATGTTCACTTGATCCATGAGAGCCATCTGGAAAGGCGCAATAGCGTTCGGGCTGGTCAACGTGCCGGTGAAGGTCTACAGCGCCACCGAGGACCACGACATCAGCCTCCACCAGGTCCACAACGCCGACGGCGGCAGGATCCGCTACCAGCGCCGGTGCGAGGTCTGCAGCAAGGTCATCGACTACGAGGACATCGACAAGGCGTATGAGGACGATGGCCGCACGGTGGTCCTGACCCGCGAGGAGCTCAAATCCATCCCGGCGGAAAACAGCCACGAAATCGAAGTGGTCCAGTTCGTTCCGGTCGACCAGCTCGACCCCATGATGTTTGAAAAAAGCTACTACCTTGAACCCGACTCCAAGTCGCCTAAGGCCTATGTGCTGCTCCGGCGCGCCTTGGAGGACACGGACAGGGTGGCAATTGTGCAGTTCGCGCTCCGGGACAAGACCCGGCTTGGCGCGCTGAGGATTCGCGACGACGTCCTGGTGCTGCAGTCGCTGCTGTGGTCCGACGAAGTCCGCGAAGCCAGCTTCCCCGCCCTCGAAACGTCCATCCGGATTTCGGCGCAGGAACGGGAGATGTCCGCCGCCCTTGTTGACTCGATGGCCTCCGACTTTGAGCCGGAGCAGTTCACGGACGAATACCAGGAACAGTTGCGCCAGCTGATCGAGGCGAAGCTCGACAAGGGGGAGTCGCTGGATACGGAGGAGACCTTCGGCGCTCCGGCAGAGGCGGGCGAGGGCGAAGTGATCGACCTGATGGAAGCCCTCAAGCGCAGCATCGAGAAAAAGCGCGGCGCAGGGGCTGCCGAGACCCCGGCCAAGGCCTCCGGTCCGCCGGCCAAGGCCGCCCCGAAGGCTGCCGCCAAGACGACGGCGGCCAAGTCCGCCCCAAAGGCTGCCGCCAGGACGACGGCGGCCACGAAGTCCGCTACTACGAGGACGGCGGCCGCGAAGGCCGCGGCGGATTCCAAAGCGCCGGCCGCGAAGACGGCCCGGAAGGGTGCCTGAGGCCAGAAGCGAGGTGGCCGCGGCCATCGGGGTCAGGAGTTCCGCAGGGCGGAGATGAGCTCGCTCTTCTTCTTGGCCGAGTAGCCAGTCAGGCCGATCTCCTTGGCGCGTGCCTTCAGTTGAGGCACGGTCCAGTCCTCATAGTCGCCGGCCTTGCCGCCCTTGCGGCCCACCGCGGAACGCCCGCGCTTGGCCGCGGCGTTGGAGACCCTGGCCGCCTTTTGCTTGGAGGCGCCGTCCTCGAGCAGCTTCTCGTAGAGCTCGGGGTCCTTGATGCTGGGGCTCTCGGAACCTCTCGGTTCGCCCTTCTTCGTCGGCATGGCTTCACGATCCTCTCCATTGGCGGGAACCCATCCGCTGCGGCCCGCGAACGCTGCCGCCGCGGATTCCAAACTATCCGCGCCGCTAGACGGTGACAAGCATTTACTAAGCCCACTGACAAAAACCCGGCCCACTGAAAAACGCGAAGGCCCGGCCGCCCCTGTCTGAACTGGTCAGTCGGGGTGGCCGGGCCTTCTGGTGCTGCCGGTGTTCCGGCGCGGGCGCCGGAACGTGAGGCTATTCGGCGTCGTGATCCGTCTCAAGGATCTGCACGAGGCGGTCCAGTGCCGCGTCGGCGCCTTCGCCCTCGGCACGCAACACCACAACCTCGCCGTGGGAGGCGCCCAGGCTCATCAGCGACAGGATGCTGGCGGCGTCCATGGCCTCGTCCTCCGGCTCGCCCAGGCGGGCAATCGTGATGTCGAGGTTGTCGAACTCGCCCGCAGCCTCGGCGAAGATGGCGGCCGGGCGGGCGTGGAGCCCAACGCGGCTGGCAATGGTGGCGTTACGTTCGGTCATTTCTGCTCCTAGAAGTCAGCGTGGGTGTTTATCGGCTGTGGTGATGTGCTTTTGAAGATACGTCCTGGCGGACTCAGGCGGCTACGGGAACGGTCTCCACGGTATCAACCGGCTTCTTGACCGCCCAGCGCTTGAGCCCGATAACGGCGAAGGCGCTCACGACTGTGCCCGCCGCGATGGCGACGACGAACATCAGGAAGTTATCGATCGCGAAGAAGACGAAGATTCCACCGTGCGGGGCCTTGGACCCCACGCCCGCCGCCATCGAGATTGCACCGGTCACGGCGCCGCCGAGCATGCTGGCGGGGATGACGCGGAACGGGTCGGCGGCCGCGAACGGGATGGCGCCTTCGGAGATGAACGAGGCTCCCAGCAGCCATGCGGCCTTGCCGTTTTCAATTTCCGCCAGGCTGAAGAGCCGCCGGTTCAGCACGGTCGCGGCCAGCGCCATGGCCAGCGGCGGGACCATGCCGGCGGCCATGACGGCCGCCATGATCTGGTACGGCGCCTGGTTGGTCAGGGAAGCGGCTCCCAGGCCGGCGACGGCGAAGGAGTAGGCAACCTTGTTGACCGGGCCGCCGAGGTCGAAGCACATCATCAGGCCCAGGATGATGCCCAGGGCGATTGCACTTGCACCGGTGAGGCTGGACAGCCAGTTGTTGAGCCCGACGGTCACAGCCGCGACATACCTGCCCAGGAAGACGAAGAGCAGGCCGGAAGCGGCGATGGACGCCACCAGCGGGATAATGACCACCGGCATCAGGCCGCGCAGCCAGCGGGCCACGTTGAGCCTGCCGATCGCATGTGCCACATAACCGGCGATCAGGCCGCCCACGATGCCGCCAAGGAAGCCTGCGCCCATGAAAACGGCGACGGCGCCGGAAACGAAGCCCGGGGCGATGCCCGGCCGGTCAGCGATGGCGTAGGCGATGTAGCCGGCCAGTGCAGGCACGAGGAAGCCCAGTGACAAAGCGCCGATCTTGAAGAACACGGCACCGAGGTAAGCGCCCAGCGGTCCCCATGCCAGTTCCGGATAAACGGTTGGCAGGTTCAAGAGGTTGTTGTCCGCCAGGATCTTGTCCGCAAAGGCTGTGATGTTGTAACCGCCCAAGAGGAAGCCGAGGGCGATCAGCAGACCGCCTCCTGCCACGAACGGAATCATGTAGCTGACGCCCGTGAGCAGCGCCTTCTTCAGTTTCGTGCCCAGGTGCTCGCTCTTTTCCTCGGCCGCCAGCTCGGCCTGCTCCTCGGCGCCGAAGTGGGGCACGCGGTGGGCGTGCGGGTTGTCCGCGGCGGCGATTGCCTCCGCGACCATCTTGCCCGGTTCGTCGATGCCGCGCTTGACAGGGGCATTGATCACCGGCTTGCCGGCGAAGCGCTCCTTGCCGCGCACGTCCACGTCCACGGCGAAGATCACGGCATCGGCGGCGGCGATGACGGCGGGGTCAAGGGCTTTGGCGCCGGAGGACCCCTGGGTTTCCACCTGCAGGTCCACGCCGGCTTCCTTAGCCGCGGCCACGAGTGAGTCGGCGGCCATGTAGGTGTGGGCGATGCCGGTGGGGCAGGCGGTGACGGCGACCAGTCGCTTGGGTCCCTTGGCTTTCGCGGCACCTTCTGCGGCACCTTCTGCGGGACCTGCTGCGGCGCCGGCCGCGGCGCCTGTTGCGGCAGCCGCGGCTGCTTCGGCAGGGGCGTGGGCGGCCGGCTTGTCCGCCAGGGCGGCGTCGACAAGCTCGACGATCTCCTCCGGGGAGGTCGCGGCGCGGAGGCTGGCCGTGAAGTCCTTTTTGATCAGCGACCGCGCCAGCTTCGAGAGCAGCTTCAGATGGTCCTGGTCTGCGCCTTCAGGCGCGGCGATGAAGAAGATGATGTCCGCGGGGCCGTCCTTGGCGCCGAAATCCACCGGCTGGGACAGCCGCGCCATCGCCAGCGTGGGTTCGGTGACCGCCGTCGAACGGCAGTGCGGGATTGCGATGCCGCCCGGGACGCCCGTGGCGGTCTTCGATTCCCGGGCGAAGGCGTCGGCGAAGAGGCCCTGGGCCTCGGTGGCGCGTCCGGTGTCCGCAACTCTGCCTGCCAGATGCCGGATCACTTCCTCGGGCGAGCTGCCCAGATTCTGGTCGAGCTCGACCAGTTCGGTAGTAATGAGCTGTGTCACTGTCAATCCTTCCGGAGGGCCGTGATGGTTACGGCATCAGGGGTGGTTTGGTTGACTGCCGGGACTGTGGAGCCAGGCAGGGAAGCGGCGGCGGCACCATGGGCCACCGCCTGACGGAGGCAATCGACCGGGGCGGCGCCCTGGCTGGATGCGAGCAGGTATCCGGCCAGCGAGGAATCGCCGGCGCCGACAGTGCTGACCGCGGTGACCGGCGGGTGCGTGGCCAGCCACGCGCCGTCGGCCGTCACAAGAACGGCACCCTTGGAGCCGAGGGTGGCCAGTACAGCACCCACTCCGGAGCGCACGACGGCGGAGGCGGCCGCTGCTGCAGCCTCCGGGTCCGCTTCGAGCTCCTCGGCGGATTTGTTCGTGGCGAACCCGGCTGCGGCAGCCAGTTCCACCAGTTCCTCGGCATTGGGCTTCAAGAGGTCCGGCTTGCCCGAGGTGTCGCCGGAGACCGCTGCGGCGAGGGGTTCGCCGGATGAGTCGACGGCGACCCGTGGTGCGGCCTCGCCGTCGAACAGGGAGCGCAGCCGCCGGGTGACGGTCGCGTAGAAGTCGGCGGGAACCCCGGGTGGGAGCGAGCCGGCCAGGACTACCCAGGCGGCGCCGCGGGCGTGGTCCAGCAGCAGCCTGATCAGGGCCTCCTGCTGGTCCTCGCTGAGGACCGGTCCGGGTTCATTGATCTTGGTGGTGACGCCGCCGGGCTCGGTGAGGGCCACGTTGCTGCGCAGCGGTTCGGCGATCGGGAGGGCCGCGAACGGGACGTCGGTCTCCCGCAGGCCGGTCAGGACCGGGTCGGCCTCGGCGCCGGGGAGGACGGCGATTGTCTTGAGTCCCGAGGCGACGAGGGCGCGGGAGACGTTGACTCCCTTGCCTCCGGATTCCTGGCGGACGGAGATGGCCCGCTGGACCTCGCCGCGGAGGAGGGGGCCGGGCAGCGCTACGGTGCGGTCCAGGCTGGGGTTGGCGGTGAGGGTGACAATCACGCGACCACCACCTCCACTCCGGCTTCCGCGAGGGCGTCGGCGAGTTCCCGGCTGGGTTGCGTGTCTGTGATCACGGTGTCCAGATCTTTCAACGAGGCGAACTGGACAAGCGTCTCCGCGTCCAGCTTGGAGGAATCAACCAGCACCACAATGCGGCGCGCTGATTGGACGAAGGCAGCCTTGACAGCGGCTTCTTCGGGATCGGGTGTGCTCAGCCCGAAGGCTGCATGAATGCCGTTGGTGCCGATGAAGGCGATGTCCGGCCGGATCCGGCGTGCGGCCTCCACGGTGGACTGGCCGACGGCGGCCTGGGTCAGGCCGCGGACCTTGCCGCCGAGCAGGTGCAGGGCGATGCCGGGCTCGCCGGACAGCCGGGACGCGATGGGCAGGGAATGGGTGATGACGACGAGTTCGGCGTCGGACCCTGAGGCCGCCAGGCTGCCTGACGCGGCGGCTCCGGCGGCCCGGGCGGACAGGAGTTCGGCGAGGGCCTCCGTGGTGGAACCGGCGTCGATCAGGATGCTGCCGGTGAGGCCCGGGGGCATGAGGGCCAGGGCGGCCTCGGCGATGCGGACCTTCTCGGGCTGACGCTGCACGGTCCGCTCGAGGATGCTTTCTTCCGTGGTGCTGAAACGGTCTGCGGAAACGGCGCCGCCGTGAACCCGGCGCACGCTGCCGGCGGCTTCGAGTGCGGCGAGGTCCCGGCGGACAGTTTCGGTGGTGATGCTGAAGCGTTCGGCAAGGTCCGTGACGCTGGCCCGGCCGCTGGCGGAGATGAGCCCCACGATCAGCTGCTGGCGTTCTTCGGCGAACACTTACCCTCCATTGCGTACTGCGTCTGTCCTGGTCATTGCCCTAGTGCCGGGGCGTCGGTTCTGCGGAACTTCTCGCTGCGGAATCCGCCCCTGCCGCTTCGGTGACTCCCGTCACATGAAGTGGAATTGTTTGACTTTATCTTCGTTCTTGTTGGTTTGTCAATGAAAAACCACATGAACACAGAAATCTGTCCCTGGAGCCGGGGGACATGTCCAGTGGTCGGGGTCGGGAGTGGGCTGGTGGGTGGGCTCCGGGGGACATGTGCAGTGGTGGGGCCGGCGAATGGGCTGGATGGGGTTATGTCCATGGCTGGCCGCGGAAGCTGGGCATGGCCGCGCGCGGGGGCTGGACATGTGCCCCGCTCAGGCGGCATGCGGAGCGGCGCGTGCTGTCCCCTGCGCGAGTGCGGCCCAAACGGCAGAAGCCGGGACCGGACTGAAGGTCCGGCCCGGCTTCCGGGTCGCTGGATTCCACGCTGCGAAGGGAGCGCGGGTGGGGCTCAGATGCCCGCGTCGCGGCTCTCATTGCGCGTTATGGTCTCGCCGGTGTTGGGGTCCACAACCGTGCGGCTTTCGCTGACCCGGCGGGTGCGGCCGCGTCCGGGGGAGGCGAGGACCAGCGACGCGATGAGTCCAATAACCCCGACCGCCATCAGGATGTAGCCGATCATGGCCTGGTTCACGTTCGGAATCAGCCCAGGGGCGACGGCCCAGGCGAGGATGGCGCCGATGGCAATGAGGAAGATTGCGGAACCGATTCTCATAAGGTGCTCCTTGGTGCCCGGGGGCCGATTGGTGATGCTAAGCATGCTGTCCAGCGTCACGCTACAACCCCGCCCCCGTTGATTCAATGAAGTGATTCAATGGAACGGCTTCCGACCGGCCGGGATTCCCGCACCGATTCCGGACATCTGCCCCGGTTTCGGAGGGCCGCGCCGCGGATCCGGGGGGCGGAAGTCCGTTTCCGCGGCGGAACCCGGGGTTGGCCAAGGATCCTGGGTCAGGCCTCCTGCGCGGAGGACGCGCCCGCGCTGGATAGGCTGAGCCCATGGAGACGGTCGTCTGGTCAAAACCCGAACACGAACGCGCGGGCACGCCGCTGCTGGTGATGCTGCACGGCTACGGCACGGACGAATCCCGGATGTCCAAGCTGTTCGGTTCCCTGCCCCCAGAGTTCAGCTGTGCCGCCCTGCGCGGGCCAAAGGACATCGGGGACCATCACGGCTGGTTCCTGCTGGATTATTTCCTCACCCACGACTTTGGCGACGTCATCGCCTCCACGAACGCGGTTTTCGCCTGGATCGAGTCGGTCAAGGACCGTCACAGCAGCGTCAGCCTGTTCGGATTTTCGCAGGGGATGGCCATGGCCAGCACGCTTCTGCGGCTCCGGCCGGAACAGTTCCGCGCGGTGGTCGGGCTCTCGGGCTTTGTCCTGGACAACGAACTGCTGGCCATGAGCGAATCCTTTACCTCGCGGCCGCCTTTCTTTTGGGGCCGGGACAGGGGCGACGTGGTCATCAACGACGCCGCCACCGAACACACCGAGGAGTGGCTGGACCGGAACACCCAGCTCACTGCCCGGACCTACCCCGGCATGGGGCATTCGATTTCGAAAGCCGAACTCGTGGACGTCAGCGCCTTCCTGCGGCACTACGTCCTGCGCTGACGAGACGTTGAGCGGCCGCCATCCGGCCGCCACCCGCCCCCTCCCCAACCCAGGCCAAGCGCTGGTCAGGTGCCGAATCATCCACTTGCATGCCAAATTTGTAAGCGTTTACAATCGACCTCGGCCATGAACACCGGGCCCACTACTTCGGGGGGAGAAAGGGCTGAGCCCGTGCCGCAGGCCAAGACCCCGCGCGTCACCATCCAGGACGTCGCCGCACTTTCCGGGCTCTCCATCTGCACCGTGTCCCGGGCGCTCCGCCAGCTTCCCAACGTCTCCGCGCAAGCCAAGGCCCGGGTCGGCGACGCGGCAGCCCAGCTGGGTTACAGGGCCTCGTCGGCAGCCTCCCGGCTGGCCGGCGGCAACACCGGCTCCGTGGCGATCATCGCGCCGTCTGCCACGGCATGGTTCTTTGCCCGTGCTGTGGAGGCTGCCGAGGAAGTCTTCGCCGACGGCGGCTATGACACAGTCCTGATCAGCCTTCGGAACCGGCCCAGCGTGCAGCAGAAGCTCTTCGGCGACCTCGCGTCCCTGGCGCAGCGCGTGGACGGCGTGCTGCTGCTCAACATCGCCCTCGATGAGGCCGACATGGCCGCGCTCGCCGCGTCGGGCCTCGCCGTGGCCAGCGTCGGGATGCACGGCGTGCCGTGGGACAACGTGGGCATCGACAACGCCGAAGCCGCCCGCGCCGCCACCAACCACCTGCTGGACCTGGGCCACAGAGAGCTCGCCATCCTCGCCGGCAGCGAGACCGGGACGCCGTCCCTGGTGACCGCCGGCGAGCGGCGGCGCGGCTTCGAGCTGGCCCTGGCCGGCCACGGACTCGCGGTTGATCCGGACCTCGTGCTCGACGCCGGTTCCAGCATCGAAGGCGGCCGGCAGGCCATGGTGGAGCTCGTGGAAAACCGCGGAATGCCGTCCGCGATCTTCGCCGGTTGCGACGAAACAGCCTTCGGCGCGCTCATGGCCCTGAGGGAGCTCGGTTTGTCAGCGCCGGAAAACGTGTCCATCATAGGAATAGACGATCATCAGATGAGTTGGTTCCTGGGCCTGACCACAATTGCCCAGCCAGTGGCCGACCAGGGCGCTTTCGCGGCCAACCTGCTGATCGAAAGACTTCATCGCTCGGGACTTCCCAATCCGCCGCTTGCCAGCCCGCCGTCGAACCATCTGCTGGACACCAAACTGGTGGAGCGCTCGAGCACCCGCCGCCGCTGAACCGGGCGGCGCAGCCACCGGAATGGCCCCAACACAGCAGCGAACGCCAGAGCCGCCGTCGCGCCGGAACACTGCCGACTGCCCTGGACCTCCAGCCTAAGACCACCGCTTCGAATAAAACCATCTTGCCTGCCCGTCGTCTGAAAGGACCATGACCATGACCGCAGTACCCGACACCTCCGGCCTCGCGGGTGCGCTCTCCGGCGCGTCCGCCATCCTTTTTGACCTCGACGGCGTCCTGACGCCCACCGCGGTGGTGCACGAGCAGGCCTGGAAGCAACTCTTCGACGGCTACCTGGCCTCGGTCCCCGGGGCAGCGCCGTACAGCGAAAGCGACTACTTCGACCACATCGACGGCAAGCCGCGGTTCGACGGCGTCCGGGACTTCCTGGCCTCCCGCGGGATCGTGCTGCCCGAGGGCCCGGCGGATGACGAGCCGGCGCATGACACCGTGCATGGACTGGGCAACCGCAAGAACAAGGTCTTCAACGACATCGTTGAAGCCGGCGGAGTCCAGCCCTACGAGGGCTCCGTCCGGCTGGTCGACGCCGCGCTGGCCCGCGGACTGAAGCTCGCCGTCGTCTCCTCCTCCCGCAATGCCCCGGCCGTGCTCAAAGCTGCCGGGCTGTCCGATTACTTCCCCGTGGTGGTTGACGGTGTTGTCGCCGTCGCCCAGGGGCTGCCCGGCAAGCCCAGCCCGGCCACCTACGAATATGCAGCCCGGCTCCTGGACCTGCCGAGCCAGGACTGCGTGGTGGTGGAGGACGCCGTCTCCGGCGTCCAGGCCGGCAGCGCGGGAGACTTCCGCTCGGTGATCGGCGTCGACCGCGGCGCCGGCCGCCAGACGCTGCTCGACGCCGGTGCCACGGTCGTGGTCGACGACCTCGCCGAACTGCTCTAGCCGGACACTTCTGGCCGGACGCCCGCCCAGGCTCCGCTTTCCGCACCTCTCAAGCCAAATCCTCACTCGCCCGAAGGAATCTTCAACCCATGGCTCTCATCACCTCGGACCGCGCCCGGTTCCCCAACGATCCCTGGCAGCTGGTCGAGACCGTCCATCTTCCCGGCAACGCCGGCACCCTGGAGACCCTGTTCAGCCTCGGCAACGGGCACCTGGGCATCCGCGGCGCGCACTGGGGAGCCGCCGACGCCGAACTTCCGGGCAGCTTCATCAATGGCTTCCACGAGACCTGGGACATCAAGCACGCAGAAAACGCCTACGGCTTCGCCCGCACCGGCCAGCGGATCCTCTACGTCCCGGACGCCAACAACTTCACCGTCATCATCGACGGCGAGCCGCTGAGCCTGGAGGAGTCCACCGTGCTGGACTACCGCCGCAGCGTGGACTTCGCCACTGGCATCTACGAGTGCCGGATCATCTGGCACTGCCGCTCCGGCGCCACCGTGACCACCACCGAACGCCGTGCAGTGGGCTACGAATCCCGCGGCGCGCTCGGCATCAGCCTCGAAGTGGCGGCCGACCGGGACATCTCCGCGGACGTCACGTCCTCGGTCATCAACCGCCAGGACCAGCCGGTGGAGGACCACTCCGCCCACGACCCGCGCCGCGCCGGCCGCCACGCCGGGCGCGTGCTGCTGCCCTTGCGGCTCGACGGCGGGGACGGCTCCCTGCGCCTGTCCTGGGAAGCCGCCGAATCCAAACAGCGGCTCGGGATGGCCGTGGACCACTGGACCTCGGCCGGCGTGCAGCCGTTCGACACCCAGGTGGACCAGGACGACAGCAGCGTCCGCTACGTCCTCGCCGTCAGCGCGGACCAGCCGTTCGTGCTGGAAAAGAGCGTCAGCTACGCCGTGGGCCAGGCCGTCGAGGACCTCGCGGACAGCGCCGAAGCCGGTCTCAAGCCGGTCAGCGAAATCTTCACCCAGAGCGAGGACCACTACCGCGCCTACTGGAGCACCAGCGACATCGTGGTTGCGGGCCAGCCCGAGCTCCAGCAGGGCGTCCGCTGGAACCTCTTCCAGCTCGCCCAGGCCACAGCCTGCGCCGATGTGGCCGGCATCCCGGCCAAGGGCGTGTCCGGCTCCGGCTACGACGGCCACTACTTCTGGGACCAGGAGGTGTACCTCCTGCCCTACCTGACCTACACGAACCCGGGCAACGCCCGGCAGGTCCTCGAATTCCGCCACAACCTCCTGCCCGAGGCGAAGATCCGCGCCAAGGAGCTCAGCGTGGACGGCGCCCTCTTCCCCTGGCGTACCATCAACGGGCTGGAGGCCAGCGCCTACTACGCGGCCGGCACCGCCCAGTTCCACATCGCCGCCGCGATCGCCTTCGCGACCAACCGGTACATCTGGGCCAGCGGGGACAGCGAATTCCACGAGACCCTCGGCTCCGAGCTGCTGATCGAAACCGCGCGCATGTGGGTCTCCCTGGGCTTCTTCGGCAAGGACGGGCTCTTCCACATCCACGGCGTCACGGGCCCGGACGAATACACCGCGGTGGTCAACGACAACCTCTATACCAACGTCATGGCACGCTTCAACCTTCGCGCCGCCGCCGCCCTGGACCACCCCGAGATCGGCGACGCCGAGCGCCAGCTCTGGGAACAGGCCGCCAACCGCATGCACATGCCCTACGACGAGGACCTCCAGGTCCACTCCCAGGACAACGATTTCATGACCCTGGAACCGTGGGACTGGGCCACGCCCCGGTCAGAGTACCCGCTCCTGCTGCACTTCCACCCGCTGGTGATCTACCGGCACCAGGTCCTGAAGCAGGCCGACACCGTGCTGGCCATGTTCCTGCAGTGGCAGGACTTCACGGCCGAGGAAAAGCGCCGTGCCTTTGATTTCTACGACCCCATCACCACCGGCGACTCCACCCTGTCAGCCTGTGTCCAGGGCATCATGGCCGCCGAGGTCGGCTACGGCAGGGCCGCGCTGGACCACTTCACCCACGCCCTGTTCATCGACCTCGACGACACCCACGGCAACACGATCGACGGCGTCCACATCGCCTCCACCGGCGGCGTGTGGAGCTCGCTGGTCAGCGGCTTTGCCGGGCTCCGGGACCAGGGCGCGGTGCCGTACTTCGATCCGCGCCTGCCTGCCGAATGGGACGGGCTGGAGTTCCACCTAAAGATCCAGGGCCGGCTCCTGCACATTGGGCTGGAACAGGGGTCGATCAGCCTGACCGTCCGCGAGGGCGCACCGCTGGAGGTCGACGTGCGCGGGGAACTGCTGACCGTCGACGCCGACCCGATCCGCGTCGCGCTGGCGCCCGTCACGGCACCCGAGCCCACCATCTTCCCCAGCGGCCTTCCGACGGCGTCGATCCCGGTGGTCCGCGCCGGAGTCTAAGCCGCCGCCAAAACAGCGCGGGGTCATTTACGGCCCCTAGAAACCGCCCCCTGACATGGGCGCTAGGTGACCCCGCGTTGCTTCGGACCGGGGTGCCCGGGTCCGGAGGCCTTGGCCGTGGCGTCCTCGCGGTCCCCGCCACCGGCATCCCCTGCGCCCGGCTCCTCGGCACCCGCCGCCTCGCCACCGGCATCCTCTGCGCCGCTGTCAGCCTCGTGGGCCAGCGGGTGGGCCAGTTCATCGGCCGGCATCCGGGCCACCGCCATCGCGACGACTGCCATCACCGGGCACACGGTGCCGGCCACGAGGAAGACCAGCCACAGCGGCAGCACCTCGGCGGCCGGCCCGGCCAGTGCCATGGAGACCGGCATGAGGGCGAGCGATACGAAGAAATCCAGGCTTGAGATGCGGCCCAGCAGATGCGGCGGAACCCGGCGCTGCAGCAGGGTTCCCCAAATCACCATGCCCACGCTGCCGGTGGCGCCGAAGACGAACAGGGCTGCTGCCACGGCCCAGAAATTGTCCATGAAGCCGATGCCGGCGACCGGCAGGCTCCCCGCGCCCCAGGAAACCATCATCACGGTGAGGTAGCGGCGAGGAAGCGGTAACGAGGCCGTGGCCAGTGAGGCCGCGGCGCCGCCGACGCCCACAATGGCGAGCAGGAAGCCGAACATTCGGGCGTCCCCGCCCAGCTGGTCCCGGACGACGAACGGCACCAGGACCTCGATGGGGCCGATCAGGAACAGCACTGAGATGCAGGCCCAGAGCAGGGTCCACAGCAGCCAGGGCGTGCGGACGGTGTAGCTGACGCCCTCGCGGAGGTCGTGCCGGAAGGACGATTTGGCCCGCCTGTGCCCGTGGGCGTCGGCATCGCCGCCGTCGGGGCCCGGCGCCCCGGGCGCGGGCTGCCGGTGGAGGAAGTTCAGGATTGAAAAGGCCAGCAGGTGGCAGGCCGCAACCCCGGTGACGGCGAGCGAGGGGGACAGCGCCGCCACCAGGATGCCAGCAACCGCAGGCCCGGCGGCCTGCTGCAGCAACGGCCGCATGGTCCCCTCCAGGCCGTTGGCCGCCAGGAGGTCCTCGGGCGGCAGGATCCGCGGCAAAATGGCGGAATAAGCGGGGAAGAAGAACGCGGCCCCGACGCCGAGCACAAAGGCCCCGAGCGCCAGATGCCAGAGCTCAAGCCAGCCGGCCATGGCCAGTGCGCTGATGGTGGCAATGACGGCGAGGTTGGCGCCTTCGACCGCGATGATCAGGAGCCGCTGGGGTACGCGGTCCGCGGCGATCCCGCCGGCCAGCAGGAACGCCACGAGCCCGACGCTGCCCGCAGCGGCGACGAGCGAGAGCTCCAGCGGACCGCCGCCCAGGTGGATCACTTCGTAGACCATCGCAACGGCCCACATCCCGGAACCGAAGATGGAGATGGCCAGCGCCATGATCAGCACACGGTACTCCCGGTGCGCGAAGGGGCGGAGGGCTCGCAGGGCGGGCATGCGCCCAGTCTAGTAGGCCGGCACGCGGAGGGTCCGGGGCCCTCCGCAGTCCGCGGGGACCCCGCAAACCCGGGCCGTGCCCTAGTGTTAAGTGAACTTACTTTTCCGGTTCCGACGAGAGGCGATCATGGCCAAGCGCAGCAACCCGGCAATCAAGGTTGCCCAGCAAACAGCCCACAGCGCGATGTTCGACGCCGCGGGCCGGCCCCGTCCCGGACTCCACAAGGTCCTCCTGCGGGCCGTTGAAGTCCAGCGGCCGCTGGTGCTGGCCAATATCCGCAGGCTCCAGCGCAAGCACCCGCAGGCCACGGCGGCGCAGCTCGCGGCCATCCTGGAGCGGGACTACCTGCTGGCCGTCACCGGCGGCGGGGCGCTGGTGGGCGGAGCGGCCGTCATCCCGGGCGTGGGAACGGCGGCCGCACTCGGACTTTCGGCCGCCGCGGCCGTCGGGTTCCTCGAGGCCACCGCCCTGTTCTCCACGGCGCTGGCCGAACTGCATGGCGTGAGGATGGTTGATCCGGACCGGGCCAGCACGCTGGTCATGGCGATCATGCTGGGCGAGGAAGGCACCGAGCTGCTGAGCTCGTTGAGCGGACAAGCAGCCGGCCGTGGCAGGGGGCCGTCCCAGGCCTGGACCGCGGCTTTCACCCGCAGCGTCCCCCTCGCCGGCTTCGGCGCGGTGCGCGCCAAGATCCAGACGATGTTCCTGCGCTCCCTGCTCAAGACCCAGGGCACAGCCTGGCTGGGCCGCGCCCTGCCCTTCGGCATCGGTGCCGTCGTTGGCGGAGTCGGCAACCGGGTCATGGGCCACGCCGTCGTCGCAAATGCCAGGGAAGCGTTCGGACCCATGCCGGACACGATTCCGGGAGAGCTGCGGGCCCTCGCGAAAACCACGGGGCCGGAGGCCCTCTACAACCCTGAGCCGGGCCCGGCCCCGGGCCCGCCGCCGCTGACGCCGATGGTGACGCCGCCGGACAGCGGCGCCCCGAAGACTTCCGCGAAGGACGGCGGCTCGTTTTGGATCTGAACGCTGACCTGGGGGAGTCCTTCGGAACCTGGACCAGGGGTGAGGATGCCGCGATGCTTCCGCTCGTCACGAGCGCCAGCGTGGCCTGCGGGATGCACGCCGGCGATCCGGTGACCATGCTGGACACCTGCCGGGCCGCCTACGAGCTCGACGTCAAGGTCGGCGCCCACCTCGGCTACCCGGATCTGGCCGGCTTCGGCCTGCGCTCGCTGGAGATGACCTTTGATGATCTGTTCGGCGCAGTGCTGTACCAGCTCGGTGCGCTCGACGGCGTCGCCCATGCCGTTGGCGCCTCGGTGGACTACGTTAAGCTGCACGGGGCGCTCTATGACCGCACCGTGCGCGACGCCGAGCAGGCCTCCGCCGTGATCGCCGCCATCCAGGCCTACGACCCCGGACTGCCCGTCCTGGGCTTCCCCGGCTCCGCTTTGCTGGGCATCGCCAAAGAGGCCGGGCACCCCGTCTTCGCCGAGGCCTTCGCCGACCGCGCCTACTTCCCGGACGGCACCCTGGTGCCGCGCACCGAGGAGGGGGCCGTGCTGCTCGACGCGAGCGAGGTCACGGAGCGGGCGGTCCGGCTCGCCACAAAGGGTGAGGTGGTGGCCGTGGACGGCTCCGTGATCCCGGTGCGGGCAGATTCACTGTGCCTTCACGGGGACACACCCGGCTCCGTCAGCGTGGCGGCCGCCGTGCGGGCCGGGCTGTCGGCTGCCGGCGTGGAGCTGGAGAGCTTCGCCTGATACCGCTGCCCTGATACTGCGGCCCTGATGGACTGCGGACAGGACGGTTGTTAGCCGAACACCAGGGTCGCCACCGTGAAGATGGCCAGCCCGGCGAGGGCACCCACCACCGTGCCGTTGATCCGGATGAACTGCAGGTCCTTGCCGACCTGCAGCTCGATCTTCTGGGATGTTTCCTCGGCATCCCAGCGGGCCACGGTGTCCGTGATGACCCCGGCGATGTCCGAGCGGTAGGTCTTCACCAGGTAGCCCGCCGCGTCGGCGATCCAGGCGTTCACCTTGCCGGCGAGCTCGGGATCGACCACCAGCCGGGTGCCAAAGTCATGCACGGCCGCCTTGAATTTGACGGTCAGTTCGCTGTGGGGGTCATCGACGGCGGTCAGCAGGGCCGTCTTGATGGTGTCCCAGGTGCGGGAGGCGAGTTCGCGGACCTCGGGGTCACCAAGGACCTGTGCCTTGATGCCCTCGGCACGGGCGATCATGACAGGGTCATGCTGCAGGTCCTGCGCGAGATCCTTGAGGTACTTGTCGATCGACTGGCGGACCTGGTGATGCGGATCGGACTGCACCGCGCGCGTGAACTTGAGGATCTCCACGTACACCTTGTCACCCACGAGCCCGTCCACGAACGACGGCACCCACGTGGGGGAACGGTCCGAGACCAGTCTGTTGACCGTCTCCTGGTTGTCCCGGACCCAGTCCACGGTGCGGTCCACCAGCAGGTCCACCAGTGCGTGGTGATGGCCGTCGGCGAAGATCCGCTCGGCGAGCCGGCCAACGGGCGGCCCCCACGGCGGCGTGAGCAGGTGCTTGCGGACCATGGACTCGATCACGGCCTGGACGTCGTCGTCGTTCAGGACCTTGAACGCGCCGCGGATGACCGCGGCACCCTCCTTGGCGACCCGGTCCGGGCCACCTGGGCTGGACAGCCAGGTGCCGGCCTTGCGCGCGATGTCCGCGGACGCCAGCTTCTCCTTGACCACCTGTTCGGAGAGGAAATTAGTCTCCACGAATTCGCCCAGCGAGGCGCCGATCTGGTCCTTGCGGCGGGGGATGATTGCCGTGTGCGGAATTTTGATTCCCATGGGGTACTTGAACAGGGCCGTGACGGCGAACCAGTCGGCGAGGGCACCCACCATGCCACCCTCGGCGGCGGCGCGGACGTATTCGAGCTCCGGGTACTGCTTCTGCAGGGCGAACGCGACGACGAAGATCACGGCCATGACGATCAGGAGCGCGAGGGCCAGAAGCTTCATCCGGCGCAGCGCCGCGGCCTTCTCGGCGTCGCTGGATGCAACGGAACGCCGCCCGGCGGGACCGTCCGGCTGAACGCCGCCCAGACGTCCCGCGGCACCGGTCAGGGAAGTTGGCTCAGTATTCACCTGCATGAGCCCAGCCTAGCCCCGCCAGGGTGTGGCCTGTCCGCTAACGTTGCACCATGACGACTGACGAGTCCGCCGCCCGTCCTCTGGTCTATGCCCACCGTGGCTCCAGCGGAGCCTTCGCGGAGCACACCCGGGCCGCCTACCTGCAGGCAATCGCGGACGGCGCGGACGGCGTGGAATGCGATGTCCACCTGACCCGTGACCAGCACGTGGTGCTCCTGCACGACGCCACCCTGGACCGCACGTCGGACGGCACCGGGCAGGTCGCGGACCGGACCCTGGACGAGCTCCGGCCGCTGGATTTCTCCTCCTGGAAGGGAGCCCGGATCCCGGACGCCTACGGTGCCAGGTCCGAGCAGTTCCTGACCCTCCCGGAACTGCTCGACATCCTGCGCGCGGCGGGCCGCGGCATCGGCCTGGCGATTGAGCTCAAACACCCGAGCCCGTACCAGCTCGGACTCGAGGACCGGGTCCTCGAAGTCCTCCGGGCCGAGGGCTGGGATCCGACGACGTCCATGCTGGAGAACATCAGCGTTTCCTTCATGAGCTTTAGCCCGGACTCCGTAAGGCACCTCCTGAAGTCCGTGCCGGCCGGGGCCGTCTGCCAGCTCGTGGACGACGTGATCGTGGCGGACATCCGGGAGGAACTGGGGCTCGGCGCCCTGACCGGAGGGGCGCTGGCCAACGTGATGAAGGCCGCCCAGGCCGAGGGTGAACGGATCCTGGACGCGGCTGCGGCAGGCATCGCCGGCCCGGGCATCGGATACGTCCGTGCGCACGCCGGGACCATCCAGCGCTGGCTCGGCTCCGGGCTCCGGTTCCGGGTATGGACCGTCGACGACGAGGACGACGTCGAAAAATGCCGGGAACTCGGGATCCACGAGATCACCACCAACTGGCCGGCCCAGGTCCTGTCCCAGCTCATGGCGAACAGCCGGCCCCTCCGGTAGCAACCCGGTGCGGCCCTCATGCGGCCGGAGTGGGGATCCCGCGCGCAGGTCCCTTGCGGATTACGGACGGCGTGGCCGCTGTGGTTGAGTGGTTGCATGCCATTTCGCTGGTCCGGCCGGGACCTCCAGACACTGTCCGCGGCAGCGATGAGTGCGCTGCTGCTCACCAGCGCCGCCAAGCACTTCCGCGAGCCCGAATTCTTCCACCAGGTGGTCCCCGACGTCCTGTGCCGGGACGACTCCGGCGAGCAGCCCAACGGCCCGCTGGCCGTCCTGTCCCGCGAGGAATGGGTGGCGGTGAGCGGGCTGCTGGAAGCTGCCGCCGCCGTCGGGCTCCTGGTCCCGGCCACACGCAGGGCCGCCGCCGGATGCGTCACGGCAATGTTTGCCGCGTTCCTCTCCGGCCATGTTGATGCCCTGCTCAGCGCCTACGGGCCGGAGGGCACACCGCGCCGGCGACGCGTGCATACCGTGCGGCTCCCGCTCCAGGCACCCCTCATCGCGTGGGCCTGGACCCTGACGAGGCGGACCCGGCGGTCGTGAAAATCCTGCAGTCACCGGCGGTGCGGATCGGATTGTCGATCAGCATTGCCACCGGTCTCTATGGCGTCTCCTTCGGCGCACTGTCCGTCACCTCGGGCCTTGATTTCTGGCAGACCATGGCCCTGAGCCTGCTGCTCTTCAGCGGCGGCTCGCAGTTCGCCTTCATCGGCGTGGTGGCCGGAGGCGGATCCGGCGTCGCCGCGATGGGCGCCGCGACGCTGCTGGGCATGCGCAACGGAATCTACGGCATGCAGATCAACGCTCTGCTGCAGCCGCGCGGGTGGCGCAGGTTTGCCGCGGCCCAGCTGACCATCGACGAGTCGACCGCCACCAGCACCGGGCAGGCTGACCCGGACGAGCAGAAGCGCGGCTTCTGGACCGCCGGCATCGGCGTCTTCGTCCTCTGGAACCTGTTCACGGCCCTCGGTGCGCTGGCCGGCGGGGCACTCGGGGATCCAAAACAGTGGGGACTCGACGGCGCCGCCGTGGCGGCCTTCCTTGGCTTGCTCTGGCCGCGCCTGAAAGGCCGGGAGCCTGTGGCCATCGCCGTTGTCTGCGCGCTGGCCACCGTACTGGCCGTGCCGTTCGTGCCGGCGGGAGTGCCGATCCTCGTCGCCGCCGTGGTTGCCGCCGGCATCGGCTGGTTCAGCCACGGCCGCAGCGACGAGGGCCTGGAGCCGGACGTCGATCCCTACGCGGAGGAACACGCACACCACCACGACGCAGCCGGCGACCATCACGGGCACCGTGGCGACTACCCCGGACACAGTGCTGGAGGCGGCGCATGAACCTCTGGATGTGGCTGTTGCTCTCCTGCCTGCTCGCCTACGCCTGGAAGCTGCTCGGGTACCTGGTGCCGGCCAGCCTGCTCCGCAACCCGCGGATGTCCAGGATCGCCGGGACCATGACGATTGGGCTGCTGGCATCCCTGACGGTGGTCAATGCCGTCGCCTCGGGCCAGTCACTCGTGCTGGACGCGCGGCTGGGCGCATTGGCGGCGGCGGGCATCGCCTTGTGGCTCCGGGCACCGTTCCTGGTGGTGGTGATCGCCGGCGCGGCAGCGGCCGCCGGGCTTCGGCTGCTGGGCTGGAACTGAGCGGTTTCGGCGGCCCATACCTGCGCGGCTGCGGATCAGGCAGGTGCGCGGGCATGGTCTTTAGCCCCTACTTGCCGCCGGGAACGCGTGGGAGTATTCGACCATGAGCGAACACGACGGCGGGCAGGACGCTTCCGACCGGGATGCTGCTGCCGAGCCGACTGCCGCCGCCGGTCAGGAGGCTGCGGCCGATCAGGAGGCAGCAGAGCCGCGCAAGGATCAGCGCGCCAAGCAGCACGAGCCGTTTGATTCTGGAGGGACTGAGTCCAGCAGGGAAATGCGTGAAGTGTCCCGCCGCCGTCGGGACGCCGAAGAGAAGCTGCAGCAGCACCTTCAGGAAGCCAAGGAAAAGCCGGCCGAGGACTAGGGCCGACCGAAACGTACCGCTAACCGAGAACGGCGTCGAACGCGGTGCCCGGCAGCGGAGCCTGCGGCGGCAATGCCCGGTCCGGCCGCTCCGTCCGGATGGCGTCCTCGACCAGCGCCACGGGGCGCCGCCACGCATCGGAGCCCGGCTCCATCGTGTCCACGGCGCCGATCAGCATTGCCAGCAGGCGGATCATGTCCGTCATGGAAATATCGCTGCGCAGGGTTCCCTGGCCTTGCCCACGGCCCAGCAGCACGGCGATGGATTCAATCAGGCCCCCGGTGATCCCGGCCAGCAGACCGCGCCGGCCCGCGACGGCTCCCAGGAGGTTGGCCTCCTCACTGGCGACACGCATGGTGGCGTCGATGACCCGGAAGAGTCCGGCAGCGGCGTCGGGGTCGGCCAGGGCCTCATCGATGGCCGGATCCACCTGGAGCCGAAGCTGGCGGTTCAGGGCCGCGAGCACCAGTTCTTCCTTGTCGGCGAAATTCCGGAAGAGAGTGGCAGGACCCACCCCGGCGGTGACGGCTATGGTCTGAAGCGGCACGTCGGAGCCGTGCTCGCGGAAGCACTGCCGGGCCGCGGCGATAATTTTGTCTACGTTGCGCGCGGCGTCTGCGCGGAGCGGCCTGCGGTCTACTGCCCGGTTCATTTGCCTAGGTTAGCAACGCACGGGGTGCTCGAACCGGTTACCGGCGGGTAGTGATTAATGTGACGGTTTCGGAGGCAAATCCGGGCGCCGCCGCAGTGGAATCGGCGTGAAAGACTGATGCGGGACAGCCTGGAATTTTGGCCCGCTGTCCGGACTGAGTGAAGGGAACCACTACATGCTGGTCGCATTCTCCGTAGCACCCTCCGGTGACCCCGCCAACGGGCAGGCACCCGGTGACGCGTCGGTCCACGACGCCGTCGCCGCCGCGGTGCGGATTGTCCGGGAGTCCGGTCTGCCGAACCGGACGAGTTCGATGTTCACCGAGATCGAGGGGGAATGGGACGAGGTTATGGACGTCGTCAAGCGGGCCACCGACGCGGTGGGCGCCTACGGTTCCCGCGTCTCGCTGGTGCTCAAGGCGGATATCCGGCCCGGTTACAGCGGCGAAATGACCGGCAAGGTAGAGCGGCTTGAAAGCGCCATCGGCGGGCAGGACGCCGGCGGGTCGGGGCCGCACGTTCCAACCCGGCCGGGAACCTAGGGGCGGGCCCCGCCCAAACCCGCGGCGGAAACCCCGGCCGGAGGCTATCGCCGGGCCCGGGCGGCTGGAACACTGGGGACATGATCGAGCATAAGTCCACCCCTGGCTGGGTCGCCGTCGAGAACTTCCTCTCCGACGTCGTGGTCCGCCCGGACCCTGCGCTCCAGCGCGCCGTGACCACCGCCCTTGAAGCGGGCATGCCGCCCATCGAAGTGGCCCCCAACGCCGGCAAGCTCCTGAAATTGCTGGTCCAGCTCTCCGGCGCCCGCCGCGTGCTGGAGATCGGCACGCTGGCCGGCTTCAGCACGATCTGGATGGCCCAGGGACTGCCCGACGACGGCCGGCTGGTCACCTGCGAATACCTCCCCGCACACGCCCGCGTAGCGCGCGCCAACGTCGATGCCGCCGGGCTGGGCCACAAGGTGGACATCCGGGTCGGTGCCGCGGTGGACACCTTGCGCGAGCTCGAAAGCGAGGCCGGGCCGCCCTTCGATTTCGTGTTCATCGACGCCGACAAGGAAAACAATCCCCACTACCTGGAGTGGGCCATCCGGCTTGGCCGGCCCGGGACCACCATCGTGGTGGACAACGTCGTGTGGGAAGGGGCCGTGCTGGACGCGTCTATGGACCCGGTGAACGCCCCCGGAATCATCAGCGCACTCCAGATAATCGGCGACGACCCGCGCCTGGACGGCACAGTGATGCAGACCGTGGGCTCGAAAGGCTGGGACGGCTTCGCCCTCGCCACCGTCCGCTAGGCGCATGAAACCGTCCGCTAGGCACACGGAACCGTCCGCTTCGCGTATGAAACTGTCCGATAGCGCGCACCGGGTTGTCCGCTAAGGCCCTCGCCATTGTCCGCCCGGACGCACGCCCGCCCCGGCCGCCCACGGCTTGGGCGCCCAACCCCAAAGCCTGGGCAATGTGCTGCCGCCTGCCGCCTCGGGTTTCATTGACGCTGGAACCCCGCCGCTCCACACTGAAGGCATGAATGCGGCGGAGAATGAGCCCAGCATTAATCAGGTTGTCGACCGCCTGGCGGCCCGGTTCCCGCACGTTCCGCGGCCACACATCGCCGGGGTTGTCGGCGAGGAATTCGACGCCCTGAACACAGGCCGGATCAAGACATTCATACCCACGCTGGCCGAGCGCGGCGCCCGCGTGCGGCTCCAAAGTGAGTTCGGGATCAGAGCCGCCGGCGACTAAACAGCCGCGAGTTCGCCGGAGGCCTGCGGGGTCGCCGGAACGTTGCGGCGACCCCGCACCTCTCCGGCGATTTCGGCGTCGGGGGCCGGTCGTCAGGGGAGCAGGATCGGCGGCAGAGGCTAGTCCGGATCCATGTGCAGCACGGCCGCCCCCGTGATCCGGTCCTCCGCCAGGTCCCGCAGGGCCTGGTCCGCGGCCGAGAACGGGTACGCCACGGTGGTGGGGCGGAGCGGGATCTCGGCAGCGATCCGGAAGAATTCCTCGCCGTCGGCCCTGGTATTGGCCGTCACGCTGCGCAACTGGCGCTCCTGGAAGAGCTCGTCGGAGTAGTGCAGCGGCGGGATGTCGCTCAGATGGATGCCCGCGACGGCGAGTGTCCCGCCGCGGTCAAGGGCGCGGAGTGCGACCGGTACCAGCCCGCCCGCGGGAGCAAAGAGGATCGCGGAATCCAGGGGATCCGGCGGCTGCTCCTCGGCCCCGCCGGCGAACGTCGCGCCCAAGATGAGGGCCAGCTTGCGCGCCTCCTCGGACCGGGTCATGACGTACACGCGGGCACCGCGGTACAGGGCGATCTGGGCGGCCAGATGCGCGGAGGCACCGAAACCATAGATGCCCAGCCGGCCGCCGATCGGCAGCTCCGCCCGGCTCAGCGCACGGTAGCCGATGATGCCTGCGCACAGGAGCGGCGCGGCCTCCTCGTCGCTAAACGCGTCCGGGATCCGGTAGGCGAAGTCCTCGGCCACCGTGAGGAGCTCGGCGTACCCGCCGTCGCGGTCCCAGCCGGTGAACGTGGGGGACAGGCAGAGGTTCTCCTGTCCGCGCAGACAAAACCGGCAGGCGCCGCACGTGCCGCCCAGCCAGGCCACCCCCACCCGTTCGCCGAGGCCGAACCTGGCCGCCCCCGGGCCATTCCCGATCACCTCGCCCACGACCTCGTGGCCCGGGATGATCCCCGGATGCCGCGGTGTGAGGTCGCCCTCGGCCAGGTGCAAGTCCGTCCGGCACACACCGCAGACCCGCACTTTCAGCAGGACCTCGCGGTGTCCCGGCACGGGATCCGGGCAGTCGCCGGCCACGAGGGGGCCGCTGGGCATGGGCCCCGGTAGTCCAACCTGCCAGGCTCGCACCGCGGCCTCCTTCTCTGCAACCCGTGCAGTTTCGAATCGGTTCGAGCGCGGCGGCTAGCGAGTCACCAGCACGTTGCAGCCAGCCTTGTGCAGGACGCCGGAGACCGTGTTGCCGGGGCCGGCCAGTGGGCTGTGGGACCCCAGCACCAGGACGTCGGAGCCGGCGGCGGCGGCGAGCAGCTCCCGGGCGGCGTTATGGCCCTCGCGCAGGATCCCGGAAACCTCCAGCCCGGAGGCCAGTCCGCGGGCCTCGTCGACGGCGTGGTCCAGCAGCTCCTGGCCACGGAGCGTGCCGTGGCGGCCGTGCTCCTCCCGGGCACCGCCCCGCTGCGTAGCCACGTGGACCAGCTGCAGCGGTGCGCCGAGGACCACAGCGAGCCGGACAGCCTCGGCCACGGTGGCCGGGCTGCGGGGCGACGCATCAACTCCCACCACGATGGGGTGTCCGGGGTTGCGCGGCCGCCGGATCACCATCACGGGGCAGGGCGCCGAGCCGGCCAAGTCAAGGCAGACCGAGCCGGCCACCTGGTCCAGGACAGTGCCAAGTCCCCGGCTGCCGACCACCAGCAGTGCTGCGCCCCGGGCGGCGTCGCGCAGCACCGGTGCCGGGAGCCCGGCCTCCATGACGCCGTCGACGACGGGGCCCGCGGGTTGCGGCTCCCCAGCGGGAACAGCACGTTCGACGCCGGGCGGCGCGGCGCCGGCCGCGGCAGGGGGCACTGCAGGGGGCATGGTGCCAGGGGGCGCTGTGCCCGGGGACGTTGCGCCGCCGGGTGCTGTTCCAGGGATTGCGGGGGGTGGTGCTTGTTCGGAAATCGCGCTGGTCACTGTGTCGGGCCGTGCGACTCCGCCTGCTGGTCGGGGGTGCGCGACTCCCGCCTCGAGAACGGCGGCGCGGGCCAGTTCGACGCCCTCGGCCAGGATGGCTTCCGCGGAGTGACGCAACCCGCTGCCGGCCACGCCCTTGACGGGGCCCAGGTTCTTGGTGAAGACCGGCCACACCCACGCGTGGACCACCAGAAGGTCAAGCCCGGCCGCGGCCGCGTAGCCGGCGGCCCAACGAACGGCGAGCTGGGCGGCCTCGGACCCGCTGTAGCCGACGGTCACGATGCCGCCCTGCTTCCGTGCGGGTGCAGACATTTTTCCTCCCGGCTCGGCGGACGCACCCGTTGGCCCAGCACCACGTGCAGGCCCAGTAGAACCCTGCTCCCCGGGAATGGCTAGGGGCTTTGGTCCTAGGATTGTCCGCGTCCGGCGGCCGGGAGAGGCAGGGGGACTTTCCGGTCGCGGAGCGGGGACCGGGAAACGGTCGCGGGGGCCGGCCTGCCGGTGAACTAGGGTTGAAACATGCACAATGCGGGGGATATCTGATGGCCAAGCGGGGCAGGGGGCGGGGCGCCGGAACCGCCGAGCCTGGAGTGGTGGAAGTGCCCAAGGGATCCCGCCCGGCCGGTCCCGTGGCGGGCGTGTATTACATCGACACCGGGGACTGCGAGCTCATCCCGGACCAGGACAATTCCACCGGCTGGCTCCTGCGCATCAACGGCGTCATGAGCTCTCACATTGACCTCGCGGACCCGTTGTTCCTGGACTTCGAGTACATGCGCTGGATGGCCGCCCTTGTGGAGTCGCGCTGGCCCCGCGATTCAAAGCCGAAGCTGCGTGCCCTGCACCTCGGCGGGGGAGCATGCTCACTGGCCCGTTATTTCCACGCCGCCTATCCGGACGCCCGCCAGGTTGTGGTGGAACTGGACGGCAAGCTTGCCGACTACGTCCGGGGCTGGTTTGACCTGCCCAAGGCCCCGCTGCTGCGCCTGCGCGTGGGAGAGGCCCGGGAAGTCACCGAGAGCCTGACTCCGCAGACCCGGGACCTGATCATCCGCGACGTCTTCGCCGGCTCGCTGACCCCGCGTCCGCTCACCACCCGGGAATTCGCCGAGCACGCCAAAAGCGTCCTGGCGCCGGGCGGGATCTATGTGGTGAACTCCGGCGACGCCCCGGACCTCAGGAATGCCCGCGAAGACGCCGCCACCATCGCGGACGCCTTTGCCCACACCGTGATCATCGCCGATCCTGCCATGCTCAAGGGCAGGCGCTACGGCAACATGGTCATGGCCGGCAGCGACCACCCATTCGACGACGACCCTGCCCTCGCGCGCCGCCTGCTCGGTGGTGCGGTGCCTGCCCATATCTGGAATGACGGTAAGGTGCGGGCGTTCGCGGCCGGCGCGGTCGTCCGCCACGACCCGAAGGGCACAGTCCCGGCTGAGCCGCCCGCTGAATCGGCTGCTCCGTAACTGCCCTTTTGCGGCCCCATAAGGGCGCCTACGGAGCAATCGATGGGGGTGCTCCCCGTCCCAGCAGGGCATCGCGGTGCGCCGCGGTCTGCTCCCGCAGCGCCTGGACGAGGGCCGCCACTGCCGGCCGGCGCATCGAATCGGGCCGCAGCACCATCCAATAGGGGAGCATCTCCGCGAATTCCTCGGGCAGGAGCCGGACGAGGTCCGGATGCAGGTCGGCGGCGAAGCAGGGCAGGAACCCGATCCCGGCCCGGGCGCGGGTGGCCTCCACATGGACAAAGACGTTGGTGGAGCTCAGCCCGTCCCGCATGGCCGGCACCAGCCGCCGCGGGGCGTCCAGATCGTCTACCTGCAGCATCGAGTCGACAAAATACACGAGGGAATGTTCCGTCAGTTCCTTCACCGTGGCCGGGGTGCCGTACTCGGCCAGGTAGCCGCGGGAGGCGTACATGCCCAACATGTACTCGCCCAGCTGCGCGGCCTCCGCCCGGTGCACCTGCGGCTCACCGACCACCACCTCGATGTCCAGGCCGGAACGCTGCTGGAGTGCCCGGCGCGTCACGGTGATGATCTCGACGCTGAGGCCCGGATGGTCGCGGCGGAGCCGGGCCACGGCGGGGGCGGCAATATAGGCGCTGAAGCCGTCCGTTGCGGTCATCCGGACGACGCCGGTGATGGGGTCCGGGGTGTGCCCGGGCTGCTGCAGGGTGCGCACGGCAGCCTCCACCTGCTCGGCCACCCGCACGGCCTCGGTGCCGAGCTCGGTGAGCTCCCAGCCGCCGGACGCGCGGGAGAGCACCCGGCCGCCGAGAGCCTTCTCCAGAGCCGCGATCCGCCGCGAGACGGTGGTGTGGTTCAGTCCGAGAGTCTGGGCCGCCGTCGTAAATTTCGCCGAACGGGACACGGCGAGCAGGACCAGCAGGTCATCAGGATTGGCGTTCATATCTGCAATTCTGCACATACCGGGTGCCGGTTTGGCCATTGAATCGCCGCGAATGTGCAGCAATACTCAATGGAGCCATTTCAGTGCTGTGCGTCACAGCGCGTGTCACCGTGGACACTAAGGAGAATCAGATGAGCGTAAACGAACGCTCTGCAACATCCCCCGCCGCACCCGCATCCAAGGGTTCCGGGCTCAAGAAAATCGTCGCAGCATCGATGGTGGGAACCGTCGTCGAGTGGTACGAATTCTTCCTCTATGCCACCGCCGCCACCCTGGTGTTCGGCAAGTACTTCTTCCCGGCCACCGGCAACGAACTGGACGGCATCATCCAGGCATTCCTGACCTACGCCGTCGGGTTCGTCGCCCGCCCGCTGGGCGGCATCGTCTTCGGGCAGATTGGCGACAAACTGGGCCGCAAGCCCACCCTGCAGCTGACCATCATCATCATCGGTGTCTCCACCTTCCTGATAGGCTGCCTCCCGGGCTTCGCCACCATTGGCTACCTGGCGCCGGCACTCCTGGTCTTCCTGCGCTTCATCCAGGGCTTCGCCCTCGGCGGCGAGTGGGGCGGGGCTGTTCTGCTGGTCGCCGAGCACAGCCCCAACAAGTCCCGTGGCTTCTGGTCCAGCTGGCCCCAGGCCGCCGTGCCTGTAGGCAACCTGCTGGCCACCCTGGTCCTGTTCATCATGTCCAACGTGCTTAGCTCTGCCGACTTCCTCAGCTGGGGCTGGCGTGTGGCGTTCTGGCTCTCCGCCGTGATCGTGTTCGTCGGCTACTACATCCGCACCCACGTCTCCGAAGCGCCCATCTTCCTTGAGGCCAAAGCCCAGATGGAAGAAGAGCAGTCCGCCAGCTACGGCGTCCGCGAAGTCATCCGCAAGTACCCCAAGGGCATCCTGCAGGCCATGGGCCTCCGGTTCGCGGAAAACATCATGTACTACCTCGTGGTCAGCTTCGCGATCGTCTACCTGAAGAGTGTGCACAAATACGACACCTCCTCGCTCCTGCTCGCCCTGCTGATCGCCCACGTCATCCACTTCCTGGTCATCCCGCAGGTGGGGCGGCTCGTGGACAGCTGGGGCCGGAAGCCGGTCTACCTCGTCGGTGCCATCGCCGGCGCCACGTGGCCGTTCTTCGCCTTCCCGATGTTCGATACCCGCAACCCGGTGATCATCGTCCTGGCCGTCACGATCGGCCTCTGCCTGCACGCCTTCATGTATGCCGGCCAGCCGGCCCTCATGTCGGAGCTCTTCCCGACCCGGATGCGCTACGCCGGCGTCTCGCTTGGCTCGCAGGTCACCTCGATCTTCGCCGGTTCTCTGGCGCCGCTACTGGCCACCCAGTGGCTCAAGGACACAGGCTCCTGGCTGCCGACCGCGATCTACCTGGTGATCGCCTGCGCCATCACCACCGTGGCGGTGCTGAGCCTGAAGGAAACCAAGGGCATTGCACTGGAGGACGTGGACCGGGCCGACGCCGAACGCGAAGGCCTGCCCGTAGCGGCCACGCGCTGAGCTGCTTGAGTTGCTGAGCTGCCTGAAGTAACGGGTCGCTTGAGTTTTGGGCTGCTTGAGTTTTGGGCCGGCTCCAGCCACGCTGGAGCCGGCCGCTTCATCGGATTTTTGATATGGAAGGCTGAGTTATGGAACAGACGCTGAACGGACGCAAGGCCCTGGTCACCGGCGGAGCCGGCGGGATCGGCGCGGCCAGCGTCCGCGCCCTGGCCGCGCGCGGGGCCAAGGTGGTGATCGCGGATGTGGACGAGTCCGCCGCCGCCGCGCTCGCCGACGAGGTCGGCGCCACGTCCTGGGCGGTTAACTTGCTGGACGTCGAGTCCCTCCAGACGCTCAGCCTGGACTGCGACATCCTGGTCAACAACGCCGGCATCCAGCGCATCAGCCCCATCGAGGAGTTCGATCCGGCCGACTTCCGCCGCATCATCACCCTCATGCTCGAGGCGCCGTTCCTGCTGATCCGGGCCGCGCTGCCGCACATGTACGCCAACAACTTCGGCCGCATCATCAACCTGTCCTCCGTGCACGGGCTCCGGGCCTCGCCGTTCAAGGGCGCCTACGTCTCGGCCAAGCATGGGCTGGAGGGCCTGAGCAAGGTGACGGCACTCGAAGGCGGGGCGCACGGCGTCACGTCCAACTGCATCAACCCCGGCTACGTCCGGACCCCACTGGTGGAGGCGCAGATCGCCGACCAGGCCAAGGTGCACGGCATTCCGGAGTCCGAGGTGCTGGCCAAGATCATGCTGACCGAATCAGCGGTGAAGCGGCTCGTGGAGCCCGAGGAAGTCGCGTCCCTGGTGACGTGGCTGGCCTCGGACGACGCCGGCATGGTCACCGGCGCCAGCTACACAATGGACGGCGGCTGGTCCGCGCGGTAACCGCTGCCGCCGGCTACCGGCCCGGTTGGAACTCCGCGGAGTTGCCCACCAGCGCGAGGGTGCCGCCCAGCCCGATCATCATCACGCCGCCGGTGGTGCTGAGCGCGGCGATCCGGCGCGGGGAGCGGGCAAACCAGTGCCGGGCCGTTCCCGCGGCGAGGGACCACGTACTGTCCGACACCAGGGCAATCAGCAGGAAAACCACGCCCAGGGTTCCGAGCTGCAGGGGAATCGCGCCGGCGGAATAGTCCACAAACTGCGGAAGCACGGCCACGAAGAACACAATCGACTTGGGGTTGGTCGCGCCCACAATGAAACCCTCGCGCAGCACCCGGGCGGTCGAGGACGGACCGGCGGCGGACGCCCTGGCCGGACCGCCGCCACGGTGCCGGATCGCCTGAATCCCGAGGTAGACAAGGTAGGCGGCGCCGGCGAATTTCACCACGCTGAACAGCAGCAGCGACTGGGCCAGCACCACGCCGACGCCCAGGGCCACCGCGGCGATCTGCACCAGCTCGCCCGCCGCATTCCCCGCAACGCTCAACAGGCCGCCCCTGCGCCCCAGGGCCAGGGTCCGTCCGATCACGAACAGCACGCTGGGCCCCGGGATGGCGATCAGCACGAGGGCGGCAAGGGCAAAGGCCAGGAGGTTGGTGACGGGAACCATGCCTGATCCTAACCCCGCGGGAGCGCACGCGGGAGGCGGGCGGCCCTACTGCTGCCGGGCGGTCCCGCTACCGCCGGCGGTCTGCCCTGCTACTGCCCGGCGCGGACCTGCGGAAGCTGGGCCGTTTCGTCGGCGAGTTCAGCCCGCACACGGCCGTGGCCGCGGACCCAGAGCCGGTAGGCAACCACCAGGATGCCCAGCCATACGGCGCCCACATACAGCGCCACCCGCGTGTCCTCGAAGGCACCCAGAATCACGATCACCAGGGCCATGAACGCGATGGTCAGCACCGAAGCGGCCGGCCACCACGGTGAGGGGAACTCCGATGCCGGGAGGCCCTTGCGGGCGATCTCGCGTTTCATGGCGACATGGGAGGCCAGGATCATGGCCCAGACCCACACGGTAGCGAAGGTCGCGATCGAGGCGATGAGCAGGAAGACGTCCTCCGGGATCACCGCATTCAGGACCACGCCGACCAGCAGGATGCCCGTCATCATCACCACAGTCATCCACGGCACCCCGTGGCGGGAGACCTTGCCGAAGCTCGCCGGGGCGTGGCCCTGCCGGGCCAGGCCGAAGAGGATCCGGCCGGCGCCGAAGATGTCGCTGTTGACGGCCGAGAGGGCCGCCGTGATCACCACGGCGTTGAGGATGTGGGGCGCGGCCGGAATGCCCAGGCCGCTGAAGATCTGCACGAAGGGGCTGCCGTTGCTGCCAATTTCGTCCCACGGGAACAGGCTCATCAGCACGCCAAGGGTCAAAACGTAGAACAGCAGGACCCGCACGGGCACGGTGTTGACGGCCTTGGGGATGACCTTTTTGGGATCGGCGGCTTCACCGGCAGTGATGCCGAGGGTTTCCACGCCGCCAAAAGCGAACATGACTACCGCGAAGGAGGCGAGGAGCCCTTCGAACCCGTTAGGGAACAGACCCCCGTGCTCCACGAGGTTGCCCAGCCCGGGCGCCACCGTGGCGCCGCCGGTCTGGAAGCCGAAGACGATGATCGCCGCGCCTCCCGCGATCATGGCGATGATGGCCGCCACTTTGATGATGGAGAACCAGAATTCGAGTTCGCCGAAGACCTTGACGCTGAGCAGGTTCAGGGCCGCCAGGAAGAAGATGATGGCCAGGATCCAGACCCAGCGCTCCACGCCGGGGAACCAGAATCCCATATAGATGCTGAAGGCTGTGACATCCGCGATGGCCACGATTGCCATCTCGAAGACATAGGTCCAGCCGGTCACGAACCCTGCCAGCGGGCCCAGGTAGCGGCTCGCGTACTGGCCGAAGGACCCGGACACCGGATGCCGCACCGCCATTTCACCCAGGGCGCGCATCACCATGAAGACTGCGGCGCCGCCGATCATGTAGGCAAGCAGGACGGCGGGCCCGGCCTTCTGGATGGCGGAGGCGGAGCCGTAGAACAGTCCCGTGCCGATCGCCGAGCCCAGTGCCATGAAGCGGATGTGGCGGACGTTCAGTCCCCGGCTGAGTACGGAATCGACGGCGGCGCCGACGGCGGTGGCGGCGCCCTCGTTGCCGTTGCCTGCTGCGTCAGGCGCCGTCTTCGTAGCGGTTTGGGCTTGTTGCATGCGAATACCTTCTCGTCATTGGGAGGGGGATCGCTATCCAGCAGACCATGTCAGGCCCTGCTGTGATGAGACTCACGGGCACTTCGTGTCTTTGATTTCAGACTGTTCGGCCGCCGCGGCGCGCGGGGCGCCGGCCGCCGTCGTCGTCGGTCCCAACCGGGAGCGGGCCGAAAACTCTTGACACCGCCGGAGGTTTTCTTTACTGCTTGAAGCCGCTGCCCTATGACGTCTTCCAGTACCCGACTTCGAAGGAGAAGCACCATGAAAGCGATCGTTCAGGATGTCTACGGTTCCGTTGAGGTGCTGGAACTGCGCGACGTCGAGGCTCCCGGGCCCGGCGATGACGACGTGCTGATCCGGGTCCGGGCCGCCGGCGTCGACCAGGGCGTCTGGCACCTCATGACCGGCCTCCCGTACCTGACCCGCGTGGTCGGCTACGGGCTGAGAAAGCCGAAGACCCGCATCCGGGGCCGGGCGGTGGCGGGCCGGGTGGAGGCTGTCGGCCGGAACGTCGTCGGTTTTCGGGCGGGGGACGAGGTGTACGGCACCTGCGAGGGATCGTTTGCCGAGTACGTGTGCGCGAAGGAAGGCCGGCTCGCGCTGAAGCCGAAGAACCTCAGCTTCGAGCAGGCCGCCGCCGTCCCGATCTCCGCAGTCACAGCTCTCCAGGCGCTGCGGGACTCCGGCCGGGTCCAGGCCGGGCAGGAGGTCCTCGTCGTCGGCGCGGCAGGCGGCGTCGGCGCGTACGCGGTGCAGCTCGCCAAGGCGTTCGGGGCACAGGTGACCGGGGTGTGCAGCACCGCCAAAGCCGATCTGGTCCGGTCGATCGGCGCGGACCACGTGATCGACTACAAGCATGACGACTTCGCGGACGGGGCCAGGCAGTTCGACCTGATTGTCGACACGGCCGGCAACCGCCCGCTCGGCGTCCTCCGGCGGGCGCTCAAGCCGAAGGGAACGCTCGCGATCGTCGGCGGGGAAGGCGGAGGGCGGCTGACGGGCGGTATTGGACGCTCGCTTGGCGCGGCGGGCCTGTCCCTGTTTGTCGGCCAGCGGCTGCTGGGCGTCATGTCCACGGAGCGCGCTGAGGACCTCCGGTTCCTGACCGGGCTCATCGAGGCGGGCGCCGTGACCCCGGTCATCGGCAAGTGCTACGCCCTGGCGGACGCGCCCGCGGCGATCCGGGACCTGCGCGAGGGCAAGTTGCGGGGGAAGGCCGTCGTCACGGTGTGAGGGGCGTTGTGTGGCTGCAACACCTAGGCGGTCTCCGGCCGGAACCGGGCGACGTACTGCCGCTGCCACGGAGTCTCCACGGTCCGGCGCCGGTACTGGCGACGCACGTAGGACACCGCCTGGCCGGGAGGGACACCGTCCAGGATGGCGATGCAGGCCAGTGCGGTGCCGGTCCTGCCGATGCCCCGCCAGCAGGCCACCTCAACCCGCTCCGCCTCGGCCCGGAGCCAGGCCTCCCGGAGCGCGTCGAGGGCGTCCGGATGGTCGGCCGGCAGGCGAAGGTCGGGCCAGAGCACCCATCGGGACTCCCATCCCACGGGCGGCGGCCTCTTGCCCAGCAGGTACACGCCGAACTCGGGCGACGGTCCCGCCGGAAGGGGGTCATGCAGGCCGCGGCCGCGAATGAGCCGGCCGGATGGAAGACTCATGACGCCGTCCGCGGAAGCCTCCCACGTCTGCTTCATGCTCCAGATCGTAGTCTTTCCCGCCGCCGGTTGCCCGTGGGCCGGACCCGCCGTCGTACGCTGGCCGGCAGTCAGCGGTATCCGGTGGCATCTGGGGCGAGTCCCGCTTCCTGGACTTCCACGAGGTATCGCCAGCAGTCCGGCCGCGAGCCGTCGACGTCGGTGAAGCCGTACTCGCGTGCCAGGGCCCCGGAGGAATAGGAGCCGCCCGTGCGGCTGTGCACGTTGGGGTCCGCCGCCAGGGCCGCGACCGCACGCCCCGCGAACAGCGGGCTTTCCGAGATCGCCGCAAAGTGCGGCTGCGTGTCCGCGGCATCCCGCCAGTTCGCCTCCGAAACGCCAAAGTGTTCGAGCATCATTTCGGAGCGCATCCAGCCGGGCGTCAGTGCCAGCGCCGTGCACCGGGAGGACTTCAGCTCCTCGGCCTGGCTGAAGGCCAGGCGGAGCACCGCGGACTTGACGAGGTCGTAAAACACGGAAACCCGGTAATGCTGCGCGTTGTACTCGCGCGTGCCGTCGGTCATCTCCACCACAAGGCCGCCGGGCCTGCGGGCAACAAGCGGAAGCGCGAAATGGCTCGTGATCAGGTGGGTGTCGAGGCCACGGTGGAGCATTTCCAGCCCGGCGTTCAGATCGTGGGCCCAGAGCGGAGTGTTCCATTCAATGAGGTCCTCTCCGCCCCAGATGTCGTTCACCAGGATGTCCAGCCGGCCCTGCTCGGCATCGATCCGCCGCACGAGGGCTTCCACCTCGGCCGCCTCGCGGTGATCGACCGCGACGGCGATGCCCCTTCCGCCGGCGGCGCTGACGAGCTCGGCCGTCTCCTCGATCGTCTCGGGCCGGTTGTAGTCTGAACGGTGGCTGGAGGTCGTCCGGCCTGTGCAGTACACCACCGCTCCCGCTTCGCCGAGGGCGACGGCGGTGCCGCGGCCCGCGCCGCGCGTGGCCCCGGCGACGAGCGCCACCCTGCCCGATAACGCTGAATCCATGAACGCACCCTCCCTCCGGGACTATCCCTGGGAACCGTCCGGCGACGAAGCGATGGGCCGCGGGCTGTGTTGGCGCCGGCTCCCTGGCTCATCCGATCACCGTGTGTCGGGCCGCGCCAGAGGCAGAAGGCCCGCGCCCTGGCATTTTGGCATGTCCGGAATCCCAGACAGCTGGTCCTGCGCGAGGCTGTCAGCGGAGCGCCGCAGGGCGCATGCTTAAGTACGGGATACCGGACACCGCCGAACCCTGAAGAGGATCCATGCCAGCCACCAGCACCGCCGAGAGCCCCGCCGCAGCGACACAGCCCGCGGCGCGACCCGTCTTGCAGCCCGCAGTTCAGCCCGCAGCCGAGCCCACAATGTCGGGTGCGCCTGTTCAGTCCGCAGTTCAGCCCGCAGAGTCGGGTGCGCCTGAGGTGCCGGCTGCGCAGTCCGCCGCGTCCGCCGTCGTAACGCCGGCGCCCAAAACCATCCACAGGACCGCGGGCGCCAAGGTGGCGTCGAAGGTGCCGGCCGCCGAGAACACCCTGCGCATCCTCAAGTTGCTGGCCTCCAAGCGTGGCCCGATGGCGGCGTCGAACATTGCTACCGCACTGGGCCTGCCGCGCTCCAGCGTCTACCACCTGCTCGGCGTGATGGAGGCGAACGGCTTTGTCCTGCACCTGCACGAGGAGCAGCGCTACGGCCTGGGCATCAGCGCCTTCGAACTCAGCTCGGCCTATTCCCGGCAGGAGCCGCTGTCCCGCCTGGGCCGGCCAATGCTCGCCTCGCTCGTTGATGTGATTGGCGAAAGCGCCCACCTGGCCGTGCTGCACGGCCGCGACGTGCTCTACATCGTGGAGGAGCGGGCCAAGAACCGGCCGTCGCTGGTGACCGACGTCGGCGTCCGGCTGCCCAGCCACCTCACCGCGAGCGGCCGGGCGATTCTTGCCGCGCTGCCGAAGTCCCAGGTGCGGGCGCTGTACCCGAACGCAGCCGCTTTCACGGCCCGGCACGAGACCGAGTCGCCCATTATGAAGTACTCCGCCCTGTCCTCCCACCTGGACCAGGTCCGGCAGCGCGGCTACGCCACTGAGCACGGCGAGGTGACGCCCGGGTTCGGCTCGATCGCCGCCGCCGTGACCGACCACGTGGGGTGGCCCACGGCCGCCGTCGCCGTGACCTTCCTCGAGGAGAAGCTGCCCGCGGACCAGTGGCCGGTCCTGGCCGCCCGGGTCCGGAAGGTCGCCGACGAGCTCTCCATCCGGATCCACGGCCGCCCCGCCTGACCCACCCCCGCCCCGCACCCACCCCCGCCCCGGTTGCGCTACCACTTAGGGCTGCCATTTGCCCGTTTTGGCAACCGGAAGTGATAGCGCAACGAGGGGGAGGGGAGGGTCTGGAATCCCGGACAGCACCCCCGCGATCGGCCTGTTTCCAAGGCCGTGAAGGGGCTTTAGTTGATACAGAACCTCATTCCTCCCGACTAGCCGGCACAGACGCCGGCCAACGCAGACACCATCCAGCAACATATCCAGCCACAAAGGAGAACCTCATGGCACCCGCCGATTTCACCACCGGTGCCCGCCCGGTCAAAGCAGCCCGCGGCACCGAGCTCACCGCCAAGAGCTGGCAGACGGAAGCCCCGCTGCGCATGCTTATGAACAACCTCGACCCCGAGGTCGCCGAGCGCCCCGATGACCTGGTGGTCTACGGCGGCACCGGCCGCGCCGTCCGGTCCTGGGCCGCGTTCGACGCCATCACCCGCACCCTGGAGACCATGGAAAAGGACGAGACCCTGCTGGTCCAGTCCGGCAAGCCCGTGGGCGTCTTCCGCACCAACGAATGGGCCCCGCGGGTGCTGCTGGCCAACTCCAACCTCGTCGGCGACTGGGCGAACTGGCCCGAGTTCCGCCGGCTCGAGGCCGAGGGCCTGATGATGTACGGCCAGATGACCGCCGGGTCCTGGATCTACATCGGCACCCAGGGCATCCTGCAGGGCACCTTCGAGACCTTCGCCGCGATCGCCCGCAAGCTCACCGGGGACGAGAACGGCACTCTCGCCGGCACCCTGACCCTCACCGGCGGCTGCGGCGGCATGGGCGGCGCCCAGCCGCTCGCCGTCACCCTGAACGACGGCGCCTGCCTGATCGTCGACGTCGACGAGACCCGCCTGCGCCGCCGCGCCGGCAAGCGCTACCTCGACGAGGTCGAAACCGACCTCGACGCCGCGATCGCCAAGGTCCTGGCAGCCAAGGAAGAGCGCCGCGGCTGGTCCGTGGGTTACGTCGGCAACGCCGCCGAGGTCTTCCCGGAGATCCTGCGCCGCCACAACGCCGGCGAACTCACGGTCGACATCGTCACGGACCAGACCTCCGCGCACGACCCCCTGTCCTACCTGCCCGAGGGCATCACGGTCGAGGAATGGCACCGCGAGGCCGCCGCGGACCCGGAAGGCTTCACCAAGAAGGCCCAGGCCTCGATGGCCAAGCATGTCCAGGCCATGGTCGAGTTCCAGGACGCCGGCGCCGAGGTCTTCGACTACGGCAACTCCATCCGTGACGAGGCCCGCAAGGGCGGCTACGACCGCGCCTTCGAATTCCCCGGCTTCGTCCCGGCCTACATCCGCCCGCTGTTCTGCGAGGGCCTCGGCCCGTTCCGCTGGGTTGCACTCTCCGGCGACCCCGAGGACATCGCCGTCACGGACGCGGCCATCAAGGAACTCTTCCCGGACAACAAGCACCTGCACCGCTGGATCGACGCCGCCGGTGAGCGCGTGGAGTTCGAGGGCCTGCCGGCCCGCATCTGCTGGCTGGGCTACGGCGAACGCGCCAAGGCCGGCCTGCTGTTCAACCAGCTCGTCAAGGAGGGCAAGGTCAAGGCGCCCATCGTGATCGGCCGCGACCACCTCGACTCCGGCTCCGTCGCTTCCCCGTACCGCGAGACCGAGGCCATGGCCGACGGCTCCGACGCCATCGCCGACTGGCCGCTGCTCAACGCCCTGCTCAACACCGCCTCCGGCGCCACCTGGGTCTCCCTGCACCACGGCGGCGGCGTCGGGATCGGCCGCTCCATCCACGCCGGCCAGGTCTCCGTCGCCGACGGCACCGACCTCGCCGCGGAAAAGCTCGCGCGCCTCCTCACCAACGACCCCGGCATGGGCGTCATCCGCCACGCCGACGCCGGCTACGACCGCGCGCTCGAGGTCGCCCAGGAACGCGGCGTCCGCATCCCCATGCAGGAAAACCACTAACGAGCCCCAACCCACATCGATTGCTCCGTAACCGCCGTTTTGAGCCACCAAAAGGGCACCTACGGAGCAATCGATGAGGGGACCGGCTCATCCACCAGATTTAGGAACACCCAATGACACTCACCACCCACTCACCGCTCACCGTCACCCTCGGCTCCAGCGGGGTGACCCCCGAAGACGTCGTCGCCGTCGCCCGGCACGACGCCCACGTGACCATCGCCCAGGACGCCCTCGACGCCGTCGCCAAGGTCCGCGCCCACATCGACGACCTCGCCCACAGCGAGGTCCCTGCCTACGGCATCTCCACCGGATTCGGGGCCCTGGCCAACCGGCACATCCCGAACGAGCTGCGCACCCAGCTCCAGAAGTCCCTCATCCGCAGCCACGCCGCCGGCATGGGCCCGGCCGTGGAACGCGAAGTGGTCCGCGGCATCATGTTCCTGCGCGCCAAGACCCTCGCCTCCGGCCGCACCGGCGTCCGCCCCGTGGTGCTGCAGACCATGGTGGATGTCCTCAACGCCGGCATCACCCCGGTGGTCCGCGAATTCGGCTCGCTCGGCTGCTCCGGCGACCTCGCGCCGCTCTCGCACTGCGCCCTGGTCCTCATGGGCGAAGGCGAAGCGACCGGCCCGGACGGCGAGCTCTACGGCGGCAAGGGCGGACGTCCCGTCGCCGAACTCCTTGCCGCGCACGGGATCGAACCCGTCACGCTCGCCGAGAAGGAGGGCCTGGCCCTCGTCAACGGCACCGAGGGCATGCTGGGCATGCTCCTGATGGCCATCGCGGACATCCGCCAGCTGCTCACGACGGCGGACATCACCGCCGCGCTCAGCGTCGAGGCGCTGCTCGGCACGGACCAGGTGTTCCTGCCCGAGCTGCACGCAGCCCTCCGCCCGCACCCGGGCCAGGCCGCCTCCGCGGACAACATGCTCCGGGTCCTGTCCAACTCCCCGATCGTGGCCTCGCACCGGATCAACGACACCAAGGTCCAGGACGCCTACTCGCTGCGCTGCGCACCCCAGGTGGCCGGCGCCGTCCGCGACACCGTTGACCACGCCGCCCTGGTCGCCTCCCGCGAGCTGGCCGCAGCGATCGACAACCCGGTGGTCCTGCCGGACGGCCGGGTCAGCTCCAACGGCAACTTCCACGGCGCCCCGGTGGCCTACGTGCTGGACTTCCTCGCGATCGCCGTCGCGGACCTCAGCTCCATCGCCGAGCGCCGGACCGACCGGATGCTGGACCCGGCCCGATCGCACGGGCTGCCCGCGTTCCTGGCCTCGGACCCCGGCGTCGACTCCGGCCTCATGATCGCCCAGTACACCCAGGCCGGGCTGGTCTCGGACAACAAGCGGCTGGCCGTCCCGGCGTCGGTGGACTCGATCCCGAGCTCGGCTATGCAGGAGGACCACGTCTCCATGGGCTGGCACGCGGCACGCAAGCTCCGCCGCGCGGTGGAGAACCTGCGGCGCGTCCTGGCGGTCGAACTCGTGACCTCGGCCCGGGCCCTGGACATCCGCACCCAGCTCTCCGACGGCGAACTGACGCCGGGTCCCGCGGGTGCGGCCGTGATCGCGGCACTGCGCGACGTCGTCGACGGTCCGGGCACCGACAGGTTCCTGTCGCCGGAGCTTGAAGCGGCGGACGCCCTGGTGGCGTCGGGCCAGGTCCGTGCGGCGGCCGAATCCGCCGTCGGAAATCTCGCCTGAGAAGAAACAAAGTGCACGGAAGCTGAACAATTCCCGGTGTCCCCGAAATCTTGCGCGACACGGCAGGCGGGGGCCCGGGAACTGTAGTACAAATGGAAACGTCCACACCAACGAAGTTGTGGCAAAGAACACATACAAAGGGGTAAAAGTTCTATGAAAGCACGCGGCACGGTTCTGTCCAGGCGCCTTGCATCCGCAGCGACGGTTTCCGATTGGAGCGGCCTCCGGGTCGGCGAACGGGTCGAAATCGTCAAACACGCTCAGGTCATTGCGGCCGGCGAGGTCGAAGAAGTCTCAGTGAGCGGAAATGTGCTCTGGCTGGTCCCCTCGGGGCCGTCCGAGACGCAGCTTTTCCTGCAGTCGGACGGCGTGCAGGTGCGCCGGGCGTAGCTTCGGCACTTCAGCAGGAAACCGGGGTTCGTTCGCCGTTCCGCACCATTGCTGGTGCGGCCAGGCGATCGGGTCCCGGTTTTGTCTGTCCCGGTTTTGTCGGTGCCGGTTTTGTCTGCGCCCGTGCTGTCTACCGGCTGACCACGGCCCGCAACAGTTTGACCGCAACGGACAATGCTGCGATGTCCACCGGGCCTGGCTTGATGGCTTCCTTGATGGTCTCCTGGATCCTGCCGAGCTGTTCGATGTTTTCGCGTTCCCAGGCGATGATCCGCTCCACTGGATCGCCTCCTTCCGAGGGGCGTGGAGTATTCCGCACAACAGCCTTCGTCATACCGGCGAGGACCAAATACACGTCGTCCCGAAGTGCCGCCCGGGCGAGGGCCTCCCAGTGCGTTTCCCGCGGCAACGCCGTGATGTGTTCAAGAATGGGGACCGCCGAGATCCGCTCGAAGACGGCAAAATACACTTCGGCCACGGTGTCCACGGGCTCTTGGAGCTCTTCGGAGATGGCGGAGATGTCCAGAAGACCGTAGCTGACCAGGATCTCGGAGGCGCGCACGCCCAAGTCATGGGGCAGCCCGACGGCGTCGGTGTGGGCCAGGCGGATCAGCGCGTGCTGCAGATTCACGCCGTGAAGATAGCTGCCGAACTTGGGGCGCAGGACGGACATGGGGGGCTCGAGCCGGGCCAGGGCATCGGCGATTGGCTTGTCCCGGAAATCGTGGGTGACATACCAGCGGGTCGAGCGGTCCAGCAGGCGGCGCATGTCCAGTGCCACCGCACACCCGTGCTCGCTGGGGATGCTTGCCGGCAGCTGTGCGAGGGCCTGGGTGATGGAGTCAAAGTCCCAGATTTTGCGCATGACCACGAACCCGCGCGCCACCGCGGCCGCCGATACCGTGGTCTCCTCCATTGCCCTGAAGGCGAAGGCAATGCCGCCCAGATTGATCATGTCGTTGGCAATAACAGTGGCCACGATCTGCCGCCGCAGCGGATGCGTGGACAGCTCATCCCCGAACCGCTCCGAGAGCTGGCGCGGAAAGTAGCCGCGCAGGGTCCGGGAGAACCACGGGTCATCGGCCAGTCCGCCAAGTGTGAGTTCCCTTGCCAGCTCGATCTTGGCATACGCGGCCAACACGGAAAGCTCCGGAGATGTCAGGCCCTTGCCGGTCTGCAGGCGGGAGTGCAGCTGCTCTGTGCCCGGCAGGCATTCAAGGTTTCTGTCCAGGTCCGTCTCGGCCTCCAGCCAGTCCATGGTGCGCTCAAAGCTCGGGCTCCATTGAAGCACCAGCTGGCGGTCGTTGAGGAGGAGCACGTTCTGGTCCACATTGGTTTTCAAGACCAAGCGTCCGACTTCCTCCTGCAGGGTGTGCAGGAAGCCGGTCCTTTCCTCCGGGGCGATCCTTCCCGCGGCGATCATCCGGTCAAGGAAGATCTTGATGTTCACCTCATGGTCCGAACAGTCCACACCGGCGGAGTTGTCGATCGCATCGGTGTTCACCAGGATCCCACCCAGCGCTGCCTCTACCCGGCCCCGCTGGGTGATGCCAAGGTTGCCGCCCTCGGCGATGATCCGTGTCCTCAGCTGACTGGCGTTGACACGGATGGCATCGTTGGCCTTGTCTCCCACGTCCGGGTGGGTCTCGGTGGAGGCCTTCACGTACGTTCCGATGCCTCCGTTGTAGAGCAGGTCCACGGGGGCCAGAAGGACGGCCTTGAGCAGCTCCGGCGGGCTCATCGCCGTCGTTCCCGGCTCCAGCCCCAGCGCAAGGCGCACCGCTTCGGTGATCTCGATCGACTTCGCCAGCCGGGAGAACACGCCGCCGCCCGCGCTGATTTTCGAGACGTCGTAGTCGGCCCAGGAGGAACGGGGAAGCCCGAACAGCCGCTGCCGCTCCGCATAGGAGGCGGCCGGATCGGGGGTTGGATCGAGGAAGATGTGCCGGTGGTCGAACGCCGCCACCAGCAGGATGTGGCGGGACAGCAGCATTCCGTTGCCGAACACGTCCCCGCTCATGTCGCCTATGCCCACTACCGTGAAGTCCTCGGCTGCGGAGTCGATGAGCAGCTCGCGGAAATGGTGCCGGACCGACTCCCAGGCCCCGCGCGCCGTGATGCCCATCTGCTTGTGGTCATAGCCCACCGAGCCGCCCGAGGCGAAAGCGTCGCCGAGCCAGAATCCGTACTCCAGGGCCAAGGCATTGGCGATGTCCGAGAACGCGGCCGTCCCCTTGTCGGCGGCAACCACCAGGTAGTAGTCATCGCCGTCGTGCCGGACCACCCGCTCGGGCGGCACAACCAGCTCGGTGGACCCGTGGGCGCCGTCGAGGGTTGTGAGCAGATTGTCGGTGATGTCCAGCATGCCGCGGATGAAGATCCGGTAGCTTTCCTGCCCCTCGGCCAGCCAGGCCGCCCGGTCTGTGGCGGGGTGGGGTAGTCGCTTCGGATAGAAACCACCCTTGGCGCCCGTTGGCACGATCACGGCGTTCTTGACCGTCTGCGCCTTGACGAGTCCCAGGACCTCCGTCCGGAAGTCCTCCCGGCGGTCGGACCAGCGAAGCCCGCCGCGTGCAAGGGCGCCAAAGCGCAGGTGCACCCCTTCAACCCGCGGCGAATAGACCCAGATTTCGTATTTCGGCCGCGGGGCAGGTGCGGCCGGGACGCCGGAGACGTTGAGCTTGAAGCTGAGGTAGGGCTTGTTCAGGAAGTAATTGGTGCGCAGGGTGGCCTCGACAAGACTCGCGAAGGAACGCAGGAGACGGTCGGCATCCAGGACCGGCACGGCGTCTATGGCTGCCGCCAGCTCACTTCTGGCCGAGTCCATGCCACGGAGGCGGGTTGGTTCGTCGAGATCCGGATCGAACTTTGCCTCGAACAGTGCAAGGAGTGCGCGCGTGGCCCGGATATTCGCCCGCAGCGTGTCCGCCATGAAGCCGTACGAGTTGGTGGTTCCGAGCTGCTGCAGGTATTTCGCATAGCCGCGCAGGATGGCGGTCTGGCGCCATCCGATTCCTTCCCTGATGACCAGTGCGTCAAAGGTGTCGGATTCGATGTCTCCCCTCATGGCGGCGCAGAACGAGTCGGCTAGGAGCCCGCTGGTGCTCAGGGGGTCAACCCCAGAGGGGTATGTCAGCCCGAGGTCGTACAGGAAGAACGTATGGCCATCGGCGCGCCGGACGTCGAAGGGCCGTTGGTCGAGCACCTCGAGCCCCAGGTTGTGGAAGAACGGCAGGATCTGCGTCAGGCTCTTCGGCCGTGTCAGGTAGAGGCGGATCCGGGCGTCCTCGGCCAGCACCGGAGTTCCCGGGCGTGCGTAGACAGAAAGCAGCGGGTCATCGCTCCTGCCCTCCGGCCCGGCCAGGCTTTCGAACTTGATAATGTCCTCGACGGCATCCTCCACCTCGTAGTCAGCCTTGTAGCTGGCCGGAAACGCCTGGGCCCACTGCATGGACAGCCGGGCGGCCTCGCCAGCGGGGAATCTGTGCTGGAGAGCCTCGTCCAGGCCTTCGGCCCATGACCTCGAGGCAGCAATGATGCGCAGCTCCAACGCTGAGGCATCGACGGCGGGCCGTTCTCCGCCCGGAAGCAGGATCCGGAAGAACACGCGCGCCATGGCCGACTCGCTGAGGCGAAGTTCGAACTCGACGGCTTTCGAGTTGAAGGTCTCCCGCAGTTCCCGCTCGATGTTGTGCCTGACGGCCGTGCTGTAGCGGCGGCGCGGAAGGAACACCAGGGCGGACATGAAACGTCCATAGGAGTCGGGCCTGAGGAACAGCCGGGTGCTGTGGCGTTCCTGGAGTCGCAGGATTTCGCGCGCCTGGCTGGCCAGATCGGTTGCGTCGATGTGGAAGAGCTCGTCACGCGGATAGGCCTCGATGGCGGCCAACAGTTCCTTGCCGGCATGGGATCCGGGCGGGAATCCGGAACGGTCCAGTACCGTGGCCACCTTGTCCCGGATGACCGGGATCTGTTGCACGGACCGGCTAGCAGCGCTGGGGGCGAAGAGGCCAACAAAGCACACTTCCCCGGTAGGGTTGCCGGCCGTGTCAAACCTCAGGAGGCTGACTTCGTCCAAGTAGGCGTCCCGGAGGACTGTGGAACGGATGCCCGCCTTCGTGAGGGCCAGGGCCGGGCCTGGGACCGGTCGTGGGGCCCCCGGCATGGCGGAACTTTGCAGCGGCCGGCTCTGCTCCCGGTGCCGCAGGAGCCCGAGCCCGGACCCCGGTCGTGCAGCGAGGACAGGCTGTCCGTCCTCGTCACCTATGTCATATCCGCGGTACCCGAGAAACACGAAGTTGCCGTCGTCCAGCCAGCGCAGCAAGTCCCTTGCCGCCTGCGCCGTCGAGGTTGAGGAGGTTGAGGAGGTCGAGGAGGTTGAGGAGGTTGCGGCTGGTGCGGCCACTGAATCCGCAGCGGGGGCAGCAGCGGTATTGGCATCCAGTGCGGCAACTTCCGCGGTCACCTGCCGATGGATGGCTGCGGAGTCCTCGGCTGCCGCATGAACATCGGCCAGCACCGCTTGGAGATTATGAATGAGCAGATCGGCGTTTGCCTGGTCCGGCAGCATGGCGGTTTCGACGGCGATCCAGGCCTCCGTGCAGGTCAGGTCGCCATTGGATTCAGGCGGCGACGGCATCGCGGGAGGTTCATTGGCCACCGGCCAGGCAGTGCGCAGCGGGACCGGCCGGATGTTCACGAGCCTGTTCGTCCCGGGCGTCCTGCCAACGGTGAAGGTGGGGTGGACCAGCAGGCGTATGGCGGCATTGTCACGGGCGAATGCCGCCGTGATGGAGGGAAGCAGATACGGCATGTCCTCGGCCACGATTGCCACGACGCTGGCGTCGGTCTCACTCAGCACCCCGATGACGGCCTCGCCCGGGCTCCGGATTGCGGCCAGCGAACGATGGTATTCCGCACGCTTCCGGAGCGCTTCGGCGGTGTAGTTCCGTATGTCGTCGTCGGCCACGTGCTCGTAGTAGTCCGTCAGGAACGTGTCCCCGGCGGAAACGTCCGCCGGTACATGGTCTGCAGGGCCGGATTGCGGGGACATTGGTCTGCGCCTCCATCGCGCAACGAGAGGCCGTGTTGCTGCGGTCGCCGAAACGTCGCGCCTGCTTTCATGATGGCTGTCGCACGTCAGGCAGTCCATCCCCGCAGGGACAAGCAAACGGTCAGCACTCCCAGACGTGGCGGCGGGATTCGAACCCGCGTGCGCTGCTTTGCAGGCAGCTCCCTGGCCTCTCGGGCACACCACGTGCATCGAGAGTAGGCAGGCCGCGGGGCTCGCTCCAACATTGGTTTCGCCCGGTTGACCGGCATTGAGCCCGGTTGCCCGGCATTGAGCCCGGTTGCGCCGGGTTGAGCACGGTGACCTTCCGCGACGCCGGGCCGACGCCGTCGAAATCTTGCGCGCCTACCCCAGCAGCGTATTGACCAGCCGGGCGGCCACTTTGGCGGTGCGGCCGTCGATATCGAACTCCGGGTTCAGTTCCGCGATGTCCAGGTGCAGGAGCTTCCCGCTCGCGGCCACCTGCCGGCACACGGCGCTGATCACCGGCAGCGGCACCCCATACGCGGCCGGGGCGCTGACACCGGGGGCCACCGAGGCCGGCAGCACGTCCAGGTCGATGGTCAGGTACAGCGCGTCCACCTGTGCCAGGAACGCCGCCACGAACGTGTGTGCGGCCTCCGACGAGCAGTCCTCGTCCAGCAGGTAGTCCACACCGAGCTTCTCGGCGGTCCGAAACAGCGCCGGGGTGTTGTTCGGCTCGGAAATCCCGACGACGGCGTACCGCAGTTCGCGGCCGGCGGCGGCTTCTGCGCGGGCCATCTGGAGGAACGGCGTGCCGGAGCTGGGCACGGGCTCGTCGCGGAGGTCGAAATGCGCGTCGAGGTTCAGCACGCCGACGGTGAGTCCTTCTCGGACCGCCGCGGATCCGGCCACGCCGAGGTAGCTGGCAAAGGCGGTCTCGTGCCCGCCGCCCAGCACCACGGGAAGCCTGCCGGCGTCCAGCAGCCTGGTGATGGCGAGCCCGGCACGTGCCTGCCCCGCCTCCAGTGCGTCTGCGGCCACGGTGACATCACCGGCGTCGCGCACGTCCCGGGACAGGTGGAAGGCAAGCGGGCCGAGCGCAGTGCGGATGGCGGCGGGGGCGGCCGCGGCGCCGGTGCGGCCCTTGTTGCGCCGCACACCGGCGTCGCTGCCGAAGCCGAGGATGACGGCGGGCCGCTGGCCGGTGCCGGCCGCTGCCGGAACCGTTGCGGGCGTGAAGGGGGTGACGGCCTGCCACCAGCGCCGGTGCTCGTCGCCGTCGCCGTCGAACCGTCCGGTCCAGGGCTGCGGCGGGACATCTACTGGGAGCGCGGGAGAAACCATGTCCCTAGCTCACCGCAGCCCGGGCCGGAAAACCAGCCGCGCCGCCGCGGGGCTGTCCGGAATCCCGGAAACTGCTCGTAAACACCGGCGGGCGGAAGGGGCGGGCCTGCGAACGGACCCTAGTGGATGCCGAGGGCCGCCTCGATGGGGCCGATCGCGAAGAAGAGCAGGAACGCGCCCGCCACAGCCCACATGAGCGGGTGCACGTCGCGGGCCCGGCCCTGGAACAGGCGGATCAGCACGAAGGAGATGAAGCCCGCGCCCAGGCCGTTGGCGATCGAATAGGTGAACGGCATGAGCGTGAAGGTCAGGAACGCCGGGATCGCGATGCCCCAGTCCTCCCAGTCGATCTTGCCCACCTGCGAGACCATCATGAAGCCGACGATCACGAGCGCGGGGGCCACGGCCTCGAATGGCACGAGGTTGATCAGCGGGGTGAAGAACATGGCGACGAGGAACAGCAGGCCGGTGACGATGGAGGCCAGGCCGGTGCGGGCGCCTTCGCCGATGCCTGCGCCGGATTCGACGTAGATCTGGTTCGAGGACACGGAGGCACCGCCGCCGATGATCGCACCCAGGGCGTCCACCTGCAGCACGCGGTCGACGTTGGGGATGTTGCCGTCCTTGTCGATGGTGCCGGCCTCCGTGGCCAGGCCCACCATGGTGCCCATGGCATCGAAGAAGATGCTGAGCAGGATCACGAAGGCCAGCAGGGTCGCGGCGACAAAGCCGAGGTGCTCAAAGGCGCCGAACGGGTTGGCCTGGCCGAGCAGGGACAGGTCAGGGGCCGCCCACTCGGAGAATGCCGGGGCCACCAGGGACCAGCCCTGCGGGTTGTGGGTGGTGCCGTCAAAGCTGGGGCCGATGTGCAGGGTGGCTTCCAGGATCACGGACAGGATGGTCGAGGCGACGATGCCGATCAGGATGGCGCCCTTGACCTTGCGGACCACCAGCCCGATGGTCAGGACCAGGCCGAAGACAAACACAAGCGTGGGCCAGCCCAGGAGCTTGCCGTCGAAGCCCAGGCCGACCGGAACGGTGGTGCCGGCGACATCCGGGATGCGGCGCACGAAGCCCGCGTTGACGAGCCCGATCAGGGCGATGAAGAGGCCGATGCCCACCACGATCGCGGTCTTCAGCCCCTCCGGGACGGCCTTGAACACGGCGGTCCGGAAACCGGTGAGGACCAGGATCAGCATGGTGACGCCGGAGAGCATCACCAGGCCCATCATGTCCGGCCAGGACAGGCCGGGGTTCGTGGCCACCGTGACGGCGACGAACGCATTGACGCCGAGCCCGGTTGCCATGGCAAAGGGATGCTTGGCCCAGGCGCCCATGAGGATGGTGAGGATGCCCGCCACGAAGGCGGTGACGGCGGCGACGGCGGGGAAGCCGAGCGTGGCGCCCGTGGAGTCAGGCCCGGAGAGGATCAGCGGGTTCAGGACCACGATGTAGCTCATGGCGAAGAACGTGGCGAACCCTCCGCGGATCTCGCGCGAGAAGTTCGACCCCCGCTCGGATATCTTGAAATACCGGTCGAGTGCGGAGCCCTGCTTGAGCATTAGGTCTTGCATTAGTCCTCCGGGAGTGATGGGTGAAGCTTCAATCTTATTGGGAGCCCAGCGGCCAACCCGGCGTTTTCGCCTAGTCTGTAAGGAAGCCAACACTAGGAGTAGCCTGCCCATGCGCCGTATCCGACAGCTTCGCTGTGCCCTGCTGGGCGCCGTCGTCCTCGTGGCCGTCCTGCTGGGGGCCGTGAGCCCGGCGTCGGCGCACGACACCCTGGAGTCCACCAGCCCGGCCGCCGGAGCAACCCTTGCGGCGCCGCCGGAGCAGGTCTCGGTCACTTTCAACCACAATCCGCTCGCCCTGGGCTCGCAGATCCTGGTCAACGACGCCACGGGCGCCAACTGGGCGGACGGACCCGTGCAGATCGTAGACAACGTCGCCGCGCAGAAGCTGAAGTCCGGCGCCCCCGCAGGACAATACACCGTGCACTGGCGGGTGGCCAGTTCCGACGGCCACCCGATCGAGGGCAGCTTCACCTTCACGGCGACGGCGGCTGCGGCGGGTACGACGACGGCCGCCGCGGTCCCCACGATGGGCACCGCCCAGCCCGGCACCACGCCTGCGCCCGCCCCTGCGCCGGCCGGATCACAGTCCTTTCCGTGGAGCGTCATGATCTTTGTTGCCGTGGCGGTCGGCATCCTGGTGGCCCTGGGCCTGATGGCCAAGCGCCGCCTCACGCCGGGTAACGAAAGCAACGGGAGCGACGCCGAGGGCTGACCCCGCGTTGCGGTAAGGCCGGTTGCTCTTAGGCCGGGGCAGCGAGGGCGAAGCCGCCCGGCAGCAGGGCGGGGACGCCGTGCGGATGGACCTTGGCGGAGATCGCCTGGCCCACCACCTTGGCCTGGCGCAGGACTTCCTTCGGTGTGGGGGTAATGAGCTCTCCCACCCCCACGAGGTACATCCCGAGCGCATGCATCGCGGCCATGAGGTTCGCTCCGGCCGCCATGCCCAGCTCCGAGAGCATGCGGCGCAGTTGGCTGTGCGCGCAGCGGGTCAGGACAAGGTGATCGGCCAGCAGGACGCCGCCGGGGGTCTGGACGGCCCACTTCTCGGTGGGGGACCCCTCCGTGCCGGCCTCGAGGAGGTCCAGCTGCAGGGCCCGGATGTTGTTCCGCACGTCGAGCTTGTGGCTTGCGGCGTAGTTGCGCAGATGCCGTAGGATTTCGTTGCGCTCCCGCAGGCTGGCGGCGTCCGCCGCGTCGCAGCGCTGGAGTGAGGAGGTGTTGGCCGGGTGGCCGGCACCCAGGAGGTCGAGACCGTCCACAATGATGGACGCGACACCGCGGCGCTGGAGCTCGCTGGCCACGGCCAGGCCGGAGAGCCCCGTCCCGATAACTACGGCGGTGGTCCGCTCAATCCCGCCGTACAAAGGCATGCTCGACACTGCAGGGTACCTCCTCGAAATGGTGCCAGTCGCGGGGAAACCCCCGGACGCCAACCCAGGCCTGGTTCGGCAGCCTCAGCGGCTGCGTTCTGAAATACCAGTCTCGGTTCAGCAATGCCTCGAAGGATACCTAAGATTCCGGCCCGTGGATAGAGGAGGTAGGACATTGGCCGTGGTGCCGAATTTTTGCGGGATTCCGGGCCCGGAATCATGTCGGAACCGTCCCGAAAGCCCGGGATTCCCGGCCGCGGAACGGCGTGTTAACTCTGCGTAAATCCTTCGGACGCCGCCCGCCGCGGACGCCCGGAGGCCGTCTTGAATGTTCGCAATTAACCGAGAATAGTGAGAAAAATCAGGGGTTCTTGCGCGCAGATTCGCGGCCGCCTCGCCGGTGGACGCCGGGCGCCGGTACTTCTGGCAGAATAGCCGAAACATCAGGCAAGTATCGCGAGGAGGCGGACCCAATGGGCCGTGAACAGGTGCATCCGGACCCGGCATGGGAGGCCGGCGGCGAACCGGCGCCTCCCCGGGGGATCGTCGTGGGAGTGGATGGCTCGGACCACAGCCACTGCGCCCTCGTGTGGGCAGCCCGCGAGGCAGAACGCCGCCGCCGCCCGCTGCACATCGTGACCGCCTACTCGGTTCCGATCTTCGCCGCTTCCGGACTCGACGGCGGCTACGCCACCGTGGACGACTCCGTGATCCGGGAGGGCGCCGAAGCCATCCTCAAGCACGCCCTGGACAAGGTCGCCGGCTACAACATCGACGTCGACGCGTCCGTCGAAAACGGGGACGCCTCCGGCGTGCTGCTGGAAATCAGCGAAACCGCCGAGCTTCTGGTCTTCGGAACCCGCGGCCGCGGCGGCTTTGTGGGACGGCTGCTCGGTTCTGTCAGCAGCGCGCTGCCCGCCCACGCCAAGTGCCCCACGGTGACTGTGCCGCTGATCTGCGCGGACCGCCTCGGCGAAACCACGGATGACAAGCACGTCCTGGCCGAACGCGCGAAGTCCGGCCACCAGCCGGTCGAAAACGTTGTGGTGGTCGGCGTCGACGGCTCCGAGCAGGCCCGCGTCGCGGTGCTGGAAGCGGCGGCCCAGACCGAACGGCTCGGCGCCCGGCTGCGGGTGGTGTGCGCCGTGCCGCAGTACACCGGCTCGCTGGCCTGGGTGCCCACGCCGATGGACCGCGATGCCCTGTTCGCCGACATCAAGGTCCAGCTCGACGCCGGCGTGGCCTGGCTGCGGAGCCACTTCCCCGCGCTGCAGGTGGAGACGCAGCTCGTGGACGGTTCGCCCGTCGACATTCTCGTCGAAGCCAGCCGGCACGTGGAACTCGTGGTGGTCGGCACCCGCGGGCGCGGCGGCTTCGCCGGAATGCTTCTCGGATCCACGTCCGACGGCGTCCTCCACCACGCCAAGGGGCCCGTCATGGTGGTGCCGGACCGCGATGACCCTCGGCTGGCGGACAGGCCCAGCTTCGGCCCGATGCTCGGCGACTCGTAGGTCCCGGGCACCAGGTCCGGCGTCGGAAGGACGGTTTGCAGATGGAGCACCGCGGGACGCCGGATCCGGCCGAGGACTGGACAGCCCAGGACGGCCCGGTCCTGGCTTTGGAGCGCCTGAGCCAGGACATGCTGGCCCAGGCCGGCGGCAAGGCGGCCAACCTCGGCGAGCTGGCACGGGCCGGACTCCCGGTTCCCCCCGGCTTCTGCCTGACTACCCGCGCCTACCTGGATGCCACGGCCTCACCGGCGCTGGCGGACGTGCACCGCGCCCTTGCCGCGACGGCCCCCGATGATCTGGCTGCGCTGGCCTCGCTCGCCGCGAAGGCCCGCGCCTTGGTGCTCGACGCCGACGTCCCCGCCGGCATCGACGCCGCCGTGCGCGCAGCGTATGCAGCGCTTGGCGCGGACGCTCCGGTGGCTGTGCGGTCCTCCGCGACCGCCGAGGACCTGCCCTTTGCCAGTTTCGCCGGCCAGCAGGACACGTACCTGAACGTCGTCGGCGCGGATGCCGTGCTGGCCGCCGTCCGCCAGTGCTGGGCCTCGCTGTGGACAGACCGCGCCGTGACCTACCGGGCGGTGCAGGGAATCGAGCCGTCCGCGGTGTCCCTCGCCGTCGTCGTCCAGCGCATGGTGGACGCGGCCGTGGCCGGAGTGCTGTTCACGGCCAACCCCGTGACCGGGCGACGGCACGAGGCCGTCATCGACGCCAGCCCGGGGCTGGGGGAGGCCGTAGTGTCCGGGGCCGTCAACCCGGACCACTTTGTGCTCGACGGCGCCACGGGACGGATCCTCGAGCGGCGACTAGGGGACAAGGGCCTGCTCATCCGCCCCCTGCCCGGCGGCGGCACCGAGCGCGTGGCACAACCGGGCGCCGGGTCGACGCCCAGCCTGGACCATGCCCAGCTGGCCGCGCTGGAGCTCCTGGGCCGCCGCGCGGAAGTGCACTTCGGCTCGCCGCAGGACCTCGAATGGGCCATCGGCCAGGACGGCGCCGTGTGGCTGACCCAGTCCAGGCCCATCACCACCCTCTATCCGATGCCGGACAAACAACCGTCCGGGCCCGGACCGCGCGTCTACCTGTGCTTCAGCCTGGCCCAGGGGCTGACCCGGCCCCTGACGCCGATGGGCCTCGCCGGCATCCGGCTGATTGCCTCCTCCGTCGCGGGGGCGGCGCGTTTCCCGGTGCCCGTGCCCCGGGACGGGCCGGCCCCGTACACCGAGGCCGGGCAGCGCATCTTCTTCGACCTCACGCCCGTGGTCCGCAGCAGGACCGGCCGGGCCATCGTCCCCCGGGTTTTCGACGTCATGGAGGCGCGCTCGGCGGCCGTGCTGCGCAACCTATTCGCCGATCCCAGGTTCTCGGTAACGATCAAGTCGCCGTGGCGCTTGCTGCGCCACGTCGGCCCGGTGGCGGCGCGGGCCAGGGTCCCGGAGACCTTGGTCCGCGCCCTCCTCCGGCCCGAGGAAGCACTGCGCCGGGCCGACCGGGTGGGCGAAGAACTCAGGGCCGCGCTCGCGGTGCCGGCCGACGCCACGGCCACGCAGCGCTTGGACCACGTGGAGCGGATCCTCGGCGGGAGCGTCTTTCGCGTGGTTCCGGCCGTCCTGCCGCTGCCCGCCTTGGGGTTCGCCCTGCTCGCGGCGGCCGGAAAACTCGCCGGGAGCCCGGGGAACGGGGCGCTGCAGGAGGTCCTGCGGGGCCTGCCCAACAACGTGACCACTGAAATGGACCTGGATCTCTGGTCGCTGGCCATGGTCATCCGGAAGGACCCGGCGTCGGCAGCGGTGTTCGGGGAGGACTCGTTGCCGGAGATAGCCCGGCGTTACCGGGCAGCGGAGCTTCCCGGCGTCGTGCAATCCGGGCTGGCGGACTTCCTGGCCCGGTACGGCCACCGCGCCGTGGCGGAGATCGACGTCGGCATGCCTCGCTGGTCTGACGACCCGACCCACATCCTCGGGGTCCTGGCAAACTATCTGCGCATGGATGACCCCGCGCTTGCCCCGGACCGGCAGTTTGCCAAGGCGGCCCGCGATGCGGAAGCCCAGGTGGGGCGGCTCGTGGCCGCGGCGGGGCAGCGCAGCCGCCTCCGGGGGGCACTCGTGCGGGCCGCGCTGCGGCGGACCCGGATGTTCGCCGGGCTGCGTGAACTGCCCAAGTTCTACCTCGTGGAAGCGCTCGGCGCCGTCCGGCAGCAGCTTGCGGCCGTGGGGGCCGAACTCGCCGCGGCCGGGGCCATCGACGCGGCGGATGACGTGTTCTTCCTCGACCTGACCGAAGCGCACGTGGGGCTGCGCGGCGCAGGGCTGCAGGGGCTCGTGGCACAGCGACGGGAGGCGTACGGGGCTGAACTGGGCCGGCGGCACATTCCCCGCGTGCTGCTCTCGGACGGCACCGAGCCCGAGGCGGTGCAGGCCGGCGCCAGCCGTGGCCCGGCGGGCGCTGACGGTTCGGCCGGGCAGCTCTCCGGGACGCCTGCCTCGGCCGGCATCGTCACGGCCCGGGCCCGCGTGATCCTGGACCCCCAGGGCGCGCACCTGGAACCGGGCGAGATCCTCGTGGCGCCGTCCACGGATCCCGGCTGGACACCGCTGTTCCTGACGGCCGGCGGCCTGGTGATGGAAATGGGCGGCCCCAACTCCCACGGTGCCGTCGTCGCACGGGAATACGGGATCCCCGCGGTAGTGGGGGTCCCAGACGCGACCGCGCGGATCGCCACCGGCCACAACATAACGGTCGACGGCGCCGCCGGCACCGTGACACCGGAAGGCTGACACCGGAAAGCTGACCCCGGAAAGGACGCCGGCAAATAGCGCCGGATCGCTACAGTGGGGCCATGAGCGAAGAGCGAGGTTCCGAGGATAAGGATCCCGGAGCCACCGGCAGTCCCGCCGCGGGCACCCCGGTCCCTGATACCGGGCCGCCGGAAAACCCCGATACCGGGCCGCCGGAAAACCCCGCACCCGGCGCTCCCGCAGCCGTTCCCCTGGCCGCTGTTCCCCTGGCCGCTGTTCCGGGGGCCGCCGGGCCGGTAGAGCGGGATGCGTGGCTGCCGGGGTGGCTTGTGCAGCGTCCGCTCACGGCAGGGTGGGCGTGGGCCGGGTCCTGGGCGCTGCTGATCGTGGCCGATGAATTCCTGGATCTCGCCGGCTGGTCCTGGTACGTGCTGGTCGGCATGGCCGCGCTGCCCACTCTGCTGGCAAGCGTGGCCCTGCTGCACGCCACACCGCGCCGCTACCTGAAGCCGCGCCGGGACACGGTCCTGGGCCACTTCTTTGTCCGCTTCCTCGCTCTGATAGCAGCCTTCCTCGTGTGGGGCGTGTCCGTGGTCATGAGCGCCTCGATCTCTACAACGGTCCAGTCGCTCGTTGGCGAGTCCGAACGCGAGGTGACCGCGGTGGGCTTCAACCTCCTGCTGGCCGGGATCCCGCTGGTGGTCTCCGTGCTCTGGCTGGCCTTCATCATCCGCTGCGCCTGGTTCCTGCGGCGTCTCCGGGGCTGGAAACAGGCGCCGGAGCCGGGAACCGTGCCCAAGAAGTTCCTGCGGGGCAGGCCGCGGCTGAAGCGGGTGGTGGTGGGCCTGGCCCATCCTGGCCTGCTGCTCGTGGCGGGCCTGGGCACCTCAGTGCTCGCGTTGCTGCTGGGCGCTTTGGAACTCACCATCAATGTGCTGAAGTAGGCCAACCGGGCTGGCCGGGCCAGGCGTACTGTTGACCTATGAGCTGCACTGAAGCGAGCATCCCTCAGGCAAGCATTAATCAGACACGCATTAATCAGACACGCATTTATCAGACACGGATATTTGGCCCATCACTTCCTGGGGCGCGGTCACGATGACGCGCAAATGGCTGCGCTGGCTGCCCGCCGTCGCCGTTCCTGCCGTGATCGCCGCCGGCGCACTGGCCGGATCCCTGCCCGCCAGCGCGGGGGACCCGCTGCCGTCCAAGACGCCGGAGCAAGTGCTGCAGCTGATCGCCCAGCACCGCGAACCGGCCCTCTCCGGGACGCTGGAGCAGTCCTCTGAGCTCGGTCTTCCGGAGCTGCCCAAGACCAGTGCCGGCACGGACTCCTCAGGCACGGCCTGGCTCGAGCTGCTGACAGGTCCGCACACAGCGCGGGTCTATCGCGATGGCCCTGACAACGCCCGCATCCAGATCATGGACCGGCTGGCCGAACGCAACGCCGTCCGCCACGGCAACGAGATCTGGTTCTACAACTCCAAGGACAACACCGCCTCCCACCTCCAGATCCCCGCTGACGTCGCCGGCAAGGCCGAGCACCGCGGCGGCAAGGACGCCACGGCCACCCCGGACCAGCTCGCCGCGATGCTGTTGGCCAAGATTGACCCCAGCACGGACGTGACGGTGGGCGCCGACGTCCAGGTGGCCGGCCGGGCCGCCTACAACCTGGTGCTCACGCCGAAGTCCGAGACGACCCTGGTGGCATCCATCGCAGTCGCAGTTGACGGCCAGACCGGGCTGCCGCTGGGCGTCGAGGTCAAGGCCCGCGGACAGGCGGATCCCGCCTTCCGCGTCGCCTACACGAACCTGACCCTCGGGGCCCCGGACGCGTCGGTCTTCACGTTCAGTCCGCCACCGGGTGCCACCGTCAAGGAGATCCCGGCACCGGAGTACAAGAGCGGGCACGACGCCGCGAACGCGACGCCGCCGGCCGTCAAGGACAGCGCCCGGAAGCCCGCCGTCACCGGTTCCGGCTGGGACTCGATCGTAGAGTTCCCGGCGGGAACGGCTAGCCCGGCGTCGGACGCCACGGCCCTGCTCCAGCAGGCCACCGTTCCGGTCCAGGGCGGCAGGCTCCTGTCCACGGCGCTGGTGAATGTTTTGGTGCTCGACGACGGCCGGGTCTTCGCCGGCTCCGTCTCACCGGAGCGGCTCCAGGCCGCTGCCACGCAGAAGTGACTGTGAGCCCGGCACCTGGCGGCCATCCAGTGACGGCCGCGTGAGCGCCGCCGGGCCGGTCGCCGGGCCGGGCAGCGGGCTGGTTAGCGGGCAGAGTATCGAGCTGAGTATTGAGACCAGGGGCCTGACCAAGCGGTTCGGCCAGCAGTTGGCCGTCGACGGCGTCGATCTGGCCGTGCCGAAAGGCGCGGTCTTCGGCTTCCTGGGCCCGAACGGCTCGGGGAAGACCACCACCATCAGGCTCCTGCTCGGCCTGGCCACAGCCACCGGCGGCTCCATGCGCGTCTTGGGCAAGGAGATGCCCCGGAAGCTGGATGACGTGCTCCCGCGGGTCGGGGCACTGGTTGAGGGGCCGGCGTTCTACCCGTTTCTCTCCGGCGCCGCCAATCTGCACCGCATGGACGCCGCGGATCCATATGGTGCGGCCACGACGCGGCGCACCCGGGTCCACTCAGCCCTGGAACGGGTGGGTTTGACCCACGCCGCGGACAAGCTGGTCCGGGCCTATTCGCTGGGCATGAAGCAGCGGCTGGGGATCGCCAACGCCCTGCTGGCCCCGCGGGAGCTTCTGGTGCTGGACGAGCCCACCAACGGGCTGGACCCCCAAGGCACGCGGGAGGTGCGGAACCTGGTGCGCTCGCTCGCAGCCGACGGCGCCACGGTGTTCGTCTCCAGCCACCTGCTGGCCGAAGTGGAACAGATCTGCACGCATGCGGCCATCATGAGCGCCGGCAGGCTCGTGGCGCAGGGAACCCTGGCGGAACTGCGCGGGGCGGGCCAGGCAAGGATCCGCGTGCTGACGCCGGACCCCGGTACCGCGGCGCAGGTGCTGGCCGGCCTGGGCCTGACCGCGACCATGAGCCCCGACGGCGGCACTGCTGCTGCCGGCGGCCCGGACGGCCGCAACGGCTCAGGGCGGGACGCCGTCCTGTTCGCGTCGCTGGTGGGGGCTCCGCCAGCCGCGGCAACCCCCGACGGCGGAGGATTGGTCCGGGCGGTGGAACCGGAAGCCGTCGTGGCTGCCCTGGTGGCGGCGGGGGTCCGGGTTCGCGGTTTCGCGACCGAACAGGACAGCCTCGAGGACCGGTTTGTGGCGTTGACGGGGGAGGGGTTCGACGTTGTCCAGTAACAGCTCACCCGTGGGCGATCCATCGGGCGCCCTCGACATCGACGCTGGCATCCGCGCCGACGGCGCGGCAGGCGGCCCGTCGGCCCGGCCCGGGTCTCAGACCGCCGGACTGCTGGCGTCCGAGCTCGGCGTGCTGTTCCGCCGCCGCAGGACCTGGGCCATGTTGTGTGCGCTGGCAGCCATCCCGATCCTCATCGCCGTGGCCGTGCGGGTCTCCTCGGCAGTGCCGCCAGGCCGCGGGCCAGCCTTCCTCGACCGGATATCCCAAAACGGCCTGTTCGTAGGCGTCACCGCACTGGTGGTCTCCGTTCCGCTCTTCCTGCCGCTTACCGTCGGAGTGGTGGCCGGAGACACGATCGCCGGCGAGGCCGGGCAGGGAACCCTGCGGTACCTGCTCGTCGCTCCGGCCGGGCGGATCCGACTGTTGATCGTCAAATATGCCGGCACGGCCCTGTTCGTCGTCGTCGCGCCGCTCGTGGTGGCCCTGACGGGGGCCGGGATCGGCGCGGCGCTGTTCCCGGTGGGGCCGGTGACCCTGCTTTCCGGCGACACGATCGGCACCGGCGAGGCCCTGATCCGGCTCCTGCTCATCGCCGCCTATCTGGCGGTATCGCTGCTCGGGTTGTCGGCGATCGGCCTGTTCATCTCCACCCTGACCGACGTTCCGGTGGGGGCCATGGCGGCCACCGTCGTCCTCTCGGTCGTCGCTCAGGTCCTGGACGCGCTGCCGCAGCTTCAGTGGCTGCATCCGTGGCTGTTCAGCCACTACTGGCTGGACTTTGGCGACCTGCTCCGGCAGCCCGTTTCGTGGGACTCCTTTGCCGTCAACGCCCTCTTGCAGGGCGGCTATGTCGCCGTGTTCGGGGCGCTGGCCTACGGCAGGTTCATCACCAAGGACGTGCTCTCCTAGCCGCCGGACATGGCCGTTAGGGAATGGCCCAGTAGGGAACGGGGAGCCAGGGACAGCGCGCCGGGGACGGGCCTAGTAGCGGGCCACGTAGCCGTAGAGCTGCATCCCGGACATGGCGGCAACATCGGTCACCGTGATGCCGGCGTCGGGATTGAGCGCCTGGACCACGCGGCCGCCACCAAGGTAGATGGCCACGTGGTAGAAGCCCGGCGCAGAACCCCAGACCAGCAAGTCGCCGGGGCGTGCCTGCGAGAGCGGGACATGGACCGGGGCCTGGGCAAACTGCTGGGAGGCGGTGCGGGGCAGGTACTTGCCGGCCGCGGCAAACGCATTCTGCACCAGGCCTGAGCAGTCAAAGCCATAGGCCCCGGTTCCGCCGTACTGGTAAAAGAACGGCGACCCGGTCTTGCCGAGCGCAACTGAAATGGCGGTCTGATTTGACCCGCCGGAAATCGGCGCGGGAACGGGAACTGGCACAGGGACTGGAGCGGGGGCAGGAACCTGAATCGGCGCAGGAGCGGGAGCAGGAGCAGGAGCAGGATCCGGTGCGGACGCGGGTGCTGGCGCGGGTGCTGGCGCGGGAGCGGGCGCCGGTGCTGCCGGCTGCTGCGCGGCCGAATCGTTCCGTCCCGGTGATGCAGATGCAGGCTGTGAGCCCGTGGCCGGCTGCGGCGCCACGGCGGCCGCCGCGGTCAGCGCCGCCAGCCGCTCCTGCTGGCGTTGACGGTCCAGGGCGTCCACGCGGGCCGATTCCAGCGCAGCGGTGGTGTTTTTCAGGGTTGCCAGCTGGTCCACGAGCGCGCTCCGCTGGGCTTTGGCATCGGCCACGGCTTGGCGCTGGGCCGCGGTGGCGCGGTCGGCGTCGCTCTTGCGGGCTTCCGCCGTCGTGGCAGCCTCATCGGCGGCGCGGTTGGCGTCCGCCGCGGCTTCGGTCAGCGACTTTGCGGCGGCGGCCGCAGATTCCGCCGACTGGAAAGCCCGCGCGCGCCCGGCCGTCACGGCTTCGAGGGTCGCGGCATCTTCCAGCGCATGCCCGGTGCCGCTGACGAAACTGCTGAGGGCAGGATTCAGGCCGCCGTTGCGGTACAGATCGCCGGCCAGCTGGCCCACCTGCTTGCGGGTCTTGGCTTGGTCTGCCTCGGCGGCGGCAGCCCTAGCGGCCGCCACCTCCGCCGTGTCACGGCGCGTGGCCAGCTCCACGAGGGCCTCGCCGTACGCGTTGTTCGCCTGCAGGGACGCGGCGAGGCTGGCTTCCTGGCCTGCCGACGCAGCGGCCAGAAGCCCATCGATCCTGGTGACCTCCGCCGCCGTCGCGCTTTCACTGGATTTGGCAGCAGCGATTTCCTCCGGTGAGGGGATCTCCGGCGACGCCGGAACGGGGACTGCGGCCGCCAGCGGCCCGGCAGCCGGCGCGGACGCCAGCGCTGCGGCCTGGGCCGGGAGCGTGAGTGTTCCAAGAAGGACGACGGCGGAGCAGAGCACAGCAGTCTTGCGACCGGATCCGGTCCAGCTCATGGGCAAACCTCGAAGTCTCAGGCTGGAATGAGCGAGGTCGGAATTTGACGCATGAAAGCCTCTGCGGATCACCCAGCAGGCATGAGGCTACGTGCCAAAGACCACTTTGGCAACACGAGTCACATGAATAACATAAACAACACTGGTGTCATTTGGCCACGTCCGTGCGGGGTGTGTCTCGCTGGCGGCCAGCGGCAGCCGCCGCCGCTCTTGCAGATGGGCGCCGCCGCAGGGTGTTGGAAACGGACCGGCCGCCCCCGCCGGTCAGGCGTGCTGGTGGGCCTCGTGCTCCGAGTGGGTGGCCGGCTCGAGCTGGAAGGTGCAGTGCTCAGTGTCGAAATGGGAGCCCAGGCAGGTGGTGAGTTTGTCCAGGACCCGGTCGGCGCCCCGGGCTCCGAGCGCCGCATCCTCCACCACCACATGCGCGGAGAAGACGGGGACGCCCGAGGTGATGGTCCAGATGTGGATGTCGTGGACGGACACCACGCCGTCCACCGCGAGAATGTGCTCGCGGATCATCTGGACGTCCACGCCCTTGGGGGTGGCCTCGAGGAGAACGTCCACCACGTCGCGCAGCAGGTGCCAGGCCCTGGGCAGGATCATGAGGGCGATGAGGATCGAGGCAATGGTGTCTGCCGCCTGGAACCCTGTGACCATGATGACCACCGCGGCCACGATGACGGCGAGGGAGCCCAACAGATCGCCCAGGACTTCCAGGTAGGCGCCGCGGACGTTCAGGCTCTCCTTCTGGGCGCCGCGCAGGATCAGCAGGGACACCAGGTTGGCGACGGCGCCGAGGACCGCCGCGGCCAGCATGATGTCGGTGTGGACCTCCGGGGTGGAACCGAGCCGGCGGATGGCTTCGGTGAAGATGACCACCGAGATGACGATCAGGACCAGGGCGTTTGCCAGCGCCGCCAGGACTTCTGCGCGCTGGTAGCCGTAGGTGCGCTGGTCGCTGGCGGGCCGGGCAGCGATCCACGCGGCCAGCAGGGCGATGAAGACGCCGGCGGCGTCGGAGAGCATGTGACCGGCGTCGGCGAGCAGGGCCAGGGATCCCGAGACCACGGCGCCGATCGTCTGCACGAGCACCACGGCCAGGGTGATGGCCAGGACGGCGACCAGACGCCTCCGGTGCTTCCCGGTCGCGGTTATGCCGTGCGAGTGGCTGTGGTCATGTCCCATGCCTACAAGGCTATCCCCAGCCGAGCTCGTGCAGGCGCGCGTCGCTGATGCCGAAGTGGTGGGCGATCTCGTGCACCACGGTGACGGTGACTTCCTCGATCACATCCTCCCGGGAGGCGCAGATGTCCAGGATGGGCTGGCGGAAGATGGTGATGCGGTCCGGCAGGGAGCCGGCGTCCCACCAGGAATCCCGTTCGGTCAGGGGTACCCCCTCGTAGAGCCCCAGCAGCACGGTGTCCGGATCCTCGCCGGGCTGCGGGGTGTAGTCGTCCTCGATGAAGATCGCGACATTGCTCATGGTCTTCGCCAGTTCCGGCGGGATCCGGTCCAGGGCGTCGCTCACGGCTGCCTCGAAGTCGGCGTCGGACATCGGAAAGGGGCCGTCGTCCTGCCCGTCGCCGTAACCGTCGCCTTGATCGTCAACGGGTCCGTCGTCGCCATTCGGAACGATCGGCAGGCCAGGCGGGAGCGACGGGGACATAGGGAAACTCTAGCGGGACCGGCGCCGGGTCAGCCCCACACCCACCAGGCAGATCACGCCGCCAACCAGGCCCCAGATGGTCGGAATCTCGCCCAGCACCAGCCAGGAGATCAGGATGGTGGTGCCCGGGACCAGGTAGGTGGTGGCGGCGAGGCGGCCTGCGTCAATCAGGGAGAGCGCATAGGCCCACGTGGTGAACGCGATCGCCGTGGGGAAGATGCCCAGATAGACCAAGCCCAGCGTGGCCGGCAGGGGAGCGGCCTGCAGTTCGGCGATCAGCTGGCCGCTGAAGGGCAGGCAGCAGAGCGCGCCCACCATGATGCCGAACCAGGTGGCCTGGGCGGCGGGGAACTTGCGCAGCACCGGCTTTTGGACGATCACGCTCACGGCAGCCAGCGCGGCGGCAAGCAGGCAGAGCAGCACACCGGCCACGTCCGCCGTCGACCTCTGGCCGGAACCCAGGGCGATCACTGCCACGCCCGCGAACGCAATCAGGCTGCCGATGATCAGCCAGCGCGGGAATCCCTCTTTGAGGATCACACCGGCCATCACGGCGACCAGGATGGGATTGACGTTGATCAGCAGGGCGGCGGTGCCGGCGTCCAGCATGTGCTCCGCCGCGTTGAGGGCCACGTTGTACCCGCCGAACCACATGACGCCGTAGGCCAGGATGGGCCACCATTCGCGGCCCCGGGGCAGTCCCCTGAGTTTGGGCACCACGAGGACGCCCAGCACGAGCGCGGCGACCGCCAGCCGGCCGAGTGTCAGCGGGCCGGGGGAGAAGCTCGGGCCCACGGCCCGGATGCCCACGAAGGCGGAAGCCCACAGGACCACGGTGACGACGACGGCGGCGATGCCGAGCCTACTGATCGTGGCCGGCTGTCGGGGAGGGGCCGGCGCGGGGTGCGGGGCGGGTGCGGGTGCGGCGTGCGGAGACCCTTCGTGGGGGCCTGCGGACGGAGTGGGGCCTGATGCGGCGGTGGTAGCCATGCTGCCAATCTAGCCCGTGTGCCGCCCTCCCGGCTGGCGGGAATCGGTCACGTCTAGTCGAGATCCTGCCAATATGCCGAATCTCCTCAGCGGAGGACCCGCGCCGCCGCACGGACAGCCTCCGCGACCTCCGTCAATGCCGCCGAGCCGCGCCGCCATTGCTGCCAGTAGAGGGAGACATCCACCTGCGCGCGGGGCGAGAGCCGCTCAAGTGTGCCGTTCGCGAGGTCTTCGCCGATTTCGAGCTCGGGCATCATGCCCCAGCCCATGCCCCAGCGGATGGCATCGCCAAATTCCTGGGAGGCCGGCACGTAGTGCCGCGGCGGCTGAAGGGACGCGCGGCGGAACCGGCGCAGCCAGCGGTCCTGCAGATCGTCTTTGCGGTCAAAGAGCACGACGGGAGCCGCGGCCAGGGTCGCGGCGGCCACTCCGGCCTGAAACCAGCGGGCGGTGAAGTCCGGAGCGCAGACCGGCAGATAGCGCATGACGCCCAGCCTGATGGACGAGCAGCCCGGCACAGGCTTGGCTGTCTCCGTGATGGCGGCGGCCGCGGCGCCCGCGCGCAGGAGGTCCAGCGAGTGTTCCTGGTCTTCGCGCAGGATCTCCAGCTGGATGTTGCTGCTGGCCGCCGCCAGGCCGGCCAGCGCCCAGGTGTGCAATGAATCGCTGTTGATCACCAGCGTCAGGCGCGTCCCGCCGCCGGCTTCTTCCGGCTGCAGTTCCTCGGCCAGGTCCGCCGAGAGCAATTCCAGCTGCCGGGCGAACCGCACCACGGCCTGGCCGGCCTCAGTGAGTCCGGGCGGGCGGGCCCGGGTCAGGACCGGCCGGCCGACGGCGGATTCCAGGGCCCGGATCCGCTGGCTGATGGCAGACGGGGTCACGGACAGGTGGGCGGCTGCGGCGTCAAAGCTTCCGTGCGTGAGGATGGCGGCCAGGGTCCGGGCCTGCTCGGGGGCTATCTCCATCATTAGATCATCTTATGTATCATCAGGAACTTTAACTGGTTTCATCTTTGGCGGGGACCTACCGTGGAGTGGTGATCCTCCCCCTGTTCTCCGGCCTTTCTGCCGGACTGTCCCTGATCGTTGCTATCGGCGCGCAGAACGCCTTTGTCCTCCGCCAGGGCATCCAGCGCTCGCATGTCGTCATGGTGGTGGCGGTCTGCGCCGTGTCGGACCTCGTGCTGATTCTGCTGGGCGTCGCCGGCATCGGTGTCCTGTTGGACCGGGCGCCCGCAGCCCTCGTGGTGATCCGGTGGATCGGTGCCGCGTTCCTCCTCGCCTACGGGGCGCTCGCGGCATGGCGTGCGGTCCGGGGGGAGCAGATGGATCATCCAGGCGGCAAACCCGCCGGCAGCCGGGTGGCCGTGCTGGGCACCTGCCTGGCCTTCACGTGGCTGAACCCGCACGTTTACCTGGACACGGTGCTGCTGCTCGGATCCCTTGCTGCCGCCCAGGGCCCGTCCGGACGCTGGTGGTTCGCCGCCGGGGCCGGCCTGGGGAGCATTGCCTGGTTCACCGCCCTCGGCGCCGGCGCGCGTTTGCTCACCACCCTGTTCCGGCGTCGGGAAGCCTGGCGGGTGCTCGACGCCGTAATCGCCGTCGTGATGTTCACGCTGGCAGCGTTGTTGCTCGCCTGAACGCCGCACCGATCCGCCGCACCGGCCCGCCGCGCCGGCCCGGTGCACAGGCCCACAGCGCCGGCCCCCGGGGCGGGGGCCGGCGGGCCCTTGTCCGCGCAGCGTGGCGGGTTCACGATGGCTGGTATGACAGCATCCTTGGCTTCGGCCCGCGAAAGACGGCGTGCGGCGATCGGCACGGCCGTCTTCGCGGTTGCCCCCGCAACGGCCGCCGGCGTGGTGCCGTGGCTTCTCACCCGCTGGGAAGTGAAGGACCCGGTGCCCGGCGGCGTGCCGGCGCAGATCACGGGCGCCCTGCTGATCGGCGCGGGCGCCGCGGTGATCGCGAACTCCTTTGTGCATTTCGCCGTGGAGGGCATCGGGACCCCCGCGCCGTTTGCCCCTCCCAAACAGCTGGTGGTTGGCGGACTCTACCGGTTCGTGCGGAATCCGATGTATGTGTCCATTGCCGCCGCCATAGCCGGCCAGGGACTCCTGCTTGGCCAGCCGAAGCTCTTCGTGGCCAGTGGCATCGGCGCCGTCCCCGTGGTGGCCTTCGTCCGGCTGTACGAGGAGCCGGCACTGACCCGGAAGTTCGGTGCGGACTACGAGGAGTACCGCAGAAACGTCCCGCGCTGGCTGCCCAGGCTCACGCCGTGGCGTCCCGGGGGCCTGGAACGCACCCGCTAAGCCACTACTTTCCTCGTCCGGACCACTCCAGCAGGCGATCCAGGGGCCACGTGGTGACGATCCGCTCGGCTGGCACGCTGTTCGAGGCCGCGCGCTCGGCGCCGTACTGCAGGAAATCCAGCTGGCCCGGTGCATGGGCGTCACTGTCGATGCTGAAGAGGCAGCCGGCATCGAGGGCAAGCCGGATCAGGTCGTCCGGCGGATCCTGCCGCTCGGGACGGGAATTGATTTCGACGGCGACATCATTCTCGGCGCACGCCGCGAACACCCGCTCGGCGTCGAACTCGGACTGCGGCCGGGTCCCCCTCGAGCCCTGCAACAGCCGGCCCGTGCAGTGACCCAGGACGTTCATGTGAGGATCGTTGATGGCGCCCAGCATCCGCTCGGTCATGGTGCGCCGGTCGGAGCGGAGCTTCGAATGGACGCTCGCCACCACGATGTCCAGCCGGTCCAGCATGTCCGGGGACTGGTCCAGGGTGCCGTCCTCCAGGATGTCCACCTCGATCCCGGCCAGAAGGCGGAAGCCCCCGCCGTCCGAGTTGATCTCCGACACAACGTCCAGTTGTTCCAGGAGGCGTTCGGCGCTCAGGCCGTTGGCGATCTTGAGGCTGGGGGAGTGGTCCGTCAGAGCGAGATAGTCCCGGCCCAGCGTCCGGGCGGCATCAGCCATGAGCCCGATCGGGGACCCGCCGTCGGACCAGTCACTGTGGCTGTGCAGGTCGCCGCGGAGGGCGGAGTGCAGTTCGGCGCCGCCGTTCGCGAGGGGCTGCTGTCCGCGTTGCCGCAGGCCCTCAAGGTAGTCGGGCACGCCGCCGTCGACCGCCTGCCTGATGACTTCGAAGGTCCGGTCCCCGATCCCCTTCATGCTCTTCAGCCCGCCGTTGCGCGCCCGGGCAGCGACCTCGTCCGGGTCCAGGGCGCCGATGATCCCGGCTGCCTTTCGGAATGCCTGGATCTTGAATGTGGGGGCCAGTTCCCGTTCCAGCCAGAACGCGATCTCATTGAGGGCATCAACGGCATCCATCAGTCCATCTTGCACCCACCTTGCGTCCGCGCGGGGGCCGCACTGGGCCGATTTTGGATAACCGGGGGTCTGCCCTTATAGTTTTATAGTCCAGTTCGGAGGAACCCGATGGGGACAAAAACGAAAGGCTTCGGCCCTTAATTTTTGCCCTGATGTGTTTCTACCGGATGGCGTCCTGGCCCCCATCGTCTAGCGGCCTAGGACACCGCCCTTTCACGGCGGCGGCACGGGTTCGAATCCCGTTGGGGGTACGCAAGGAACTGGTCAAACCGGATCAAAAAGTCTGGTAGGCTAAAGGCCTTGAAAAATTGCGGAAGCGAAACCGCAGGCAGCAAGAAACGCAGTACAAGCAGTAACAAGCAAGGCCCTGTAGCGCAGTTGGTTAGCGCGCCGCCCTGTCACGGCGGAGGTCGCGGGTTCAAGTCCCGTCAGGGTCGCTCTGATTGTCGGAAGAAATTCCGGCCGTCAAGGTGACACGTCACCTAGGCTCTGTAGCTCAGTTGGTAGAGCGTTCGACTGAAAATCGAAAGGTCACCGGATCGACGCCGGTCGGAGCCACCACTGGGAAGCATCAGTTCGTTGAGAACTGGTGCTTTTCTTCTTTAACACCATCGATTGCTCCGTAAGTGCCGTTCTGACGGGTCAAAAGGGCACTTATGGAGCAATCGATGGTGAGGCGGGCGGCGGCCGGGCTAGACTCGCACGCTGGGGAAAGAACACCAAGGCCGCCGGCAGCCCTGTCAGGGCGGGCGGCGCAATCTCAACCGAAAAGTGATTCTGCAACGTGACTTCGAACAAAATTGCCCGTCCTCTCACCGCAGCCGCCCTCCTCGCAGCCCTGGCCCTCGCCGGCTGCTCGGCCCCGCAGGCCAGCAGCGCGCCGTCGTCCGCCGCGGGCACGTCCAGTGCTTCGGCGTCCGCCACGCCCAGCCCCAGTGAGACCTCCGGACCGTTCGGCGGCTTCACCAGCGCCGCAGAGGCGTGCACAAAGATCTCGGAGCAGGCCACCGGCGCCACACTCCTTCCGCTGTCGGCCGCCCAAGGAAAGACGGCCGAACTGGAACAGTTCAAGGCGGAACTGGCCCAGACCGCGGAGCTCGTCCCGGACAGCCTCAAGGCCGATTTCGCCAACCTCAAGGAGGTGGCCATCGCGGGCGTCACCGACCAGACCGTTTTCTCCAGCGGCAAGCTCCAGGCTGCAATGGCGCCCGTGACAACCTGGATCGCCACGAACTGCAAGTAGCCCCACCGGGGCCGTCGGCGCTGATCCGTCCCCCGCTGCTGACAGGCGGACGCTGACCCCGGTCCCCGCCGCACATCGCCCGTTCCCACGGCCCCCACCTGCGCCGGCCGTGGGAACCGGCGCCGCAAGATTCCCCCGCACGGCCCAAGTCAGGGACTAGGGTTGTGTCAAAGAGAAGGGGGAGTGCGTTATGGAATACCAGAGTTCTCAACCCGTGGCCGGTCCTGTGGACGAACCCGTGCCCGTGCTGCCGGGTCCGGCGGGCAGCGGCCGCACCGTTATTGCGGAAACCGCCATCGCCAAGGTCGCGGGCATTGCCGCCCGATCAGTACCGGGCGTCTACTCGCTGGGATCGGGGCCCTCGCGCGCCCTGGGGGCCATCCGCGACGCCGTGGGCAGCGCCGACCACGCGGCGGGCGTCCGCGTGGAAGTGGGCGAAACCCAAGTGGCCGTGGACATCGACCTTGTCGCGATGTACGGCACCCCCCTGCATTCCCTCGCAGACCAGATCCGTGCCGCCGTCTACTCCGCCGTGGAGGAACTGACGGGGCTGGAGGTGATCGAGGTAAATATCGAGATCAATGACGTTTATGTGCCCGGCCCGGCCAAACCGGCCGCGCCCGCCGAGGTCCGGCCGGTCAGGGAGGCCATCCAATGAGTCTGACGGTAGTGGGAATCGCCATCGGGGCCTTCGTGGCGTTCATGTCCTTCCAGTTCGGTGTGTGGGGCTTCCTCGGCGCCCTGTTCTTCATGGGCATCGGCGCGCTCTTTGGCCGGGCAGCAGAGGGGAAGCTGGACCTGCGCAGCGTGCTCGACGCCCTCACGGGCCGGCGTTCCTCCTCATGAGCATCACGGCCGGGACGCCCGTGCGCGGCGCCGCGATGGCCGGGCACAACCGCATCAGCACCCAGGCCCTGACCAGCGTGGCACGGGCGGCAGCGGGTGAGGCCCTGGGCGTGCCGCCACACGACGTGCGCGCCGCGTGGTCCGACGACGGCGGGCTGCTCGCGCTGTCCCTTGTCATGCCCGTCGCCGTCCCGCCCCTCACGGTGGTTCACCGGGATCCGAACCGCGTCGCGGGCTTCGGCGGTTCCATTTGGGAGCGTGCCGTGGCCGCCAAAGCGGAGATCCTGGGCCGCGTGACCGAACTGACCGGAGCGCAGCTGAGCCGCGTGGACATCCGCATCAGCGGTGCAACTGTGCGAGGGGGAGGTCGGGTGCATTGAGCCAGGAAACCCAGAACGCCGGTACCGGATCCGGCCCGTACGACGCCGGCACGGCGCCGGAGAGCGGACCATTGGGCTCCGGTGCCGCGGGCATGGACCGGGTACTGAAACGGGAGATGCACTCATCGCGGGCCGTTGTCTCCGTGATCGCGGCAGCCCTGGTCATGGCCGTGTGCGCTTACGCGCTGCTCGAAACGGCCGTCCGTGCGATCGGACAGCCGCCGTGGCTCGTGGATCCGCTGACGGCGGCCGAACGGGTGGTCGCCCTCCCCGACGGCGCCCCGCCGCTTTTGCTCGGCGTCACCGGCGCCGTGATCGCCATGGTGGGATTGTTTTTCTTCCTCAACGCCGTGCTGCCGGGCCGGAAGGCGCGGCACCTGCTCCCGGACCGCCGGGCCGCCGTCGTGGTGGACGATGAGGTGATTGCCGCCGCCCTGGCCCGCCGGGCCCGGCTGGCCGCCAACGTGACGCGGGAACAGGTGATGGTGACCGTGTCGCGGAACCGGGTCATGGTCAGCGTCCGGCCGACCTCCGGTGTGCCGCTGCGCCCGGACGCCGTCCTTGAAGCCGTGCGCCGGGAGCTCCAGGAAATGGGCCCCTGGCCCATGCCCGAAGTGCGGATCCAGGTCTCCACGGCCGGGGTGGTGGGGGCATGAACAACACCCCCCGTGTCCTGAACCGCATCCTGATCGGCATCCTTGGCATTAAGGTTTTCGCCATCGGCATCCTCCTGATTCTGATTGTCAGCGTCCCCGCCGTCGCCGCGTGGTGGCACGTCTGGGCGGGCGGCGTCCTGATCTTCTGGCTCGATTTGTTCGAACGGACGCAGTTGCCCCGCAGCCAGGAGAGCTGGCTGTGGATTGCCATCTGCCTGGCGCTGGTGGTGGTGCTTTGCCTGATGGTGGCCTGGGTGGCCCAGCAGGGCAAGGGCCGGACCAGCCTGATCGTGGCCGAGGAGGACCCGGGGGCCGTGGCCGGCAACGTCGGAATCGGCGGCGGCGTGGCCGAGCAGGCGCTCCGTGCGGCCCTCGCGGACCGGCCCGATTTGGCCGGCGTCACGGTGGCCGCCTACGAAATCCGGGGCGAGCCGGCCCTCAAGATTTGGGTGGAGCCCCGCCAGGGGGTCGCCCCGCACACGCTCGCCGCCGAAGTCTCTTCCCTCGTGGAGGCGCTCGACGCGGTGATCGGCAAGCGCACCCCGGTCCTGATCCACATCGGATCCGGGGCGAGGTCGCGGTTCGGCCGGGCCGAGCGGGTCCGCTGAAGCGGCTCCCCGAGGGGCCTATGGAGTCTCCTTTGGATAAAGGTTTCATGTAAACGCTTGCATTCCTCACTGACTGGTGATTAGTGTGATGGTCGGCACACAGACAATACGGCCGTTTTTCACCGGTACTCAGCGAGGAGCACTCCAGTATGAAAACCCGCAAATTCCTACTTCCCGTCGCCACAGCAGGCATTTTGGCCATCACCCTCTCGGCGTGTGGCGGCGGAGGTGGCGGCACTACCGGCGGCGGCGACGCCGCCTCGCAGGGCCTGGATGGACGCGGCCCCATCACCTACGTTCAGGGCAAGGACAACAGCAACGTTGTCCGTCCGCTGATCGAAAAGTGGAACGCAGCCCACCCGAACGAGAAGGTCACCTTCAAGGAGCAGACGGACCAGGCCGACCAGCAGCACGACGACCTCGTACAGCACTTCCAGGCCAAGGACGCCGGCTATGACGTCGCGAGCGTCGACGTCGTCTGGACCGCGGAATTCGCTGCCAAGGGCTGGCTGCAGCCGCTCAAGGACAAGATGGCGCTGGATACCTCGGCCATGCTGAAGCCGACCGTCACGGCCGCGTCCTACAAGGGCACGCTGTACGCGGCACCGGAATCGTCCGACGGCGGCATCCTGTACTACCGCAAGGACCTGGTCCCCACGCCCCCGAAGACCTGGGACGAAATGATCAGCATGTGCTCCGTCGCCAAGGCCAACAACATTGGCTGCTACTCCGGCCAGTTCAAGAAGTACGAGGGCCTGACCGTCAACGCGTCCGAGGCCATCAACTCCGCCGGCGGCGCCGTGCTGGATGCCGATGGCAAGCCCAACCTGCTCACCCCTGAGGCCAAGGCGGGCATGGCGAACCTGACCAAGGCCTACGCCGACGGCGACATTCCCAAGGAGGCCATCACCTTCCAGGAAGAGGAAAGCCGCCAGGCTTTCCAGGACGGCAAGCTGCTGTTCCTGCGCAACTGGCCGTACGTCTACAACCTGGCCACCACTGAAGGATCCTCGAAGGTCAAGGACGTCCTGGGCATGACCGCCCTCCCGGGCAAGGACGGTCCGGGCGCCTCGTCCCTCGGCGGCCACAGCGCCGCGATCAGCGTCTACTCCAAGAACAAGGCCACTGCCTTGGACTTCCTGAAGTTCCTCACCACCGAAGAAACGCAGAAGTTCTTCGCCACGCAGGGTTCGCTCGCTCCGGTGCTCGGCAAGCTCTACGACGACCAGGAGCTCGTCGCCAAGCTGCCGTACCTGCCGGTCCTGAAGACCTCCATCGAGAACGCCGTGCCGCGTCCGGTTACCCCGTTCTACCCGGCCGTTACCAAGGCCATCCAGGAAAACGCGTACTCGGCCATCAAGGGTGAGAAGACCGTAGACGCTGCCCTGTCCGACATGCAGAAGTCCATCGAGTCCGCTAGCGCGGGACAGTAGGTCCATCATGGCAACCGAAGTAGGCCCGACGTCGGTCAAGGCACCGGCGTCGGGCGAGGCCCCGATCCACCACGGCCCCAAGGGCGTCGGGGAGGACAACCGCATCGCGACGCAGGGGCGCTGGGCAGCCTGGCTGCTGGCGCCGACCATCATCGCCTTGTCGGTCGTGATCGTGTACCCGATCATTACCGCCGTTGTGATGTCCTTCCAGAAAGACGCCGGCCTGGACCCAGCCACGGGTCTCTTTGTCGAAGGCGGGCCGGCCGGCTTCTCGAACTACTACAACTGGATTTTCCAGCAATGCCCGGCTCCCGACGGCGGAACCGTTGACTGCCCGCCGGGTACCCTCGGTGCGCAGTTCTGGTCCGCCACCGGCACCACCTTCTTCTTCACCATCGTCACGGTGGCCCTGGAAACAGTGCTCGGCTTCTGGATGGCCGTCATCATGGCGCGCGCCTTCAAGGGCCGCAGCCTGGTCCGTGCAGCCGTCCTGGTGCCGTGGGCCATCCCCACCGCCGTTACGGCCAAGCTGTGGCTGTTCATCTTCGCCTTCGAAGGCATCGGCAACAAGCTCTTCAACACCACAGTCCTGTGGACCGGCAGCGAATGGCCGGCCCGGTGGGCAGTGATCATCGCGGATGTCTGGAAGACCACACCATTTATGGCGCTGCTGATTCTCGCCGGCCTGCAGATGATTCCCGCGGAAGTGTACGAGGCAGCCAAGGTCGACGGCGCCACCGCCTGGCAGCGGTTCCGGATGATCACGCTGCCGCTGGTGAAGCCGGCGCTCATGGTGGCCATCCTGTTCCGCACCCTGGACGCACTGCGCATGTTCGACCTCCCGTACATCCTGACGGGCGGAGCCAACAACACCACCACGCTGTCCATTCTGGTGATCAACCAAATCAGGCAAGGCTTCAACGCGGCGGCGGCGTTGTCCACCATCACGTTCATCATCATCTTTCTGGTGGCTTTCATCTTTGTGCGCTTCCTCGGAGCGAACGTGGTGGAGCAGCAGACCGGCGCAGGTAAGGGGAAGAAATGACCGCCGCGACCGAACTCCGCGCGAAGCAGGACCAGGGGCGCAAGGCGGCGCAGAACCGCGAAAAGTGGGCCAACGGCCGCACCTACATCAGCGCGGTCGTGATCCTCTTCTGGTGCCTGGCCCCGGCCTACTGGATGGTGGTGACGGCGTTCCGCGATGTCGGCTACACCTACGACACCTCGATCCTGCCGACCCACGTGACGCTGGACAACTTCAAGACGGCGTTCGACACCTCCTTCGGCAACCACTTCGGCCAGGCGCTGCTCAACAGCCTCTTCATCGGCACCGTCGTTACCCTGGTGTCGCTGCTGATCGGCGTGTTCGCCGCGTACGCCCTGGCCCGGCTGAACTTCCGGTTCAAGTACCTCGTGCTGGGCTTCATCCTGGGGGCCTCCATGTTCCCCGGCGTCGCCCTCATCACGCCGCTGTTCCAGCTGTTCACGAACATCGGCTGGATGGGCACCTACCAGGCCCTGATCATCCCGAACATCTCGTTCGTGCTGCCACTGACCGTCTACACCATGACGTCCTTCTTCCGGGAGATGCCGTGGGAGCTGGAAGAATCGGCGCGGGTCGACGGATGCACGCAGGGCCAGGCCTTCAGGAAGGTCATCATGCCGCTGGCCGCACCGGCCATCTTCACGACGGCCATCCTGGCATTCATCTCCTCGTGGAATGAATTCCTGATCGCCAGCCAGCTCTCCAGCGACGCAACGCAGCCGGTCACCGTGGCCATTGCCAGCTTCGCCGGTGCACAGCCCAACCAGATCCCGTACACCGCGATCATGGCTGCGGGCACCATCGTGACCATTCCCCTGGTCATCCTGGTCCTGGTATTCCAGCGTAAGATCGTGGCTGGCCTGACCGCCGGTGCGGTTAAATGACTGTGGCGTCATGACGGACGAACAGAACCAGGGCCACGTGCCGCCGACGCGCCGGAAGGTGCGTTCGGGCGAGGATTTCGACATCATCATCGGGTTCCTCGGCTTCTGGGCCGTCGTGCTGCTGGTGGTCACCGTCTGGATGGAAGTGACCGCCCAGCCGGCCCTCTTCTGGGCCCTGGGTCTGCTCGCCATGCTGCTGGCCCTTTACGGGATGATCCGGCTGCGCCGGCGCTTGCCGCGCCGGACCGCCAGCCGGCGCGGCTAGGCAGCCAAGAGCAGGAACTAGTTACAGGAACGACTGCCGCGGGGAGGCAGGGCGCCGCACATCTGCGGGCAGCGCCCTGCCTTCCGCGGACCGTCAATAAGGGGGCAAAGGTGGCACGGACAGAAAGGGCGCAACGGGGCGGCCATTCCGGCGTCAGCATTGAAGATGTTGCCGCCGCTGCCGGCGTATCCACGGCCACCGTATCCCGTGCCGTCCGCGGGCTGCCCCGCGTATCTCCGGCGACGCGGGAGAAGATCCTCGCCATTGCCGAGTCCCTGGGCTACGTCGCCTCGTCCTCGGCGTCCGGCCTGGCGACGGGACGGACCAAGACCATCGGTGTGCTGGCCCCGTTCGTCAGCCGCTGGTTCTTCTCCAAGGCCATCGAGGGCGCAGACCGGGAACTGCACTCGCGCCAGTACAACCTTTCCCTCTTCAATCTTGGCGGCCACGGCAGCAACCGTGAGCGGCTGTTCAGCAAGACCATGGTCTACAAGCAGATCGACGCCCTGCTGGTCCTCTGTATGGCGCTCACCCATGAGGAAATCGATCACCTGCAGAAGATTGACATTCCGCTGGTGGTGGTCGGAGGCCACGTCGAGGAGTGCCCCTACATCGGCATTGACGACTACGCCGCGGCCGCCACCGCGGTCCGGCACCTGATCGGGCTGGGCCACACCGAGATCGCGCTCCTGCACGGCGACGACGAAACCGACCTCAACTTCGACGTCCCCCGGGTCCGGATCCAGGCCTTCCACGACATCATGCGCGAGGCGCGGCTGCCCATCCGGCCCGAATGGGATGTGTGGGGGGACTTCACCGTCCGCAGCGGCCAGGAGGCGTTCCGGCGCCTGTGGACCGCGACCGGGCCCAAGCCCACAGCGATCTTCTGCGCCTCGGACGAGATGGCCATGGGCGTCATTTTCGAGGCGAACAAGGCCGGCGTGCGGGTGCCGCAGGACTTGTCGGTCATCGGGATTGACGACCACGACTTCGCCGAGGCCATGGGGCTCACCACGGTGGGACAGCGCCCGGATCTGCAGGCCGAACTCGGCACCAAGATGCTGCTGGACGAGCTCGACGGCATTCCCGGGGCCGTGCAGTCCGCCGTGGCGCCGCACCGGCTGATCGTGCGGACGACGACGGCGCCGCCGCTGCGCCGGTCGGCCGGCGTGGCCTAGGCTTCTGGCCTAGGAAGCGCGGGCAAGCTGCCGGATTGGCACCCAACGCGTGGCCAGCCGGCGGTAGGCCGCGGCGGCGCCGGTCATGTCGCCTTCAGCCAGGCACTCGATGCCGAGCCGCACGTCCAGCGGCGAATCGTCCGGGTAGACCTTGTCCGCCACCGCGCCGTAGTCCAGTTCCACTGCCGAATCCGGGTGGAAGAGCTCAAGCCATTCCGTGAGCTGGGTCAGGTCCTCGAGCATGTCCAGGTCCGGCGCGGCGAGGGCCAGGTGTGCCACGGCGTAGCTCACGCGCTCCAGCGCCTTGCCTATGCCCGCGCGGATCCGGACGGTCACAATGTGGCCCTCGGATTCGACGACGTCGGTGGGATCCGACTCCTGGAAGAGGCAGAACCAGCTGAAGGGAATGCCCCACGTGGACGCCCGGGTGTGGACCCTGCTCAGGCCATCGTGTGCCCGGACCTCGTCGATGCGTTCCTGGTGCTTGTCCCGCTGTTCTTCCGGGATCAGGAGCTGGGCCAGGGGCCCGTGGATGCCTTCCATCAGGGCATTGGCGGCCAGCCCGGCGCGCAGGACAAGCTGGCTGGGGCAGTACAGCAGCTTGTCGGCCTGCCGCGCGGCAGCCCCGGGGCCGGGCTCGGCGGCGTCGCGGGCTGCGCCGGAGGACGCCTGCCGTGCCGGGGCCGGGACGACGCGCACGAGGTCGGTCCGGCCGGTGGGAAAAGGGTCCCCGTCGGAACGGGTGATGCGGCCCAGGGAGGCCAGGAGCTCGGCATTCTCCACGGCGGCGCGGGACGCCAGGCCCGCGCCCGCAGTCCGCAGGGTTTCCTGCTGCTGCTCGGGGAACGCCTCGAGGGGCTCGTAGATCCGGAGCGCGGAAGAGAACGGCAGGCCGGCCTGGCCGCGGTAAATGTTCCCGGTCATTGGATCACCACGCTTCCCTGGGCGGCAGCCACTAGTCCGCCAGTTCCGCAATCACCGGCGCGTGGTCCGAGGCGCCCTTGCCCTTGCGCTCCTCGCGGTCGATCACCGCGCCGGTGACCCGTGCCGCCAGGGCCGGGGAGCCGAGGATGAAGTCGATCCGCATGCCCTCCTTCTTCGGGAAGCGGAGCTGCGTGTAGTCCCAGTAGGTGTACACCCCAGGTCCCGGGGTGTGCGGGCGGACGACGTCCTGGAAGCCGGCCTCCTCAAAAGCGTGGAAGGCGGCGCGCTCGGGCTCGCTGACGTGGGTCATGGCGTTGGCGCGGAAGAAGTCGATGTCCCAGACGTCGTCGTCCTGCGGGGCGATATTGAAATCGCCCATCAGCGCGATCTGCGCCTGGGGATCGTCCTTGACCCAGGTGCCGGCGTGGGATTTCAGGATGTCCAGCCAGTTGAGCTTGTAGGGCATGTGTTCGTCGTCGAGGGAGCGGCCGTTGGGGACGTAGAGGCTCCAGACCCGGATGCCGCCGCAGGTGGCGCCGATCGCGCGGGCCTCCTGCACGGCGTCCTTGCCGTTCTTGCCGAACACGGGCTGGTCCAGGAAGGTGCGTTCGACGTCGTCGAGTCCCACCCGCGAGGCGATCGCCACGCCGTTCCACTGGCTCAGGCCGAAGTGCGCCACCTCATAGCCCATGCTCTCGAAAAGCTCCCAGGGAAAGTTCTCGTCCTTGCACTTAGTTTCCTGGATAGCGAGGACGTCACAGTCCGTGCGCTGAAGCCAGGCCTCCACACGGTCGGCGCGGGCACGGAGCGAGTTCACATTCCAGGTAGCAATCTTCACAGTCCCTAACTTACCGAACTTGGCCCCCGGGCGAAGCAGTCGGCCGCTTCCGTCCTCTGGAAATTAGTAGGAAGTCCGAGTATATTCGGCTTCAGAGATGATCTGGGTCACATGCAAAGGAGCAGTTGGTCATGGTTCGAGAGCTATCCCATTACATTGGCGGGCAGCGGGTGGAAGGCACTTCCGGCCGGTTCAGCGATGTGTACGATCCCTGTACCGGTGAGGTCCAGGCCCGCTTGCCGCTGGCCAGCGTCGAGGAAGTGCGCAACGCGATTGCCAGCGCGGAAAAGGGGCAGGCGGAATGGGCTGCGATGAATCCGCAGCGCCGCGGCCGGATTCTGCTCAAGTTCGTGGATCTGGTCAACGAGCACATGGACGAACTCGCCACCCTGCTCTCCTCCGAGCACGGCAAGACCTTCCTCGACGCCAAGGGGGACATCCAGCGCGGCATCGAAGTCGTCGAGTTCTCCGCAAGCGCGCCGCACCTGCTCAAGGGCGAGTTCACCGACAGCGCCGGAACCGGCATCGATGTCCACTCGATGCGCCAGCCGCTCGGCGTCGTCGCCGGCATCACGCCGTTCAACTTCCCGGCCATGATCCCGCTCTGGAAGTCCGGTCCTGCGCTCGCCGCGGGCAATTCCTTCATCCTCAAGCCCTCCGAGCGGGACCCGTCTGTGCCGCTTCGCCTGGCCGAGCTCTTCACCGAGGCCGGACTTCCCGACGGTGTCTTCAACGTGGTCAACGGCGACAAGGAAGCCGTGGACGCGCTGCTGGAAGATCCGCGGGTCCAGGCCATCGGGTTCGTCGGCTCCACGCCCATTGCCCAGTACATCTACGCGACCGCCGCGGCCAACGGCAAACGTGCCCAGTGCTTCGGCGGCGCCAAAAACCACATGGTGATCATGCCGGACGCGGACCTGGACATGGCCGCGGACGCCTTGATCGGCGCCGGCTTCGGCTCGGCCGGAGAGCGCTGCATGGCCATCTCGGTCGCGGTGCCGGTGGGGCGGAAGACCGCCGACGTGCTGGTGGAGAAGCTGCAGGAACGGATCGCGGGCCTGAAGGTCGGCCCCAGCCTGGCCAAGGATTCGGACTTCGGCCCGGTGGTGGCGGCCTCCGCGAAGGAGCGGATCGAAGGCTACATCGCCTCCGGCGTCGAGGAAGGCGCCAGCCTCGTGACCGATGGCCGCGGACTCAAAGTCGAGGGCTACGACGGCGGCTTCTGGATCGGCCCGACGCTTTTCGACAACGTCACGAAGGACATGAAGATCTACAAGGAAGAGATCTTCGGCCCGGTCCTCAGCGTGCTCCGCGCCGAGGACTACGACGAAGCCCTCCGGCTCTGCAGCGAACACGAGTTCGGCAATGGCGTGGCCATCTTCACCCGCGACGGCGACGCCGCCCGTGACTTCGCCAGCCGGGTCCAGGTGGGCATGGTGGGCATCAACGTCCCCATTCCGGTGCCGATCGCCTACTACACCTTTGGCGGCTGGAAGGCGTCGGGCTTCGGCGACCTCAACCAGCACGGCGCGGACGCCTTCCGCTTCTACACAAAGACCAAGACGGTCACCACCCGCTGGCCCTCGGGCGTGCGCAGCGGCGCCAGCTTCGTCATGCCGGAAGGCAGCTGATGGGGGCGGAAGTTGCGCGGGAAGCGGCCAGCGGAGCCGCGGCCGGCGGAGCAGCGGCCGGCGAACGCTTGCCCGGGGAAGCAGAGGAAGTCCTGTTTGAACGGCGCGGCAGCCTCGGCGTCGTGACCCTCAACCGGCCCGCGGCCGTCAACGCCCTGACGGCCGGGATGGCCGCCGCCATGCTGGAGCAGCTCACGCTCTGGGCCGACGACGACGCCATTGCTACGGTGCTGGTCCGCGGCGCCGGCGACCGGGGCCTCTGCGCCGGCGGCGACATCGTCGCCATCTACCGGGACATGCTCGACGGCGGGGATGCCACCGCGGACTTCTGGGCGGACGAGTACCGGCTGAACCTGCTGATCTCTGAATACCCCAAGCCCTACGTGGCGTTCATGGACGGGCTGGTCCTGGGCGGCGGCGTCGGGATCTCGGCGCACGGCTCCGTGCGGATCGTCACCGACCGGACCCGCACGGGCATGCCCGAAACGACGATCGGCTTCGTGCCCGACGTCGGCGGCACCCTGCTGCTCTCCGGCTCACCGGGGGAGACCGGCACACACGCGGCCCTGACCGGCGCCCACCTGAGCGGGGCGGACGCGCTGTTCCTGGGCCTCGCCGACAGCTTTGTGCCCTCCGACCGTTTGCCGGAACTGGCTGCAGCGCTCGAAACCGAGGCGGCCGGCGCCGCCGTCGCCCGCTTCACCGAACCGGCTCCGGCGTCGGTGCTCGCGGCACAGCAGGAATGGATCGACGCCTGCTACTCCAGCGACGACGCCGAGGAGATCCTGAGCCGCCTCCGCGCCCTTGGCGGAGAAGCTGGCGGAGAGGCCGCCGCGGCCGCCGACACAATCGAGGCGAAGTCGCCGACGGCGGTGAAGGTGGCGCTGGAGTCCCTGCGCCGCGTTCGCGGGCTGGGCCTGGCGCAGGCGCTCGAGCAGGAGTACCGCGTGGGCCTGCACTTCCTCGCCGGACCGGACTTCCGCGAGGGGATCCGGGCCCAGGTGGTGGACAAGGACCGCAACCCGCGCTGGAAGCCCGCCACCCTCGCGGAGGTCACCCCGGCGGACGTCGCTGCCTACTTCGCCCCGCTGGATGGACGCGAACTGAAGCTCTCCCCGCAGGAGAGGAACAAGGAGAAGAACAATGTCTGAAGCAGGAGCGCCGGAAACAGGCACCATCGCCTTCCTGGGCCTCGGGCACATGGGCGGGCCCATGGCCGTGAACCTGGTCAAGGCCGGCTACCAGGTGACCGGCTTCGACGTCGTGCCGGCGGCCCTGGACGCGGCCCGGGAGCACGGCATTCCAACGGCCGGGACGGCAGCGGAGGCCACCGCGGGGGCCGCCGTCGTGCTGACCATGCTGCCCAGCGGGAAGCACCTCCTGGACGCCTACCGGGGCACCGGCGGTGCGCCCGGCCTGCTTGAAGTGGCCGCCCCGGGCACCATGTTCCTGGACTGTTCCACGATCAACGTGGACGAGGCCCGCGAGGCCGCGGAACTCGCCGTCGCGGCCGGGCACCGGGCCGTCGACGCCCCCGTATCCGGAGGCGTCGTGGGGGCCGAGGCCGGCACACTCACGTTCATGGTCGGTGCCCTCCCGGAGGATTTCGAGGCCGTCAAGCCCCTGCTGGAAGTCATGGGCAAACGGGTGGTTCACTGCGGCGCGCACGGTGCGGGCCAGTCGGCCAAGATCTGCAACAACATGATCCTGGGCGTCTCGATGATCGCCGTCAGCGAGGCCTTTGTGCTGGGCGAGAAGCTCGGGCTGACCCACCAGGCGCTCTTCGACGTCGCGTCCGCCGCCTCCGGACAGTGCTGGGCGCTGACCACCAATTGCCCGGTGCCGGGGCCGGTCCCGACGAGCCCCGCCAACCGGGACTACCAGCCCGGCTTCGCCGGGGCGCTCATGGCCAAGGATCTCAATCTGGCCCTCAACGCGCTCCAAAGCACCGGCGTCGCTGCCCGGCTCGGCCCGCTCGCCGCCGAAATTTACGATACGTTTGCCGCGGAAGGCGGCGCCGGCCGGGACTTCTCCGGCATCATCACCGACATCCGCGAAAAGTCTGAAACAGGCACGTCGGAAGCAGGCAAACCGGGATCCGGCACGCCGGGCGGCAGCCCCGCCGACACCCACGGGCCGAGGCCTTGACCGACAACAGGGCCCGGCGCCGGGCCCGCAACCAGTACCACCGAAGGGGACCACTTTTATGACGGAACAGTACGCGAACATCCTGGTGGAGCGCCGCGGCCGGGTAGGCCTGGTGACGCTCAACCGGCCCGAGGCCCTGAACGCCCTGAACAAGGCCACAATGGACGAGCTGGTGGGGGCCGTCACCGCGATGGACGCGGACCCGGAGGTCGGTGCCGTGGTGGTGACCGGCTCGGCGAAGGCCTTCGCCGCCGGTGCGGACATCAAGGAAATGCAGTCCAAGGGCTACATGGACATGTACGCGGCGGACTGGTTCCGCGGCTGGGAGGACTTCACCCGGCTCCGCATCCCGGTCGTGGCGGCCGTGTCCGGCTTCGCGCTGGGCGGCGGCTGTGAGCTGGCCATGATGTGCGATTTCATCATCGCCGGTGACAACGCCAAATTCGGCCAGCCGGAAATCAACCTCGGCGTGCTCCCGGGCATGGGCGGCTCGCAGCGGCTGACCCGCGCGGTGGGCAAGGCCAAGGCGATGGACATGATCCTGACCGGCCGCTTCATGGACGCCGAGGAAGCCGAACGCGCGGGCCTGGTGTCCCGCGTGGTCCCGGCCGCGGACGTCGTCGAGGAAGCCCTGAAGGCCGCCGGGGTGATCGCCTCCAAGTCCAAGCCCGTGGCGATGGTGGCCAAGGAAGCGGTCAACGCGGCTTTTGAGACCGGGCTGGCCCAGGGCGTGCTGTTCGAACGGCGGGTGTTCCACTCGCTGTTCGCCACCGAGGACCAGAAGGAAGGCATGGCTGCCTTCACCGAGAAGCGCCAACCGGAGTTCAACCACCGCTGAGGCCATACCGGCCACCGGTGTTTGGGGCCACCGTTTTAGGGGCACGGCGCGTTTGGGGCACGGGGCGTGGCCGGCAGGGAGGCAGCCATGACCACCGGATTCCTGGGCGTCGCAGCGTCCCCGGAGGAGGTCGGCGCCTTCGTCCCGGGCGACGCGCTGGTCCCCGCCCCGGACGTGGTGATGGACCGCGGCTTCGACCTGCCCGGGCTGCCCGACGCCGTCTGGCCCTGGATCGTGCAGCTGGGCAAGGAGCGCTCCGGCTGGTACCTGCCACGGTGGGGCGAAGCACTGATCCCGGCCGCGCGCCGGGCCCTCCGGACCATTGACCCGGCACTCCAGGCCCTCAGGGTGGGTGACGTCATTGCGGACTGGGGCGGGCCCGGAGCCGCTTTCGAGATCGTGGCCGTCGACCGGCTGCGGGCGCTCGTGCACCGCTCGCAGCGCGGCGCGCTGGCCGTCAGCTGGGCGATCATGCTGCGGCCGGGCCGCCGTCGTCACGTGAAGATGTCTGCGACGTACCTCCCGTGCGTGCGTTCCACTTCATCCATCCACGCCTCGGCGTCGGGTTTAGAGGCGCCGGTCGCTTCCTGATAGATCAGGACGCACGTGTCCCGGACCTGCGGCGCCATGTGCTTGCCGTCGCCGCAGACATAGACCGTGGCGCCCTGCTTGACCAGTTCGACGACGTCGGCCCGGTCTGCCCACAGCCGGTCCTGGACGTACTTCAGGCCGTCTTCGGGCGCGGTGGAGAAGACCGGCCGCAGATCAAGGTTGGCCTGCTCTGCCCACGATGCCAGTTCCGCGCTGTAGAGGAAGTCGGTGTCCGGGGCCCGACAGCCGAAGAACAGCAGGGCGGGCGCCGGCGTCGTGTCCTCGGCCTCGGCCCGCAGCGCCCGGTCCTGGACGAAGCCGCGGAACGGCGCCAGCCCGGTCCCTGCGCAGACCATGATGAGCGGGACCTCCAGCGACGGCGGCGGGTGGAAGGCCGCGTTCGAGGGACGGACAGTCACCGCGACCCGTGAGCCGGGCCTGGCCTGGGCGAGGTAGGTGGAGGAGGCGCCCTCGAAGACGCCGCGGCCAGACCACGCCGGGGCCTGGACGACGGCAAAGGTCAAGGTGGCGTGGTCGGGGCTCCAGAGCGGGGACGAGGAAATGGAGTAGCGCCGCGGGGTCAGCTGGGTCAGCAGTTGCAGGAACGAGGTGAACGACAGCTGGCATGACGGATACGTTTCCAGCAGGTCCAGGAGCGAGACCCGCTTGTCCAGGATCTCCTCCGCATACCGCCCGCGGTCCTGGGCCAGGGCCTCAAGCTCGGCGCGGTGTGCCGGATCCGCCGCGACATCGGCCAGGTCCTCGAGCTGGATGCGGGTGGCAGGAATCGCGAGCTCGACGTAGCTGCTCAGCAGTTCGCCTACGGCCACGGGCGCGCCAGTGGGTAGGAACGTGTCTCCCCGTTCCATGCTTAGCTGGACGTGCGAGTCGTAGTCGAGGCTGAATCGGGCCAGGGCGCGCTGCACGAGTGTGCTGGGGTTCAGCGGCAGCACGGCCAGGTAGTCCCCGGTCCGGTAGCTCATCCCCTCGGGCAGGGCGATCTCGACATGCCGCTTGGACCGGGCGCCGGGCTTGGCCAGATCGACCAGCTCCCGGTTCGCCACGACGGTGCCCAGGGCCAGCTCGTTCTGGCGCAGCAGCGGGTCCCGGACGTTGCCGACGAACTGCAGTTCAAGCTGGGGCTGTGCGGTGGGGTTGCTGGTCCTCTGCCCGAGGGCGGCGTCCACGGCCGGCCAGAATCCGGCATACCACTCTTCGAAGTCGCCGAAGAAGTCCCCGCGGGCGTTGGCTTCGCCCCGGGCATAGATCCGGGCGGCGCCGGCCGCCTCGAGCCGAGCATCGATGGCCTTGGGCACCTCCTGGTACGTTCGCGCCCAGTCCTTGTTGCCGTTGCCGAAGACGGCGTACCGCACACCCGCCAGACTGCCCGCCTGCAGGCCCTCGGTCCAGGCCACAAATTTCCGGGCGTTGTCCGGCGGCTGTCCCTCGTAGGAGGACGTGACGATGGTGGTGAGTCCCTCCGACGGCAATCCGCCGGCCGCCTCGTCGAGCGGGCCGATGGTGGGGCTGTAGCCGCGCCGTCCGGCGTCGTTGGCGATGCGCTGGGCGAAGTCCTTGGACGTGCCCGCATTGGAACCGTAGAGCACGCGGATCGGAACGCCGTTGGGCGCGGAGGCCGCCGCTTCCGCCTGCCGGGCATGTTCGACGGCGGCCGGCGGCCCGGCTGCGATGGTGACGTCCCGCCGGCGCACATGGATGAACAGCCCTTCGGGCTTCATGGTCAGGGTGTGCTTGATGTGCAGTTCATAGCCCGGGTCCGCGGCCGTGACGTCGAACCGCTGCAGGAGCTTGGCCAGGAAGAGCATGGCCTCCTGCAGGGCAAACCCACGGCCGATGCAGGAGCGCTGCCCGTTGCCGAAGGGCTTCCAGGCATTGGCGGGGATCTCCGCGGCCCGTTCCGGGGAGAACCGGTCCGGATCGAAGATCTCGGCATCCTCGCCCCACGCCTCCTTGTCCCGGTGCAGCAGCGGTATAAGGACCAGGATGGGCTGGCCCGCCGGAAGGTCGTAGCGGCCGCCCAGGGTGGTGTCCTGGAACGGCGCGAGGTTGAACGCCGGGGCGGTGGGCCACAGCCGCAGCGTCTCCTTGAGGATCTGGTCCAGGTACCCCAGCCGGGGCAGGTGCTCGAACCGGGCGCTCTCGGTGCCGAGGACCTCGTCTACCTGGGCGCGTGCCTTGGCCAGGACGGCGGGATGGCGGAGCAGTTCGTAGAGGGCGAAGGAGAGCAGGCCGCTGGTGGTCTCGTGCCCGGCCACCAGGAAGGTGACCATCTGATAGCGGATGTTTTCCTCGTCCAGCCGCTCGCCGGTCACCGGATCCGCGGCGTTGAGCATGGTGTCCAGGATGTCTTCGCTGCCCGCCGGGCTGGGGTTGCGCCGGCGTTCGCTGATCATCTGGTCCGCGACCTCGAACATCAGGGCATGGTCTTCCTCGAGCTGGTGGCGCCGGCGGAGCATGATCTTGTTCTGGACCGGGAGCCTGCGCGCCCGGCTCCCGGACTCGACCAGGGACCGGACCATGGCCCCGACGAAGGGATGCAGCTCTTCCCGGTAGAGGCTGTTGAAGCGGTAGCTGAACGAGCACAGGGCAATCGTGTCCAGGGTCAGCCGGGTGGTGTTGTCCGGAACGTCGATACGGGCCGTGGGGCCGAGCCTCTCCCACTTCAGGAGCAGCTGTTCGGCGATGTCGTCCATCCCGCTGAACATCCGCTTCAGCGCCGCGGGCCCGAACGCGGGCATCAGGATCCGGTGCGCCTTCTGCCAGTTTGGTTCTTCTGTCCTTGCGGTGAACAGGCCGTCGCCGATGAAATCCCGCACCTCCCGAAGGGAGACGCCGAGCACCTTGCCGAAACGGGACTCGTCGCACACTTCGTTGACGAGCTCCTGGGAGGAGATGGCGATGACGCTGCGGTTGAAAAACTGGATGCGGACAATGGGGCCGTACCGCTCGGCCACCTCGACTATTCCCAGGATCCCCTTGCTGGAGTCGATGTCGGGCAAATTGCCGACCACCGGCTTCGGGGGAGGCTGCGGTATGGGGACGCTGGGCGAAGTCATGGCCCCTCCTAGGCGATTGCCAATCGAGGCTCTGAGAGCACTAATTGCTGCCTGACCGGACGGCACTGTCCGGCTTCGAACCACGATACTCCGGTAGGATTCCGGGCAAAATAGGCTCCCGCCGCACGTGGTCCTGGTGGCAACCACAAGCTTGTGACGGGTGGTTTCCTTGTGACAAGTGATGCTGATGAATCGCTCCTACGATCTGACCGATGGGCAGGGGACAACTTCACCGGACAGTAGGACTGGTCATTGCAGTGATCGCCGGCACCGCCGTGGCGCTCCTGTGGGCCGCCGTCGCCGCGGGCGGTCAGGCACAAGTGGAAGGGCCGCCGCACGACGCCGCCATCTACGATCGCCTCGCTGCGGGCGCAGTCCCACAGCCCGGAACGGATCATCGTCGTGGCGGACAATTGCACCCGCCGCCGACACAGTCAAGGAGTCCGCATGAGCCTCACCGGCGGGCCCGTCCCCAGGGGCCTTCTCTTCCCGCAGACCCTCCTGAACACGGAGTGGTTCGCCATCCTGGCGACCTTCGTTGCCATCAATACCGTCATGTACGCGGCCCTCGCCACCGCCAAGGTGCTGCCTAGAGTTTACCGCCCAAACTGGCTGCGGTCCCGGCATGAGCGCGGCGAAACCCGCGGCATCCACCCCGACGCGCCCCGCTGAGCACTAGGCGGAATCTGCCCGCTGGGGAACCTGCGCCGCGGGCGGACCGGCAGGCAACCTGCGCATCCCGGTCAGCGGCGAGAACACCACGAAGCCGCAGCCCAGGAGCGCTCCTGCGGCGGCGATCCACATGGTCGGCAGCATTCCCAGCCAGTCTCCGAGCAAGCCTGCACCAAGGCTGGAGAACGGCATCACCCCCCACACCACGAAGCGGATCGAGGCGTTCATCCGCCCGAGCAGTTGCGGCGGGCACAGGCGCTGCCGGAGGCTCACCTGGGTGATGTTGTACGTCATCACTGCGAACGACTGGCAGAATTCCGCGGCCAGCAGGATCGGCAGGGCGTACTGCGGCGCCGTTGCGGCCAAGGGAATCAGCGCCAGCATCACGGAGAGGGCCACTGCGGAGACCGAAATGAGGCGTCCCTCGCCCACACGGCGCGAAAGGCAGGGCGTGGCGATGGCACCGAGCAGCCCGCCGACAGCCCCGACCGAGAGGATAAGGCCAAGTCCCGCCGCGCCAAGGTGAAGATCCCGGAGCACCAGCAGCGGCAGCAGCGTGAACGTCAGGGTGGCGAACAGGTTGGACGTTGCCGTGGTGCCGACCACCCGTCGAATCAGCGGCTCCCGTGCGACGTACCGGACGCCCTCGGCGATTTCGCTGGCGAGCCTCCTGCGTGTGGACCGGTCCGCGCGCACTTCGCCGTCTTTCACCCGCCACAGCAGGGCTCCCGAGAAGACGTAGGACAAAGAATCCCACACCAGCAACACCGGGGCAGCGGCGACGGCCAGTAGGGCGCCGGCGAGGGCGGGTCCTCCGATCCTGGCCACCTGGAAGCTTGCTTCAAGTTTTGAGTTGGCCTCGGCCACCTGAGGACCGGTCACAAGAACCGGCACATAGCTTTGGTAGGACACGTCAAAAAAGACGGTGCCGATGCCAACAACCGCCGCGACGGCCGCCAGATGCCACAGTTGCAGCGCCCCCAGCCACCACAGCACCGGGATGACGGCGATGGCCAGAGCCCGTACGACGTCGGCGAAGATCATCACCCGCCGCTTGAGCCATCGGTCGACCCACGCCCCGGCCGGGAGCCCGACCACGAAGAAGGCCGCCGTGCCCGCGGCGTTCAGGACCCCGAGCTGCCACTCGTCCGCGCCCAGCACGGACACGGCAAGCAGGGGCAGCGCGAGGATGCTGAATTGTGCTCCGAGCTCGCTGATGCTCTCCGCACCCCACAGCAACAGGAACCCCCGGTGCCTCCAGAGCGAGCGCTGCCCGGTCAGTGTTTCTTGGTCTTCGCCGTCCACGACGTCCTTCACCGTCGAAATAATTTGGGATCAGTCAACCACACACTGAAGCATTTGCTTCGGATCTCGGATAGTGTGATCCGGCGGGGGACCGAAACAGCGCCTTGCCGTGGCCTAAAAGTGTCACGACCAAGCCCACGAGTTCGTCCCGGCCGCCACGGGCGAAGAACGCTATGTGCGTGTCCTCATCGGCTCACGCCGCCCGGAGGGCAAGGGCGTAGGCAGGCTCTGGCTCGGCTTCGCGGATGACGCCGGCTGTCCTGATCCTCGGGGGTGTCAGCCGCTGAAATCCCCGGCGTTCCGGCGGAACGTGCCCAGGATCCGGATCAGCTGGTCCACGTCCTGGTCGCCGAAGCCGGACTGGCCGAAGACCTCGGAGTTGAGCACCGCCGTCGCGCGTTTGGCCAGGGCGCGCCCGTCCGGCGTGAGCTCGATCAGGGTGGTGCGGCCGTCCGTGGGGTGCGGCGAGCGGACCACCAGGCCGGCGTCCTGGAGCCGGTCCACGGCATTGGTGACCGAGGTGGGGTGGACCTGCAGCAGCGCGCTCGCCTTGTTCATGGGCAGCGCCCCGCTGCGGGCGAAGCTGAGCAGTGCCAGCAGCTCGTACCGGGCAAAGGTCAGTCCGAAGGGCTTGAGGACGGCCTCGATCCGGCCCAGCAGAATCTGCTGGGTCCGCATGATGGCGGTGATGGCGGCCATCGGGGCGGCGACGTCGGACCAGCCGTGGCGCTCCCAGTTCAGCCGGGCGTCGGCGATCGGATCTCGCGGAAGCGGCGTTCCCACGCTCAGCCCTGACCCTTGAGCCCGGGGAAATCGGAGTCGGAGTACTCGACGCCGAAGCCCTCGGGAATGGGCCCGCCGCCGTGCCGCACTTCCTCGCTGTGCCGCAGCTCCACGCGGCGGATCTTGCCGGAGATCGTCTTGGGAAGCTCGGCAAACTCCAGCCGGCGGATGCGCTTGAACGGTGCCAGATGCTCCCGGCAGTACCGCAGGATGTCCTCGGCCAGCTCCGGGCCGGGCTGGTGCCCGGCCGCCAGGACCACAAACGCCTTCGGCACCGACAGCTTGAGCGGGTCGGGGGAGGGGACGACGGCGGCCTCCGCCACCGCCGGGTGTTCAATCAGCACGCTCTCGAGCTCGAAGGGGGAGAGCCGGTAGTCGGAGGACTTGAAGACGTCGTCGCCGCGGCCCACATATGTGATGATGCCGCGCTCGTCCCGGCTCGCCATGTCCCCCGTGTGGTAGTAGCCGCCGCGGAAAGCCTCCGCCGTTTTCTGCGGATCGCCGTGGTACGCCTTCATGAGCCCCGCGGGGCGGGGGTCCAGGCGCAGGCAGAGCTCGCCGTCGTCGGCCTCCTCACCGGTGGCGGGGTCCACCAGCACCACGTCGTAGCCGGGCAGCGGCTTGCCCATGGCGCCGATCTTGATCGGCTGGCCCGGGGTGTTGGCGATCTGCACGGTGGATTCCGTCTGTCCGAAGCCGTCCCTGATGGTCTGGCCCCAGGCGCGGTGGACCTGGTCGATCACCTCGGCGTTGAGCGGTTCGCCGGCGGACACCACCTTGGTAGGCGGGTTCTTGAGCAGGGTCAGATCCGCCTGGATGAGCATCCGCCACACCGTGGGCGGGGCGCAGAAGCTGGTCACGGCTTCGCGGTCCATCTGTTCCATGAGCGCCCTGGCGTCGAAGCGATCGTAGTTGTAGATGAACACGCAGGCCTCGGCGATCCAGGGTGTGAACACGTTGGACCAGGCGTGCTTGGCCCAGCCCGGCGAGGCCACGTTCAGGTGCACGTCACCCGGTTCCATCCCGATCCAGAACATCGTGGACAGATGCCCCACCGGGTAGGAGGTGTGCGTGTGTTCCACGAGTTTGGCCTTGGACGTGGTGCCGGAGGTGAAGTACAGCAGCAGTGTCTCGTCCGCAAGGGTGGGGGCGTCCGGGGTGAAGTCCACGCCGGCGGCGGCCGCGTCGGAGTACTGCAGCGCGTCCGGGGCCGCGGCCGGATTCCCGGCGGGGTTAGCTGCGCCCGCACCGATTTCAATGAGCCTGTAGTCACCAGCGACGTCGGCGAACTTGGCGATGTTGGCACTTCCGACGGCGGCCCAGGCCGCGCCGCCGCGCTCCACCCGGTCCTGGAGGTCGGCCGGGCCCATCAGGGTGGTGGTGGGGATCAGGACGATGCCCAGCTTGATCCCGGCCAGCATGAGTTCCCAGAGCTCTACCTGGTTGCCGAGCATGATGATCATCCGGTCCCCGCGCCGCACGCCCTGGCCGCGCAGCCAGTTCGCCACCTGCGAGGAGCGCCGGGAGAGATCCGCGAAGCTGCGCCGGGTGGCGGATCCGTCCTGTTCGACGATCACCAGCGCCGGCTTGTCCGCCTTGGCCGGGTCTGCCGCGAGCTGGTCGAACCAGTCCAGCGCGAAGTTGAATTCCTCGAAGCGCGGCCACTGGAATTCGCTGCGGGCAGCCTCGTAGTCCCCGCGCAGGGCCAGCAGCCGGTCCCGCGCGGCCCGGAACTCATCAGTCACGGTCATGGTGCACCTTTCGAAGTCCTCTGGCGCAGCCCTTCCGGAAAATCCGGCGCCGGCGCCGTTGCCTGGGATCCCGCCGGCCCGGCGCGGCGCCTGCCTAGTGATCCCCGTCACTGTGCAATATACTAGGACATCCAAGGGTTTGGAAGAGCGGCGCTGCTCTGCGGACGGCGCATGACGAAGGGATCGTGCCCGTGCAGCCACAAGGACGTGCCGGCGGACAGCTGGCTCCAGCCGCAGCAGACACCGCATCCGTTGCGGCGGCGCCGCTGCCGCCGTTTCCGGACGCCGACCTCATGTACATCGTGGACCTGCTGCCGCCGGAGGAACAGCTCCGCTACCAGGAGGTCCGGGAGTTCCTGCAGTCCCGGGTCCGTGCCGCGTCGATCGACTACTGGAACCGTGAGGAGTTCCCCTTCGGGCTGCTGGCGGAACTCGGCAAGTACGGCCTGGGCGGCTTGCAGACGGACGGCACGTCCAAGCTCTTCAAGGGGCTCATGTACGTCGAGGTGGCACGCGCCGACGTTTCCCTCTCGGCGCTCGTGGGCATCCACAACGAACTGATCGTCGGCATGATCGACGAGCTGGGCTCGGAGGAGCAGAAGGCCCGCTGGCTCCCCGGCCTCACCGCGTTCACCCAGCTCGGAGCCTTCGCCCTGACCGAGCCGGACCACGGCTCGGACATCGCCGGCGGCCTGGAAACCACCGCGCGGCTCGAGGGCGGCGAATGGGTCATCAACGGTGCCAAGCGGTGGATCGGTGCCGGCACCATCGCGGACTTCGCCCTCGTGTGGGCCCGGGACGTCGCTGACCAGCACGTCAAGGGCTTCATCGTGGAGACGGACCGTCCCGGCTACACCGCCACGAAGATCGCCAACAAGATCGGCCTGCGCATCATGCAGAACGCCGACATTGTCCTCGACGAGGTCCGCATCCCGGCGGCCAACCTGCTGCCCGGCGCCACCGACTTCTCCAAGGCCAACGAGCTCCTGCGCGATTCGCGGGCCTGGGTGGGCTGGCAGGGCGCCGGCATCCAGCTGGCCGCATTCGACGTCGCGCGCGCCTACTCGCTCCAGCGCCGCCAGTTCGGCAAGGAACTGGCCCGCTTCCAGCTCATCCAGCAGCAGCTCGCCGAGATCCTGGGCAACGCGACCGCCTCGCTGGCCCTGATGGCCCAGCTGGCGAGAATCCAGGAAGACGGCAAACTCGAGATGGTCCAGGCGGCCATGGCCAAAGCCACCACCACGCGGCTGGCGCGCGCCTCGGTGGCAATGGGCCGGTCCCTCCTGGGCGGCAACGGCATCAGCAGCGACTACGAGATGGGCAAGCTCTTCGGCGACGCCGAAATCCTCTACACGTACGAGGGCAGCTACGAAATCAATTCACTGATCGTGGCCCGGGCCGTGACGGGAAAGTCGGCGTTCGTCTAGGCTCCCCGCGTGGTCCGGGCTTCCGGCTTGGTTTGGGCTTCCCGCGGTTCAGTGGCGTCGGGCGCCTGCCCTGCCGGGGTGGACTGCCTTGCCGGGGTGGACTGGGCGGCGGCGGGGGTGGGGTGGCCGTATCGGGACGTGCGGTTGCGGCCGCCGTTCTTGGCCTCGTACAGAGCCCGGTCCGCGCAGTCCAGGAGGGAGCCTGCAGTGGCGTCGCGCTGCTCGCAAACCCCGGCGGAGATCGTCAGGTAACCGGCGTCCCCGAACGGTTCGGACGCGATGGCCTTCCGGGCACGTTCCGCGGCGAGCAGGGCCTCGGCGCCGTCGGTCTCCGGGAGCAGCCAAACGAACTCCTCGCCGCCGAACCGGGCCACGATCTCCTTGCTGCGGGCGACCGTCCGGAGCCTCGCGGCGACCTCCGCCAGGACGACGTCGCCCATCAGGTGGCCGTAGGTGTCGTTGATCCGCTTGAAGTGGTCGATATCGAGGACGATCGCACTCAGGTAAGTCCCACGGCTCCCGGCCACCGCAACCTGTTCGGCGAGGTGCCGTTCCAGGGCCCGCCGGTTGGGCAGGCCGCTCAGGGCATCGGTCGTTGCCTGCTGCTCCAGGTCGGTCCGGGCCTCCGTGTTGCCGATGGCAATTTCGACGAGCTCCGCGAACTGGGCCAGCCGCTCCATCATGGCTTCCGTGACCCCGGTGCGCGACTTCGAAGTCAGGCTTACCGCGCCCCACAGGCTGCCGCGGACGCGGATCGGCGCCGCCGCCGCGGACTGGAAGCCGCCGGCGCGCATCTGCTCCGCAACCTGTCCGCCCTCCGGCCGGTAGACGACGTGGGCCGGTTTGCCGGTCACCGCCACCCGGACGGTGGCCGATTCATCCGTCGGTGCGAAGATCTGCCGACGGCTCAGCGTCGGCGGCAGCGTCGGGGCCATGGCGACGATTTCCGCCGAGGAGGCGCCGGTGAAACGGACGACGGCGGCGGAATCGACGTTGAACAGGCCGCGGACGATCGCGGCGACCCGCTCGGAGATGTCCTCGGGGGCCGCGTTGCGGGCGACTTCGGTCGCCAATTCGTGCAGGGCCCGCCAAACCTGCTGTTGCTGGAGGCGCTCGGTGACGTCTACCGCCACCACCATGCCGGCCGCGGCGTCCTCGTCGGAGTAGACCGGCCCGGCATTCAACCGGTAGGTGCGGTGGCCGATCTGCCGGCTCCAGGAGACCTCGCGGCCGGCGAGGGCCGCACGGTAGCGCGGCTCGAGTTCGGCGGCGAGATCGCCCTTGAGCACGTCCTGGATGCGCTGGCCCTCGAGCTCTTCCCTGCGGTAGCCGAACGTCTCCAGTTCCTGGCCTTCGGCGATCAGGTAGCGCAGCTCGGCGTCGAAGAGGAGCACGAAGACACCGGGGACGCTTCGCGCGAGGGCACGGTACCGGTCCATGTCCCGTTGCCGGCGCCGGTCGGCCAGCACCCGCTCCGTGATGTCCGTGACCTGGACGAAGAAGCCCTGCACGGCGCCGTCGCGGGTGTCGGGGGTGTAGGTCACTTCGGTGAAGCGGGACTCGCCCGCAGGGTCCACAAGGGTCCGGTCAAACTGTTGCGCTTCGCCGGCGAGGGCCCGCTCGATGTACGGCCGGTTGGCCTCAAGGACGGCTTCCCCGAGCACGTCCCGGATGTGCATGCCGTGAAGCTGCTGGGGGCTGAAGCCGAACCACTCGCAGTAGGCGTCGTTGGCCAGTCGGTTGCGCAGTCCGTTGTCCCAATAGCCCACGAGGGCCTGTATCCCGTTGAGCACCGCCCGCAGCTGCGCCGGGATCTCAGGCAGTGGCGACGGATCGGCATCGTCCCTGCTGAGCGGGCTGAAATTAGTCATTGCCCCAGTATCCATCGCCGGCCGCGGCAGGGAAAACCGTCAGGAGCAGCTGCCTGGAAAGCTGTCAGGGCATGAACCGGTAGCCGATCCCTGCCTCGGTGAGCAGGTGGCGGGGGTTGGCGGTGTCCGGTTCCAGCTTGCGCCGCAGCTGGGCCATATAGACCCGCAGGTAATTGGTCTCCTTGGCGTACGCCGGCCCCCAGACCTCGGAGAGCAACTGCTGCTGGGTGATGAGCTTTTCCGGATTCCGGACCAGCACTTCGAGCATGTTCCACTCCGTGGGGGTCAGCCGGACGTCCTGTCCGGCCCGGACCACCCGGCGCTTGCCCAGGTCCACCGTGAAGTTCTCCGTGCTGACCACGGCTTCGGTCTCCGGTTCCGTGGTGCGGCGCAGCAGGGCGCGGAGCCGGGCCAGGAGCTCGTCCAGGCCGAACGGTTTGGTGATGTAGTCATCCGCGCCGGCGTCGAGGGCCTGGACTTTGTCCTCGGAACCGTGGCGGGCGGACAGCACCAGGACGGGGACGCTACTGAAGCCGCGCAGCTCCCGGATCACCGCGGTGCCGTCCAGGTCCGGGAGGCCCAGATCCAGGATCACCACCGACGGCGGCTCCTGCCTGGCCTTGAGCAGCGCCGACCGGCCGTCGGCCGCCGCGGAAACGTCGTAGCCGTGGGCCTGCAGGGTGATGCGCAGTGCCCGCAGCAGGTGCGGATCGTCGTCGACCACCAGGACGGCGGTCATGGCGCGTCCTGCCCGGCAGCCGACGTCGACGGTGCCGGGGACGGCGACGGCGGCGGCGGGTGACCGTGGCGGCGGCCGGTCAGCGCCGATTGCGGCTCCAGCGGGGCCTGGCCCGTTGGGGCGTCGTAGGGCTCGCCGCTGGAGAGCGGGAGCGTGACGACCATGGTCAGGCCGCCGCCCGGCGTGGGCTCCGCCGCCAGCCGTCCGCCCATAGCCTCGGTGAAGCCTTTCGCCACGGCCAGGCCGAGCCCGACGCCGGCGGCCTGGGCGGCGTCGTCGAGGCGCTGGAACGGGCGGAACATGTCCAGCACCCGCTCGGCCGGGACGCCGCGGCCGTGGTCGATGATGCGCAGCTCGCCGGCCGGGCGCCCAGCGAGCGTCGCCGGGCTGAGCCCGCCTGCGGTTCCCGCCACCACGATGTCGGAGTCGGGTGCGTATTTGACCGCGTTTTCGACAATGTTCGCGACGACCCGTTCCAGCATGCCCTGGTCGGCGTCGATCTCGGGCATGTTGGCGGGAAGTTCCACCCGCACACGGCCCGGCGGGACGCCGTGCAGGGCGCCCGGGATGACCTCATACCAACGGAGGGGACGAAGCTGCGGGCTGGCCGAGTCGGAGGTGATGCGGGACATGTCCAGCAGGTTGCCGACCAGCAGGTCGAGCCGGTCCGAGCATTCCTCGATCGTGGCCAGCAGTTCCTGCTCTTCCTGCGGGGAATAGCGGGCCCCGGGCTGCCGGAGGCCGCCGACGGCGAGCTTGATCCCGGCCAGCGGGGTCCGGAGATCGTGCGAAACCGCGCGGAGGATGGACGTGCGCATGGTGTTGCTCTCGGCCAGGCGCATCATTTCGCGCCGGCTGGCCACGAGCTGCTGGCGCTCCAGCTGTGCGGCCACGTGCACGCCGAACGCGGCGAGGAGCCGCCGGTCGCTGGCCGGCAGGATCCGGCCGTAGAGGACCAGCCGGGTGGTGGAGTCGATCTCCTCGATGTTCTCGCCGCCGGGGTCCTGACCGTCTGCCGTGTCCTCGCCGGCGGACGCCAGGAGCCGCCAGGCTCCATCGCCGTCGGCAGCTTGGCCGAAGAGGGCCGTGCCGCGGACCTGGAAGACGGTCCTGGCCTGCTCGAGCAGCGCCTGGACAGTGTCGTCGGAGCCGGCCGCCCCGCGGGTGAGGTCACTGAGGGTGGTGGCCTCGGCCCGGGCCCGGGCGGCCTCCTTCGAACGACGGGCGGACAGGTCCACCACCACGGCCACGGCCGCGGACACTCCGAGGAAGACGAAGAGTGCCAGGAAGTTCTGCGCATCGCTGATGGTCAGGTTGCCGAGCGGCGGAGTGGAGAAGTAGTTCACGAGCAGGCTGCTCCACAGGGCCGCCAGGACTGCCGGCCACAGGCCGCCCACCAGGGCGACCGCCACGGAGCCGCTGAGCTGGACCAGCATGGCGGTGGCCAGGCTGTGGTCCGGATTCACGAGGGAGAGCAGCAGTTGCAGGACCGCAGGCACGAGCACAGCCAGGACGAAGCCCACGGCAACCCGGACCCGGCCGAGATCGCGAGAGCGCGGCACCCCAGTGCCCTGGCCGCCGAGCGGATGCGAGACCATGTGGACGTCGATGTCCCCGGAGCCCCGCACCACCCTGGTGCCAACGCCGCCGCCCAGCAGGCCGCCCAGCAGGCTGGCGACGTTCTTGTGCCGCGAGATGCCGACCACGATTTGGGTGGCGTTGACGCTGCGGGCGAAGTCCAGCAGGGCGGTGGCGGGGTCCTCTCCTGCCACGACGTGGTAGCTGCCGCCCAGGTCCTGGATCAGCCGCCGCTGCCGTTCGAGCGCATGCGGCGACTCCGAGGCGACACCATCGGCGGCGCGCACATGGACTGCCAGGAGGTCCCCGCCGCTGACGCGGGTCAGGATGCGGGCCCCGCGCCGGATGAGGGCCTCACCCTCAGGGCCGCCGGTCAGGCCCACGACGATGCGCTCGCGGGCCGGCCAGCTGTCCTGGATCCCGTGCTCGGCCCGGTACTTCGCCAGGCCTTCGTCCACTCGGTCGGCCAGCCACAGCAAGGCGAGCTCGCGCAGCGCACTGAGGTTGCCGAGCCGGAAATAGTTGGAGAGGGCCGCATCGATCTTCTCCGCGGCGTAGATTTTTCCGTCGCTCAGCCGCTGGCGCAACAGTTCAGGCGGGATATCGACCAGATCGATCTGGTCGGCGCGCCGTACGACGTCGTCCGGGACAACTTCATCCGGGACAACTTCAGCCGGGACCGTCTCTGCCTGCCGGACGTCGGTGACGGCGCTGACGACGTCGCCGAGGGACGCCAGATGCTGGATATTGACGGTGGACAGGACATTGATCCCGGCCGTGAGGAGTTCGTCCACGTCCTGCCAGCGTTTCTGGTTGCGGCTGCCCGGGACGTTCGAGTGGGCGTATTCGTCCACCACTGCGGTTTCGGGGGCGCGGGCCAGGACTGCGTCCACGTCCATTTCCTCGAAGTCCGCGCCCCGGTAGCTCAGCGGCCGGGGCGGAATGATCTCCAGGCCCGCCATGAGCGCCCTGGTGTCGGCCCGGCCGTGGTCCAGTGCGAAGGCGACGGCAACGTCCTCGCCCCGCTCACTGAGGCGGTGGGCTTCCTCCAGCATCTCGTAGGTTTTGCCCACTCCGGGCGCGGCCCCCAGGAAGATCCGCAGCGTTCCACGTGCCATGTCGTCATTCTGTCACTTGGAGGCGGACACGGGCGACGCGGCGGCAACTGCCAGGTTCAGTGCGGTCACGTTCACGGACGTCCGCCCGAAGGGCCCCCGCACAGCCGCGTTAGGCAGCCGCGTTAAGGAACCATCAGGATTGTCCGCCGGAGGGGTGCGGCGGTTGCGGACGCTGGTACTGTCGCGGACGGAAGCGGCGCGGAGCGCCGCGTGGAAAGGACATCATGACCACCCTCAGCCGGCCCCCGGCAGACCCGTCGGCGCCGAGACCGGGCGCAGGAGAGCACTTCAGGAACTGGCTGCTGTTCGGCCTCCAGGATGCCAAGGGAATCCATCAAGGTCCCGGGGCCGTGAGTGACAGCCACCTGAAAAAGCACACGTGGTGGCAGGTCATGTGCCTCACCGGCGTGGACTACTTCTCCACCCTGGGCTACCAGCCCGCCATCGCCGCCCTCGCGGCCGGCGTGATTTCGCCGCTGGCCACCCTGGTGCTGGTTGCCGTGACCCTGCTGGGCGCGCTGCCGGTATACCGCCGGGTGGCCGGGGAAAGCCCGCGCGGTGAAGGCTCCATCGCCATGCTGGAACGGCTGTTGCCGCGCTGGGGCGGGAAACTGCTCGTCCTGGTGCTGCTCGGGTTCGCCGCCACGGACTTCATGATCACCATGACGCTCTCCGCCGCCGACGCAACGGCGCACGCGATCGAGAACCCGTTCGCTCCCGACTGGATGCAGGGCCAGAACGTCGCGGTCACGCTGTTCCTGCTGGCCCTGCTGGCAGCGGTGTTCCTCCGCGGTTTCAAGGAAGCGATCGGCGTCGCCGTCGTCCTCGTCGCCCTCTACCTCGGGCTGAACGTCATTGTCGTCGTCACGACGATTTTCGAGGTCATCGGCCACCCGGTGGCCGTGGACAACTGGTGGGTCGCCCTGACCACCCAGCATGGCAGCCCGCTGATGGTGGTGGGGATCGCGCTGCTGGTCTTCCCGAAGCTTGCCCTGGGCCTCTCGGGGTTCGAGACCGGCGTCGCCGTCATGCCGCAAATCCGCGGCCACGCGACGGACACCGAGGAGAACCCCGCGGGCCGGATCCACGGCGCCCGGCGCCTGCTGACCACGGCCGCCGTCATCATGAGCGCATTCCTGGTCACCACGAGCTTCACCACGGTGGTGCTCATCCCGGAGCAGGACTTCCAGCCGGGCGGCCCGGCGAACGGGCGGGCACTGGCATACCTAGCCCACGAATACCTCGGCAACGGCTTCGGCACCGTTTACGACCTCAGCACCATTGCGATCCTGTGGTTTGCCGGCGCTTCCGCCATGGCCGGGCTCCTGAACCTCGTCCCGCGCTACCTGCCCAGGTACGGCATGGCCCCTTCATGGGCCCGCGCCGTGCGGCCGCTGGTCCTGGTGTTCACGCTCGTGGGATTCATGATCACCTGGCTGTTCGACGCCGACGTCGACGCCCAGGGCGGTGCCTACGCCACCGGCGTCCTGGTCCTGATGACCTCGGCGGCGGTCGCCGTGACCTTGTCCGCCCGTGGCCGGCGGCAGCGCAAGCGCAGCATCGGGTTCGGGGTCATCGCCGTCGTGTTCATCTACACCACGGTGGCCAACATCTTCGAGCGGCCCGAGGGCATCCGGATCGCGGCGTTCTTCATCCTCGGGATCATCGTGATCTCGCTGCTTTCGCGCCTCCGGCGCTCCTTCGAGCTCCACGCCACGCACGTGCGGATGGACACGCCGGCCCTGGAATTCCTGGCCGCCAACGAGACCGGCCCCATCGCGATCATCGCCCATGAGCCGCTGCGGCTCAGCGCTGAGGCGTACCGCGACAAGCTCACGTCCGCCATCGAGGTCAGCCATCTTCCGGTGGACTACCAGGCGCTGTTCCTCGAAGTCGTGGTGGATGACTCGTCGGACTTCGAGACCGCGCTCGAGGTCCGCGGGGTGGTCCGGCACGGGTACCAGGTCCTGGAGGTCCACGGGCCCGTGGTTCCCAACACCATCGCCTCCGTGCTGCTGCACATCCGCGACGTCACCGGCCTGATGCCGCACATCTACTTCCGCTGGACGGAAGGAAACCCTTTCACCAACCTCCTGCGGTTCCTGGCCTTCGGCGAAGGCGAGATCGCACCGGTGACGCGGGAAGTCCTGCGCGAGGCCGAACCGGACGTCACACGGCGTCCCTGGGTCCACGTCGGCTGACCCCGCCGGGCGTCCTGACCATGGGCGCCCGGGAACACAAGCGCCCCTCCGGAGGAGTCCTCCGGAGGGGCGTTGTGGTCTTCGGGGAAAGTGTCCCGGCCGGGCGGCCGGGACAAAATCCAAAGTACTTAGAGCGGGCGGATGTTCTCAGCCTGCGGGCCCTTCGGGCCCTGCGTGACGTCGAATTCAACCTTCTGGTTCTCGTCCAGCGAGCGGTAGCCGCTGGTGGCGATTGCCGAGTAGTGGGCGAAAACGTCGGCCGACCCGTCATCCGGGGCAATGAAGCCAAAACCCTTTTCGGCGTTGAACCATTTAACTGTGCCTGTAGCCATGCCTTTATCCTTCTGAAATGCTGCTGATCTCCGGCGGCCATGAGGCCAACGGCTGCGGAGACATTCGTCCGCTGTCCCCAACGTACGGTGCGACGGGCCGCGGTGCAAGGGTCTAATGCGGGTCTTCGCCTCGGTTGTTTGCTTTGGTCATGCCGACGCGGAGTCTGCGAACAGCGCAATCAGGTCCCGGCTGATCTGGTACGGCGACGTCTCGCTGGGGCTGTGGCCGCCGCGGTAGACCGCAATCCGGGCCCCGATCGACTGCGCGAAGTGGCGGTGCAGCGCCAACGGCCAGAGATCGTGTTCGCCGACGGCGACAAACTTCGGCAGCGACGCCGCGGCCAGGACCCGGCGCAGATCCGGGGTGTGCTTCATGAGACCGATGATGTCGACCACCGAGGAGCGGCGCGTGAACGCGAACCGGCTTCTCACGAACCGCAGCCGCTGGGGCGCCACCCTCGCGACATTGCTCCGGATGCCCCAAATCATCAGTGCGGTGCCGGCCCTGCTGTTGACCCAGCCGCTGAACCAGCCGATGAACCGGAGACCGCGGAAACACTGCCCTGGCTCCGGCGGGCAGCTGATCAAGGTCAGGCTGCGGAACTTCTCCGGCCGTTGCCGGAAGGCCAGTTGGGCGACAGTTGCGGCGAAGGAGTAGCCCACGACGTGAGCCGAGCCTTCCTCGGCGTCCAGCATGGCCAGAAGGTCGTCGCGGAAGAGCTCGTAGTCGTAGCGGCACCGCGGCGGAACGAGGTTTTCGGGCCCGGCGCGGGCGGATTCATACTGCCCGGCGATGTCACAGCTGAGCACAAAGTAGCCGGCCGCGGCGAGCTCGGGCAGCATCAGGACGAAGTCTTCCTTGGATCCTGTTGCGCCCGGGACGAGCACCACGCGCGGATTCCCGGGATCTCCGGTGGCGATGGTCGCCAGGGTGCCGCTGGGCGCCGCAAAGTGCCCCCGGATCACGCCGTCGGGGAGGGCGGCCCAGTCGAAGTCGGGCAATGCGGCGTCCCGGCGGGCGGCATCATCCACCAGCCCCGAACCGAAGCCCTCGGGCTCCGGATGCGGCGTGCCGTGTGCGTTGCTGCCAGCAGACACCATGAACTTAAGATAGCCCCTTCATCGGGTCAGCCGGCCAGGCTGCCGGCGGTCGTGGCGGGGAGCGGGGCATCCACCTGCCGCACCGTTCCGGCGGATCCGTCCACGGTCACCCTCTGGCCGGTCCGCAGCCGGGTGGTGGCGTCCGGCACGCCCACGACGGCGGGGATGCCGTATTCGCGGGCCACCACGGCGCCGTGCGAGATCACCCCGCCCATTTCCATCACCAGGGCACCGGCGGTCATGAACAGCGGCGTCCAGCCCGGATCGGTGGAAGGGGCCACCAGGATTTCCCCGGGCTCGAGGTGGGCCCCCACCGGGTCCAGGATGACCCGGACCGTTCCGGTGGCGGTGCCGGCCGACGCCGGTGTCCCGGCGAGGGCTCCGGAGGCGGGTGCCTTGGCCATGACGGCGGCCTCCACGTCCGTTCCGTCGGAAAGCAGGAGCCGGGGGATCCGGCGTCGGCGCAGTTCGACGTCGTAGAGCCGGCGGCGGTCCGAAACGATGCCTTGGAGACTGGCGCCCCGCAAACCCACACGGACCTCGTCGGCTTCCAGGAAATACACATCCTCCGCGGCGGCGATCGCACCGGAGCGGGCCAGCTCGGTGCCGATCGTGTTGAGCTGGCGGTGCATCTCCGCCAGTGCGAGGACGATGTAGAACTTGGGCAGTTCGCGCAGACCGGACAACTGCCGGGTCCGGCGCAGGCAGAATTCCACCAGCCGGGCGCGGAGCCGGCTCCGGGCCCGGGTCCGTTCCACCAGGGTGCGGATCCTGGCCTCGGCGTGTTCCTCGGCGCGGGCGAACTGCCGGTCGGGGGCCTGCTCGGGGTCCTCCACGTGCAGGTAGTTCGAGAGCATGCCGAGGATATGGTCCGGTTTCTCCGACCACCGCGGCATGCCGAGGTCTATCTCCGCCACGGCGCGGTGGCCGTAGCGGTCCAGGAACCCGCGCAGGCCTGTCTGCGCCACCGCGGGCAGCGTGCCGGCGGCGTACATCGCGGCAAGTTCCTTCGGGCCGTGGGCCAGGAACGCCTCACGGGACGCGTCATTCGAGCGGATCGTGACGGCCAGCTGCCAGAGCTCCAGGTCCATCTCGGTGGTGACGTTGTTGGGCAGGCCCCGCAGCACTGCCTCGAGTTCCCTCGGTTCGGCGATGCCGCGCAGCAGCCGGCGGGCCCCGGCCAGCAGGAGGTAGCCAACGGACGGTCCGGGCAGCGTCGCGGTGATCAGCCCGTCCACCGTTTGGTCCAGGATGCGCTGGGTGTGGTCGAGCCGGCCGAAGGCGGTGGCCGGCTCGGGCAGGGCGAGCTCGGCTTCGAGGTGCTTTCCGTAATCGAAGGCATGGCGCAGTTCGGCGGCCGGCCGCGCGACGGCCCTCACCATGGACGGAACCAGCCGGACCGTCAAGCCCAGGCTCCCCAGAGCGCTGGGACCCCGTGCTGTGGGATTGCGCGCTGCGCCGGGACGTGTTTGCCGGTGTGGGCGTTCGCGCACGCCGAACCGCGGATCATCCAGGAGCGCCGGGAAAACAGCGCCCGACCGCCCGTCAGCCAGCGGGAGTATCCGCAGCAGGTAGCGGCGGCCGTACTTGCTGCGCACCATGGCCGTCACGTCCACATACATGCGCAGTCCCGGGTTGACGTACTGCCACGGCCCGTTGCGGTTCCGCATTGAGCCCAGCGCGGAGAGACCCATGGGCGTGAGCGGCCGGGTCAGGCCCTGGAGCAAGCTGCCGCACAGGTACACGCGGGGTTCGACGGCGGCCGCCGACTCCGCGCCGAGGGGTTCCGCGGCGGCCGGGTCCGGCAGCGGATACAACGTAGTAATGGGCCGTGATTGTGTCACCCAGATTTTGCCCGCGCCGTCGATCACCCATTCCACATCCTGGGGTGTGCCGAACAACCGCTGGATGGTGTCGCCCAGCGCAGTGAGTTTGCGGATCCGGGCATCGTCCAGGCTCGGCCGCCGCTTTCCTGCGGTCCCATTCGGTGAGTGCAGCAGAATGCGTCCGGTGGCCGTATCCGCGACGAAGTGGTCCGGGTTCACGCTGCCGGAGACCACTGCCAGGCCCGGACCGGCGCTCGCATCAATGACCGTTTCGGTCCGCGTGCCCGTCACGGGGTTGGCCGTGAACAGCACACCGGCGGTGGTGGCGGCGACGTAGTTTTGAACGACGACGGCGAGTCCGGCGTCGCGGTGGCTGATCCCGTTGGCGGAGCGGTAGGCCACGGCCCGTTCGGTCCAGAGTGAGGCCCAGCAGAGCCGGGCCGACTCGACCACGGCGTCGGCTCCGGAGATGTTGAGGAAGGAATCCTGCTGTCCGGCGAAGCTGGCGAAGGGCAGGTCCTCGGCGGTGGCGGAGGACCTGACCGCCACGGTGGCCCTGCCGCCGAGCCCGGCATACGCGGCGCGGAGGGCGGCGTCGACATCGGCGGGAATCGGCGCGGTCACGATCATTTCCCGCGCCTGCCTCGCCAGTTGGCCCAGGTCGGCCTCGGGGTGGCCCAACCCGGCGTGCCCACCGTGGTCCTGGCCGGGTTCGCCGGCAACCGGTGAGTTCGGTGGGTTCGCTGAGTTATGTGAGTTCGGTGATTCCGGCTGGGCCGCGTCCAGGCGGGCGGCCAGTGCGTCCAGTCCGGCCGGGGCGGCTTTCCGGTAGGCGGCCGTGGTGAGGCAGAAGCCGCGCGGCACCGGGAGCCCCGCCGCGATGAGCCTGCCCAGGTTCAGGGCCTTGCCGCCCACGAGCGGCAGGGGAGCGGATCCCAGTTCGCTGAGATCCACGACGAGGCTTTCCGGTGCCCTGCTCTCTGCAGAACCCATTTCCCTGCTCCCACGTCCCGTTCGCGCGCCTAAGCCGCGTATTCAAGCCATGTCAATTAGCCATGTCGATTAGCTGTGTGAATCAGCCAGGTTTTCAAGCCACGGCCGGTCCGGTCCCGGGTCGCCTGTCCTGGCGCCGCGCCTGTGTGGCCGCTGCGCCCGGTACGGCCTCCTGTGCCGGGCGATACTGCAGGCTTACTTGCCGGCGTCGTCCCCGCCGGTGTCCTCCCACATGACATCGAGGTTGCGGAAGACCGGCGGCCCGTCGCACAGGGCGGCCATCTTCGCGGCGAATTCGGAGGTCTCGGGCCGGTTGGAGTTCTCCATGGCCGACTCGTAGGACTCGAACTCAACGATCGTGAAGTAGGTGCCCGGGCGGTCGCGGTCGGCGGTGGCAATGATGCGGCCGAACGTGGGGGCCGTGCTTCCCTCCGTCCTGGAGGGCCGGCCGAGTTCTTCAATCTCCTCGATGCGGGAGCTCTGAAATTCGATGATCTGCACAAACCTGGCCATGACGGCTCCTCGACGGCGGCGGATGCTGATGCGCTTCACGCTAGACCCTCGTCCTTGCCCGTGCAAGGGCGGGTGGAAGTGGCACATGGAAGGAGGGAAAGGCGGCGGCGCGGCATCCGGCGCCGCCGCCGTCGAGGAGTCCGGCTACGGGGTCAGCAGGACCTTGATGGCGCGCCTCTCGTCCATGGCGCGGTAGGCCTCGGGTGCCTCCTCAAGGGGCATGACCGAGTCGAACACCCGGCCCGGATTGATGGTGCCGTCCAGCACGTCCGCCAGCAGTTCCGGGATGTAGGTCCGGGCCGGGGCCATGCCGCCGCCGATCGTGATGTTGGTGTCGAACAGGAAGCGCAGCGGGGCCTCGGCTCCGCCGGTGGGGACGCCCACAAAGCCGAGGGCGCCGCCGGGACGGACGCTGTGCAGGGCCTGCTCCATGGATTCCTTGGTCCCCACGCACTCCAGCACGGAGTCGGCCAGAACGCCGCCGAGCAGTTCGCGGACCTTGGCGACGCCCCCGCGTTCGGCGACGATGTCCGTGGCCCCGAATTCGCGGGCGATCGCCTGGCGGTCGGCGTGCCGCGACATGGCGATGATCCGCTCCGCGCCGAGGCGCTTGGCGGCCAGGACGCCGCAGAGCCCGACGGCGCCGTCGCCCACCACGACGACCGTCCGGCCGGGGCCGGCTTTGGCCGCGAGCGCCGCGTGGTGGCCGGTGGCCATGACGTCAGAGAGCGTGAGCAGGCTGGCACGGAGGGCGTCGTCCGGATCGGTGACGCCGGGGACCTTGACCAGCGTGGACTCGGCGAGCGGCACGCGGACGGCCTGGCCCTGGCCGCCGTCAATCGCGAGGCCGGTGTCATCCTTGCCGCCCCAGCCGGCGAGGTGATCGCAGGCGACCGTGACGCCGTCCAGGCACTGGGGGCACTCGCCGCAGCTGACCACGAAGGGCGCGATCACGAGGTCGCCCACGGCAAGGTCCGTGATGTCCTCGCCGATGCTTTCGACCGTCCCGATGAACTCGTGCCCGATCGCGGACGGCTTGTGGGTGGGCTTGACCCCGCGGTAGGGCCACAGGTCTGAACCGCAGACGCAGGAGGCGGTGACCTTCACGACGACGTCGGTGGGCAGCTGGACCGTGGGGTAGTCGCGGTCTTCGACTCGGATGTCGCCGGGACCGTGGATGATGGTGGCGCGCATGGGTGCTCCTCGCATTGTGGTGGATGGGCTGGGAACGAGTTTAGTCCTGCGTCCGGAGTGCCGGCAGCCGCTACCGCATGCCCTCGCGGCGGATCGCGGTGGCGATCGCTGCGGCCCGGGTTTCCACGCCGAGCTTGGCGTAAATGTGCGCCAGGTGCGTCTTCACAGTCGCCTCGGAGATGAACAGCCGCTGGCCGAGCTCACGGTTGCTGAGGCCTTCGATCAGCAGGCTCAGCAGCTCCGCCTCGCGCGGTGTCAGGATCTCGTCCGGGTTCCGCAGCTGCTGGAAGAGCCGCGACGCCACAGGAGCGCTCATCACGCTCTTACCCTGGACCGCGCCCCGGATCGCGGCGAAGATCTCCTCCGGCGCGGCATCCTTGAGCAGGTAGCCCATGGCGCCGGCGTCGACGGCGCGGACAATGTCAGCGTCCGAATCGTAGGTGGTGAACACCAGCACGGCCTGCGTGCTGTTGCGGCGGCGCAGCTGTTTGATGGCCTCGATGCCGTCCATGCCAGGCCCCATGGCCAGGTCCATCACCACCACGGCCGGGCCGAGCTGCTCCATCTGGACCAGCGCTTCCTCGCCGGAGGCCGCCTCGGCCACGACCTGGAGATCGGGCTGTGTTCCCAGGAGCGCCCTGAGCCCGCTGCGGACCACCAGATGGTCGTACACCAGCAGCACGGTAATCGGATTCATTGTTCCTCCGCTGTTGGCAGTTGCGCGGCCACGATGGTCCCGACGCCCGGGGTGCTTTCCACCGAGAATACGCCGCCCAGCCTTTCCACCCGCTGGCGCATGGCCCGGAGCCCGTAGCCTCCGGTGTCCGACGGCGGTGCCAGCGACTGCGGGTCGAAGCCGGCGCCGTCGTCGTAAACATCCAGGGTGACCGCGCCGGGCAGGAAGCCCAGCGTTACGGTGGCGCTGGCCGCCACTGCGTGGAGCTTGGTGTTGGCCGCCGCGCTCTGGACCACGCGGAGCAGTGCGTGCCGGACATCCGCTGGCACAGGGCGCGGTTCGCCGGTGACCAGCAGGCGCACGTCCGGGACGTACTGGAACGCCGCCTGAAGCAGGGCGTCCGGCAGCGGTGCCGTTTCCAGTCCGGGGGAGGCGAGCTCGTGGACCAGGCTGCGGGTGTCCGACAGGTTCCGGCGCAGCATTCCGCTGGCGTTTTGGACGTCCTCGCGCGCCGCCGGGCTGGGCCATGACCTGTTCGCGGCTTCCAAAAGGAGCAGGCTGCTGGCCAGGCCCTGCGTCACGGTGTCGTGGATTTCCCGGGACACCCGCTCGCGCTCCTCGATGGTGCCTGCCCGCCGCTCGCTGGCGGCTAGCCGGCCCTGGGCCAGCGACACCTCGGCGTGCAGCCGGCGCTGCTCGGCGGCGTCGCGCTCGATGCGGTCGTAGACCAGGGTCAGCATGAGGCCGACGGCCAGCGGCCCCAGGAGCATGGCCAGATCGCTGCCGTCGCTGAGCCGGAACAGCCCGACGGCGGTGGCCGCCGCCGTCGCGCCGGCCGCCAGGTATGCCACGGGGCCGCTGAAGGCGGTCCGGCACAGGAAGAACAGCGCGAACGAGCACCACGCGAAACTTGGCGCCACGATCACCAGCACCGACCACACCGCCACCAGGACGAACATCCACACAGCCCACGGCCGGCGCCGCTGCGAAAGCACCGCGATCACGGCGTACAGCGAGCACACCGCCGCGGCGAGCGCCAGCACCCACACGTTGTCCGCGGGGCTGTGCCGCATCACGTAGCGGACCGCCGACGCCACCAGCAGGACGGCAAAGCCAAGATGGACGACGGCGTCAATCCGGCCCAGGGCGCCGCTTCCGGCAGCGGTGTGCGGGACGGGTGCGGATCCCGGGGCGGGTTCCGGTGCGGGGATTGGCGGTGTGGGGAGGGCTGGTGGCGAGGAGGGCATGGGGTCCGGTTCGGGGTGGAGGAGTGCTACCCACCATGGTATGACCAGCGTCGCTGCCGGTCTCTCAGCCTTTTGGCTGACAGGCCGAGCCCGATGGGGGAGGCCGCGGCAGACTAACGCCCGATGCCCAGCCAGGTCCTGGGCGGAAGCATGGATTCCAGGCCCGGAGCACGAATCCGGGCAGTTCCAAGAACCTCATTCCCCCAAGAACCTCATTCCCCCAGAACCTCATTCCAAGGAGTACTCGTGAAGATGTCCAAGAAAATCGCCGCTTCCGCTGCCGCGGGAGCATTGCTCCTGACGGGCGGGCTGACGGCCGCGGCCAACGCCGGCACATCGGCCGTGGCTCCCGCGGAGGCGGCCGCTCCCGCCGCTGACATCCAGCCGGTTCCCGCAACGGTGGTTGCCCAGAACCGGATCAGCGCAGGCGCTTCCGGGGACGCGGTCAAGGCCGCGCTGGCCAAGTGCCAGGCGGACCAGCTGCCGTTCGTCACCGTGGCACTGGTGGACAGGTTCGGGACGGTGCAGGCCCTGCTCCGCGGCGACAACGCTGCCGAGCACACCATTGAAGCGGCCCAGCAGAAGGCCTACACGGCTGCCGCCTTCGGCACGCCCACCAGCGACCTGGCCAAGCGCATCAACGGCAACGGACCCAGCATCGCGGACCTCCCCGGCACACTCTTCCTGGCCGGCGGGGTCCCGCTCAAGGTCAACGGGGTCTCCGTGGCCGGGATCGGCGTGGGCGGCGCTCCGGACGGGATGCTGGACGAAGCGTGCGCAACTGCCGGCGCCTCGGCCATCGCTGCCGGGCCCTCGAAGTAGGCTCTGGGGTCATGTGGCGGTTCAGGAGATGGCGGCGGGCGCGGCAGGTAGCCGCGGCATTCATCGCACCGGCAGTCCTGGCATCCTGCGTGGCTGTCTGTCTGGCATCCTGCCGGCCCGGCGGGGATCCCGGCCCACCGGAGACACCGCCGTCGTCAAGTCCTTCAACGGCGGCGGCAACCGCGGCGGCGCCCGCGCCGTCGTCGTCAAGTCCCACGGGGGCGGTAACCGCCTCGGCGCCCCCACCGCCGTCGTCAAGTCCTTCAACGGCGCCGCCGGCCGCTAGTACCCGCCCCGCCCTGTCCCCAGAGGCGCGGGCTGACCTCGACCAGAGACTGATTCGCGCCGCGAAAGCCAACGATGCCGGGGCTGTGGGGGAGCTCATCAAGGCCGGGGGCAACGTGAACGCCAAGGACGCCATCCAGGACTCGGCGTTCCTCTACGCCGGGGCCGAGGGGTTCAACGAGGTGCTCCAGCTGACCTTGGCCGCCGGCGCGGACGTGCGGAGCACCAACCGCTATGGCGGGACGGCGCTGATTCCCGCCAGCGAGCACGGGCACGTGGACACGGTCCGGATCCTGATCGCTGCGGGCGTGCCCGTGAACCACGTCAACAAGCTGGGCTGGACGGCCATGCAGGAAGCCATCCTGCTCAACAACGGAGGTCCCAGGCAGCAGGAGGTGGTCCGGATGCTTCTCGCAGCCGGCGCCGACCCCGGGATCCGGGACCCCCAGGGCCGGACGGCGCTGGAAAATGCAGAGCGGCTGGGGTTTGCGGAGATTGTGGCTCTGATCCGGGAGCAGGGCCAGCCGCGGTGACGCTGCCGAACTTCCCCACCTTTGTCGCCGCTGGACCGGGACACCCCGGGGAAAATCGGGAACACGCCGGGGCAGGCGGTCAAAGGTGGGGAGATTCAGCGGTGCCTTGGCGTCGTCGTGCGCTTAGGCGGCTTCGAGCACGCTGACGTAGTTGGCGATGCCCACGCCGCCCATGTTCTGCACGGCGGCCCGGCGCGGGTTGGCCAGCTGCATGCCGCCGGCGGTGCCGGTGAGCTGCATGGCGGCGATGACGTGCTGGGACACCCCGGTGGCGCCGACGGGGTGTCCCTTGGCCTTGAGCCCGCCGGAGACGTTGACCGGCAGCTTGCCGTCCTTGAAGACCCAGCCCTCCTCGAGCGCCCGGGCGCCCTGGCCGCGTTCGGTCAGTCCCATGGCCTCATACATGAGCAGTTCGGCGATGGTGAAGCAGTCGTGGACTTCCGCGAAGTCGAGGTCCTCCAGCCCGACGCCGGCCATCCCCAGGGCCCGCTGCCAGGACGCCCGGGTGGCCGCGAATTCGGTGGGGTCCCGGCGCTCGGCCGGGAAGAAGTCGTTCGCCTGGCCGAAGCCGGCGAGCCGCACCGGCGCGGTGGCGCCCCCGGTGGGGGCGACGCTGAGGACGACGGCGGCGGCGCCGTCGGACACGGGGGAGCAGTCGGTGCGGCGCAAGGGATCGGCCACCATCGGGTTCTTGTCCGAGACGGTGCGGCAGAACTCCTCGCCGAGGTCCTTGCGGAGCTGGGCGTAGGGGTTGTCGACGCCGTTGCGGTGGTTCTTCGCCGCGATGGTGCCCAGGACATCGCCGAGGGCGCCGTCCCCGTAGCGCTTCCCGTAGTGCTTCGCGACCTCGGCAAAGAGCCCGGTGAACCCGGTGGTGGACGCCTTGCCGGCCATGTCGTAGTCCGCGCCGAGCAGGGCCGCGCCCACGACGTCGGCCCCGGCCTGCGTCATCTTCTCGGCGCCGATCACCAGGACGGTCTTCGCGGTGCCGGCCAGGAGGGACTTCGTGCCCTGCTGGAACGCCGCCGAGCCGGAGGCGCACGCGTTCTCAACCCGGGTGGAAGGCACGTTGGCCAGCTGGTCCGAGACCTGGAGCGCCAGGGAGGACGGGAAGGCCAGCGGCATCATGCCCGAGTTGAACTGGCCCAGGTAGATTTCATCGATCTGGCCGGCCTCGATCCCGGCGTTGCCGATCGCCTCCGTGGCGACCTGCACAATCAGGGATTCCAGGGTCTCGTCGGTGAGTTTGCCGAACCGGCTGTGGCCCCAGCCGGTGAGCAGGACGTCCTTGCCAAACTGTTCCTTCAGGCTCATGCCGTGGCTCCTTCCAAAGCGGATTCGTCAAGGGCGACGTCGAATTCGGCCTCGGTCTTCCCGCGGATCTCCTCCACTGTGACTCCCGGCGCTAGCCGGGTCAGCGTGAGCTGCCGGCCGCCGCCCGTTTCGTGGTCAGGCTTGTGGAGGTCGAAGACCGCGAGGTGGCTGATGATGCGGTCCACGCAGCTCAGGCCGGTGAGCGGCAGCGTGCATTCCTTGACGATCTTGGCGGTCCCGTCTTTGGCGTTGTGCTCGGTGAGCACCACGACGCGCGGGGTGCCGGCCACCAGGTCCATGGCGCCGCCCATGCCCTTGACCATCTTGCCGGGGATGGTCCAGTTGGCGAGGTCGCCGTTCCCGGAGACCTGCATGGCGCCCAGGATCGCAACCTTCACGTGGCCGCCGCGGATCATGCCGAAGGACGTCGCGGAGTCGAAGATGCTGCCGCCGGGCAGGACCGTGACGGTCTGCTTGCCGGCGTTGATGAGGTCCGCGTCTTCCTCGCCCTCGTAAGGGAACGGGCCCATGCCGAGCAGCCCGTTCTCGCTCTGCAGGACAACGCGGACGCCGTCGGGCAGGTTGTTGGCCACCAGCGTGGGGATGCCGATGCCAAGGTTGACGTAGTCGCCGTCGTTCAGTTCTTCGGCCGCGATTGCGGCCATTTCGTCTCGGGTCCAAGCCATGGTGGTTCTCCTAAAAACGTGGGGGTGGGGGCGGCGTTCAGGGCCCGACTAGACGGCGACGGCGGATGCGGCGCCGGCCGCCTCTGCTGCCGCTTCGGTTCGGGGGCGGACGGTCCGCTGTTCGATGTCCTTGACCCGTCCGCTGGCCTGGACCAGGCGCTGGACAAACACACCGGGGGTAACGATGTGGTTCGGATCCAGCTGGCCCGGCTCAAGAATCACCTCGGCCTCGGCGACCGTCACGGCGCCGGCCGTCGCCACCACCGGGTTGAAGTTCTGGGCGGTGTAGCGGTAGATCAGGTTGCCGTCGGTGTCGGCGGTGTGGGCGTGCACGAGTGCGACGTCGGCCTTGATGGCGCGTTCCTGGACGTACGTTTCGCCGTCGAAGTCCGCCAGCGGCTTGCCTTCGGCGACGAGGGTGCCCACGCCGGTTTTCGTGTAGAAGGCCGGGATGCCGGCGCCGCCGGCGCGCAGGCGCTCGGCGAGGGTGCCCTGCGGGGTGAACTCCACCTCCAGTTGGCCGGCGAGGTACTGCTCGGCGAAAAGCTTGTTTTCCCCGACGTAGGACGCGATCACTTTGCGGACCTGGCCGCCTTCGATCAGCACGCCGAGGCCCTTGCCGTCCACGCCCATGTTATTGGAGACCACCGTCAGGTTCTTCACCCCGGAGTCCCGCACTGCCTCGATCAGGTCAGCGGGGATCCCGCTGAGGCCGAAACCGCCGACGGCGAGCGTCATGCCGTCCCGCAGGACGTCCTGCAGGGCAGCCGCTGCCCCGGATTTCACCTTTGACATTGCATCTCCTCATTGAGCTCTACTTGGTTCCAGGTCTTGGTTCCACGTCGCAATCCACTTTGTGGACTCCATGTCTAAAAAGGGAGCCTATGGCGTGTTTAGGACCACTGTCAATGCGAAAAATTCCCGCAAACTGGGGGAGTTTTACAGTGTGGACGGTATGCTTTGGAGTATCCACTATGTGGATGATGGAACCCGATAAGCACCCGAAACGACGTGAGGCACGAAATGAATGCGATACCGGTCCAGGGCGCCCAGGTGGTCAGCCGGGCAGCCAGCCTCCTGCGCATGGTCGGCCGGAAACCCGAGGGCTGCCCGCTGGTGGAGCTCGTGCGTGAGTCGGGACTGACCCGCCCCACGGTGCACCGCCTGCTGAGCTCCCTGGCGGCCGAGGGCCTGCTGGACCAGGATCCGGGCAGCGGCAATTGGGTCCTGGGCCCGGAGATCCTGCTGCTGGGGTCCGTGGCGTCGGCGCGTTTCCCCCTGGAGGACATCGCGAGGCCGAGCCTTCGCCGCCTGGCCGAGGAGACCGGGGAGAGCGCGTTCTTCTCCATCCGCCGCGGGAACGAGACGGTGTGCCTGCTCCGGGAGGAAGGCAGCTTCCCGGTCCGTTCCTTCGTGCTGCACGAGGGCGTCCGGTTTCCGCTCGGCGTGGCCTCCGCCGGCACCGCCATCATGGCCTTCCTGCCGGCAGAAGAGCAGGAAGAGCTGCTCGTAAACTGGGCAGCCCACGCCGGCAGCTTTGCGGCCGCGCACACCGAAGCGCTCGTCAGGGAGAACCTGGAGGCGACGCGGCAGGCCGGCTATTCGGTCAACCCGGGACTGGTCCTGGAAGGCAGCTGGGGGATGGGCGCGGCGGTGTTCAACCAGCGCGGGCTTCCGGCCTGGGCGCTCTCGCTGACCGGCATCGAGCCGCGCTTCCGGGAAGACCGGCGCCCGCAGCTGGGGCGGCTGCTCATGGACGAGGCCCACCGCATTTCGACGCAGCTGCAGGCCTAACGTCCAGGGGGCGCCGACGCCTTAGTCACAAGCTGTGGCCCTCCCGGGGCACATTGGCACGGACACGCCGGCCCTGGGCGCCTAAACGGGTTGTCAGGGCCCCAAAAGTGCCCCCGGATCGCCGGTTGCGTGACGATGCAGGGGCTCAAAGTGCCCCCGGATCGCCGCCCGCGCGAGGATGCAGGGGCTCAAAGTGCCCCCGGAGCCCTGGCTATTTCCACCACGTATCGAAAATCGTCACCGGGACCGTGCGCTTGTGGCGGGTCCGCAGGTACAGGGCCTCGATCCGTTCGGCAGCGGCATCCGGTACGTCGCGGCCCTCGAGGTAGTCATCGATCAGGTCGTAGCCGAGGCCGAGTTCGTCCTCGTCGGTGCGGCCGGGCTTGTCGTCCAAGAGATCCGCCGTCGGGATCTTTTCCCAGATCCGGGCGGGGGCGCCGAGCTCGGCGAGCAGCGCGCGGTTCTGGCGCTTGTTGAGGCCGAACAGCGGCAGGATGTCCGCGCCGCCGTCGCCGAACTTGGTGAAGAACCCGGTGACGGATTCGGCACCGTGGTCCGTGCCGATCACCAGGTAGTTGTGCTCGCCGGCCAGGGCGTATTGGGCAATCATCCGGGTCCGGGCCTTGGTGTTGCCCTTGTGGAAATCGGAGATGTCCGTGCCCACCGTCTTTTGGAACTCGTCCTCGAAGCCGTCCACTGCCGCCGAGATGTTGAACGTCCACTCGGTCTTGGCGCGGATGAAGTCCAGGGCTGCCTGGGCGTCGTCCTCGTCGTGCTGGACACCGTAGGGCAGCCGCACGGCCACGAAATTTGCCTCGACGCCCTCGGCCTCGAGCTCCTCGACCGCCAGCTGGGCCAGCCGCCCGGCCAGGGAGGAGTCCAGGCCGCCCGAGATGCCCAGGACGAAGCCCTTCGTGTGGGTCGCCTTGAGATATTCCTTGAGGAACATCACGCGTTTGCGCACCTCCCAGGCGGGGTCGATCCGGGGCTGCACGCCCATTTCCTCGATGATCTTCGCCTGGAGTTCACGCATGCCTCACAGCCTAGCCAGCGCTGTCAACAACGCTCAACTGTTGCGGCCGCGCTGGCCGGTGGACTGAGGCCGAGGCGTCGGAATGGCGCTACGCCTGCGGGCCGGCGCTGCACTTTGGACCCTCGCTACGCTTTTGGACCCGCGCTACGCGGATACCCGTCGCGCAGGGCCGGATCCGCAGCGCGCGCCCGGAACCGCCGCGAAAACCGCGCCAGATGGGGACGTCCGGTCCGCAGGGCCAGCCGGGGACGTCCGGCCCGCAGGGCCAGCCGGTGAACCCGGCTAGCGCTCCTGCCGCGCCGGCCCGGTGGAACCGCGGACCGTCAGGTGGGTGGGCATCACGGACCGGTTCCGGATGCCGCCGCCGGCCAGCGGGTTCAGCTGGGCCAGCAGCATGGAGACCGCCACCCGGCCGGCCTGTTCGATCGGGGAAGCCATGGTGGACAGCGGCGGATTGCAGAAGTCCGCGCCAAAGATGTCGTCGCAGCCCACAATGCTCATGTCCTCGGGTACGCGGATGCCGCGCTCGCGCAGGCGCTGGAGCATGCCGATGGCGATGAGGTCGTTGAACGCGATGCAGGCCGTGACCCCACTGTGCACGGCGGCGTCCGCTGCTGCCGCGCCGGACTGGGTCTTGGGGGCGAACGGGCCGAGCCGACGGACCTCCACGCCGCACTCCTCGGCCGCCTCGGACAGCGCGGTCCACCGCCGTTCGCTGGACTGGGACGTCAGCGGGCCTGCCACATAGGCCACGCGGGTGTGCCCCAGCGAGATCAGGTGGTCCAGCGCCTGGCTAGTGGCGGACGGTGTGTCGATCAGGACGGCCGGAACGCCGGGAACATCACGGTTGATGGCAACCATGGGCATCTTGGCCGCCGCGTCCAGCAGGGAGGCGTCGGTGAGCCGGGATGCGGCAACGATGATGCCGTCGGCGCTCTTGCGCAGCTGCTCCACGGTGCTGGCCTCCACCTCGTCGGACTCCTCCGTGTCCACCAGCAACTGGGTGTAGCCGGCCGCCTTGAGCTGGAGCTGGGTGCCCCTGATGAGGTCGAAGTAGAACGGGTTGGTGATATCCGGAACCAGGACCCCCACCGCGCCGGTGCGGCCGGAGCTTAGCGCCTTCGCCTGGCTGTTGGGGGTGTAGTGCAGCTGGGCTGCGGCTTCCTCGATCCGCAGCCGCGTCCTGATGTTGACGCGGTCCGGGGTGGACAGCGCCCGGGAAACGGTGGAGGCCGCCACGCCACAGAGCGCGGCGATGTCATGGATGGTGGCCGGGCGGTCCACTGCTGCTGGTTGCGTCGTAGCCACGGCGCTCCTCTCTGAACGTGGTGGCCGGGCCGTGCTGGCCGGGTCGGATGGGCGGTGCTGTGATTGCCGCCACAGAACCGGTCAGCAAAGGATGCCACAGATTGTCAAAGTTTGGCAATCGGTTGTCAATCGTCGGCGGGCATAGCTAGACTGGTTGTACACCGTTTGTGAACTGCGTCACCGCGCTGGAGCCGGAAGCTGCCCGCGTCGGCCGCGAAACCCAGGAGATCCGCGTGAGCAAAACCCCAACAGTCTGGTCACTTTCAGGCTTCGGCGACGAAATAGATCCGGACCCGGCCGTTCAGGCCGCCGTGCTGCTTGCGCTCGGCGCCAGCCACATCGAGGTGCGCAGCGCCTGGGGCACCAATGTCTCCGAACTGGAGCCCGAACAGGTTGCCCGGCTCAAGGAAATCCTCGATGAGAAGGGCCTGAAGGTCTCGGCCGTGGCCAGCCCCATCGGCAAGGTGGACGTCAGCCTGCCGGTGGAGCACGAAGTCGAACGGCTCCGCCAGATCATTTCCGCGGCCAGGGGGCTGGGCACCAAGTACATCCGCATCTTCTCCTTCTACCGGGCGGAAGGCCGCGGCGCCGAAGGCATCCGCGAGGACGTCCTGGCCCGCATGGGCGCCCTTTCGGCGCTCGCCGAGGATTCCGGCGTCGTGCTGCTGCATGAAAATGAAAAGGGCATCTACGGCGATACGCCGCAACGCGTGCTGGACATCATGGAGTCGGTGAACTCGCCCGCGCTGCGTATCGCGTGGGACAACGCCAACTTCGTCCAGGTGGGCGTCAAGCCCTTCACCGAGGGCTACGCCATGCTGCGCCCCTACCTCGAGTACTTCCAGGTCAAGGACGCGCTCTCCACCACCGGCGAAGTGGTGCCCTCCGGCGAGGGCGACGGCGAACTCGACGCAACGATCGCCGCACTGGCGGCGGACGGGTACTCGGGCTTCGCCTCGCTGGAACCCCACCTTGCCACCGCGCACGAACTGGGCGGCTTCTCGGGCCCGGTGGCCTTCGGCGTCGCGGCCCGCGCCTTCGCGGCGCTCGCGGCGAAAAACGGGGTTGAACTCTCTTGAGTACGACGGCGGCGGTCATCGGATGCGGTGATGTTTCCGCCGTGCACTTCGAGGCGGTGGCAAAGCTCGACGGCGCCACGCTGGTTGCGGTCTGCGATTCGGATCCACAACGGCTGGCCGCCGCGGAAGCCGCCTACGGGGTCCCCGGCTTCGCCGACCACCTGAGCCTGATCGAGGCGGTCCGGCCGGACGTGGTGCACATCTGCACCCCGCATGACCAGCACGCCTCGGTGGCGGCGGACTGCCTGGAGAGCGGCGTCAACGTCATCGTGGAGAAGCCGCTGGCCCACACACTGGCGGAGGGCCGGCGGCTGGTTGAGGCGGCCTCGGCCGGCAGCGCGAAAATCGCCGTGTGCTTCCAGAACCGCTACAACGCGACGGCGCAGGCCATGCACGCCCTGCTGTCCTCGGGCGAGCTGGGGGCCGTGGTGGGGGCGTCCGCAACAGTGATGTGGCAGCGCTCCGCCGAGTACTACCAAACCCGGCCGTGGCGGGGGACCTGGGCCGGCGGTGGCGGCGGGCTGATGATGAACCAGGCCATCCATACCGTGGACCTGCTGCAATGGCTGGTGGGCGACGTCGTCACCGTGACGGGCAATACGTCCACGCGGTTCCTGGGCGGCACCATCGAAGTCGAAGACACCGCTGAATTCGTTGCGGAGCATGCCAACGGTGCCCGCAGCGCGTTCTATGCCACCCTGGCCAATGCCTTCAACGCGCCGGTGACGCTCGATGTGGTCACCGAGAATGCCGTCCTGAGCCTGCGCGGAGACCTCACAGTGACGCATGCGGACGGACGCGTGGACCTCGTCCCGGAGCGCCAGAGCGAATCCGGCGGCCGGTCCTACTGGGGTGTCTCGCACGAGCTGCTGATCAACGACTTCTATGGCCGGCTGGACGAGGCAGAGCCCTTCTGGATCAGCCCGGCGGAGGCCGAGAAATCCCTGCGCATCATCAAGGATGTCTACCGGCAGAGCTACCCGGGGTCAGTTGCGCAGGTTTCCTGAGCCGCCAAGACAACCGGTTGCGCTTCTATGCACCCCATGTGAGCTTCCCGATTGCGCGTTTTCATAAGTAATGTTGCAACTCCTTTGACAATCGGTTGCCAAGATCGGCAACACTGCGTACTCTGAATCTCACAAGGCCGGTGTGGCCCACGCCACACCGGCCTGATTCCGTAAGCATCACGTTCCACAGATTCAAAGGAGCCAACAATGAAGTTAGGTCCCAAGGCGGCAGCGTCCGCCCTCATCCTCAGCGCGGCGATGGCGTTGACCGCGTGCGGTGGCGCCGCCAACTCCGGCGCGGCCGCAGGCGCTGCGGCCACGTCCCTGACGATCGGCACCATCCAGGACGTCCGGTCCTGGGACCCCGCCCAGGCCCACGTCGGACACGTCCTCCAGCCGTACCAGGCCGTCTACGACACCCTGATCCTGCGCCAGCCGGACGGAAAGCTCAGCCCGATGCTGGCCACGGCGTGGAAGTACAACGCCGCCAACACCAAGCTGACCGTGGATCTGCGCACGGATGTCACCTTCAGTGACGGGGCCAAGTTCGACGCCGCGGCCGCTAAGGCCAACATGGACCACTTCAAGAAGGCCAACGGCCCGCAGATGGCGCAGCTTTCCTCAGTCCAGGACGTGGCCGTTGTAGACCCCGACACCATCGACATCAACCTCACGGCCCCGGACCCGGCCCTGGAATACTTCCTCAGCCAGGCCGCAGGCCTGATGGGCAGCCCCAAGGCGCTCGGCACCGAGGGCATAAAGACCGAACCGGTCGGCTCCGGCCCCTACGTGATGGACAAGGCAGCGTCCGTCAAGGACTCCCAAACGGTGTTCACGGCCCGCAAGGACTACTGGAACAAGGACCTGCAGAAGTACCAGAAACTCACGTTCAAGATCCTGACCGACCTGACAGCCCGCACCAACGCCCTGGTCTCCGGCCAGGTGGACGCCACGATCCTGGACCCGAAGACCGGCAAGCAGGCAGAAGGCGCCAAGATGCAGCTGGCCGCCAACGAGGTCGACTGGCAGGGCCTGCTGCTGATGGACCGGGACGGTGCCAAGAACCCGGCGCTGCAGAACGTCAAGGTCCGCCAGGCCATCAACTACGCCTTCGACCGCAAGACCATCCTGGACCAGGTTATGCTGGGCCAGGGCACCCCGACGTCCCAGCCGTTCGGCAAGGCCAGCGGGGCCTGGACCGAAGAGCTGGAAAACTACTACAGCTACGACCCGGCCAAGGCCAAGCAGCTGCTCAAGGAAGCCGGCTACGAAAGCGGCGTGACCCTGGAAATCCCGAGCGTTCCCGGGTTCGAAACCCAGATTTCCGTGGTCCAGCAGCAGCTGGCAGACGTCGGCATCACGCTGAAGGTGGGCGCAGCGCTGACCAACACCTTCACCTCCGATGTCGCCGCGCAGAAGTACACGACCATGTACTTCTCCCTGTTCCAGGGCGAGCCGACGGTTGCCGTCAACCAGATCATCTCCACCAAAGCGCTCTACAACCCGTTCAAGAACGCGACGCCGGAGCTGGACGCCAAGATTGAGGCCGTGCGCGCCGGCGGCGCCGATGCCGGCAAGCTGGCCCAGGAAGTCAACAAGTACGTGGTGGAGCAGGCATGGTTCGCGCCGCTCTTCCGGGTGAACCAGATGTACTACCACAACGCCAAGGTGAACGTCACGCCACAGATCCAGCAGGCGGTTCCGTCCATCTACAACTACTCACCGGCCAAGTAGGACCCCATGATCAGGTTCATTGCGAAAAGGCTGGGCAGCGGGCTGGTGGTGCTGTTTGTTGTCTCGGCACTCACCTTCTTCCTGCTGTACACCTCCAGCGGGAGCATCGCCCGGAACATCCTGGGCGATCAGGCCAGCGCCGAACAGGTGGCGCTGAAAGAACACGAGTTGGGGCTGGACCAGCCTCTGCTGGCCCGCTACCTCACCTGGGTTATCGACGCCTTGAGCGGAAACCTTGGGGCCTCCTGGTTCACCTCGGAACCGGTGGCCAACTCCCTGGCCACCCGGATCCCGGTGACCATGACCATGGTCTTCGCCGCAATGATCCTGATCGCGCTTTGCGCGGCACTGATCGGTGTTGCCGCTGCGGTCAAGCGCGGCTGGGTGGACAGGGTGGTCCAGGTCGGCGCCATCATCGGCGACTCCATCCCGGGGTTCGTCATCGGCGTCATCCTGGTCACCATCCTGGCCATCCAGCTGGGCCTCTTCCCGGCCACCAGCACCATCTCCCCGGATGCCGGGGCCGACGCGTGGGTCTATTCAATGTCCCTTCCGGTGATTGCCCTGCTGATCAACGGCGTCACCGGCGGCGCGCAGCAGATCCGCAGCGCCGTCATCAAACAACTTGAGCGCGACTATGTCCGCACCCTGCGCAGCCGCGGGATCGGCGAGCGGGAGATCCTGTTCAAGCACGTCCTGCGCAGCGCGGCTCCGGCCGGCCTGACCGTCCTGAGCCTGCAGCTGATCGGCATGCTTGGCGGCGTGGTGATCATCGAGCAGATCTTCGCCCTTCCCGGCATGGGCCCGCTGGCGGTCGCCGCTACCGGCCAGTCGGACCTCCCGGTGGTGATGGGCGTCGTGATGTACACGGTGGTCGTCGTCATTGTCGTCAACCTGTTGGTCGACATTCTCAATGGCTGGCTCAACCCGAAGGTACGTGTGTCATGAACAATTCTTCTGAAGAAGCAGCCGCAACCGCGGCAACCGCCGCCGCTGCACCCTCTGCCCCGACGGGGCAGGGCGGCACAGGGCAGGGCGGAACAGGGCAGGGCGGAACTGTGGTCCGTTCCACCGTCATCCGGCGCCTGTTCAAGAACCCCCTGGGCATCGTGGCCATGACCATCCTGCTGGCGATCGGCCTCCTGGCCATCCTGGCTCCGGTCCTGGCACCGTTCGACCAGAACTACGCCAACATTGCCAAGACCCTCGCCGCACCGGATTCGGTCAACATCCTGGGAACGGACAGCGCCGGGCGCGATGTCTGGAGCCGTCTGCTGTTCGGTGCGCAGCTGACCCTGCTGTCCGCCCTGCTCTGCGCCGGCGTGGCCATCGGCATCGGCCTGCCGGCCGGCCTGATCGCCGGCTACTACGCCGGCAAGTTCGAGGCAGTCTCCAACTGGGTGGTCAGCATCCTCATGAGCCTTCCCGGGCTGATCGTGCTGCTGACCATCCGGGCGGCCTTCGGCCCCTCGGTGTGGATCTCCATGATCGCCTTCGGCATCCTCATCAGCCCGTCCTACTTCCGGCTGACCCGCACGGCCGTCCAGTCAGTCCGCAACGAGCTCTACGTGGACGCCGCACGGGTCTCCGGACTGTCGGACCTGAGCATCATCGCGCGGCACATCTTCTCCGTGGTCCGGGCCCCCATCATCATCCAGACAGCGGCCATCGCCGGCGTGGCCATCGCCATCCAGTCCGGCCTGGAATTCCTCGGCCTGGGCGATCCCACCAGGGCAACGTGGGGCGTCATGCTCTCCGAGGGCTTCAAGAACGTCTACCTGAACCCGACCCTGCTGTTCTGGCCGGCGCTTGCCATGGCGCTGACCATCGGCGCCCTGGTCCTGCTGGGCAACGCCATCCGCGACGCCCTCGAGGACGGCGAGAAGATCAAGCACCGCAAGAAAAAGGCAACGCTTCAAGGCACGACGACGACGGCGGCGCCCGCCGCCGCGCGCCCGTCGCGGAAGCCTGTGGCCGCCGTCGAGGCCGGAACCGAGCACCACCTGGTCAAGGTGACCAATCTCGGCGTCGGCTATCCCCAGGCGGACGGTTCCATCAAGAAGGTGGTGGACGACGTCTCGTTCCACGTGGACCGCGGCGAGATCCTGGGCATCGTGGGCGAATCCGGCTCGGGCAAGTCCCAGACCGCCTTCTCCATCCTTGGGTTGCTGCCGGACAACGCCCGCATCGTGGCCGGGTCCATCCAGTTCGACGGCAACTACACCGTGGTCCCGGGCGAGGAACGCGTCAGCCAGGAGCGGCTGTCCAAACTGCGCGGCAAGCGGATTTCCTACATTCCGCAGGAGCCCATGAGCAACCTGGATCCGGCCTTCACCATCGGCTACCAGCTGGTGACGCCGATGGTGCGCGTCCTCGGCATCTCCAAGGCCGAGGCGAGGAAGCGGGCGCTGAAACTGCTCACGGATGTCGGCATCGTCCACCCGGAGCGGACCTTCGCCGCCTACCCGCACGAGGTCTCCGGAGGCATGGCCCAGCGTGTGCTGATCGCCGGGGCCATCAGCTGCGAGCCGGACCTGGTGATCGCCGACGAGCCCACCACGGCCCTGGATGTCACGGTGCAGGCCGACGTGCTGGACCTCCTGCGCGAGCTCCAGCAGCGCCTGAACATCGGCGTTATCCTGGTGACCCACAACTTCGGGGTGGTGGCTGACCTCTGCGACCGTGTGGCGGTCATGCAGAACGGCCGGCTCGTGGAGGAAGGATCCGTGCGGGACATCCTCCGCAATCCGCAAGAACCCTACACACAAACGCTCTTGGCATCGATGCTTGAAGGCAAGGAACCCATGTCCATGCTCGTTTCAACCCGGCAGAAGGAGTCAGTCGCATGAGCACCACGGAAAGAGCGGCGCTGCTCGCGGTGGACCAGCTGGTGGTTGAGTACCCCAGCAAGCACTTCCGGGCCAAGCCCTTCCGCGCCCTGACGGACATCAACATCACCATCGGCCGGGGCGAGACCCTGGGCCTGGTGGGGGAGTCCGGTTCCGGCAAGACCACCCTGGGCCGCGCCATCCTGGGGCTGGCACCGGTGACCGGCGGGAAGATCGGCTTCGACGGCAAGGACATCAGCCACGCCACCCGCAAGGACCGTCGGGTCCTCAGCCGGGATCTGCAGGTGGTGTTCCAGGACCCGTACACCTCGCTGAACCCCGCCCTGGAGATCGGCGACATCCTCGCCGAGCCCCTCGGCGTGCAGGGCATGGAAGCCGCGGCGGCCAAGAAGCGCGTGAAGGAACTCCTGGACCAGGTGGGCCTGCCCTCGGATGCGATCAACCGGCTGCCGCGCGAATTCAGCGGCGGGCAGCGCCAGCGCGTGGCGATCGCCCGCGCCCTGGCGCTCTCGCCCAAGCTGATCGTCTGCGATGAGCCGGTCAGCGCGCTGGACCTGTCCACCCAGGCCCGCGTGCTGGACCTGTTCCTGCAGATCCAGAAGGACACCGGCGTGTCCTACCTCTTCGTCTCGCACGACCTCGACGTCGTCCGGCACATCAGCCACCGCGTCGCCGTGATGTACCACGGCGAGATCGTCGAACAAGGCCCGGCCGGCGTCGTCACCACCGACCCTGACCACCCCTACACCCAGCGGCTCCTGCTGGCGTCCCCAGTACCCGATCCGGACCGGCAGGAGGAGCGCCGGGCGGATCGCCACCGGCTGCTGGAAATTCAGCGGCAACAGAGAGAACAGGCAGGTGCCCTCGCCTAGCGCTGTGCGCATGCACTAGGCCGAGCGCACTCACCGACCAAGCGGCCCTGACGGCCCGGAAGACCACGGAGGAATACAGTGTCCACAATTGGCGTACAAGCGATGATGCTCAAAGACAGCTTCACCGAACTCGGAGCGTTTGAAACGCTACGCAAGGTCAGCGCAATCGGCTACAACGCCGTCGAGATCTCCCAGATCCCGATGACGCCGGAGAACGTCGCGGAACTGGACCGTTCCCGCAGCGAACTGGGCATGGATATCGCAGCCCTGTCCGTGGCCATGGAGATCCCCAAAGGGCGCCCCGGGGATTCGCTGGCCGAGCACTTCGAGAAGATCGTGGAGGACGCCAAGCGACTGGACACGAAGCTGCTGCGAATCGGCATGCTGCCCTTCCCGGCGATGAAGTCCATTGGCGCCGTCGTTGACTTCGCCAAGCAGGCCAACGAATACGCCGAACGCCTGCAGGAACACGGCCTGGGCCTGTACTACCACAACCACCACATCGAGTTCGCGAAGTTCGACGGCAAATACATGCTGGACATCATCGCCGAGAACTCCCCGGCCATGGGCATGGAAATCGACGTCCACTGGGTGCAGCGCGGCGGCCTGGACCCGGTCCGCACGCTGGAAAAGTACGCCGGCCGCACGGCCATGGTCCACCTGAAGGACTACCGGATCGGCCAATTGCCGGAATTCTCCTTCGGGCTGCTGGATTCCGGGGACTTCCTGGGCTTCATGGCCGAGTTCAAGAACGTGGTCCAGTTCGCCGAAGTGGGCGAAGGCAACCTGGACTTCCCGTCCATCATTCCGGCCGCGCAGGCCGCCGGAGCCCGCTACATGCTGGTGGAGCAGGACGAACTCTACGGACGCACCGTGTGGGACGCCCTGCAGACCTCCCACGACAACCTGGTGGCCATGGGCCACTCGAACCTTTTCTAGACCACACCCACTGACTACGGAGAATCACCACATGAGCAAGAAAGTACGCCTCGGCATCATCGGCCTGGGCCAGCAGGGCGGCATGTACGCGAAGTTCATCGCTGACGGCGCAGTCCCGAACATGGTGATCGGCGCCATCTGCGACACCGACCCCGCCAAGAAGGAACTCGCCGCTTCCCAGTACCCGGACGCACCCTTCTACGAGGACTACATCGCCATGCTGGAAAGCGGCAACGTCGACGCCGTCGTGACGTGCGTGCCGCACTTCCTGCACCCGGAAATGGGCATCGAGAGCCTCAAGCGCGACGTCCACGCCCTCGTGGAGAAGCCTGCCGGCGTTTACACAAAGCAGGTCAAGGAGCTCAACGAGTTCGCCGCCAGCAAGCCCGAGTTGTCCTTTGCCATCATGTTCAACCAGCGCAATAACCCGCTGTACCAGAAGCTCAAGGAGATCGTCGACAACGGCGAGATCGGCAGCATCCGCCGCACCAACTGGATCATCACCAACTGGTGGCGGCCGCAGGGTTATTACAACTCCAGCGAATGGCGCGCCACGTGGGGCGGCGAAGGCGGCGGCGTGCTGGTCAACCAGGCACCGCACCAGCTGGACCTCTGGCAGTGGATCTGCGGCGTGCCGAAGTCCGTCTACTCCAAGGTTGCCTACGGCTTCCGCCGCGACATCGCGGTGGAGGACGAGGTCACCGCCGTAGTGGACTACGGCAACGGCGCCACGGGCGTCTTCGTCACCGCGACGCACGACCTCGTGGGCACCGACCGCTTCGAGATCCTGGGCGACCAGGGCAAGATCGTGGTCGAAAACTCCAAGACCGCCACCGTGACCCGCCTCAAGCAGCCCGAGCGTGAACTCAGCGACGGCATGGGCATGGAGGACGTCCGCAAACTCTTCATGGGCGAGCTGAATCCCGAGGAGTACTACACCACCGAGGTCATCGAGTTCGAGTCCGCCTGGGGGGCGCAGCACTCCGGCGTCCTGGCGAACTTCGCCGCCAACATCCTGGACGGCACACCGCTGCTGGCCCCGGGATCGGACGGCATCAAGGGTGTCCGCCTGGCCAACGCCATCCACCTCTCCAGCTGGACCGGCACGGAAGTGTCGCTGGACTTCGACGAGGACGAGTTCCTCGCCGAGCTGAACAAGCGCATCGTGGACGAAGGCAAGTTCCCCGAGCGCTCCTAGGCACACCCGCCCAACTGACTGGCAGCTGCGGCCGTTTTGAGTGCTCAAAACGGACCCTGCTGCCAGTTAGTTGGGCTGACGCTCGCTAGGATGGGGCGGTGACAGAACCCAAGACGCCGGACGCGCCCGAATCGGCAGCCCCGGCCAAAAAGCCCTCCCGTGCGGGAAGGTCCAGCGCCACCATCTATGACATCGCGAAGGTTGCCGGGGTCAATCCCTCCACTGTCTCGCGGGCGCTCAGCAAGCCCGGCCGGGTCAGCGCCAAGACGCAGAAACTCATCGAGGACGCCGCCGCCGAGCTGAACTACCAGGTCAACCCGTTCGCCCGCGCCCTGCCCACCGGCCGCACCAACACCTTCGGCCTGATCGTCGCGGATATCACCAACCCCACCTTTTTCGACATCATCCGCGGGGCGGAAACGACCGCCACGCTGCGGGACTACACGCTGGTCCTGGCCGAATCCGCCGAGTCCGCCGACACCGAGCTGACGGCAGCACGCCGGATGATGGCAACCGTGGACGGCCTCATCCTTGCCAGCCCCCGCATGGACGACGACGACATCCGGGCCATCGCCCGGGACAAGCCCGTGGTGGTCATCAACCGTGAAGTAGACGGCGTGCCGTGCGTGGTCCCGGACGTGAACAAGGGCATCAGCGAGGCAGTCCGCAGCCTGGCCGCCAACGGCCACCACAAGGTTGCCTTTGTTGCCGGTCCGCCGCAGTCCTGGATGTCCGCGCGCCGCTGGGAGGGCGTGCAGGCCGCCTGCGAATGGTCCCGGCTCGAGGCCGTGCGGCTGGAATCCAGCAAGCCCACCGTCGACGGCGGCCGCCAGGTGGCGCGCGACGTCCGGGACAGCGGCGCCACGGCGGTGCTGACCTACAACGACCTGCTGGCTATCGGCCTCATGCAGGAACTCCAGGCCGCCGGCATGGTGGTTCCGGACCAGATCAGCATCGTGGGCTTCGACGACATCTTCGGGGCCGACTTCACCACGCCGCCGCTCACCACCGTGCGCTCACCACTGGGGGAGTGCGGCTCCGGCGCCGCCACCTTGCTGCTGGACCTCCTGCACGGCGGTCACCCGCAAGGCACCACAGGGCCTGCCGCCACGCTGCGCGTCGAGACGGAGCTGGTGCTCCGGGGCTCCAGCGGACGGCTGCTGCCCGCCGGCTAGCCCCGCTATTGCGGCCGCCACGCAACTTGGCGGCAATTTATGGCAACCGGTTGACAAATGCCTTGAGCGGGCCGGACCATTGAGCTATGTCACAGTCGATTGCCGCCAACCCAGACCGGCTCCTGCCCGCGGATCCCGGAACGCGCAGCATTGCGCGGGACCTCCTGCAGCGCGTCCAGGACCTCCCCATCATTTCCCCGCACGGGCACGTTGACGCCGCCGTCATCGAGCACAACACCCCCTTCCCGGACCCGGCCGCGCTGCTGGTCAGCCCGGACCACTACGTCACCCGGCTGATCCATGCCAGCGGCGTTCCGCTGGACCGGCTGACGGCCTCGGCCACGGCCGAGGCGGACTCCCGCACAGTCTGGCGCGAGTTCTGCAAGGCCTGGCCGCTGTTCGAGGGAACGGCCTCCGGCTACTGGCTCCGCACCCAGTTCGACAGCGTTTTCGGCCTCCGGCAGGAGATCAGCGCCGAGACCGCCGACGCCAGCTACGACGCGATCTCCGCCAAGCTGCTGGAACCCGGCTTCCGGCCCCGGCAGCTCTTCAAAGACTTCAACATCGAGGTCCTGGCCACCACGGACGACCCCCTGGACAGCCTCGCCAGCCACCAGGCGATCGCAGAGGACCCCACCTTCCACGGCCGCGTCCTGCCCACGTTCCGCCCGGACGCCTATCTGAACGTCGCGCACCCCACGTGGAGCGCGAACGTGGACCGGCTCATCGCGGCAGCGGGCGACGGCGCCACCGGCTATGCCGGCTACATCACCGCCCTGGAAAACCGGCGTCGGTACTTCGTGGAGCACGGCGCAGTCTCGGCCGACCACGGCGTCCGCACCCCCGCAACGCTCAAGCTCGACGCCGCCGACGCGGCCAGGCTGTTCGACCGCGCCCGGGCCGGCCAGGCCACGTCGCAGGACCGCGAAGACTTCGAGGCCCACATGATGTACCAGATGGCGCGGATGTCCGTGGAGGACGGCCTGGTCATGACCATCCACCCGGGCTCGTTCCGCAACCACCATGAGGCAACGTTCGAGAAGTTCGGCGCCGACACCGGCCACGACATCCCGTTCGCCGTGAACTACACCGAGGCCATCCGCCCCCTGCTGCAGGACTTCGGCACCGCCAAGGACTTCCACCTGGTTCTCTTCACCATGGACGAGACCGTGTTCTCCCGCGAACTCGCCCCGCTGGCCGGCTTCTACCCGTCCGTCTTCCTCGGTGCCCCGTGGTGGTTCCTGGACGCACCCGACGCTATGCTGCGCTTCCGCTCCGCCGTGACCGAGACCGCCGGCTTCTCCCGCTCGTCCGGCTTCATCGACGACACCCGCGCGTTCTGCTCCATCCCCGCCCGCCACGACGCCTCCCGCCGGATCGAGGCCTCCTTCCTGGCCCGGCTGGTCGCGGAACACCGCGTCAGCGAGGACCGGGCCCACGAACTCATCGTCGACGTCGTGGACGGCTCGCCCCGAAGGGTCTTCAAGCTGTGAGCACCGAACTGACATCCGCACGCGAATCCGAGGTCGAGCCCGCCGTGGACCTTCCCCAGCTGAACCGCAGCCTGCGGCCCTCCGCCAAGGCGCCCGTGCGGATCGTCCACCTGGGCCTGGGCGCCTTCCACCGCTCGCACCAGGCCTGGTACACCCACCAGGCGTCTGACGCCGCGGACTGGGGCATCGCGGCCTTCACCGGCCGCCGCCCCGACGCCGCGCTGGCACTGGCCGAACAGGACGGGCTGTACACGGTCGTGAACCGCGCCGACGACGGCGACTCCTTCGCCGTGGTCAGCAGCATCGTCGAAGCCGTGGACGGCGCCGACGTGCTGCGGCTTGCAGGGCTGGTTGCCGCCCCGGCCACCGCGGTAATCACCCTGACCATCACCGAGGCGGCGTACCGGCTCCGCGCCGACGGGCAGCTTGACCGCGCCGCGCCCGACGTCGCCGCGGACCTGGCGCTGCTGGCGTCCGGCAGCGGCAACCCGACGACGCCGCTGGGCCGGCTGGTGCTGGCCCTCGCCGCCCGCCGGTCGGCCGGCGCCGGACCGCTCGCCGTCGTCTGCTGCGACAACCTGTCCAACAACGGCACCGTGGCACACAACGCCGTGGTGGGCATGGCCGAGGCGTGGGACGCGGGCCTGGCCGGATGGATCGACGCCAACGTCAGCTTCGTCAGCACCTCGGTGGACCGCATCACTCCGCGGACCACCGCCACGGACATGGCCGCCGTCCAGGCCGCGTGCGGCTACCGCGACAACTCACCCGTGGTGGCCGAGCCCTTCTCCAACTGGGTGCTCAGCGGGGACTTCCCGGCCGGGCGGCCGCGCTGGGAGGACGCCGGTGCCGTGTTCGTGACCGAGATCGAGCCGTACGAGAACCGCAAGCTGTGGCTCCTGAACGGCGCGCACTCCCTGCTGGCGTACGCCGGCCAGCTTCGCGGCCACACCACCGTGGCCGAGGCCCTGGCGGACCCGTTGTGCCTGCAGGCCGTCGAGAAGTTCTGGGACGAGGCGGAAGCGAACCTGTCCAGGACGGAGGCCATTGCCGCCGAGCTCCAGATCCCGGCCTACCGCGCCGCCCTGCTGTCGCGCTTCAGCAACGCCAGGATTGCCCACCACCTCGCACAGATCGCGATGGACGGCAGCACCAAACTGCGGATGCGCGCCGTTCCCGTCCTGCAGGCCGAGCGCGCCGCGGGCAGGTCCGGCGCGGCCGCCGCGCTCATGATCGCCGCCTGGATGGACTACGGCGCGGCCTCGGACGCATTCCAAGACCCCCTGGCCGATCAGGTGGCCGTAGCCAACCGCCTCGCCGGCGCCGGGCGGATCCGGGCCCTGCTGGCCCTGGTGGATCCCGCCCTAGCCGCAGATGGCGACGTCGTGGATCTGATTGAAGGCCTGTGCGGAACGTTCGGGGAGCGGGCTGTCTCCCTGTAGCGCCCTCCGTGCAAGCGATACTGCCCGGCTCCCGGTCACGGGGAGCCGGGCAGCAGCGTTTCCAAAAACTTTCAACTAAATGTATGGCAACCGCTTGCCATTTGATTGCCAAGTGATTAGGATTACATCCAGACGAATGGGGCCGCACCGGTAGCGGCCGGCACCGCCGGCCCAGCCCGAAGGCCCGCCCCCGCAACGATGCGTAAGGAATTCCCACAATGCTCAAGCCCCAGGCCAGTGAAACCCGCGAGATCGTCAATCTCGACGGCCTGTACCGCTTCAAGGTGGACTTTGACCGCTCCGGCCACCGGGACGAATGGTTCAAGGCGCCGCTGGACTCGTCCCTGGAAATGGGTGTCCCGGCCAGCTACAACGACGTCTTCCCCGACAAGGCCGTCCGCGACCACGTGGGCTACGTCTGGTACCAGCGCGAGGTCCGCGTCCCGCGCGGCTGGGCCGGGGAGCGCATCCACATCCGCCTCGACTCGGCAACGCACGAGGGCATGGTGTGGGTCGATGACACCCTTGTGGCCCAGCACACCGGCGGCTACATGCCGTTCAGCGCGGACATCACCGAGCACGTCACGCCCGGTCAGGTCTTCCGCCTCACGGTCTCCGTCAACAACGAGCTCACGCAGGCCACCATCCCGCCCGGTACGATCACCGTCACCGGGGACGGCCGCCGCCAGCAGAGCTACCTCCACGATTTCTACAACTACGCCGGCCTGCACCGCAGCGTCTGGCTGTTCAGCACCCCGGCGGTAACGGTCGATGACATCACCGTCGTCACCGGCTTCGAAGGCACCACCGGCAGCGTCGGCTACACGGTCGGCACCGCCGGCGGGACCGGCAGCGAAACCGTCACCGTTTCGCTCCGGGACGCCGACGGCGCCGAGGTCGCCCGCGCCGACGGCGCCACCGGCACCCTGACGATCGCCGACGTCGTGCTGTGGAAGCCCGGCGCCGCCTACCTCTACAGCATCACCGCGGAAATCCGCGACGGCGGCCAGCTGCTGGACAGCTACACCCTGCCGGTCGGCGTCCGCACCGTCGAAATCAGCGGCAAAGAATTCCTCATCAACGGCGAACCGTTCTACTTCACCGGCTTCGGCATGCACGAGGACCACGTGGCCATCGGCAAGGGCCACAACAACGCCCAGATGGTCAACGATTTCCAGCTCCTGGACTGGGTGGGTGCCAACTCCTTCCGCACCTCGCACTACCCCTACGCCGAGGAAGTCATGGAGTTCGCCGACCGGCACGGCATCGTGGTGATCGACGAGACCGCCGCCGTCGGGCTGCACCTGGGCTTCGGCGCCGTCTTTGGCGGCATCGCCAAGAAGACCTATGAGGACGGGGGAGTCGACGCCAACACCGCCGCCAACCACCGGCAGGCGATCTCCGAACTCGTCGCCCGCGACAAGAACCACCCCTCCGTGGTGATCTGGTCGATCGCCAACGAACCCAACGGTTCGGAAGAGGGCGCCCGCGAATACTTCGCACCCCTCGTGGAACTGACCCGCAGCCTGGACCCCACCCGGCCCGTCGGCTACGTCAACGTCCTGTTCGACACCCCGGACAAGGAACTGCTCGGGGACCTCTTCGACGTCATCATGCTCAACCGCTACTACGGCTGGTACCTCAATAACGGCGACCTCGAATCGGCCGAGCAGGCGCTCGAGACGGAACTGCGCGAGTGGGAAGCCAAGTACGGCAAGCCCATGATCATGACCGAGTACGGCCCGGACACCATGCCCGGCTTCCACTCCATCTATGAACAGCCCTGGAGCGAGGAATACCAGGCCGCGTTCCTGGCCATGTACCACCGGGTCTTCGACCGCGTGGACGCCATGGTGGGCGAACAGGTCTGGAACTTCGCGGACTTCCAGACGTCCAACGGCATCATGCGCGTGGACGGCAACAAGAAGGGCGTCTTCACCCGGGACAGGCGGCCCAAACCCGCCGCCTATGCCCTGCGCCAACGGTGGACGGCACTGGCCGGCACCAAGAACACCACCCCCGAGGCGTAGGCCTAAACGCACATTTTTTCGCCGGACCCAGGTCCGGCACCGGGTAAAGGAGCCCAATCATGAAAAAGCTTTCCAAGCTCAGCATCGTCGGCTACGGCGCCGGCGATGCCGCCAACAACCTCGCCTTCACCACGGCCACGATGTTCCTGCTGGTGTACTACACGGACGTGGCGGGGATCTCCGCCGCGGCCGCCGGCACCCTGCTGCTTGTGGTGCGGATCTTCGATGCCTTTGCCGATGTCTTCGCCGGCCGCGTCGTGGACCGGACCTACAGCAAACGGTTCGGCAAGTTCCGCCCGTTCATTATGTTCGGCTCCATCCCGCTGTTGCTGTTGAGCGTCGCTACGTTCTCCATCCCCGCGCTCGGGGAATCCGGCACCCTGCTCTACGCCTACGTCACGTACGCCGCCCTGGGCCTGGCCTACAGCCTGGTCAACATCCCCTACGGCTCGCTGGCCGGCGCCATGACCCAGGACCCGGCCGAACGCGCCAAACTGGGCTCCGCCCGGATGATCGGCGGGCTGCTGGTCGGCTCCGCCCTGGGCATCTTCGTGGCCCCGTTGGTCAAGCCGGGCGCCGACCTGCAGGCCACGTTCACCGCCATCACCATCGCCTTCGTCGTCATCGGTGCGGCCCTGTACCTCTTCACCTTCCTGACCGCCAAGGAACGGGTCCACCGCGCCGTCCCCAACGTCACGTTCAAGCAGAGCATGGAGACGCTCAAGGGCAACCGGCCGCTGCTCATGCTGTGCGTGAGCTCCTTCTTCTTCCTGACCGGCTACCTGGCCCTCACCTCCGTGCAGCTGTACTACCTCCGCGATGTCCTGGGCCGGCTGGACCTGTACCCGGTGCTGTCCATCACCCAGCTCGTCCTGACGTTCGTGCTGGCCGGATTCATGCCCAAGCTGGTCCGGAACATCGGCAAGAAGCGGGTCTACATCTTCTCCTCGCTGTTCACGGTGGTTGGCGGTGCTATCATCTTCTTCACCCCGGCCAGCCAGGCCTGGGTCGGCTTCAGCGGCCTGGTGATCAGCCTCGTGGGCGTGCTCGCGGTCAACATCGTGGTGTGGGCCCTGGAGGCCGACACGGTGGAGTACGGCGAATGGAAGACCGGCGTCCGCACCGAAGGCATCACCTACGCACTGTTCTCCTTCACCCGAAAGACCGGGCAGGCAGTCGGCGGCGCGCTCGCGGCCTATGCCCTGGCCCTGGGCGGCTACAAGTCCGGCGCCGTCCAGACCGCCGACGCCGTCTTCGGCATCCAGATCGCGGCCGGCGCACTGCCGGCGGTCATGACCATCCTGGCCGTGCTCGTGATGGCCAAGTACACCCTCACCGACGCCATGCACGCCCGGATCCTCACCGAGATCCGCGCCCGCCGCAGCGACGGCACCGGATCCGCCGATGTGGCCGCCGCTGATTCCGACGACGCCGGCACCGTTTCCGCTAACGCCGGCACCGTTTCCGCCGGCACCGTTTCCGCCGACGCCGCGCCGCTGGCGCCCCGCAACTAAGACACCGCGCAACTAAGACACCGCGCAACTAAGACACCCGGATAGACCAGAAAAGGACCTGTTGTGAAAATCATTGCTGCTGAAGTGTTCGTCACCAGCCCCTCGCGGAACTTCGTGACCCTGCGGATAACCACGGAGGACGGCGTGACCGGGATCGGCGACGCGACCCTGAACGGGCGCGAACTCGCCGTGGCCGCGTACCTGAAGGAGCACGTCGCGCAGCTGCTGATCGGCAAGGACCCGCACCGGATCGAGGACACCTGGCAGTTCCTGTACCGGTCCTCGTACTGGCGCCGCGGCCCGGTCACGATGGCCGCGATCGCCGCCGTCGACATGGCGTTGTGGGACATCAAGGGCAAGATCGCCGGGATGCCGGTCTACCAGCTCCTCGGCGGCGCTTCCCGGAACGGGCTGCGCGCCTACGGTCACGCCTCCGGCGCGGACCTGCCCTCCCTCTTCGACTCCGTCCGGGAGCACCTGGAACTCGGCTACAAGTCGATCCGCATCCAGACCGCGGTCCCGGGCATCAAGGCCGTCTACGGCGTCGCCGCGCAGGCCCAGGCCTCCGGCGAACGCTACGACTACGAACCCGCCGGCCGCGGCGCCTTCCCGCAGGAAGAGGACTGGGACACCCGCGCCTACCTGCGCCACCTCCCCTCCGTGTTCGAGGCCGTGCGCAACGAGTTCGGCCCGGAAATCCCGCTGCTGCACGACGGGCACCACCGGATGACCCCGATCCAGGCCGCCAAGCTCGGCAAGGCGCTGGAACCCTACGACCTCTTCTGGCTCGAGGACTGCACCCCGGCCGAAAACCAGGAGGGCCTGCGGCTGGTCCGCCAGCACACCACCACCCCGCTGGCCATCGGGGAAATCTTCAACACCGTGTGGGACTACCAGACCCTGATCAAGGAACAGCTGATCGACTACGTCCGGGCCGCCTCCACCCACTTCGGCGGGATCAGCCCGCTGAAGAAGGTGATGGACTTCGCCGCGCAGTACCAGATCAAGTCCGGCTTCCACGGCCCCACCGACATCTCCCCGGTCGGGTTCGCCGCGCAGCTGCACGTGGGCCTGGCGATCCACAACTACGGCATCCAGGAATACATGCAGCACTCGGAGAAGACCAACGAGGTCTTCGAACAGTCCATGACGTTCGTGGACGGCTACCTGCACCCGGGCGACAAGCCCGGCATCGGCGTCGAATTCAACGAAGAAGCCGCCGCGGCCTACCCCTACCAGCAGGCCTACCTGCCCTACAACCGCCTCGTCGACGGCACCGTCCATGACTGGTAACCCGGCCATGACGAACGACCCGGCCATGACAGCTAACCAGAAGCCCGCAGTTGGCGGCCGCCAGATTGTGGTGATGGGTGTCTCCGGCTGCGGCAAGACCACCATCGGCGACCTCGTGGCCCGTGAACTCGGCGTCCGCTTCCTCGACGGCGACTCCCTCCACCCGGTGGAGAACGTCGCCAAGATGGCAGCCGGGACGCCGCTGACGGACGTGGACCGCTGGCCGTGGCTCGCCACCGTGGGCGCCGAACTCGCCGCCGCCGGGGCCGCAGGCCTGGTGCTGGCCTGCTCCGCGCTCAAGCGCAGCTACCGCGACGCCATCCGAGCCCAGGCGCCCGAGACCGTCTTCCTGCACCTGCACGGCAGCAGGGACGTGCTCGGCGGCAGGATCGAAGGCCGTTCCGGCCACTTCATGCCGGCCGCGCTGCTCGACTCCCAGCTCGCTACGCTCGAGCCGCTCGAAGCTGACGAAGCCGGGACGGTCGTGGACATCGCCGGCCCGGTGGAACACGTCGTTGCCGCCGCCCTCGCCGGCGTCTCGGACCGGGCCGGCGTGACAGCTGGGGCGCCAGCCCCGGCAACAGTTCCCGCCGTCGGGACGTTCGCCGTCGACCTTCAGTCCGCGCCGTTCAACCTCGACGACGACGCGGTTGCGTGGGTGGAGTCCACCATCGCCGCAATGTCGCTCGAGGAAAAGATCGGGCAGCTGTTCATCAACCACAACAACGACTACGCCCCGGAATACCTCGACGGGATCCTGGAGCAGTATCACGTGGGCGGGATGCGCTACCGGCCGGGACCGTCGGCCGCGGTGCAGGAACACATCCGCTACGCGCAGTCCAAGACCCGGGTGCCGCTGCTGATCGCGTCGAACCCCGAAATGGGCGGCGCCGGCAGCTGCGACGACGGGACGTTCGTCTCCACCCACCTGCAGGCGGGCTCGCACCCGGACAAGGACATCGCCCGCCAGATGGGGCGCGTTGCCGGTGTGGAGACCGCCGCACTGGGCTGCAACTGGGCCTTCGCGCCGATCGTGGACATCCACTACAACTGGCGCAACACCGTGGTCTCCACCCGGTCCTTCGGCAACACCCCGGAGATCGTCGTGGAACGGGCGAAGGAATACTTCGACGGCATCAGCGAATCGCCCACCGTGTGCGCCATGAAGCATTTCCCGGGCGATGGCCTGGACGAACGCGACCAGCACGTGGTCACCTCCTACAACACGCTCGGCTACGAGGAATGGACCAAGACCTACGGGCACGTGTACCGGGAGATGATCGGCCACGGCGTGCAGTCCATCATGATCGGGCACATCGGCGCGCCGGACTTGTCCCGGCATTTCCGGCCCGGGATGGCGGCGGAGGACATCCTGCCCGCAACCCTGGCGCCGGAACTGCTCCAGGACCTGCTCCGCGGCGAGCTCGGCTTCAACGGGCTGATCCTCACCGACGCGTCCCAGATGATCGGCCTCACGCAGGCCAAGAAGCGCAGCGAGCTCGTCCCGGCCACCATTGCGGCCGGTTGCGACATGTTCCTGTTCTTCCGGAATCCGGCCGAGGACTTCGGGTACATGCTGGAGGGTTACAAGTCCGGGGTCATTACGGAGGCGCGTCTGCTTGACGCCTTGCGCCGGATCCTGGGCCTGAAGGCCTCGCTCGGACTGCACAAGGCCGCGCGGGAATCCCTCGTCCCGCCGGCCAAGGCACTGCAGCTGATCGGGAGCCCGGCCCACCGTGAGGTTGCCGCGCAGATCGCCGACAAGACCGTCACCCTGGTCAAGGACACCGCCGGCAACCTGCCCATCACGCCGCAGACCCACAAGCGCATCCGGCTCTACGGCATCTCCGGCGGGTCGGACTTCACGCGGGCGGACCCGCTGGCCTACCTGGACGTTGTCCGGGACGAGCTCGAAAAAGCCGGCTTCGAAGTCCATGTCTTCAAGACGGCCGAGCAGCGCGAGGCCGCCGGTGAGACGGGGGTGAACTTCATGTCCGTCATCTCCGAGGAAGCCACCGCGGAGTATGCGCAGAAGTACGACGCCGCGTTCGTGTTCGCCAATGTGAAAGGCTTCGCCCAGGAAGCGGCGATCCGGATCAAGTGGTCCACGCCCATGGCGGCCGAGATTCCCTGGTATGCCACGGAAGTCCCCACCGTGTTCGTCTCGCTCAACCAGCCGAACCACCTCATCGACGTGCCGATGGTGAAGACTGCCATCCACGCCCACGCGGGCACGCCCGAGGCCATCCGGGCCGCGATCGAGAAGATCCAGGGCAAGTCGGAGTTCCAGGGCACGTTCAACGAGAACGTCTTCTGCGACTCGTTCGACACCCGGCTCTGACGAGGCGTTTCCTGGCGCCCGCTGCGCAAAATATCCTGCGCTACGTGGATTCCCGTAGCGCAGGATATTTTGCGCCGCGCCAACCAGAAAGCGCCGCGAATACCCCCTCCCGCGGGACCCCGCGCAGGCGTAGCGTGGGGCCATGGAGAAGACCGGATGCGCGGTGGTGGGCGGCGGCCCCGCGGGGATGATGCTTGGCCTGCTGCTGGCCCGGGCCGGGGTGCAGGTGACAGTTCTTGAGAAACACGCCGATTTCCTGCGAGACTTCCGCGGCGACACCGTCCACCCCTCCACCATCCGGCTGATCGATGAACTCGGCCTCGGCCAGGAATTCCGGCAACTGCCGCAGAGCCGCCTGAAGAACGTTGTGCTCCCCATACCCGGCGGGCCGCCCGTGACCATGGGCGACTTTGATGCCCTGCCGCCGCCGTACAACTACATCGCCATGATGCCGCAATGGGATTTCCTGAACTTCCTTGCATCCGCGGCAGCACAGGAACCGGGGTTCACGCTGCTCATGAGCCACACCGCCACCGGCCTGGTCCGCAACGGGGGCCGTGTCCGGGGAGTCCGCTTCCGCACCCCGGACGGCACGCTGGACGAACTCCCGGCAGATCTGGTGGTGGCCACGGACGGCCGCCATTCCGCCCTTCGCACCGCGGCCGGGATGGCGCCCAAAGAGTTCCCGGTGCCCTTTGACACCTGGTGGTTCCGGCTGCCCCGCTATCCCTCCGAAACGGGTGAGGTGGCGGGCCTTGTGCCGGCGTTCGGCCCCGGCGAGGCGCTGCTGGCCCTGTTCCGCACCGACTACTACCAAATGGGCTACCTCGCCGCCAAGGGCACCGACGCGCGGATCCGCGCGGAAGGCGTTGAGGGCTTCCGACGGCGGATCGCGGCGCTCCGCCCCGACCTTGCGGACCGCGTTGACGCCATCGAGTCCCTCGATGACCTCCACTGGCTGGACGTGCGGCTGAACCGGCTGCACTCGTGGCACATCAACGGGATGCTGTGCATCGGGGACGCCGCGCACGCGATGTCCCCTGCCGGCGGCGTCGGCATCAACCTCGCCATCCAGGACGCGGCGGCCACCGCCGAACTCCTTGCCCCCGCACTGCTCCGCGGCCGCGTGACCACAGCAGACCTGGAGAAAGTGGAACGGCGACGGCGGCTGCCCACCGTCGTCGTGCAGACCGTTCAGCGTGTCATGCAGCGGGCCATCTTCTTCCCGATCATGACCGGGAAGCGGTCAAGTTTTCCGGCCGCCGCGCTGTTCGTGGCCCGTCGCGTTCCGGCCGTCCGCAGGATCATTCCCCGGTTCATCGCCTTCGGCCCGCGCCCCGAGCACGCCCCGGCCTTCGCACGGCGGGCCCCGCAGAGCCCGCAAGCACCGGCCTCCGCGGGCGTCGAACGGGATCAGGTCCCGCCCCCGGAACCTCTCCCTGGCCGGACGTCGCATGCTGCCGCCTCCCGGCGCCTCCACCACGGGCGGTGGGGCAGCAGATCAGCCACCTGAAGCGGCCCCGCGTCATACGGAGGCCGGCTGGGAAGCGGCGGCGGGCCAGCCACTAAACTGGGACCCATGACTGCCACCCCTGACTTCGCAGCCGACGCTGCCGCTGCCCGTGCCCGACTCCTGGAACTGATCAAGGAACTGGCCGTCGTCCGCGGCAAGGTCATCCTCTCCAGCGGCGCGGAAGCCGACTACTACATCGACCTGCGCCGCATCACCCTGCACCACGAGGCGTCCAAGCTGGTGGGACAGGTCATGCTCTCGCTGCTGGAGGACGCCGGAATCGATTTCGAGTGCGCCGGCGGGCTCACCATGGGGGCAGACCCCGTGGGCACCGCCGTCATGCACGCCGCCGTCGACGCCGGCCGTCCGGTGGACGCGTTCGTGGTCCGCAAGGCGCAGAAGTCCTACGGCATGGGCCGCCAGGTGGAAGGCCCCTCGGTGGAGGGCCGCAAGGTCCTGGTCCTGGAAGACACCTCAACCACCGGCGGTTCCGCGCTGACCGCCGTCGAAGGTGTCCGCAAGGCCGGAGGCAACGTGGTGGCCGTCGCCGTGATCGTGGACCGTGATACGGGCGCCAAGGAAAAGATCGAAGCCGAAGCAGGTGTTCCGTACCTCTTCGCCTTCGGCAAGGACGAACTGGGCCTTAACTAGGCGGTTCGGAGCTAGGCGGTCCGACTCTGGCCCGAACGGTGGACGGCGGGTAGGCCGTGACTTATCATTTGTCGGATACCCGTCCGTTCCTTTATCTGGAGATCACGCGCCATGCTCCCGTCCGAAAAGTCCCTGAACAGCGGTGCGAATCTGGGTGCCGAAGGCCAGGACGCCGACGTGTCGGTGGGCACGATCGACCAGGTCCAGAACCTGATCCTGGACAGCGCGGACTTCGAGGAGTTCCTGAACGAACTCGCCCGTTTTTCCGCGCACCAGGTGGCGGGCACCGGCGACGACGCGCTGTGCGGAATTACGCTGCTGCGGGACCGTAAGGCCGCCACGATCGGGTGGAGCAGCGACTCCGCCCGCGAAGTGGACGAGATCCAGTATTCGCTGTCCCAGGGCCCGTGCCTGACCGCGGCCAAGGAGGAGCGGGAAGTCTACGTCCCGGACCTCTTCGAGGAGGACCGCTGGGGCCCCGACTACGCCGCCGCCGTCGCCTCGCACGGTCTGCGCTCGGTGTTGTCCGTGCCCTTCCACCTGCAGGGCGACGCCCAGGCGGCATTGAACCTCTACTCCGATGTGCCGCGCAAATTCGACGGCGACGTCGCGGCCCGGGCCCGCGGCTACACCCGCGAAATCTCCCAGGCGCTGCGACTGGCCGTCCGGTTTTCGCTGCACACGGACAGCGCCACCAACCTGCGGGCCACACTCGAATCCCGGACCGTCATCGACATGGCAATCGGGATCGTCATGGCGCAGAACCGCTGCGACCAGGAAACGGCGGTCCGGATCCTCACCGACGCGTCCAGCAACGGCAACGTCAAGCTGCGCGATATCGCCAAATCCCTGGTGCAGTCTGTCGGCGGAACGGCAACCCGGACGCACTTCGAAGAGCCGGGCCGGCGACAGCCAGCCTGAACCGGAAGTCGCCTATGACTTGTGCGCGACCACCAGCGAGGATACGCTGAGTGCGGTTGAGCCGTCGGCCATAGACACCTTCTTTGGAGTACCTATGGACCAGTCGCTGCAAGCCCACGTCAAGCTCGATGTCGTTTCCGACGTCGTCCGGATTGTTGTCCGGGGGAGCCTCACGCAAGCCTCCCGCCCCTCCCTGATGCATATCATTCAGCGCGTTCGCCGCATGGGGATCAACTCGCACATCCGCGTCGACCTGGGCCGGGCCGCCGTCGTGGAATCGGCGGCGCTGGCGGGTTTGCGCAACGACCTCAACGCTGTCGACGGCGCGAGTCCAGGCCAGGAAATCGCCGGCATGCCCGCCCCCAGCGGCGTCTCCCTGGAGTTGACCTCGCACGGCGATGATTCCGCCGCACTGCCCACACTGGACATGTCCGGGGAGTTCCTGGCATCGGTCGATCCCTCCGGCTCCCGGCAGCTGAACCGGTTCTCCGACGACGAACTCCTCGCCGCGAGCGACTCCGTGTTCGGGCTGCTGGATGACCCCGCTGACATGGCCCGCTCGGAACTCTTGGCCACCTATGACGAAATCGGCATGGAGATCAGCCGCCGCGAGGTCGGCCGCGAGACAGGCCGCGCGACCGAGCCTGCATAGCCGGGCCTGCATAGCCGAGCCTGCATAGCCCGGCCTGCATAGCCGGGCCTGCATAGCCGGGCCAAGGCGGCAACCTCGCCAAAGGAGGCCCGGGCTGCCCCTCGGGCCTCCGGTCTGGTCCGGTTTCTCATCCCCGCCTGAGCGTGGATACGGTAGTGATGTGCCTGCTGAGATGGAGCCGAACCATCCGCGAGGCCCCGGTTCTGCCGAGGCCCGCCTGCTCCGCCGCGCCGTCGAGCTCAAGCGGGTTTCGCGGCGCACGTTCCTGATCGGCGCCGGATCCGCATCCCTGCTGGCGGCGGACATGCTGTTCACCCGGCGCGTGCAGACCGAGCGCCGGGTCACCCGGATCCTCGAAGTACCGGACGACGTCGCCGAACGGTACTACCCCTACGCCAGCTGGATCCTGTTCCCCGGCTACAAGACGAGCTGGGAAGAAGCCCAGTGGATCCTGAACGCGCTACGCGGGTCCCTGAACAAGCGGGGCCAGCTCGCCGCCGTCGGATATTCCAACGAGGGGCTGGACATCGACGAGGTGGTCATCGCCGTGATCGAGCACGCCCGCGCCCACAACCTCACCACGCTCTACTTCTACGGCCACAGTTTCGGCGGCATGGTGGCAACCCAGGTGGCCGCCCGGCTGCGCGAGCTGCACGGCGTCGAAGTGGCGTTCATCCTGCTCGACTCCAGCCCGGCAAGCCGGCATGACGTGCTGGACCAGAGCTGGTTCGAGGGCGTGGTGCTGCTCTACGAGAGCGGGTTCCGCTTCCCCACAGTGCTGCGCGGCGGCTACGAGCTCGGCGAGCGGATGCTGCACAAGGACGAACGCAGCTGGGGCCAGATCGTGGACCAGAGCCTGGAACAGCTCTCGCCGATCGCGCCCTCCAGCGTGCTGATCCAGTCCGAATCGGCCTACATCTACCACTTCGAAGCCAGCCGTTTCGTCGGGAAGCTCGGCAATACAAAGATGGCGTTCATCGGCAACCCCCGGGACAAGACGGTGGACTACGAGACCGCCCGAGACACGTGGTCCTTGACGTTCCAGGCCAACATGGTCTCGGATGACCTGCGCACGGACGGCGCCAGGCCGGAGCACGCGAGCCCGGGCTGGAGCCCGTTCGTCTACCGTCCCATCATCGAAAAACTCCAGGACGAGCTCTTCCCGCTGCCGGGCGGCGGCGGGAAGATGACGGCGTTCTGAGGGGATTCCCTAGATCTGGTTCTTGAGGTCCGCCACGGAATTCAGGATCTGGTTCGGCCGGAACGGGTACGCGGCGATGTCGTCCCGGTGGGTGATGCCGCTGAGCACCAGCACCGTGTGCAGCCCCGCTTCCATCCCGGCGATGATGTCGGTGTCCATGCGGTCACCGATCATGGCCGTGGTCTCGGAGTGCGCGTCGATCTGGTTCATCGCCGAACGGAACATCATCGGGTTGGGCTTGCCCACAATGTACGGCTCGCGGCCCGTCGCCTTGGTGATGAGCGCGGCGATGGCCCCCGTGGCGGGCATGGGGCCGTCCTTGGACGGGCCGGTGGCGTCCGGGTTGGTGGCGATGAAGCGTGCGCCCGCCAGGATCAGCCGGATGGCCATGGTGATGGCTTCAAACGAGTAGGTGCGGGTCTCGCCGAGCACCACGAAGTCGGGGTTCTGGTCGGTGAGGATGAAGCCTGCCTCGTGGAGCGCCGTCGTGAGCCCTGCTTCGCCGATCGTGTACGCGCGGTTCCCCGATTCCGAGCCGCGGACCTGATCCTTGAGGAACTGGGCGGTGGCCAGTGCCGAGGTCCAGATGTTCTCCTCGGGGATTTCCAGTCCGGAAGAACTCAGCCGGGCCGCGAGGTCCCTTGGCGTGAAGATCGAGTTGTTGGTCAGCACCAGGAACCGCTTGGACGTGTCCACCCAGCGCTGGATCAGCTCGGCCGCGCCCTGGATGGGCTGGTTCTCGTGGACCAGCACGCCGTCCATGTCCGTCAGCCAGCACTCGATTTCCTGGCCGCTGCGATAGACCGAAGAGGAGGAACGCACCTCGTCTGCATCTGTCCGCTGGTCTTTGCGTCGTTCTGCCATGGTTCCTCCGCCGTAAGTGTGCCGCTACCTTTGCCCCAGTCTAATGTTGAGGCGTGACTGAACCCGAGATCCCCGGCGACGCCGGCGTAACCTCTGTGCCAGAGACTTCAGCGGAGTCAGCAGACTTAGCGGCAGAGCCCAAGCCGGAGGTCGGCGTCGGCCCCTGGGAAGGCGAACTGCCCCAGGGCGGGCACTGGGACCCGGACCTCCTGGCCGACGGGGACCGGCGCAACGTCGTCGACAAATACCGCTACTGGAAGCACGAGGCGATCGTGGCGGACCTGGACTCCAAGCGCCACAACTTCCACATCGCGATCGAGAACTGGCAGCACGACCTCAACATCGGCACCGTGGTCCGCACGGCCAACGCATTCCTCGCCAAGGAAGTCCACATCATCGGACGACGCCGGTGGAACCGCCGCGGGGCCATGGTCACCGACCGCTACCAGCATGTCCGCCACCACCCCACCGTCGAGGACTTCGTGGCGTGGGCGCAGGGGGAGGGGCTGGCGATCATCGGAATCGACATCTTCCCGGATTCCGTCCCGCTGGAGACCTACGAACTGCCCAAGGACTGCGTCCTGGTCTTCGGCCAGGAGGGCCCGGGCCTGACCCCCGAGGTCCACGACGTGGCGCTGGACACCCTGTCGATCGAGCAGTTCGGCTCCACCCGGTCCATCAACGCCGCCTCCGCCGCGGCCATCGCGATGCACGCCTGGATCCGCCGCCACGTGTTCGGCCAGCTTCCGGGGTAGCTGTGTTGTCCCGGCACGTTCGCCGCGCGTTGCCCGAGGCGGCACTTCTCGGCCCAAAGACTGGACATGTCCCCCCGCGCCCGGCCCAAAGAATGGACATGCCCCTCGGTATGGAGAATCACAGGACATGAGGCCCACGTGCCCACCCGTGGGCCCAAAGACTGGACATGTTCCGCGCGCCCGGCGCTAAAGACTGGACATGCCCCTCGGAATGGAGAGCCACAGGACATGAAGCCCAGCCGCGCACTCCCAAAGACTGGACATGTCCCCGCGGGCGCAGCTCGGCCAGTGGACATGTTCCCAAGCCTTGCAGACAGCTGGACATGTGCTCTTATGCTCCGGGACGACCCCCGAAGGATGGACATGTTCCGCGCGCCCGGCGCCAAAGAATGGACATGTCCGTCTGTATGGAGAACCACAGGACATGAAGCCCAGCCGCCCACTCCCCGGCCCAAAGACTGGACATGTCCCCGCGGGTGCACAAGCCCGGCGTGAGTGTTACAGCGGCACAGTGACCGGAGACACTGCCCAGGCGCAGGAATGACTAGGATGGTTCGTAGCCGACGAGGTTCCTTCCAGAATCACCAGCCCGTAGACGAAATTCACTTTAGGAGTCAGCATGCCCATTGCAACCCCAGAGATCTACTCCGAGATGATCGACCGTGCAAAGACGGGCGGCTTCGCCTTCCCGGCTGTCAACGTCACGTCCTCCCAGACCCTGAACGGCGCCCTGCGCGGCTTCGCCGAGGCCGAGTCCGACGGCATCGTCCAGGTTTCCACCGGCGGCGCGGCTTACTGGTCCGGCGCCTCCACCAAGGACATGGTTGCCGGCTCCCTGGGCTTCGCGGCCTTCGCCCGCGAAGTCGCGAAGAACTACGGCGTCAACATCGCGCTGCACACGGACCACTGCCCGAAGGACAAGCTGGACGGCTTCGTGCTGCCGCTGCTCGCCGCCTCCGAGGCCGAGGTCAAGGCCGGCCGCAACCCCCTCTTCAACTCGCACATGTGGGACGGCTCGGCCGAGACCCTGCAGGAAAACCTGCGGATCGCCCGTGAGCTGCTCGAGCGCACCGCGGCCGCCAAGATGATCCTTGAAGTTGAGATCGGCACCGTCGGCGGCGAGGAAGACGGCGTCGAGAACGAGATCAACGAGAAGCTCTACACCACGGTCGAGGACGCCCTGGCCACCATCGACGCGCTCGGTTCCGGCGAAAACGGCCGCTACATCACCGCCCTGACCTTCGGCAACGTGCACGGCGTGTACAAGCCCGGCGGCGTCAAGCTCCGCCCGGAGATCCTCAAGGACATCCAGGAGCAGGTGGGCGCCAAGATCGGCAAGGCCAACCCGTTCGACCTCGTGTTCCACGGCGGCTCCGGCTCCTCGGACAAGGAAATCGCGGACGCCGTCTCCTACGGCGTCATCAAGATGAACATCGACACCGACACCCAGTACGCCTACACGCGTCCTGTGGCGGACCACATGTTCCGCAACTACGACGGCGTCCTGAAGGTCGACGGTGAGGTCGGCAACAAGAAGACATACGACCCCCGCGTCTGGGGTGCCTCCGCCGAGGCCGGCCTGGCCGCCCGTGTGGTCGAGGCAGCCCAGCAGCTGGGCTCCACCGGCAAGACCTTCTAGCCATGTCCGACGAGTTCCGCAAGAACCTGATGGGTCCCGAGCCCACGCTCCTGCCTGCCGAGTCTGAGATCTATCAGCACCTCGCGCTGGGCCAGGAAGCCGTGGACCTCGTGGCGAAACACCCCACTTCCTCGCTCCTGTGGGCCATCCTGGCCGAGGAAGCGTGGAACGAGGGCCGCACCATCGATTCCTACGCGTACTCGCGGGTGGGCTACCACCGCGGCCTGGATTCGCTGCGCCGCAACGGCTGGCGCGGCATCGGGCCGATCCCGTGGGAGCACGAACCCAACCGCGGCTTCCTGCGCTCGCTGTACTCGCTGGGCCGTGCGTCCGCGGCGATCGGCGAGGCCGAGGAGCCGGAGCGGATCGAAAAGTTCCTCAAGGATTCCGATCCCGGCGCGAAGGCGGCCATCGAAGCCGAGGGCTGATCGGACATTGGGGTTAACGATCGACGGCGGGCTCCCACCTCAAGGTGGGAGCCCGCCGTCGTTCCTCAGAAGTCAGCTGGCTTTGGCCAGGCCGGTGCGGGCCATGGCATCCGCGTACGCGGTGCGCATCTCGGCCAGGTACTCTTCCTGGCGGGCCGGGGTGCCGGCGAACGCCCGGCCGCTGAGCGATCGGACCTTGTAGGTCTTCAGGCCGCGGCGCCAGATCATGGGCACCTCGGTCTTCAGCAGCAGGTTGGCCAGGCGGTTGGCCTCGGTGCCGTGAGCCACGATCACGGAGGCGCGCGGAACGAGGGCCAGGAATTTCAGCAGCGGCTTGAGGCCTGCGGAAATCTGGTCCGGCGTGAACTTGCCGTTGGGCTCGCCGGGGACGTGCCACGGGTGGACGTTCCACGGCATGACGAATTCGGGGCGCAGGCCCAGCTTCCACTGGATGCCGAGCATGCGGGTGGCCGCCTCGTCATCGCCGGCGGTGATGAAGCCTGACGCGTCCGCGGTGCCGATGTTCGAGTACAGGCTGACGATGCGGCACTCTTCGACGTCGTGCATGGGGTCCACGTAGGGGACAGCGGTGCCATCTTTGGTTGCCTGGAGAGCGTCAAGGAGCTCGTTGACGGGGGCGACGCTAGGTTCGTACCGGCGGCTCAGGAGCTCTTCGCGGAAATTTTCGGTGGCCAGGGCTGTCATATGGTGCTGGGTCTCCTGCGGGATTGGCAAAGCTGCCACACCACCGCGGAAACGCCTGATTCAGGGCATGCAAAGCAGCGGTGTGGTTTGAAAATGTGGTGTGGACCGATTCCTGGTCGATCCTTATCAGTCTATCAAGCCCCGCGAAATGCAGCGCTGGGTCCCCGCCTGCCGTCCGGTGCTGCTACCAGAGCCGTTTGGTGGCGCGGCGGGCCCCTTCGCCGAGGGACTCCAGCTTGGCGTACGCAATTTGCGGATGCACCCGGCCGCCCAGGCCGCAATCTGTGGAGGCAATCACATTTTCCCGCCCCACGAGGTCCGCGAAGCGCACGATCCGGTCTGCCACGAGGTCCGGGTGCTCCACGACGTTGGTGGCGTGCGAGACGACGCCGGGGACGATTGCCTTCCCCTCGGGAAGCGTCGTGTCTTCCCAGACCCGCCATTCGTGCTCGTGCCGGACATTCGCGGCCTCGAAGGAGTAGCTGCCGGCATTGATCTGCAGGACCGAGTCGACGATGTCCGCGAAGGGGATGTCGGTGGTGTGGGGACCGTGCCAGGAACCCCAGCAGACATGCAGCCGGATCTGCTCCTGCGGGAGGCCGCGCAGCGCCCAGTTCGTGGCCTCGACCCGGAGCTGGATGAATTTCAGGTAGTCCGCCAGGCTCGGCTCCGGGTTGATCTGGTCCCAGCTCTCGGCCAGGGACGGGTCGTCGAGCTGGACCGTCAGGCCGGCGTCGATGATGGCCTTGTATTCCTCGCGCATCGCGTCGGCGCAGGCGTAGAGGAGTTCCTCGTCGCTCCGGTAGTACTCGTTGGCCACGCGGGCGCACGAGCCGGGGGAGAGGGAGGCGACGAACCCCTCGGTGAGGCCGGCCGCGGCCAGGCCGGTCTTGAGGTTGGCGATGTCCGAGGCCACGAGCTCATGGCCCGTGTACGTCAGTGGTCCCGCAATCTTGGGCTGGGTGACGGACTTGCGGTGGGCCAGGATCCCGGAGGCGGGGTCGTTGTAGGCTTCATCGAATTTCTGCCGGTCCCGGCGGTCGGGGAAAGACGTCAGGACGATGTGGCCCGGCGAGGAACGGTGCACCTTGGCGTCGGCCCAGCGGTCCACGTCGGTCGGTTCCAGGCCGCCGAGCCGGGAGAAGGAGTAGTTCCACCAGGCGCCGTAGTCCACGGAGCTGGACATCGTGTGCCCGTATTCGCCGTCGTTGGGGATATCGATGCCCAGATTCTTCTGGCGCTGGACGACGTCCACCACCGAGGTTTCGAGCAAGTCCAGGAATTCGGGCGTGATGCCGTCGGTTTCCTTGGCCTCGTTCGCCGCGATCAGCTCGGTGGTGCGGGGCAACGAGCCGGCATGGGTCACCCGGATGCGGTCGGCGTTCGGGAAGGCAGGGTTCTCGGAAATGGAGTTCTGGGACATGGCGCTGTTTCCTTTCCATCGGTCCTGGCGGTAGCACCGTTGCCTGTCACGGCTGCCGCGGTTGAGCGGGCCGTCGTGTCCGGCACGGTTGCTGCGGCGTCAACGGTCCAGATCCCTCGGCCGCCCGGGATGGCTACTCCCACTCAATTCCACACTGGCTGCTCTTGCAAGTGGCGCCCGCAAGTCGTGCCCGCTATGTGTCGGCCGCGACCTGGTGGATGATGCAGCTATGAAGAAGAACGAATCGTCGGCTGCCGCCGTCGACGCCTTCGGAGGCATGGCCCACGCTCGCGGAAGCCGCCCTGGCGTTCACCACGGGCTAGCCACCGTGTCCACGCAAGGACCCAAAACGATGCCGGTCACCGATTTCGGCTAAACTTGGGTGGTAAGAGCCCCGGAACTCTGGCGTTGGTTAAGAGCACAGCGGTAGATTCGGGGCATTCTCATGAACGGCGCTGAGCTGCGGTGATCACCTGGTGAATCAACCAGAGCTCGGCCCGAACGAATGGGGGAGGATCCCATGCCAGCAATCGTGATCGTCGGAGCCCAATGGGGCGACGAAGGCAAAGGTAAGGCCACTGACCTGCTTGGCGGGCGCGTTGACTACGTCGTCAAGCCCAACGGCGGCAACAATGCAGGACACACCGTCGTCGTAGGCGGTGAGAAGTATGAGCTCAAGCTCCTTCCGGCCGGCATCCTGAGCCCGAACGCGGTTCCGATCATCGGCAACGGCTGCGTGGTGAACCTGGAAGCCCTGTTCCAGGAGATCGACGGCCTGGAAGCCCGCGGCGCGGACACCTCCAAGCTGCGTGTCTCCGCCAACGCGCACCTCGTGGCGCCCTACCACCAGGTCCTGGACAAGGTCACCGAGCGGTTCCTTGGCAGCCGCGCCATCGGCACCACCGGACGCGGCATCGGCCCGGCCTACATGGACAAGGTGGCCCGCCTCGGCATCCGCGTCCAGGACGTCTTTGACGCCTCGATCCTGCGCCAGAAGGTGGAAGGCTCGCTGCGCCAGAAGAACGAACTGCTGGTCAAGGTCTACAACCGCCGCGACATCGAGGTGGACGAGATCGTGGAGTACTTCCTGTCCTTCGCCGAGCGGCTGCGCCCGCTGGTCATCGACAGCACCTACGTCCTGAACACCGCCCTGGACGAGGGCAAGGTGGTCCTCATGGAGGGCGGCCAGGCTACCTTCCTGGACGTCGACCACGGCACCTACCCCTTCGTGACGTCCTCCAACCCGACCGCCGGCGGCGCTTCCGTGGGCTCCGGCATCGGCCCCACCCGGATCTCGCGTTCCATCGGCATCATCAAGGCGTACACCACCCGTGTGGGCGCCGGTCCGTTCCCCACGGAACTGTTCGATGAGATGGGCATGTACCTGCAGAAGACCGGCGGCGAATTCGGTGTCAATACCGGCCGTCCCCGCCGCTGCGGCTGGTACGACGCCGTGCTGGCGCGCCACGCCTCCAGGGTCAACGGCTTCACGGACTACTTCGTCACCAAGCTGGACGTCCTCACCGGCATCGAGCAGATCCCGGTCTGCGTGGCCTACGACGTCGACGGCGTGCGGCACGACGAAATGCCCATGACCCAGACCGAGTTCCACCACGCGAAGCCGATCTTCGAGTTCTTCGACGGCTGGACCGAGGACATCACGGGCGCCCGCACCCTGGATGACCTGCCGGAAAATGCCCGGAACTACGTCCTGGCCCTGGAGAAGCTCTCCGGCACCCGGTTCTCCGCGATCGGCGTCGGCCCGGACCGCGACCAGACGATCGTGGTCAACGACCTCATCAACGACTGACGCAACTAGCGCCAAAAGTTCGACGGCGGCGGGCCACCCTGGAAGGGGCGGCCCGCCGCCGTCGCTGTTTAAACGTGTTGTTGAAGGCGGTTCGAGGCGCCACGCCCGGACCGGTGCGGCGGGCTACCCGGCGGACGTGAACCGCAGCGACAGCCAGTTTTCCCGGCACGCCCTGGCGGCGGCTTCGGCGTCGCCAAGGCGGGCGAGCCGGATGATTTCGGCGTGTTGGGCCACCGAATCCCGGGCGGCAAAGGAACCGAAGCGCATCCGCTCCACGCGGCGCAGGACGGGAGTGGTTTGCTCCAGGAGTTCCTGGAGCACCGGGTTGCCGCCGGCCGCGACAAAGACGGCGTGGAAATCGTCGTCGGCCCTGAGCGCCGACTCCACGTCGGAGTCCTGCAGGGCCTGCTCGAACCGCGCGTTGGCCTCGGACATGGCGGCGAGGTGTTCCTCGGCCAGGACCGGGACGGCCAGGCGTGCGGCCAGTTCGTGCAGCCCGGCCACCACCTGCTGCGTGCTGAGGGTAGACGCCTGGTCATAGGGGGCCACGATGGTCGCCTTGCCAGGCAGCGCGATGACCAGGCCTGCCCGTTCCAGCCGCAGCAGCGCCTCCCGGATCGGTGTCCGGCTCACGCCCAGCCAGGCTTCCAGTTCTGTGTCCTTCAGCCGTTCGCCGGGCTCGAAGGTGCCGTCCACAATCGCGTCTCGGATCGAGTCAAAGACGTTGTCCCGCAGCAGCTGCCGCTTATGGACTCCGGAGAGCGGGGGAACAGGCATGCAACATATCGTATATTGCCCTTGCCCTTCCGCGTCCCGTGTCGGAGAATGCAATATATTGCATTCTGCACGTTCAGAAAGCCGTTCCCACCGCGAGCGAAGGACCGTCGATGGCCATCACCGATTTTGAGCGCTACCCCCTGACGTTTGGACCGAGCCCCGTCCACCCGCTGCCGCGGCTCAGCGCGCACCTGGGCGGCGCGCAGATCTGGGCGAAACGGGAGGACGTCAACAGCGGCCTCGCGTTTGGCGGCAACAAGACCCGCAAGCTGGAGTACTTCGTCCCGGACGCCCTCCTCCAGGGCGCGGACACGCTGGTCTCCATTGGCGGCTACCAGTCCAACCACACCCGCCAGGTCGCCGCGGTGGCCGCGAAACTCGGCCTCAAGGCCCGCCTGGTCCAGGAAAACTGGGTCGACTGGCCGGACCCGCTGTCCGACCGCGTGGGCAACATCCTGCTCTCGCGAATCATGGGTGCGGACGTCCGGCTGGACAGTGCGGGCTTTGACATCGGCATCCGCAGCAGCTGGGAGAACGCGATCGAGGAGGTCAAGGCCGCCGGCGGCAAGCCGTACGCGATCCCGGCCGGCGGGTCCGACCACAGGCTGGGCGGCCTGGGCTTCGCCAACTGGGCGTACGAGGTGCAGGAGCAGGAGCGGGAGCTTGGCATCTTCTTCGACACGATTGTCGTCTGCACCGTCACCGGGTCCACGCACGCCGGAATGATCGCGGGCTTTGCCGGCCAGGACAAGCCGCGCCGCGTGATCGGCATCGATGCCTCGGCGACCCTGGCGAAGACCCGCGACCAGGTTGAACGCATTGCCCGGAACACGGCCGAGCTGATCGGCGTGGGCAGGGAACTCCGGGACGACGAAATCAACGTCATGGAGGGCTGGGCCGGGGACCTCTACGGAATCCCGGTGGATTCCACCCTGGAAGCCATCCGCCTGGGCGCCTCGCTGGAGGCCATGATCACCGACCCCGTCTATGAGGGCAAGTCCCTAGCCGGGCTGATCGACCTGGTGAAAAGCCGGGAGATCCCGGCCGGCAGCAACGTCCTCTACGCCCACCTCGGCGGCCAGATCGCCCTCAATGCCTACAGCGGGCTCTTCCGCTCCTAAGGGCTCGTTGCGCTATCACCTACGGTCGTTCTGAGCTCTGAGAACGACCGGAGGTGATAGAGCAACGGGTGTGGTGGCGGCGGCTGAGGCGTGACGGCGGCGGGTGTGGCGTGACGGCGGCGGGTTCCCTGGCGAGGGGGCCCGCCGTCGTCGTCGTTAATCCCCGCAGCGCCGGGCCCAAAAAGTCTAGAATCCCCGCGGCGCCGGGCCCAAAAAAGAAATTCTGGAAATTTCCGATTGGTGCGTAACCTTTCGTGGCCTCCCAGCGATTACCTCTTTGTAAGCGCCGCCGGAGCCAGGACCCCCCACCGGGCACCGGATGGCCTTCCATCGCAAGCGCCGGCCGGCGCCTTCCCCCCATCTGGTCTCCGGTCGGCCCTTCACCGTAAGCGCTTGCCGGCGCCCGCCCCATCGGGCGCCGGCCAGCCTTCCATGGCGAGAGCGGGCGACTGCCCCCATGAGGCCTCAGCCCGCCGTCAACCAAAAAAACAAAGGATGTACTGCTGTTATGAAGAGTGTTAGCAAGACCACAAAGATCGCTGTCGGCGCCGCAATCCTGGCAGTCGGAGGCTTCTCCGGCATCGGACTGGCCAACGCGGCCCAGGTGTCCGGCACCCAGCAGTCCGAAGTGAACCACGCTACGCCCGCCACGCCGGCCACCCCGGCTGTGCCCGCCACTCCTGAGCTCCCGGCAAAGCCCGCCGTCCCGGCCGTGCCCGCTGTTCCGGCTGCACCGTCCACCGATCACGCCGCCAAGGGCGACGCCTCGGTCAAGGGCGACGCCGACGTCGACGGCACCAAGGGTGCCGTCGAAGGCTCCGTCGACGCAGACCAGGACGGCGCTACCGTCAAGGGCGACGCCAGCGTCAAGGGTGCTGCCGGCGAGGCACGCGCCAAGGCCAACGTGAAGGCCGCAGTTCCCGCAACCCCGGCAACCCCGGCCGTCCCCGGCGCCAACGGTGTTCCGGCAACGTCGGCCGTTCCGGCGACCCCGGCCGTTCCGGCCAAGCCGTCCGTTGAACTGCCCCAGCACGACAAGTAATTCCGGCTGTTCAGCCTGGACCCGGCAAGGGTCCGCAAGCAAGGAGGGAGCCCTAATTTTGAAGGGCTCGGGGGTGCGGCCGCTAGACTTTGGGGGGCCGCACCCCAGCAGTAACGGAAGGACAGCCTCTTGGCACAGCAGCTAAGCGACGACGACTTGTCAGCCGCTTTAGCTGGTGACCCCTCAGGATTCAGCGCCGTCTACGTGGCTATTTCCCCCGCAGTCCTGGGCTACTTCCGGGCCCGGGGCGTGGACGACGCCGAGGCCCTGACCCAGGACGTGTTCGTGGACGTCCTGCCGAAACTGGCTGGCGTCCGCGGCGGCCACACGGGTCTGCGGACATTTATTTTCTCGGTCGCCCACGCCCGGCTGGTCGACTACCGGCGGCGGGTGGAGCGCACGCCGCATCTGGCCGAATACGACCCCCTGAATGACGCGCGTTATTCAGCATCCGCCGAGGACGAGGCACTCGGATCCCTGGGCGGTATCTCTGCCACTCTCGCGAGGCTCAATGAGGAGCAACGGGAAGTGCTGGTCCTGCGCATCGTCGCGGACCTCTCCATCGAACAGGTGGCCGGCATCATGGACAAGACGCCGGGTGCCATCAAACAGCTTCAGCGCCGCGGGCTCAGTGCCCTGCGCGAACTCGTAACCGAAAAGGACCACGCAGCATCATGACCGGCACCCGCGATCCCAAGCAGGATGGCAGCATCCAGGCGATGCTGAGCGACTCCGGCCTCGAATCCGCGGCCGAGCTCCGGAGCGCGCTGGAAGAACTCCGCGCCGTGGTCCGGGATGAGGCTCCCGCTCCCCGCGCCGATCTTGCGGCATTGCTCGCCGCCGGCGCCGCCCCGGCCGCCCCCGTCGCGGCCACGACGACGGCGCTGCCCACGGTGGCCGCCACGACGACGGCGCTGCCGGTGGTCATGTCCGCGACGGATTCCGACCATGAAGCCGAGGAAGTGCAGCCGGCCGGGGTCACGAGCCTCGCCGAACGCCGCGGCCGGAAGCGTCGGCTGGCAATCGTGGGCGGCGCCGTGATCGGTGCGATGAGCCTGGGAGCAGGTGCCGTGGCGGCATCCAGCGAGGATTTCCGGCACAGCGTCAGCCAGACCGTCGACGTCATCTTCCAGCCCGCGGGGCACGCCACTCCGGCGCCGGAACGCGTCCAGCCGTCGCCGTCGTCGGTCCCGGTCGCCCCCGTGGCGACGTACCCTGCCGGCACCCCGGGCGCCACTTCCAATGCCCCGTCGTCTGCACCCAGTCGTGCGGCAAAGGACGGCGACGAGGACTCGGACAAGCAGTCCGGACGCAGGCCGCGCAGCACGCCGCCTGCGTTCGGGCGTGACGGTATCCTGCCGTCGCCAGGCCAACGGCCGGGGCGGCCGGCGCCCGGCTTCCCGGGCAACGGCAACGGGAACGGCGATGACAACGAGGACATGCCCCGCGTTCCCGGCCACGTCACCCCGACCCTGCCCGGCGTCCTTCCGACCAAGGCCCCCTAAACCCCCGGCAACCGCCTTTTACCCAGTTGCGCTACCACTTAAGGTCGTTCTGAGCGCTGGGAACGACCCTAAGTGATAGCGCAACGGGTGGGTTGGCGGCCTCAGCAGCTTTTTGGTCTGTAGGTGCGTGTGTAGGTGCTAGGCCAGCTGTTGTTAAGCCAGGACCTGACGTTTGGAGGAAATGACGCCGGTGTCGAAGCCGGCCAGGTGCAGGCCGCCGTGGAAGCGGGCATGCTCAATCTTCACGCAGCGGTCCATGACGACGTCGAGTCCGGCGGCTTCGGCCTCCTTGGCAACGTCCTCGTGCCACGAGCCCAATTGCAGCCACAGTGTCTTGGCGCCGGCCGCGATGGCCTCGTCCAGGACACCCGGCAGGTCATCGTGCCTGCGGAACACGTCCACGATGTCCGGGCTCTCCGGCAGATCGGCCAGTGACGCATACGTCGGCTTGCCCAGGATTTCCTTCACCACGGGGTTCACGAAATAGACCCTGTACCGCGTGGAGGACTGCAGGTAGGTGGCGACGAAGTAGCTCGCGCGCGACGGCTTGTCCGAGGCGCCCACAATCGCGATCGATTTCGCCTGCCGCAGCAGGTTCAGCCGCTCCGGCGCCGAGGGGCCGGTCCAGGTCCTGGTTTGTTCCGTGCTCATGACAGTGCTCCGATCGTGCAGGCGGCTGCTTCATCCGGCCCGGCCGGGAGTGCCTCCGCGTCGGCCTCCACCGTCTCCAGGTTCGCCGCGTCCAGCGCCTGATCCAGGTCCCAGAGGATGTCGTCGATGTCCTCGAGGCCCACGGAGATGCGGACCAGGTCCTCGGGGACCCCGGCGGATTCCAGCTGCTCGGGGCTGAGCTGCTGGTGGGTGGTGGAGCCGGGGTGGATCACCAGGGTCCGGGAGTCGCCCACATTGGCCAGGTGCGAGGCCAGCTGCAGGGCTTCGATGAACTTCTGGCCCGCGGCACGGCCGCCCTTCACACCGAAGGAGAACACCGAGCCGGGGCCCAGCGGCAGGTACTTTTGCGCGCGTTCGTAATGCGGGTGCGAGGGCAGGCCGGAGAAGTTCACGTAGGCCACGCGCTCGTCCGCTTCCAGCCATTCGGCGACGGCCTGCGCGTTCTTCAGGTGCTCGTCCAGTCGCTGGGGGAGCGTTTCGACGCCCTGCAGCAGCTGGAAGGCCGACTGCGGCGAGAGCGCGGGGCCGATGTCACGCAGCTGCTCGCAGCGCAGTTTGGTCAGGAAGCCGTATTCGCCGAAGTTTCCCCACCAGGAGACGTTTCCGTACGAGGCCACCGGCTCGGTCATGGTGGGGAACTTGCCGTTGCCCCAGTCGAAGCGGCCGCTCTCCACGATCACGCCGCCCAGGGTGGTGCCGTGGCCGCCGAGGAATTTGGTGGCGGAGTGGATCACGATGTCCGCCCCGTGTTCAATGGGCCGCACAAGGTAAGGCGTGCTCAAGGTGGCGTCGACGACGAGGGGGATGCCGGCGTCGTGCGCGACCTTGGCGAGCCCCGCCAGGTCCTGGACCTCCGAGGACGGGTTGGCCACCACCTCGACGAAGACCGCCTTCGTGTTCTCCCGGACCGCGGCGGCGTAGTCCGCCGGGTCGGTGCCCGCGACGAATGTGGTGTCCACGCCGAAGCGGCGCAGCGTGACGTCCAGCTGGGTGACCGTGCCGCCGTAGAGCTGGGAGGCGGCGACGATGTGGTCTCCGGCCTGGGTCAGCGCGGCAAAGGTGATGAACTCCGCGGCCATGCCCGAGGACGTGGCCACGGCGCCGATGCCGCCCTCCAGGGACGCGATCCGCTCCTCGAACGCGGCCACGGTGGGGTTGCCGATCCGGGAGTAGATGTTGCCGTACTTCTGCAGCGCGAAGAGGTTCGCGGCGTCCTGGGTGTCCTTGAACACGAACGACGTCGTCTGGTAGATCGGCACGGCCCGGGCGCCGTGCTCGGCGTCGGGGGTGCCGCCGGCGTGCAGCGCGCGGGTGCGGAAACCGAACTTGCGGTCGGCCATTACGCGGCCACCTCCGCGTTCGCGACGGGGGTCTGGGAGAGGTCCAGCTCGGTGCCGTTCTTGCGGGCCAGGTCCGCCTCGAGCTCGCGGACGATCGGCAGGACGTCCTGGCCGAACGCTGCGATTTCCTCCTGGAAGTGCAGGTAGCCGGTGAGGAACAGGTTCACGCCGATCTTCTTGTACTCCACGATCCGCTCGGCGATCTGCTCCGGCGTGCCGATCAGCTGGGTCTTGAAGCCGTCGTTGTACTGGACCAGGTCCTCGAAGCTCGAGTCGGCCCACATGCCCTTGCCGTCCTTGGTGGAGGCTCCGGCTTCCTGCACGGCGGCACGGAAACCCTCGACGGCGGGCCTGTGCGCCTTCTCGACGATCTCGCGGAGGGTGTCGCGGGCTTCCTTCTCGGAGTCGCGGGCGATCACGAAACCGTTGAGGCCAAACCTTGGGGAGGGGAGTGCGCCGTCGGTGCCGCGGCGGGTCTCGCCGGACGCCGCCACAACCCCGGCAATGTTGGCCTTGAACCCTTCGAGGTCCTTGCCGTTGGAGAAATACCAGTCAGCCACGCGGCCGGCGGTGGCCTGCGCCGCGGTGGAGTTGCCGCCGAAGAAGATCTCCGGGTGGGCCCGGCCCGGCACGTCCACCGGGGCCGGGTTCAGGGTGAAGTCGGTGATGTTGTAGTACTTGCCGGACTGGCTGTAGTCCCGCTCGGTCCAGAGACCGCGGAGGACCTTGATGAATTCCTCGGTGCGGACGTAGCGCTCGTCGTGCTCGAGCCATTCGAGGCCGAAGTTCTCAAATTCCGCCTTGAGCCAGCCCGAGACGATGTTCACGGCGGCGCGGCCGTTGGAGATGTGGTCCGCGGTGATGATGAACTTCGCCAGCACGCCGGGGTGCCACATGCCCGGGTGGACGGCGGAAATCACCTTGAGCCGCTCGGTGGCGGCCAGCAGCGCCAGGCTGAACGACGTCGCCTCGTGCTGCTTGTCCGCGCCGTAGGAGGCGGCGTAGCGGGTCTGGGTCAGGGCATATTCGAAGCCGGAGTTTTCCGCGATCCGGGCCAGCTTCTTGTTGTAGTCGAAGTCCCAGGAGGTGCGCTGCTCGATGGTGGAAACCACCAGGCCGCCGGAGACGTTGGGAACCCAGTAGGCGAACTTGAGCGGTTCGGAAAGTCGGGCGACGTTGCTGATTTCAGTCATGAGTGATCCTTTACTTCCGGTACTTCCGGGGTATTTCGAACGCGCAGCACATCCTGGATGCCCGCGATGGATGGTTCGTTCTGGAGCGACGTGGTGTCCCCGAGCGTGGTTCCTTCGAACAGCTGGGTCAGCAGCCGGCGCATGATCTTGCCGCTGCGGGTTTTGGGTACATCGGGAACGACGACGACGTCGCGCGGCTTCGCGATGGGGCCGATCTGCTTCGCGACGTGGTTGCGGAGCTCCTCAGCAAATGAGTTTGGGCCCACGCCCGCAGGGTTCCCTGCCCGAGCTTGTGGGGGGAGGGGGCGGGTGGGGACCACGAAGGCGACGATCGCGTGGCCGGTCTTGGCGTCCGCGACCGGGCAGACCCCGGCCTCCACCACATCCGGGTGGGACACGAGCGCCGATTCGACCTCGATGGTGGAGAGCAGGTGTCCGGAGACGTTGAGCGTGTCATCCACCCGCCCGAGGATCCAGATGTCGCCGTCGTCGTCATACTTGGCGCCGTCACCGGCGAGGAACCAGCCCTGCGCCGCGTACTGGCGCCAGTAGGAATCGAAGTAGCGCCGCGGGTTGCCCCAGACCGTGCGGGCGATCGCCGGGCCGGGGGAGTCCACCACGATGAAGCCCTGGACGCCCGGTGCAACGGTGTTGCCGGCCTCGTCCACGATGCGGGTGCTGACACCGGGCAGCGGGCGGGCCGCGCAGCCGGGCTTGAACCCGGTGTCCGTCGGGGCGGGGGAGAGGATGGCGGCGCCGGTTTCGGACTGCCACCAGGTGTCCACCACCGGGGCGGTGCCGGCGCCAATGTTGGCCCGGAACCAGCGCCAGGCCTCCGGGTTGATGGCCTCGCCCACCGTGCCGAGGAGGCGGATGGAGGAGAAGTCGTACGTGTCCGGGACACCGTCGGGGAACCAGCCCATGAGGGAGCGGACCAGGGTGGGCGCGGTGTAGTACTGCGTGACCGCGTACCGCTCGATGATTTCGAAGTGCCGGCCCGGGTGAGGGGTGTTCGGCGTGCCCTCGAAGATGACCTGCGTGACGCCGTTGGAGAGCGGGCCGTAGAGCTCGTAGGTGTGCGCGGTGACCCAGGCGAGATCTGCCGTGCACCAGTGCACGTCCTGGTCCCGGAGCGCCGGGTCGGGGTTGCTGAACAGGTGCTCGAAGCTCCAGGACGCCTGGGTGAGGTAGCCGCCGGAGGTGTGGACCAGGCCCTTGGGCTTGCCGGTGGTGCCGGAGGTGTACATGATGAACAGCGGCGTCTCGGCGTCGAACGCTTCGGCCTCGTGGACGTCGGAGGCCGTCCCGACAGCGTCGTGCCACCAGACATCGCGGCCCGCGGTCATCGGGACGGTGCCGAGTTCTTCGGCCGGGGTGGTCCGGTTGACCACCAGGACGTGCTCGATCGCGTTCTCGCCGGAGACGGCGGCGTCCGCGTTGTCCTTGACCGGAACGGCGGTGCCGCGGCGGAACTGCCCATCGGTGGTGACCAGAAGTTTGGCTCCGGTGTCCTCCACCCGGAACTTCAGGGCCTCGGCGGAGAAGCCGCCGAAGACCAGGGAGTGGACGGCGCCGATGCGGGCCACGGCGAGCGTGATGATCACGGTTTCGGGGATGACCGGGAGGTAGATGACCACGCGGTCGCCCTTGGTGATGCCCAGGTCCAGGAGCGCGTTGGCGGCCTTGGACACCTCGCGCTGGAGTTCGGCGTAGGTGATGGCGCGGCGGTCGCCGGGCTCGCCCTCGAAATGCAGCGCCACCTTCTCCCCGCGCCCCGCCGCTACGTGGCGGTCGACGCAGTTGTAGGCGACATTGAGCCTGCCGCCTTCGAACCAGGTGATCTGCGGGCCGATGCCGGCCTCGACGTCGGCCGGGACGCGCCGGTGCGCAGTGTGCCAGGGCTTGCCGCTGCCCGCAAGGCCGCCCGCGGCCGTACCGGTGGGTTCGGCCCAGTCGAGGCGGAGGGCCTGCTCTTCCCAGAAAGCAACCGTCTCTGCCGGGATGGTGCCAGCGGCGGGGTTGTGCTCGGGGGTGGTGCTGCGGTGACGCGCCGGTCCGTCGGTGGGGACGCCGTGCACTGCGCCGTCCGTGGGCTCGGTCAGGGACCATCCCGACGAGCCGCGAGAGGAGCCAGGCGCGTCACGCAGCCCTGCTTCGATCGCCGTCGCGTCCGAAGAGGTTTGTGGGGTTGCCGCGGACGGAATCCGGGCAACGGTGGGCAAGGCGGAAGAATTCTCAGGGGTCATTTATGGCACTCCATCGGTCCTGGCAGTAGCACCCTTGGTCCCTCCCGCTCCATCGAAAGTTCGATCGAAAGAGGAGGAACAGCGGCGTGGGAATGGTCGTCCCACGTCACCGGGGGTTGCTGCGGCTTCATCGATCCAGGTCTCTCGGCCGCTCGGGATGGTCCCTACCAACTAGAACGTCAAATGCGGGATTTCACAAAATCCAAGCCGTCGGCGCTGTAATATTCGTTCACGGCGCCGGCTCACGCGTTGGAATCATTCATTTATTCGAAGATCGCGCCCAAAGGTCGCAGGAGTAAGGTTGATGCATGGCCCACGTTAACGATCCGGCAGTCATTGACCGCCTCATGCGAACCAAAGGCACGTGGGCGGTGGTTGGCCTCACCACTAATGAATGGCGCTCTGCCTACGACGTCTCCCTGTACATCCGGGACAGGATGGGCATGGAGATCATTCCGGTCAACCTGCCCGGCGACGACGTCCACGGGGAGAGGGGATACCGCTCGCTGGCGGACATCCCGGCAGAGAAGCATCCGATCGACGTCGTGGACTGCTTCGTCAACTCCCACAAGGTGGGCGCCGTCATAGACCAGGCCATCGCCGTCGGCGCAAAGGCCGTCTGGCTGCAACTGGGCGTCTTCGACGACGCCGCGGTGGGCCGCGCCAAGGCCGCCGGGCTGGACGTCGTGGTGAACGAATGCCCCGCCCGCGAAGGGTGGCGGGTGGGCATCTAGGAGCCCAAGGATCAGGGGTTAACAGGATTTGGAAAAGCCGGTTACAAAATGTGACTGGCTTTTTCCGTATCTGTCCGCGGGCCGTGTCAGATGGAGTCGTAACCATCCCGAGCGGCTGAGAGACCTGGCTCCGTGACGCCGCAGCAACCCCCTCCCCGAGGACGGTGCTACCGCCAGGACCGATGGAGAAGGCGCCGCCTTCCGCTCGGATTCGCGGCCCTGGCTGGCAGAATCTGCGGAGGCAGCGCTTTCCCGGCACACGCCAGGAGACCGCACATGAGCACTGAAACCGCACGCCCGCAGAAGATGCGCCCGCAGAAGATGACCGGGAAGGTGGCCGTAGCCAGCTTCATCGGCACCACCATCGAAGGCTACGACTTCGTCCTGTACGGCCTCGCCGCGGCCACCGTCTTCGGCCCGCTGTTCTTCGCCCCGGCCGCCCCTCTCATAGGCACCATCGCCGCGTTCGCCACATACGCCGTCGGGTTCGTTGCCCGGCCCGTCGGCGGGGTGCTGGGCGGCCACTACGGCGACAGGATCGGCCGGAAGACCGTCCTGGTGGCCTCCCTGCTCTTGACCGGACTCGCCACCACCGCAATCGGGCTCCTGCCCACCTACGCCCAGATCGGCTGGGTGGCGCCGGCCCTGCTGCTCCTGCTGCGCGTGATCCAGGGCATCGGCTACGGCGCCGAGTGGGCCGGCGCCGCCCTCATGACCGTGGAGCATGCCGCCCCCAAAAAACGGGGCCTGACTTCCAGCGCCACCCAGCTTGGCCCCACCTCGGGCATGCTGCTGGCCACCGGCGTCCTCCTCCTGCTGGAGAACACCCTGAGCGACGAGCAGTTCCTGGCCTGGGGCTGGCGCGTGCCGTTCGTGGCGAGCCTGGTCCTGGTTGCCGTGGGCCTGGCCATCCGGCTCTCCGTCGAGGACAGCCCCGAGTTCAAGCACGTCCAGTCTGTCCAGACCGTTGCCGCCCGCCCGGTGGTGGAGAGCTTCAAGACGCACCCGCGCCAGATCCTGCTGACCACGGGCCTCCGGATCGCCCAGAACGCGTTCTACTACGTGTACACAGTGTTCATCCTGACGTACCTCACGCAGGTTGCCGGAACCGACCGCAACACCGGGCTGACCGCCGTCCTGATCGCCTCGGCGCTGGGCTTGGTCACCGTGCCGCTGTGGGGTGCCCTGTCGGACCGCTTCGGGCGCCGATCCGTCTATCTCTTTGGCGCCGTGGCCAGTGCCGCCGCCATCATCCCTTTCTTCTGGCTGCTGGATACCGGCAATTTTCTGCTGATCATCCTGGGCGTCGTCGTCGGCCTCAATATCGGCCATGATGCGATGTACGGCCCCCAGGCTGCGTTCTTCTCGGAGCTCTTCAGCACCCGCGTCCGCTTCAGCGGTGTGTCCATCGGCTACCAGATCGGCTCGGTGCTCGGCGGCGGGCTGGCTCCGCTGGTCGCCACGGCCCTGCTGGCCGCCGGCGGCGGAAATCCGGTCTGGGTGGTCGTCTACTTCCTCGCCGTCTCCGCCATCACCATCGTGGCCACCCTCAAGTCACCGGAAACGAAGGACCGGGCCCTCGGCGACACCGAACTGCCGGCTGCGGCCCCTGCCGCAGCGGCCGCTGAAAGCCGGGACCCCGCCGTCGTGCGCTGACCACACGTTCTTCATGAAGTTCACATCGCCATGATTTTTACATTGCAAGGAAAGGGGCCCCATGGCCACCGCTGACACTGCACATCCCCAAGGGCGGCCCAGGCTGCTGCTGAGCGCTTTCGTCATGAACACCACAAGCCACATCATGGGCGGCCAATGGCGGCACCCTGCGGCGCAGCAGCACCGCTTCAACGAGTTGGAGCTGTGGACCAGCCTGGCCCGGCAGCTGGAGGACGCGAAGTTCGATGTGATGTTCTTCGCCGATGTGGTGGGGCTGTACGGGAACGACGACGGCGGCTGGGCCCCGCACGTGCGTCGCGGCATGCAGGTGCCCGCCAATGACCCGCTGATCCTCCTCGGCGCGCTGGCCGCCTCGACCAGTAACATCGGCCTCGCGGCGACGTCCTCGGTGATCCAAAGCCATCCCTTCCAGTTCGCCCGCCAGATCTCAACCCTGGACCACCTCTCCCGGGGGCGCGCTGCGTGGAACATCGTCACCAGCGCGGCGGAGAATGCCCACCGGAACTTCGGCGACGGCCTGGTCGCCCACGATGACCGCTACGCCTGGGCAGACGAATACGTGGCGGCCGCCTACAAGCTGTGGGAAGGGTCCTGGGACGACGGCGCGCTGGTCCAGGACAAGGAGAACGGCATCCACGCGGATCCGGACAAGGTCCACAAGATCTACCACCGCGGCGACCGTTACTCCATCGACGGGCCGCACCTGTCCGCTCCCTCGCCGCAGCGCACACCCGTGCTGTTCCAGGCCGGCAGCTCAGGCCGCGGGCAGCAGTTCTGCGCCGCCCATGCCGAAGCCACCTTCATGCTGTCCCCGAACCCGGCCGCCGCCGCCGAATACACGGCATCCGTGCGCCGGCAGGCCGTCGCGGCCGGCCGGCTCGCCGGGGACGTGAAGTTCTTCCAGGGGCTCCACTTCATCGTCGGAAGCACCGAGGCGGAAGCCGCACGCAAGGCCGCAGAATTGGACGAGTACCTGGATTCCGGGGCGCTGATCGCCCACATCGGCGGCGGAGCCGGCGTGGACCTCGGCGGACTGGATCTGGACACGCCGCTGGGCGACTTCCACACCGAAGGCACCCAGGGGCACCTGGACAGCCTGCGCAAATCAGTGCCCGGCGGCAACCCGACCCTGCGTGACGTGGCCAATTTCCGCAGCCGCGCCCACCGCGTCCTGGGAACCCCGGAGCAGATCGTGGACCGGCTCGAGGAATGGCAGGACGCCGGGGTGGACGGCATCAACATCATCAACCAGCTGATTCCGGATTCCTACACCGACTTCATCGAGCACGTGCTGCCCGAGCTGCGCCGCCGCGGCCTGGCCCAGCAGGACTACGCGGAAGGAACCCTGCGCGAAAAGCTGTTCGGCGGCGGGGAAAACGGCGCCGGACTCAATGACCGGCACCCGGCCCGCGGCTACCGCGGCGCCTTCACCGCCAACTCGGCAACGGCCGAGCAGGCACGGGAGATCCTGGAGGACGCACGATGAGAGAAGCGCTGAAGACCGCTGCGGCGCTTTCCGCCGAGGCCGCATACGAGAAGCTCGCGCAGCGTTTCCGCCCCGTGTTTGCCCGGATCGCCGAGGGCGCGCTGGCCCGCGAACAGGACCGGGTGCTGCCCTTCGAACAGGTCCGCTGGCTGAACGAGGCCGGCTTCGGACGGCTCCGGGTGCCCGCGGAACACGGCGGCGACGGCATTGGCTTTGAGCCCTTCTTCCGGCTGCTCATCGAACTCGCCGAGGCCGATTCCTCCGTGGCCCACCTGTACCGGTCGCACTTCGCCTTCGTCGAAACCGTGGGCCTGGAGCCGGAATCCTTCCGGAACCGCTGGTACCCCCGCGTGGTGGCCGGTGAGATCTTCGGAAACGCCGCCACGGAGAAGTCCGGAAACGCCCTCGGAACCACCGGAACCAAGCTGACGCGCGACGGCGGCGACTGGCTGCTGAACGGCAAGAAGTACTACACCACCGGAACCATCTTCGCCGAGTGGATTGCGGTCATGGCCAGCACCGAGGGCACGGAGGGCCGCCAGTACGCGGTGGTCAGCACCACCCAGCCGGGCGTGGAAATCCTGGACGACTGGGACGGCTTCGGCCAGCAGCTGACCGGCACCGGCACCACCATCTTCCGCGACGCGGTTGTTCCGGACGCCAACATCATCCGGCGCTCGGAGTCCACCACGCACGAGCCGGCCTTCTTCCAGCTGGTCCTGCTCGCCGTCCTGGCGGGCATCGGCCGGGCAGCGCTGGCCGACGCGCGGACGCTGGTCCGTGACCGCAAGCGCACCTTCAACACCGGTTCCGGCGAGCTGTTCCGCAGCGACCCGCTGATCCTGCAGCTCGTCGGCCAGCTCTCGGCCAAGGTCTTCGCCGCGGAGTCCGTGGTCCTGGCAGCCGCCCGGGAACTCGACGCCGGCGCCGATCCGGATCTGGATCTCAGCCCGGAGCAGCGGTATGTCCGCGGCGAAATCGCGGTGGAGAAGGCCCAGCTGCTGGTGCCCGAACTCGTCCAGTCCGCCGCCCAGCAGCTCTTCGACGTGACCGGGGCATCGGCCACGTCGAAGTCCAGGTCACTGGACCGGCACTGGCGCAACGCCCGGACCGTGGCCACCCACAACCCGGCCGTGTTCAAGGCGCGCACCGTGGGGGATTACGAAGTCAACGGCACTACCCCGGAAGGGCTGCACAGCATCGGCGATGCCCGCACCGCCGGGTAGGCCAGGCGAGGCGGGCCAGGGCAGGCCAGGCCAGGCCAGGTGAGGGCGAGGCAGGCCAGGGCCGGATAGGCTCGTGCCATGGACGTTGCCACCCTCCGCGGGATCTGCCTGAGCTTCCCCGGCGCCTTCGAGGACTTTCCCTTCGGCCCGGAGACCTCCGTCTTCAAGGTGCGGGCGGCCGTCGCGGGCGGCGCGCGGCAGGACGCCAAGATGTTCGCGGCGTCCGCCATGGACCCGGAAAACTGGTCCGTGAGCCTGAAGTGCGAGCCGGCCCTGGCCGAGCAGCTGCGGGCCATCCATCCGGAAATCACCGGTGCCTGGCACATGAACAAGAGGCACTGGAACGGGGTCCGGCTGGACGGCTCGCTGCCCGATGACATGATCCGGGACATGGTGGAGGACTCCTACGACCTGGTGGTGGCCTCACTCAGCCAAAAGCAGCGGGAGCAGCTGGGCTGGGCGGGGCTAGCCCGGGGCGAAGGCGCATGAGCGGCAACCCCGCCGGCCGCATCGCGCGGGGCGCACTGAATTATCCGGGCATTGGCTCCACCGAGCACGGCCAGGCGCCGGAAGGATTCCCATGCCTGGTGGCCCGGACATACCTCGGCGACGGGCCGGAGACCTATCGGCGGGTGGCGCAGGGAATCCTTGCCTGGGAGCTGCAGAAGCGGTCCGGGCTGCGCGTCCGCACCGACTCCGACGCCGTCGTACCCGGAGCGCGCGTGGTGAGCGGATTCGGCGTCGGGCCCTTCCGGATCAACGCGCCCTGCGAAGTGGTGTGGGTGCACCGGCCGGTGCCCGGCGACGGGCCGCAAAGCTCCGGCTTCGGGTACGGCACACTGCCCGGCCATCCGGAGCGCGGCGAAGAGGCGTTTGAGGTGGAGATCGACGCCGCGGGGCGGGTGGTCCTGAGCATCACGGCCTTCAGCAGGCACTCCAACTGGTTCTACACCGCCGGCGGCCTCCTGGCCCGGGCGGCGCAGCGGCACGTCACTTCCCGATACATTGAAGGGGCACGTCAACTCGCAGGTGAAAGCTGATCAGGAGAACGTACATGCTGGAACAGATAACCCTTGACCAACTGTGGAACTTCGATGACCCCGCCGGCTCCGAAACCCGCTTCCGGGCGGCCGCTGCAGATGACAGCTACGACGCCGACGAGCGGGCCGAGCTCGCCACCCAGCTGGGCCGGGCAATCGGGCTGCAGGGCCGCTACGAGGAAGCCGACGCCCTGCTGGATTCGATCGATGCCGACGAGCCCACCGTGGCCGTCCGGGTGCTGCTGGAACGCGGCCGTCTGCTGAACTCCAGCGGCCATGCGGCGATGGCCGTGCCCCTGTTTGAACAGGCGGCAGAACTGGCGGACCACCTCAGCGAGGAATTCCTTGCCGTAGATGCGCTGCACATGCTGGCGATCGCGGACTCCGCCCACGCGGATTCGTGGACGCGGAGCGCCCTGGAGTACGCCTCCACGGTCCACGATCCGCGGACCAAGCGCTGGATGGTCTCGCTGCACAACAACCTCGGCTGGACACTGCATGAGGCCGGGCGTTTCACCGAGGCATTAGTGGAATTCCAGCTCGCCGAGCAGTGGGCGGAACGCGTCGGCACGCCCCGGCAGCAGGAGTGGGCCCGGGAGGCAATCGCCGAGTGCGAGCACTCGCTCTCAGCCAGTGCCGCGGCATCCGGGCCATCCGCGGCGCCGGCTGCCGCCGCTCCCGCCGTTGCCGCTCCCGCCGTTGCCGCTCCCGGTGAAACAATCGACTGACCGATCCGCACCCAACGAAAGGCATAGCCCTGTGATCTTCATCGTCGTTAAGTTCAAGGTAAAACCCGACTGGTCCGATCAGTGGCTGGGCCTGGTGGATGACTTCACCCAGGCCACGCGCCAAGAGCCCGGCAACCTGTGGTTCGACTGGTCGCGCAGCGTGGAGGACCCCAACGAGTTCGTGCTCGTGGAGGCCTTCAAGGACGACGCCGCGGGCGACCACGTCAATAGCGCACACTTCAAGAAGGCCATGGCGGACATGCCGCAGGCGCTGGCCGAGACGCCGCAGATCATCAGCCGCCAGCTCGACGGCGACGGCTGGGACCGCATGGGCGAACTCACCATCTAACCCGCTCACCCCGTCGATTGCTCCGAAACGGCCCTTTTGAGGCGTCAAAACGGCCGTTTCGGAGCAATCGATAGGCTGAGGGCATGTGGATCGGGTGGATCGAGTTCGACATCCTTCTGGGCGACGTTCACAGCCTCAAGGAGAAGCGTTCCGTGGTGCGGCCGCTGCTGGCGGAGCTCAAGCGCCGCTTTGACCTCTCCGTGGCCGAGGTCGGGGACCATGAACAGTACCGGCGCACGCAGCTGGGCGCCGGCCTCGTGGCAGCAGACCGGGCACACCTCGTGGAGGTGCTCACCGCCGTCGAGCGCTTCGTGGCGGCCCGGCCCGAACTCGAACTCCTCAGCGCCCGCCAGCGGGAACTGCGCAGCGACGACTGACCGACCTCCATCGATTGCTCCGTAGCTGCCGTTTTGAGGGTTCAAAAGGGCAGTTACGGAGCAATCGATGAGTCTTGGGGATAACTTCTGCGGCCGGCGCGCCGATCTGCTCTCATGAAGCCATGAAGACCGCACGCCCGCTCCCGCAGGAATTCGAGGGCCGTCCGTTTACTGTCGCCGAAGCCCGCCTGGCCGGTGTGAAACCCAAACGGCTCCGCCACGCGTCCCTCCGGAGGCAGGGCAAAGGCATCCGGTCGGACGGCCCGACGTCGGGGCTCCCTCTGAGTGTCAGGGTGCGGCCGTTCATTGAGGTCAACACGCGATGCGCCGCATCCCACCTCACTGCTGCGGAACTGCTCTTGTTGCCGCGGCGGCCGCGAAAGGAGACACCTGACATGCATCACATCATCCGCCCCGAAGGCGAGGCGCACCTCGACCGGCCCCACGTGATCGTCCACCGGATGAAACTGTACGACGACGAAGTCACGCTCGTTGACGGCGTGCCCGTCACCACGCCGGAACGTACGTGGCTGGACATGGCAGAAATGCTGTCGGCGGACGAGTTGGTGGCCATGGGGGACAGCTGTGTTCGCGTCCCACGGGCTGACCTTGAGGGCAGGGACATGCCACATTGCGACATAGCCGACCTCCAACGGATGATCTTCAGACACAAGGGAAAACCCGGCATCCGCAAAGCGAAGGAAGCCATTAGGCTCATCAGAGTCGGGGCCGATTCGCCGCAGGAGACGCGTCTCCGGCTGGCGATATTGCGCGCAGGTCTGCCCGAACCAGAGCTGAACGTAGCCATCACTTCAGAGGACGGCGTTCGCCATCATGAGCCGGACCTCTCGTACCGCAGGTACAGAATCGGCGTCGAATACGAGGGGGCGCACCATGGCGGAGAAGCCCAGGTTGTCCGCGACATCTCACGTTCCGAGAGATACCAGGCGCTGGGCTGGACCGAGGTCCGTATTTCCAAGCGGCACATGCACGATGACGCCAGGGCGGCGGTGGCCAAGATCCGCGCCGCGCTCGTGCAGGCGGGCTGGCGGCCCGGCCCTTAACGAACGATTGCTCCGCAACTGCCCTTTTGAGGGTTCAAAAGGGCAGTTACGGAGCAACCGATGAGGAGGCGGTGGTTAGCCGAAGTACTTCGGCAGGGTCGCCTCGTGGGCTTCGCGGAGGGCGTCGAGGTTCATGGTCTCGACGCCGTTGATCTCCAGCGTGCCGCCTTCGGCGTCCACGACGCCGATCCGGATGTGCGCGAAGCCGCGGGCGGTGCACATGTCGGTGAAGCGGATTTCCTCCGAGCGGGGCACAGAGACGATCGCGCGGCCCTGGGTTTCGGAGAACAGCGCCGTGAACAGGTCCACGCCGTCGCGGTCCAGGACGTCCTGCAGCGCGATCCGGGCGCCCACGCCGTAGCGCAGGGACGACTCCACGAGGGCCGCGGCGAGGCCGCCTTCGGAGAGGTCGTGGGCGGAATCCACCATGCCGTCGCGGGAGGCGTTGATCAGGATCTGGCCCAGTTCGCGCTCGGCGTCCAGGTCAACCTTCGGCGGCAGGCCGCCGAGGTGTCCGCGCAGGTTGGACCATTCGGAACCGTCCAGCTCCGCGGCCGTCGTGCCCAGGAGGTAGATGGCCTGGCCGTCTTCCTTCCAGCCCGACGGCGTACGGCGGGCGACGTCGTCGAACTTGCCCAGCACAGCCACCACGGGGGAGGGGTGGATGGGGGTGGTGCCGGTCTGGTTGTAGAGGGAGACGTTGCCGCCGGTGACCGGGATGCCGAGCACCATGCAGGCGTCGGACAGGCCCCGGATGGCTTCGGCCAGCTGCCACATGACGTCCGGGTCCTCGGGGGAACCGAAGTTCAGGCAGTCGCTGACGGCCATCGGCACGGCGCCTGAGGTGGCGACGTTGCGGTAGGCCTCGGCCAGCGCCAGCTGCGCGCCGTGGTACGGGTCCAGGTAGGTGTAGCGGCCGTTGGCGTCCGTGGCCAGGGCCACGCCCAGCCCGGTTTCCTCGTCCACCCGGACCACGCCGGCGTCGTCCGGGAACGCCATGGCGGTGTTGCCGCCGACGTAGCGGTCATACTGCTTGGTGATCCAGGACTTGTCGCACATGTTCGGCGAGGCCACGAGCTCGGTGATGGCGGCGGCCAGGTCCGCGGGGGCGGAGGGGCGGCCGGAGTCCTGCACGGAGCCGGTGAAGGAGTCGGCCTGCACGGCGTCCTGCCATTCGGGCCGGGCGTACGGGCGGTCGTAGACCGGACCGTCGTGGGCCACGGTGCGCGGGTCGACGTCGACGATTACTTCGCCTTCCCACGTGATGATGAGGCGGCCGGTGTCGGTGACTTCACCGAGCCAGGAGTACTCCACGGCCCACTTGTCCATGACCGCTTCGAACGCGGCGATGTTCTCGGGGGTGACCACGGCCATCATGCGTTCCTGCGACTCGGACATCAGGATTTCGCCCGGGGTCAGGGTGGGGTCGCGGAGCAGGACGGAGGTCAGTTCGACCTCCATGCCGCCGTCGCCGTTGGAGGCGAGCTCGGAGGTGGCGCAGGAGATGCCTGCGGCGCCCAGGTCCTGGATGCCCTCAACAAGTGAACCCTTGAACAGCTCCAGGCAGCACTCGATCAGGACCTTCTCGGCGAACGGGTCGCCGACCTGGACGGCGGGGCGCTTGGACGGCTTGGTGTCATCGAAGGACTCCGAGGCCAGCACGGAGGCGCCGCCGATGCCGTCGCCGCCGGTGCGGGCACCGAACAGCACGACTTTGTTGCCCTTGCCGGAGGCGTTGGCGAGGCGGATATCCTCGTGGCGCATTACGCCGACGGCCAGCGCGTTGACCAGCGGGTTGCCCTGGTACACGGAGTCGAAGACCATTTCGCCGCCGATGTTGGGCAGGCCCAGGGAGTTGCCGTAGCCGCCGATGCCGGCGACCGCGCCGTGCATGACGCGGGCGGTGTCCGGGTGGTCAATGGCGCCGAAGCGCAGCGGATCCATCACGGCCACCGGGCGGGCGCCCATGGAGATGATGTCGCGGACGATGCCGCCGATGCCGGTTGCGGCGCCCTGGTAGGGCTCCACGAACGACGGCGAGTTGTGGGACTCGATCTTGAACGTCACGGCCCAGCCGTCGCCCAGGTTGGTGACGCCGGCGTTTTCGCCGATGCCCACGAGCATGTCCTTCTTCATTTCCTCGGTCACCTTGTCGCCGAACTGGCGCAGGTGGTTCTTGGAGGACTTGTAGGAGCAGTGTTCGCTCCACATCACCGAGTACATGGCGAGCTCAGCGCCGGTGGGGCGGCGGCCCAGGACCTTCACGACCTCGTCGAACTCGTTCTGCTTCAGGCCCAGTTCGGCCCAGGGGAGTTCGGTGTCCGGCGTCTTGGCCGCGTTCTCGACGGTGTCGATGTTGAACTTACGGGCGGTCTCCGCGGGCTCCGCCACTGCGGGTGTCTCCGTCATTTGTTGCCTCCCACGATTTTGTTCAGGACAGAGGTGAAGAAACCGAGGCCCTCGGTGCCGGCGCCGATCTCGGGGCCGAAGCCGGCCTCCACGGCGTGCTCGGGGTGCGGCATGAGGCCCACCACGTTGCCGGCGGCGTTGGAGATGCCGGCGATGTCCCGGCGGGAGCCGTTCGGGTTGAAGCCGACGTAGCGGAACACGACGCGGCCTTCGGCCTCGAGCGCGTCCAGGGTCTTCTCGTCGGCGATGTACTGGCCGTCCTGGTTCTTCAGCGGCACCGTGATTTCCTGGCCGGCGGCGTAGTCCCCGGTCCAGTCCGTCGTGTTGTTCTCCACGCGCAGGACCTGGTCGCGGCACATGAACTTCAGGTGGTCGTTCTTGATCATGGAGCCGGGCAGCAGGTGCGACTCGGTCAGGATCTGGAAGCCGTTGCAGATGCCGAGGACCGGAAGCTTGGCGTCGGAATTGGCGGCGTCGATGATCTTGGACATCAGCGGCGCGAAGCGGGCGATGGCGCCGGCGCGGAGGTAATCACCATAGGAGAAACCGCCGGGAATCACGACGGCGTCGACGTCACCCAGGGTGGTGCCGGCGTGCCAGAGCTCCACCGGGGTGGCGCCGGCCAGGCGGACCGCGCGGGCGGCGTCGCGGTCATCCAGCGTGCCGGGGAAGGTGACGACGCCGATCTTGGCGCCGGCCAGCCGGGGGTTGGCCGCGACGGCGATGGCTTCGCCGATCAGGGGGAGTTCAGTCATCTCAGGCCTCAACGACCTCGACGTTGACGACGTCCTCGATGACCGGGTTGGACAGCAGGGTCTCCGCGGCGTCGCGGGCCTGGGCCAGGATCTCCTCGGTCACCTCGCCGTCAACCGTGAGTTCGAAGCGCTTGCCCTGGCGGACAGAGCTGAAAGCGGTGAAGCCCAGCCGGGGCAGCGCACCGACGATGGCCTTCCCCTGCGGGTCCAGAATCTCGGGCTTGGGCATGACGTCGACAACGATCCGGGGCATCCGGTAACTCCTGTGCGTGAGCATTGGGTAAGGGCGCAGCGGAGTGGTGCCGTCTCACGCCGATCCGCTGTGTGCTGAGGACTGCTTGGTGAAAACAGCGTGAAGTGAATACAGCGTGAAAGGGCGCTCCGCGAGCTTGCATGCCCATTCTACCGGCCGCGGTGCGTCCGGCCGCATTCGGCGCTGGGACTGTGAACCGGGCCACGCCGTCAGGTCCTCGACGTCGGCAAACGCCCCGGAAAACACTGTCGGCAAGCCCCATCGGCGACGTTGGGAAACGCCGACGGCGGCGTTGGGTAACGCCGACGGCGGGCGGCCGCCGCCTATGGTCGGTGATGCCGCAGGTCAGTAGGATGTGCGCATGGCTGAGAAACCGAAATCCGTGGTGCTGTCTGTTGTGGCCGTTGCAGTGTTCGCCGGCCTGGCCCGGATGGTCCTGCAGAAGATCAGGGCCGACCGTGCAGCAAGGGCGACCAAGGTGGCGGGTCCGGTAGACGAGAAGACCCGTGCCTGGATCAGTGAAGTGGTCCGGACGCCGCGCCAGTAGGCCGGACCATGAGGCGACGCGGTTGGTGCGCACCCGTGGGGGCCTGCTGAACTGCGTTTGACGCAGTACAGCAGGCCCCGCAGTCGCATCCTGTCGTGTTGCATGACTAATTTTAAATACCTTCTTGTGGTGTATGTCATAACCAGCTCTCAGTCTGTACTGTATGAATCGGCTGGTATCCGTCGGGGCAAGCCGGGCGATCGCCCGGCGCCCCGCCAGTCCGTAGGGCCCGGTGTTGCAGCCGGGCCGTTCCTTTACGAAAGGTTCATCACTCGTGACATCACCAGGAAAGAGCTTCCTTCGAAGCGGGGGACTCAGGAGGGCCGCGGCACTGACCCTGGGCTTGCCGGTTCTTCTGTCCAGCATCGCGATCGCCCCCGCCAACGCGGCGCCTGCACAAGGCCCGGCCGTGGCCGGTGTGGCACAGAAGAACGTTGATCCAAACACTTACAAGGACGGCCGCTACATTGTGGTGCTTGCGGAAAAGCCGTCCGCAACCTACGACGGCGGGACCGCCGGGATGCCGGCGACGAAGCCTGCGGCCGGCAAGAAGCTGGACGCCAACAGGGCCGAGGTCAAGCAGTACCGGACACACCTGGAGCAGAAGCAGGCCCAGGTCGCGGGCCAGCAGGGCGTCAAGATCCAGCGCCAGTTCACGGCAGCCCTTAACGGCTTCAGCGCCAAGCTGACGGCGAACCAGGCCATCAAACTGGCCAAAGACCCCGCCGTCCTGGTGGTCGCACCTGACACCGAGAACGCACCCGACTACTCCACCACCGACTTCCTGAAGCTCAGCGGGCCCAACGGCACCTGGAACACGAAGTTCGGCGGCCAGGACGGCGCCGGCAAGGGCGTCGTGGTCGGTGTCATCGACACCGGCTACACCCCGTCCAGCGCCTTCTTTGCCGGTGACGAGGTCAAGCCGCTCACGGGAGATCCCGTGGTTGGCGTGCCCTACCGCACCGCCGACGGCAAGATCAAGATGCTCAAGTCCGATGGCGAGTACTTCCAGGGCGAGTGCCAGGCCGGCACCGACTTCGACGGCACCGCCTGCAACTCCAAGGTCCTGAGTGCCCGCTACTTCGGCGACGACTTCGCCGCCACCGTCCCGCCGGAAAACTGGGCCCCGGGTGAGCGGCTGTCCCCGGTCGACGCCGCCAGCCACGGAACCCACACCGCCAGCACCGCTGCCGGTAACGCCAACGTCGAACCCGTGGTTGACGGCCGCAGTTTCGGCAAGACCAGCGGCATTGCGCCGGCCGCAAAGCTATCCATCTACAAGGTCTGCTGGGAAGACAACGATCCCAACACCGGCGGCTGCTACTCCTCCGCGTCCGTCGAGGCCATTAACCAGGCCGTTCAGGACGGCGTTGACGTCCTGAACTACTCCATCTCCGGCGCCACGGACACCACCACCGACCCCGTGTCCATGGCCTTCCTGTCCGCAGCCTCGGCCGGCGTCTTCGTGGCCGTTTCCGCCGGCAACTCCGGCCCGACGGCCGGCACCGTCAACCACGGTGCCCCGTGGCTGACCACGGTCGCCGCCACCAGCTTCTCGCAGGAACTGCAGGGAACGGTGGAGTTCTCCGACGGCAGCAAGTATCGCGGTGCCAGCATCATGAACAGCCAGGTCACCAACGCCGGCGTCGTGCTGGCAGCCAGCGCGGGAGCTGCCGGGAGCGCCAACCCGGCCCTGTGCGGCAACGGCACACTGGACCCGGCCAAGATCGCCGGCAAAGTAGTGGTCTGTGACCGTGGCGTCGTTGACCGCGTCGAAAAGAGCGCCGAGGTCAAGCGCGGCGGCGGCGTGGGCATGATTCTGGTCAACCTGACCGTCTCCTCGCTGGATACGGACAAGCACTCGGTGCCCACGGTCCACGTGAACCCGCCCGCCACCGAGGCCATCAAGGCCAAGGTCACCGCCAACCCGGCCATCACCGTATCGCTGGTGAACAAGGACACCACCGGTCTGCCCCTCGAGGCCCAGCCGCAGATCGCCGGGTTCTCCTCCCGCGGCCCGCTGTTGGCCGCCGGCTCCGACCTCCTCAAGCCCGACGTGGCCGCACCCGGCGTGGCCGTGCTGGCCGGCGTTTCGCCGATCGGCACCGGGGGAGACGACTTCGGGTTCCTTTCCGGAACGTCCATGGCGTCCCCGCACGTGGCCGGTTTCGGCGCGCTGATCCTGGGCAAGAACCCCACGTGGTCCCCGGCCACGGTCAAGTCCGCGATGATGACCACCACGAGCGACGTCAAGAACGCCGACGGATCGAAAAACACCGATGTCCTCGCCACTGGCGCGGGCCAGGTGGACCCGGCACGCGTGCTGGATCCGGGCCTGGTTTACGACGCCACCACGGATGACTATCTGGCGTTCATCCAGGGCACCGGTATCGACCTTGGAATCCCGGGCATCGGCACCACGAAGCCGCGGGACATGAACCTCCCCTCCTTCGCCCTGGGCAACCTGACCGGGAAGATCGAGGTCACCCGCACGGTGACTGCGCTGACTCCCGGGGTCTACCGGGCCAAGTTCAGCGTTCCGGGCATCAAGGTCAACGTGACCCCGAGCGTGCTGAACTTCAACGCCGCGGGCGAAAAGCGCACGTTCAAGGTCTCCTTTGAGAACCAGGGCGCACCCCTGGGCAAGTTCGCGACCGGTTCGCTGACCTGGCAGGGCGCCAACAAGAACGTGGCGTCGCCGATCGCGGTCCGTCCGCAGTCGGTCGTGGCCTTGCCCGATGTTGCCTTTACCTCCCAGGGCGGCAACGGATCCGGCGCCATCAAGGTGGTCTCCGGCACCAACTCGCCTGTCCAGATGACCCTCGACGGCCTGTCGAAGGCCGACTCCACCGCCGTCGAGCTCGTCCCCGGACCGTTCACCGGCGGCACGGATGCCTCGAACGTCGTCAAGACGGTTCAGGTCCCGGCAGGATCGCCGCTGGCCAAGTTCTCGGTCATTTCCGCGGACCCCAACGCTGACTTCGACATGTATGTCATGACCCCGGACGGGCCGCTGACGGTCGCAACGTCGTCGGCCAGTGAATCGGTCTCCATCCCCAACCCGACGCCGGGTGAGTACACGATCTACGCAAACCTGTACGCCAGCCCGAACAACCAGGCCACCAAGGCCTCGGTGGACTCGGCCGTGCTGGGCGTGGTGGTGGGCAAGGCCTCGCTGAATCCGAACCCGCTGCGGTTGGACAACGGCAAGGCGGGCACCGTCACGCTGAACTGGACGGGCCTGCCGGCCGGATCCTACATCGGCCGCGTCACCTTCGCCGGTGCCAGCGAACCCACGTTCGTCTCCGTCCTGGTGACCCCGGCCGGGGCCGTCGTGGTACCGCCGACCTCGGAGGACCAGGAGTGCAACGACGGGCCGGGTGACAACCCAAGTGGCGACAACGGCCAGAAGGACAAGAAGGACAAAGGCAAGAAGGTGAAGAAGGAGACGGGCAAGATCCAGAACAGCGATCAGTCCTTCACCCCGAACAACTCCATCTAGGTCCGCTACTTAGACCAGGCACCAAAGAGACGGCGACGGCCGGCGGTTCCCACCGCCGGCCGTTGCCGTTTAAACCTCCCAGGCGCGGGACCGCGCCGACGCGTGGCGTGCCGCCGACCGGTGCCGGGCTGAAACGTCAGATGGCGCCCGTGCTCCCCGCGGTGCCGCCGAGCAGCGGCGCCATGGCGCGCCAGCGGGCGATCTCGCAGCCGTCGGTCCGGCTGAAGCGGCTGTTGACCTCACGGCCGAGGTACCAGCCGGTCACGACGGCGGTCTGCGGACCGCCGTACTGCTGCGTGCACAGCTTGGGCGGTCCCGGCTTGGGGAAGAAGATGGCCTCGCCGTGGCGCCGGACGGCCTCAAGTGCGGCGGCCGGATCGGGCAGGGTGGACGCGGGGGAGGGGGCGCCGTCGGTGTTTTCCAGCCGGAACGTGTATTCCGGGGCGCCGGGAGCCTCGGTGAGGCGGATGGTCAGGTCGACGTCGTTGCGGGCGTGCCTTGGTTCGGATGTCTCTGTCATGGGCGTCCTTCCGTGCTGGTGCTGGTGCGCGGTGCCCCGGCGTCCGGGCGGCCGGCGGCGGCGTTGAGCAGGGGTGTCAGTTCCTGCAGCAGCCGTTCCCGGAGTTGCTGGGACTCGGCCGCGAACCTCCGCTGGTGTTCAACGTACTCGGCCTTGCCGTCCGGTGTCTCAATCCTGATGGCCGGATACCCCCAGTCGGCGAGGTCGTAGGGGGAGGCCTGCATGTCCATGGCCCGGATCCGCCACGAGAGTTCAAAGCAGTCCATGACGAGTTCGCTGGGCAGCAGCGGGGAAAGCTTGTAGGCCCACTTGTAGAGGTCCATGTTGGCGTGCAGGCAGCCGGGCTGCTCAAGGTCCCGTTGGTTCTCCCGGCTGGGCACCAGGCTGTTCAGCGGAACGGCGTCCGGTGTGTAGAACCGGAAGGCGTCAAAATGTGAACACCGGATCCGGTTCTCCTCCACCACCTCGTCAGTGCGCCCGGACCCCAGCCGCAACCGCAGGTACTCGTGCCGGAGGTCGAACTTGTCCTGCCGGTAAACCATGGCCCACTCGTGCAGCCCGAAGCAGCCGAATTGCGCCGGGCGCGCGGCGGTCCCCGCGAGGATGATCCCGGCGAACTGCAGCGCCTCCCGGCGGTCCCTCAGGAAGGCGCCGACGTCGACAGTCACCGCCGGCGATTCCGCCGGCAGCCCGGCGGCGGTGCGCTCGGCGCCGTCGGCCGCTCGGTAGTACTTCCAGCCGGTCCGCGCCGCTGCCTCGGGGCCGGAGAGCACAACGCCGGCGCCCGGATGCCAGCGCAGCAGCTGTCCAGGCTTCTGGGTGTAGTAGGTGAAGAGGAAGTCCTCCACCGGGTGCTTCCGCCCTGCGGAGCGCCGCTCGAGGTAGGGATCCGCGTAGCGGTGGACGCGTTGCTGGTGGGCGGCCTGGCGCGGCAGCCATTCTTCCTGCTGGAGGTGCAAGGGCCTAGCTCTTCCCGCCGGATGAACCCAGGACGTCCTTGGCGGCGTTCCAGGCGGCGATTTCGCAGCCGTCACGCTGGCTGAAGCTCACCTGGACCGGCCGGCCGTCCACGACGCCGGTGACGGTGGCCACCTGGGGGCCGCCGTAAATCATGCCGTGCATGGCGGGGGCCACCACGGGCGCCTCCTGGGTGCAGACCTGCTTCTTGTCGGCCGGAACGGGGCTGAGGATGGCCGGGTTGTTCTTGATGGCGGTGCACGCTGCGGCCGGGTTCGGGTGCTGGCTTTCGGCCGCGGGAACCCCGTTTTGGCAGACAAGCGTGAAGTTGGTCGCCGCGGCGGTGTCGGAGGGCTTGATCATGATGGCGAGCTCGGCGTTGCCTTGTCCCGGGCCGGTGGGCAACGGGGCGGCGGAGGGTGACGGGGCCGGGGACGTCGTCTCGGTGTCCGGCGACGGGGAGCCGGACGGCGCTGTTGGCGAGGGGGTGGGCGACGCGGTGGAGGGGGTGCCCGTCGTCGTGGTGGGAGAAGGAGAGGGTGTGGGCCCGCCGTTCGGCGTGCAGGCGGCCAAGCCGGCCACGGCCATCAGGACAGCCGCCAGAACAAGCGCCGGGCGGCCCGATTGCGTACGCATCAGCAATCCTCCTCTGTTTTGCCCAGTCTACCGCCGGGGCGCATCGTCCGAGTGCGGGCGTGTGGCGGCGATCAGGTCCATCATGGTCGCGTGCAGCTCGCCGACCTGGTCCCGCGTCAGACCGAGCCGGGCCATCATGATGCCCGGCACCGCGGTGGCCTGCTCCCGAAGGGCAGCGCCGCGGGGCGTCAGCCGGACATCGAGGGTGCGCTCGTTGCCCTCCATCCGCTGACGGGTGATGAAACCGGCAGTTTCGAGGCGGCGCAACAGCGGCGAGATGGTTGCCGGCTCCTGGGCCAGGGCATCGCTGATGTCGCGGACCGACCGTGGGCTCGCTTCCCAAAGGCACAACATGACGAGGTACTGCGGGTGGGTCAGGCCGAGCTCGTCCAGGACAGGTTTGTAGGCGCCCACGACGCTGCGGGAGGCAACGGTCAGGGCGAAGCAGAGCTGCTGCTCCAGCAGCAGGTCGTCCTGCTCTGCCTGTGAGTCCCGGGTTCCCTGGGCTGTTTGGGTTGAGGTTCCTTTGGTCACACCGGCTCCTTCAGATGATTAGTGCACTAATGATTAGCGTACACTGGGTGCATTGTCTTGTTCCCAGGAAAGGATAGTCATGGCCAAGGAAAACGCCGTCGAGAGGTTCATGCGGGCCACCGGAAAGTTCCGGGCCGTCTTCGGCCCGGCCAACCGCAGTTCGCTCGGTCACGAGATGACCGACCAGAACAGGCGGCTGCTGGCGATGCGGCAGGCCGAGACCGAGCAGTGGGAGACGTTGCACCGGCCCGACGGCAGCACCTATGTGGTGCCCCGGAACCCGGACGACAAGTCGCTCCGGTAGGCCTTTTCCGCGGCACCCCACCCGGGCCATTTCCCCACCGCCGGGCGTAAAATGAGGGCACTGACACACCGCTGTGCAGCTTCCTGAACCACCCGGGACGAGGAAAGGGCGTGGGACAAATGACATATACGGTCAGGCGATTCATGAACGCGACCGACAAGCTGAGGCTCCTGTTCGGACCGGCAAACCGGGGCGACACCGCGGCGCCTGTTGTCCACCGGCATGACGACTTCGAGCATGCCTCCGAAGATGACCTGGCAGGTTTTGAGGTCGAGACGGACTCATCCGGACACCACTACGCTGTCCGAAAGACGGATCTCTGGAAAGAAGAGGTCTGAGAAGAGACGGGGAAGGGAGCGGCAGGCGCCGCTCCCTTCCCCATCCTTGTGCGTCCGGGCTCCCGCCCCGATGCGCAACCGGTTTCGTCTGTGCCGCTTGGCGGCCGGCTTGGTTATCGGCCGGCTTGGTTAGCGGCCGGTGCCGCCGTAGACCGTGGCCTCGTCCTCGCTGTCGAGGTCAAACGCCCTGTGGATGGCGCGGACGGCGTCGTCGAGCAGGTCCGCGTGGGTGACCACGGAGATCCTGATCTCCGAGGTGGAGATCATGTTGATGTTGATGCCGGCCTCGGAGAGGGCCGCGAAGAAGCGCGCGGACACACCCGGGTGCGAGCGCATGCCGGCGCCGATCAGCGAAAGCTTGCCGATCTTCTCGTTGTATTCGATGCTCTCGAAGCCGATCCGTTCCTGCGCGGCGTGCAGGGCGGCCAGGGCCTCGGCGCCTTCGACGATCGGCAGCGTGAAGGAGATGTCGGTCCGGCCCGTGCCGTGGGTGGAGACGTTCTGGACGATCATGTCGATGTTGGAGTGCGCGTCCGCGATGACCTGGAAGATCGCCGCAGCCTTGCCGGGGATATCCGGCACGCCGACAACGGTGACCTTGGCTTCGGAACGGTCGTGTGCAACACCGGAGATGATTGGCTGCTCCAAGGCAACTCCTTCTTGGGTCGTGATCTTGTCGTCGGCGCCGGGCAGGACCCAGGTGCCTTCATTCTGGCTGAATGAGGAGCGGACATGTAGCGGCACACCGAAGCGGCGGGCATATTCGACGCAGCGCAGGTGCAGGATCTTGGCCCCGGATGCGGCGAGTTCCAGCATTTCCTCGCTGGAGATGCGGTCGATCTTTTTGGCGGACGCGACGACGCGCGGGTCGGCCGTGTAGACGCCGTCGACGTCGGTGAAGATCTCGCACACATCGGCGTCGAGCGCCGCGGCGAGGGCCACCGCGGTCGTGTCCGAACCGCCGCGCCCGAGCGTCGTGATCTCGTTGGTGGTGTGGCTCATGCCCTGGAACCCGGCCACAATCGCGATGTGCCCCTTGTCCAGGGCCGTGCGGATGCGGTGCGGGTCGACGTCGATGATCCGGGCCTTGCCGTGGATGCCGTCGGTGATCATGCCGGCCTGGGAGCCGGTGAAGGACTGGGCCGAGGCGCCGAATTTGTTGATGGCCATGGCAAGCAGCGCCATGGAAATGCGTTCCCCGGCGGAAAGGAGCATGTCCATCTCGCGGGCGGGGGCCGAGTCGGTCACCTGGCCGGCGAGGTCAAGGAGCTCATCCGTGGTGTCGCCCATGGCGGAGACCACCACCACGACCTCATCGCCGGCGTTTTGTGCGTCCACGACCCGACGGGCGACGCGCTTGATGCCCTCTGCGTCCGCCACCGAGGAACCGCCGAATTTCTTCACGACAAGGTGCTTGGTGGTGGCGGCCGAGACGGGCAGCGTCTGCGGCTGCGATCCGGGCTGGACTTCGGTAGTGGGCAAACTCATTCGCGCACCCTCACTGGATCATCGGGGTTCTGGGCCAGGCAACCAAATGGCGCGACGGCGTAACTTCTCATCCCAGTTTATCGCCGCGCCCCCTGCCCCGTTGAATTGTGACCGAATGCTAGACACGCCGCGGCTGTCTCAATCGGACATGCCCTCCGTTCCGCCGGACATGCTCATTTTTGGTGGCCAGGGGTGGCTGGGGGTGGGCATGAGGGCATTGTGCCCGTTCCTCGGCGTGGCCGCGGGACATGTCCATCGGTCCTGGGGATGACTGCGGGACATGTCCGGTGGGCCGGGAGGGGGAGTGCTGCGGGCAACCAACGTGTGGGCCCCTGAACGCGGGGACATGCTCATTTTTGGTGGCTGGGCGTGGGCATGAGGGCAGTGTGCCCATTTCTCGGCGCGGCCGCGGGACATATCCATCGGTCCTGGGGATGACTGCGGGACATGTCCATTGGTCGGGGCGGGCCCGGGACATGTCCGGGAGGTGCTAGCCGCAGTCCAGACGGTAGCGCCACGAAGGCAGTTGTTTTCCCGCCGTGTCTTCGACAACCGGGAAAAAGCGGTCAGTCCGGAAGCCCAGGCCCTCCAGCAGCCTGCGCGAAGGAAGATTCGGCTCGTAGACCCCCGCGAAAATGGTCTCGCATCCGCGCGTATGGAAAAGCCAGTCGACCAGGGCGCCGGCGGCCTCCCGGCCCAGCCCGAGCCCGTGGTGTTCGGGGTGCAGGACGTAGCCCAGGCTCGCTGACTCTGCAGGAATACGGCCGGGCGTTGGAGGCTCCTCGGTGTTCCAGGTCCGGGCGTCGCCAATGACCTCACCGGTGGCCCGGAGCTCGATCGCCCAGCCAAAGTGGAACCACTCGGCCGTGGAGGATTCCGCGGCGAAGAGCGCCTGCTGGAGCCGGGCCCCGTTCTGCTCCGGGGTGAGCGGTCCGTGGGACAGGTACCGTGTGGCTGTGGGGTGACCGCGGAACCGGAACAGGGCGCCGTCGTCATCCGCCGTCAAGGGACGCAGTAACAGGCGCCCGGTGACGAGCGGGGCCGGGGACTTGCTGCCAGCTACTGCCACGAAGTCCGTCAGCTCAGCGCGTTGCGGCGGCCCTCGAAAGCCCTGCCGAGCGTGACTTCGTCGGCGTATTCCAAGTCCCCTCCCACGGGCAGGCCGGAAGCGAGCCGGGTGACTGCGATGCCAATCGACTTGAGCATCCTGGCAAGATACGTCGCCGTGGCCTCGCCCTCCAGGTTGGGGTCGGTGGCGATGATGATTTCCTGGATGGCGCCGTCGTTGAGTCTGGTGAGCAACTCGCGGATCCGGAGTTGTTCCGGACCGATGCCGGCGATTGGATTAATCGCCCCGCCCAGCACGTGGTACCTGCCTCGGAACGACCGCGTGCGCTCCACTGCCAGGACGTCCTTGGATTCCTCGACGACGCAGATCACGGACGGATCCCGGCGCGGATCGCGGCAGATGTTGCACAGTTCCTGCTCCGTCACGTTGCCGCAAACCGTGCAGAACTTGACCCGTTCCTTCACTGTGGTGATGGCCTCGACGAGGCGTTTCATGTCCTGGGGATCCGCCTCCAGGATGTGGAAGGCCAGCCGCTGGGCCGACTTGGGCCCTACTCCGGGAAGGCGTCCGAGCTCGTCGATCAGCTCTTGAACTGCGCCTTCGTACACAATGTCCTCGTTCGTTTGGAGTGGGGCCGGGGCCAGCCGGCAGGGGGTTTGCTAGAAGCGGGGCGGCAGCGGGCTTCCATCCAGGGAGCGCTCCTCCACCAGTTTCCCGCCCAGAATACGCTCGACGGCGGCCCGGCCGAAGACGCCCGATTCCTCGATGGTTTCGTCGTCGGCGCTCGGGATGTCCTGAACGTACGCGGTGGCCGCGGCAGCAGCGCGGGCGGGGGCTTTCGCCCGGCCGGCCTCGGCCTCCGGGCTGTTCGACAGCCGCTGGTACAGGCTTTGCCTTCCCGCCATGGCCGCAACCTCCGGGCCGGCTGACGGCGGAGCCGGAGCAGCAGCAACGGCAGCGGCGGCCACACGCGGTACCGCAGCGGTCGGCGCCGGGGCCACTTCCGCACGGGCAGCGTGCTCAGCACGGGCAGCGTGCTCGGAGGTTAGTCCGGCCGGTGCGGACACGACGCCGGCGTACTCCGGGATCTGCGCCGCGGCCGGCTCGTAGTACACCGGCGCCGGCTCGGGCTCCGGTGCCGCGGGACCGGCATCCGGCGTCGAGTACTTGCCGAGGTTCGAATCCGTGCCGACAGTCCAGACACCGGGTGACTGCTCGACGGCGCGGGCCCACGCGTCTGCTGACGTGTCCTGGTCTGCGGCTGGCTTCCCGGCTGGGGAGCCTGCGGCCTTGGACGCCGAGGACGCCGGGGACTTGCGGGCTGGAACCGCTGCCGCCGCCGCGGGCTCGGGGCGGCGCGGCGCGGCGGCCGGTGAGGGGTCCCAATCCATCGGCGGTTCTTCGTCCAGCGGCGGGGCGTCCTCATCCCGCGGCGGCCCCCAGTCGTCGTCAGGGTCGGCGTAGGAGCCGGAATCCTCAGACGGGCGGGACGGTTCGACAGCCGGCCCCGCCGCGCGGACCTGGGTTTGGGCTGCAGTGGCAGGCGTTTGCGGGGCCGCTTCCGGTGCGGCGGTGGGGGAGGACGCCCCGGATTGCGGCGCCGGGGCGGTGTCCGTGGCGGCGGGGACATGCGCCGGGGCCGGTGTCGCGGCCGGGGCGGTGTCAGATGATCCGTTGGCCGCCGCGTTGGCCGCAGATGCGGGCGGCTGGGGAGCGGGGCTCAGGCCCCAGGCGACGTCGGCCGACGTAGCCGAGGTAGGCGACGTTGCCGGGGCCGCCGGGGCGCCCTGGCTAGCCGGAGCTTTTGGGTTTGGCTCAGCGCTCGCTGGGCTGTTGCTGCCGCCGGCCACGGCACGGATCTGGCAATCGATGCCGATCGACTTGTGGATCGCCTGGCGGAGGTTGTCGGCGTGGTCTGCCCGGCCGAAGGCACCCGCCAGCCCCGTGGTGGTGAACGCGAGGGTCAGGACGTGGTCTTCGAAGTGGCCTACCTGGGCATTGGGTTCCACCAGTGCCCAGGTGCTCCGCTTAATCTTGGTGAGCGTTTGCAGGATCTCGGGCCACGCGCGGCGCAAAACCTCCACATCGGCTCCAGCGCCGGAAGCAGGGCTGGGAGCGGGGCTTGAGGCCGCGGCAGGCACCGTTGCGGTCGGTGCCGCCTCGGGTGCGGCCGCCCGTGCGGGCTGGACGGGCGGGACAGCGGTTGATGCGGCAGCTGACGGAGCCGGGGTGGCCGGAGCCGGGGCGGGCGCTGGCCTGCTGGCGGCCGCGGGTTCGTCCACGGGCCAGTCGCTGGTGCTGACCCGGGGTGCCGTCAGCGGTTCCCGGACAGGCTCGTCCCGCCGGGCGGCCGGCGCGGCCACAGGGGCCGTGGTCGGCGGCTGCTCAGCCCTGGGCGGGGTGGATGCGGCGGCGTCGGCCGCGGCAACGGGGGCCGGGTGCGAAGGCGCGTCGGGCACGCGCGCGGCAGCCGGCTGTGGAGAAGCGGGCGGCTCAGCGTGCACGGGCGAGGCGGCAGGTGCGGTAGCGCCGGCGAGGGGAGCTCCGACGTCGTTCCCGGCGTAGTTCAAACGCCGCTCAACGCGGTCGATCCGGGCCGCGATGCCGCGCTCGGTCTGTTCGGAGCTGGGCAGCAGGATGCGGGCGCACAGCAGTTCCAGATGCAGGCGCGGCGAGGTTGCCCCGGTCATGTCCGTGAGTGCGGTATTGGTGACGTCCGCGGCGCGGGAGAGTTCGGACGCCCCGAGGTTGTGCGCCTGGTTCTGCAGGCGGGCGATCTGGTCCGCCGGCATGCCGCGGAGGATGGACTGGGCGCTTTCGGGCATTGCCTGGACGATGATGAGGTCGCGGAAGCGTTCCAGCAGGTCTTCGACGAAACGCCGGGGATCGTGCCCTGTCTGGATGACCCGGTCCACAGCGCGGAATACGGTGGCGGAGTCCGATGCGGCGACGGCCTCGACGACGTCGTCCAGCAGGGAAGCGTGCGTGTAGCCCAGGAGGGCGACCGCGAGCTCGTAGTCCAGGCCGTTGGGTCCGGCGCCGGCCATGAGCTGGTCCAGCACGGAGAGGGAGTCGCGCACGGATCCTCCGCCCGCGCGGATGACCAGCGAGAGCACGCCGGGCGCCACGGGCACGTTCTCCTGGGTGCAGAGCAGCTCCAGGTACGCCATGAGGGGCTCCGGCGGCACCAGCCGGAAGGGATAGTGGTGCGTGCGGGAGCGGATGGTGCCGATGACCTTGTCCGGCTCCGTGGTGGCGAAGATGAACTTGATGTGTTCCGGCGGCTCTTCGACGATCTTGAGCAGGGCGTTGAAGCCGGCAGAGGTGACCATGTGGGCCTCGTCGATGATGAAGATCTTGTAGCGGTCCCGGACCGGGGCGTAGGTGGCCCGCTCGCGGAGGTCACGGGCGTCGTCCACGCCGCCGTGGCTGGCAGCGTCAATCTCGATGACATCCAGGGAGCCGGAGCCGCCGCGGGCCAGTTCCACACAGCTGGGGCACTTGCCGCAAGGGGTGTCCGTGGGGCCTTCGGCGCAGTTCAGGCAGCGCGCCAGGATGCGGGCCGACGTGGTTTTGCCGCAGCCGCGGGGGCCGGAAAAGAGGTAGGCGTGGTTGACGCGGTTCTTGCGCAGGGCCGTCATGAGAGGCTCGGTGACGTGCTCCTGCCCGATAACGTCCGCGAACGAATCGGGGCGGTATCGACGGTAGAGGGCGGTAGTAACAGTCACAGATAAACCCTACCAATCGGCACAGACATAAAAGACCCCTCATGCACCCGCCAGAGCCCGTTTACCCTTGCTACCTTCCGGTCCTGGGGGAGTTCAACAGGATGACGCCACATGAGGGGCCGTCAGCAATATTACCTGACGATTGGGTGTGCCTCGAATCGGCCCGGGCCGGCCCTGCTTCGCCGGCGGTACATGCTCATTTTTCGCGGACAGGACTGGGCGGGTTGGGATTATGTCCAGGCCTGGTGTGGGCGGCGGGGCATGTCCCGTGGTGGGGCGGGCGGCGTGGGACATGCTCCTTTTTCGCGGGCGAAGACTGGGCAGGTTGGGATTATGTCCAGGCCTGGTGTGGGCCGTGGGGCATGTCCAGTGGTAGACGTGGCCGGCGTGGGACATGCTCATTTTTCGCGGGCGAAGACTGGGCGGCTTGGGATTATGTCCAGTCTTCGTATGCTGCAGGGGGCATGTCCCGCGGAGGGGCCAAGGCGGCGCGCGGAGGGCTCAATTGGGCGATGCCGGAAAGTTCAGGTATTCTAGTATCTGCTTTTGATTCAGAAGCTACTGGAGAATTCGCCTAGCGGCCTATGGCGCACGCCTGGAACGCGTGTTGGGTTAACGCCCTCGGGGGTTCAAATCCCCCATTCTCCGCGGTTGGCCCCGGTCCTCGGACCGGGGCCTTTTTGCGTCCAAAGACGTTTGCATCCTCGTGGGGTTTTACGCCAAGCGGCCCCGCCCGGCCACCCCCAGCTCAGAACCCGCCGGGTCGCCCCCCGGGCTCGGACCCCGCCCGGCCACCCCAGTTCAAGCCCGGTAGCCCAAGTCCCCAGCAACCCCGCCCAGCCCCACTCTCAGGCGGCGTAGCCCAGCCGGCGCAGGCGGGCCCGGGCGGCCTGCTCGCTCGGACCCACCCGGCCCAGGGCCAGATGCACGACGCCGAGCGTGACCCGTGTGGCCAGGGTTACGGGCAGCGGAATCGGGCCCAGCCTGGCGGTGTGCAGGCCAAGGAGCTCGCGGTATCGGGGCTCGAGGCTGGTCACGGCGGCGGCGAACAGCACCCGGTAGCCCGGCCTGAGCGCCGGGTGGAGAGGCGGGTCGCGGATGAATGCCACCGTTTCGGTGACCCGTTCGTCGCAGCGGAGCTCGCCGTCGTCGTACCAGCGGTCCAGCTGCTGCCGCATTTCCGCCTCGCTCAGCGGAGGGGCCTCCACACCCATCAGCCGGCCGGCTTGGGCCCACTCGCGCACATAGGCATCGGGTCCGCCGGGAATCGGTCGTCCCCACAGCTTGTGGGCGGAGAGGAAGGCATCCGTGAAGGCAATGTGAACCCAGCGGAGCAGCTCGGGATCGTTGGCCGCGTAACTGCGATGGACGCCGTGGCCGTCCACGAACTCTCCCCGCACCGTCCGGTGGCGCCGAATCACCCAGTCCGACGCCGCCCGGGCCGCGTCCGTGGAGCCATAGGAGACGGTGAAGATCCATCGGATCGTGCGCGCCAGCCGGCCCAGGGGGTCTTCGCGGAAGCGTGAGTGTTCGTGGACCCCGGCCAACGCGCCAGGGTGGAGCGCCTGCATCAGCAGTGCGCGGATGCCCGCCACGATAGTGGGCATGTCCCCATGCACGGCCCAGACTGCCGAGCCCGGCAGGTGGTAACCGGCGTCGTCCCCCTCGGCGAGGTGCGGCACCCACTCGGGCACCGCGTCACGCGTCCCGGTGAGTGCTTCTTTGAGTTCGGCCCGCCATTCGCCGAGGACATTGCCCATGATCCATTCTTACCCGGCTCCTGCATGCTGGACACCTGCAATTCCGGGGAGGACTACTGGGCAGCCGCGCGCTGGCTACTGGGGACATCCGGGGATTGCCGATTGGTACCGCAAAAGGAGCACGCTGACGGTTCACAGACCCCGCAGTCTGTGGTCACATAGGGAGATGGGTCCGCGAAGATTGGGGTCTGGCGGACATAATGCGGGAGTCACATCGTGGGAAAACACTGGGGAAACTCAACGAGTGAGCAGGAAGTCAGGGCACGGACCATTGCCGTGCGCTGCTTATCCGGAGGCCTTTGCCTGTCCTTGGCCGTTCTGGCGTTCGGCGGCTTTCAGGGGCTGAGCGCCCAGGCGCCCTACGGGGCTCCCGCCGTCATCGCCACCGCGACCATCCAGCCGTCCGGGGCCGTGGGACCTGAAACCCTGGACCCTCTGGCCCACTCCGACGCGACCGCTGCGGCGGGGACCCCGGGCAACGTCACCGCGGACGCGCAGGCGCTCCTGGCCTTCAGCAGGACCACGGTGGGCACGGTGAACCGGGAGGGAGTGGGCGCCGAGCTCAATGTGGCCTCGGCGTCCCTGAGCCGGCCCGCGGTCGGTTTCCTCATGGCCCCGCTGGAATCGCTGGTGCCTTCGTCCCCGTTCGGGCTGCGCACCAGCCCCCTGACAGGGGTGGCGGGCGAGTTCCACTGGGGTCAGGACTTCGCGGCGCCCTGCGGCACCCGGGTCTATTCGGCCGACGCCGGTGTGGTCAGGGCCGTCGGGTGGCATCCGTGGGGCGGCGGCAACCGGGTGGAAATCGACCATGGCAACGGTCTCATCACCACGTACAACCATCTGGAAGCGATTGCGGTCCACAAGGGAGACTCCGTGCGGGTGGGGGAGGTCATTGCCCGGGTGGGGTCCACCGGATCTTCCACCGGCTGCCACCTTCATTTCGAAACGATCCTCAACGGATCCCACACAGATCCGCGGGACTGGACCTGGCTCCCGATCAAGCAGGTGGACCAGCTCGGGCCGATAGAAATGACCAGTTACGCGCCCGACGCCGGCAAGGAGACCAACGCGGGCATTGGCTGGGCAATTCCTGTCCGCGAGGACCTGACCCACGTGGTGGCCGGCGGCGTTCAGGAACAGCCTGCCGCGGTGGCCGCCAAGCCGCCCGCAAGTGCCTCCGCCGCAGCCACCGAAGCCGCCGCCAACAAGCCATCGGCCACGGCCAAGCCAACGCCTTCTGCCACCGCCAAGCCGACGCCCTCCGCGACCCCGACGCCGACCGGAACCGCCTCTGCGACCCCGACGCCGACCAAAACCGCGACGCCGACGCCGTCGGCAACTCCACCCGCCACGCCGACCGGAACTGCCGCGCCGACGGGACCCGCCACGCCGACCGGAACTGCCGCGCCGACGGGACCCGCCACGCCGACAGCCACGCCGACAGCGACGCCGTCGCCCTCCGCTACCGCAACGAAGGCCACGACTCCGAAGCCGACACCCACACCGACACCCACACCAACCCCGACGGCAACGGCTTCCGCCAAGCCGGCCCCTCCGGTGGCCGCGGTGCCGTCAGTAACCATGTCCGCGAAGGCAACGGCCTCTGCAACGGCGACAGAGGCTGCCAGCCGGCCGGCCGCCACGAAGAAGACCGCGCCGAAGGCCACTAAGTCGGCGACAACAAAGCCTGCGCCCACGGCAACGCCGACAGCAACGCCGGGCCACTAACCGCCACGAGCTTTCAGGCAGGGCCGCCCGTCCGTGCTGGCGGCCGGGAGCCCGTCCACTTGTTCGTGATGCATACCCATACCGTCACGCCCCGGTGCCGAATAATGGAAGTGACTACTTCCGGACAACTGCTCCGGACCACTGACATCGCGAGGAAGCGCCCCATGACAGATCTGCACTCCATCCCCCTGACCCTCATCGACGGCACCGAGACCGACTTTGGCCGCTTCAAGGGAGAGGTGGTGCTGGTGGTCAACGTGGCGTCCCAGTGCGGTTTCACACCCCAATACGCAGGACTCGAGGCGCTGCACAACAAATTCCATGACCAGGGGTTCGAAGTCCTCGGCGTCCCCTGCAACCAGTTCGCGGGGCAGGAGCCCGGCGCCGACGCCGAGATCGCCGAGTTCTGCCAGCGCAATTTCGGCGTGACCTTTCCCCTGACTGTCAAGGCAAACGTCCGGGGAAAGAACCAGCACCCGCTCTATGCGGAGCTCACCAAGTTCAAGAACGGAATCCTGCCCGGCCTGGTGAAGTGGAACTTTGAAAAGTTCCTCGTGAACCGCGACGGCGAGGTCATCGCCCGCTTTGCGCCCACCGTGGAGCCGGACTCGCCTGAGATCATCGAAGCCGTTGAGGCTGCCCTGAAGTAGGCCCAGCCGACCAGTCCCCGAAGCCACTACCCCTAAGCATGCTGACCGCCTAGACTGGCCGAACCCTCCATCAATCCGGGCAAACCCGCGGCTCAGTCATCCCTGGCGGCCGCCGGTCGGCAGTGCTGCCGAGGTGTCCGTGCGGAGGGCGCATCAAACAACTTCGTCAATCACATCAGGGCCGCGTGAGGCCCGTGAAAGCAGGAGGAATGAGATGACAGGGAACAAAGCCGTTGCCTACAAGGGACCGGGAAAAGTCGAATTGATCGACATTGACTACCCCACCTTTGAACTTAAGGATGGTCCGGGGGTCAACCCCGCCAACGTGGGCCGGCAGGTGCGCCACGGCGCCATCATCAAGACCGTGGCCACGAACATTTGCGGCTCGGACCAGCACATGGTCCGGGGGCGCACCACGGCCCCCACGGACCTTGTGCTTGGGCACGAAATCACCGGCGAAGTAGTGGAAGTGGGCCCGGACGTTGAATTCATCAAGGTGGGGGACATCTGCTCCGTCCCGTTCAACATCGCCTGCGGGCGCTGCAAGAACTGCAAGGAACGCAAGACCGGCATCTGCCTCAACGTCAACCCCGACCGGCCGGGAAGCGCCTACGGGTATGTCGACATGGGCGGCTGGGTGGGCGGCCAGGCCAACTTCGTCCTGGTGCCGTACGCCGACTGGAACCTCCTGAAGTTTCCGGACAAGGACCAGGCCCTCGAAAAAATCATGGACCTGGCCATGCTCTCGGACATCTTCCCGACCGGGTTCCACGGCGCGGTCACTGCGGGCGTCGGCGTCGGCTCCACCGTATATGTCGCAGGCGCAGGACCCGTAGGCCTGGCCGCGGCGACCAGTGCCCAGCTGCTGGGTGCCGCCGTCGTGATTGTCGGGGACATGAACGCAGACCGCCTGGCCCAGGCGCGCAGCTTCGGCTGCGAGACCGTCGACCTGAGCAAGGGCGGCCCGGCGGAGCAAATCGAGCAACTCCTCGGCGTCCCGGAAGTCGAATGCGGCGTTGATGCTGTGGGGTTCGAAGCCAAGGGCCACGGCGCCGGGGCCCATGAAGCCCCGGCCACCGTGCTGAACTCCCTGATGGAAGTGACGGCCGCGGGCGGCGCCTTGGGCATTCCCGGGCTCTACGTCACAGGTGACCCGGGCGGCATAGATGAGGCAGCGCAGAAAGGCTCTCTGTCCCTCAGCCTCGGAACGGGCTGGGCAAAGTCGCTCAGCTTCACCACGGGACAGTGTCCGGTCATGAAGTATAACCGGCAGCTGATGATGGCGATCCTGCACGACAAAGTTCACATCGCCAAGAACGTCAACGCGAAGGCCATTGCCCTCGAAGACGCCCCGAAAGGTTACGCAGAATTCGACGCCGGTGCGGCGACCAAGTACGTGCTCAACCCGAACGGCTACCTCAGCTAGCGGAAGCCCGGCCCGGCGGAGCTGCCCGTCCCCACTGACGTGGGGATTCGCGTAGGGCCGCCGGGCGGCGGCGGCCCGCATATGCCGGCAGGAGCATGTGAGAATCCGCCACCTGTTAACGCCTATTTTTCCAATATGCCTGTCCCAGTTTTAACATTGTTTGCCTATTGTCTGGTTGGATAGTTGTAACTGAGAGGGACGCTGGGAGCACCGCTTCCACCCAACCAAGAAGGCAGCAATGGAGCGCATCGAGGCCGAACACCCCCGGCCACGTCATTTCCTACTTCACCTGAGTGACCCCCATTTGCTGGGGGGTCCGCAACCTTTGCACGGTGTCGTGGACAGCGAAGCCCTGCTCAGGCAACTCTTTGATGAGGTCCACGCCTCAGGTGCCCGCCCCGAAGCCGTGATCTTCACGGGCGACCTGGCTGACCTGGGGGAACCGGAGGCCTACGCCAAGCTTCGCGCGATCGTGGATCCGGCCTGCAAGGCCCTCGGGGCGAAGGTCATCTGGGCGATGGGCAACCACGACGACCGGGCCAATTTCCGGGCCGGGCTCCTGGACCAGGCCGACAATGACGCGCCGGTGGACCACAGCTACTTCGTCAACGGGCTGCGCATCATCACCTTGGACACCTCCGTGCCCGGCTTCCACCATGGCGAATTGAGCCAGGACCAGCTGGACTGGCTCGCGGCCGAGCTGGCCACTCCGGCACCGGACGGGACCATCCTGGCCCTGCACCACCCGCCGGTGCCCTCCGTGCTGGACCTTGCCGTGCTCGTGGAGCTCCGGGGCCAGTCGGCGCTCGCGGGCGTGCTGCGCAACTCCGATGTCCGCGCCATCCTGGGCGGCCACCTGCACTACTCGACCACCGCGACGTTCGCGGGCATCCCCGTGTCCGTAGCCTCAGCCACGTGCTACACCCAGGACCTGAACGTTCCGGTGGGCGGCACCCGCGGCCGCGACGGCGGCCAGGCGTTCAACCTGGTCCACGTCTACGAACACACGATTGTGCACTCCGTGGTGCTGCTAGGCGATACCCCGGAGGTCGGCGAGCTGGTCTCTCCCGAGGAGGTCCGGCGCAGGCTCGCAGCCGCGGGGGTCGTCATTCCGGAGAAGGCCAAGCTGGAGGCGCCGGCCCGGACGCCGGCGCCCCGCCGGTTCACCACGCTGAACTGAGTCACTCGAACTGAGTCTCTCCACGTGCTGAGTCCCGGGGTGGTTCCGTGACTTGGTCACGGAACGTTACTTCTCCCAGGGCGCCTTGATCGGGTAGTACTTCTCCAGGAACCCCGTGACCAGTTCGGCCCGCTCCTCCGCCGGGACCTCCGGGAAGCTGCCGTCGTTGAGGCAGAAGAAGTCCATGTTCCGCTTGGCCAGGAGCTTGGGCAGGTAGTTCAGGCCGGCCCGCGCCGTGGTGTCCACATACTTCACCCTGGCCGCCGTCTGGGTCACGGCCCGGCCTGTGAGCAGCGCGTAGTAGTGGTAGAAGGAGTTGGTCACGGAGATGTTGTCCGCGGCCCGGAACCTGCTCGCGGCGGTCTTGGCGAATTCGGCCGGGAACTCCTGTTCCATCTGTTCCACCACGCTGCGCCGCAGCGGCGCCGCCGTGTGCTCCAGGTGCCGGGTGGTGATGCGGCCGAATCGGTTCCAGAGCAGCTTGCGGTTCATCCTGGCGGCGTTCTCAAAGCCGCTGCGTTCGGCGTCGTTGTCGCCCAACCCGATCCGCGTTTCGGCCTCAATGAACTTCGTGATGCCGCCCGGCGTGAAGAACATGTCCGGCCCGACGGCGCGGCCGAAAAACATGTCGTCATTGGAATACAGGAAGTGCTCGGAGAGCCCCTCGATGTGGTGCAGCTGGCACTCCACGGCCTGCGAATTGTGAGTCGGCAGCACCGAAGGGTCGGCGAAGAACTCCTCGCTGCGGACGATCGTCACGCCCGGGTGGTCCGCGAGCCACGACGGGGTGGGTGAGTCCGTGGCGATGAAGATCCGGCGGATCCACGGCGCAAACATGTAGACCGAGCGCAGGGCGTACTTGAGCTCGTCGATCTGGCGGAAGCGGGCCTCGTGGTCATCGCCTTCGCCCACCACGACGCCGGCCATGCGGGCGCGGCGGGCCGCGATGTACTCCGGGGAGCTGCCGTCAACCCACGAGAACACGAGGTCAATGTCGAAGCTGATGTCGCTGGCATGGTCCGCGAACATGTTCTCGATGGTAGGCCACGTGTGGCCGTAGCGTTCCACCGTGCCGCGCACTGCATCCTGGGCGAGCATGGTGCGGCGGGTCAGGGAGTTCTCGATCGGCAGGATCAGCTGGTCGCCCTCGAAGCTCCAAAGTTCCAACTGCACGCCGGCGGAGGCGCCAAACTCGAAACCGCCCTCCGGCTCCGCCCTGGGCCGGTACAGCCGGAAGATCCGCGCCTGGCGGTTCGGCGAGAGCTCGCCGTCGGCCACCAGCACGGAGGACTTCTTCTTGGCGTCCACGCTCATGGAGTAGAACGGCTCGTCGCGGCACGCCTCCACGAGGGCGTCGCGGAGTTCCTTGCGGTCTTTCCAGTCGACGGCGATAACCGGCCGGTGGTTGTTGCCGCGGACCAGCAGGTAGCCGATGCCGGTCCCGGCCAGGACGGAACGCAGGAACATCAGGTCCTCGACCATGGCCTGGTACGGGGTGCGGTTCTCGTTGATCAGCGCATAGCGGCCGCGGTGGCGGACGACATCGGAGCGGGTCCTGAATCTGGCGACGGCGGCCGCCGACGTGACCTCGGCGTGGGCGTCCTCGGATGCCTGGCTGCCATAATAAATCTCGTCTTGGATCGCTGCTTCGGTGATGTCTGGATCTCCCGTTTCTTTGAGTGCGTTGGCGTCTACTTGCATGATAACGCGGGCCTCAAAATTGTCGCGGGAAACCGGCCGTCGCCCGGCTGTGACGGCGGAATGTGACGTAGGAACGTGACGGCAGAATGCGCCGGCAAATGTGCCAGCAGGACCTGACGGGGGAAACGGGCCTCAGCCGGTGACGACGGCCCGCCAGTGGTGCAGGAAAGCGGCGCCGGCGTCGTCGTGGATCACGTCCTCGCCGAGCCCCAGATCGGCGGCGGTGAGAACCTCATAGGGTTTCACCGGGATGCCGTCCGCGGGCCGGACGTCCACGTGCTTCACGGCGTGGTCGTTGTGGTGCAGCCAGTCGGCCATGGCGTAGTCGGTGCGGGAATCGCCCACCGTGCGCCAGGCCTGCGGCGTGATGCCCTGGGCGGCCAGGAACTCCACCGCCCGGCTCGCGCCCAGGTCCTTGCCCAGCCGCACGGATTCGATGTCGGTGGAGATGATGGTCGGATCGACGCGGAAGTCCACCTGGTCATCCGAATCGGGGACGTGGTGGTCCAGCCGCACCACGCCGAGCCCGTGCCGTGCCATGAGGCCCATGGCGTCGGCGTCGAAGAGTTCCTGCTCGGCCCGGTAGTCCGGGTTGGCGACGGCAATGTGCTGCTCCACGGACACCATGGCCCGCTTGGTTTCGTCGTAGAACATGTGCGCGGAATAGTCCTCGGCCACCAGGCGGCGGACGTCGTCACCGAAGGCCTGCGGGATGGCGAGCTCATGATCCACGTGGACCGGGCCGGGGCCCGCCGCGGTGTAGCTGAACCAGACGGCGCCCTTCTCGCAAATGGCGTGGATGACGGCGTCGGCGGGCATGCCGGCAGCGATCATCGGCTCCATGACCTGCTCGCGGATGAACGCGTCCGACCGGCCGGTGTTGAAGATGACCGGCACGCCAGCGGCGGCCAGCGCCAGGAGGTCCGCGATGATTCCGGGCTGCACATCGCGGGTGACCGGGCTCGCGATCGGACCGTCGACGTCGAGCAGCAGCGCCAGCAGCGGGGCCGACGGCGACAGAACAGGGGCAGTCTCGGGTGAAGTCATACGGCTATTCTGTCAGCCGCCCGGCACCTTTGCGTGAACTGTGCAGAAGATCGCCGGCACGGCGCCGGATGTGACCGGCGGCAGTGGTGTGGCAAATGGTTACCGTTTGGCCACAACCTCACGCCGTCCGTGGACATCGATTCCTTCGGGCGGCCAAGTTCCCTAGGCTGGCAGGGTGATATTCAAAGCTGTGGGCGAGGGACGCCCGTACCCCGACCATGGTTACAGCACGCCCAAGGACTGGGCCGCCCTGCCGCCGCGCCCTGTCCGGCTCGATGAGCTGGTGACCACGAAGCGCACGCTGGACCTTGAAGCCCTGCTGGCCGAGGACTCGACGTTTTTCGGCGATCTGTTTCCGCACGTCGTGGAATACCGCGGCGTCCTCTACCTTGAAGACGGCCTGCACCGGGCCGTCCGCACGGCGCTGCACCAGCGCACCGCAATCCACGCGCGGGTCCTCGTGATAAATGGCTAGGAAGCCGAGAGACATCACCGTCCTGCATGGGCACCGCGTCGTCAGTGGCTCCGAGCTGCGGGCCACGTTCGTGGAGCAGGAAAACACGGAGGACAACCCGGTCCGGCTGCGCCGCAGGATCGTGCACGGCGTTGTCCTGGTGATGCTTGTCGGCCTGCTTGTGGCGGCGATTATTGTGGCCGTTGCCATCATGAACGGCCAGATCAAGCTTCCCGTGGCGGAGCGGAGCAAAGCGGCGGCGGTGTCGGTGTGCCCGGCGGCGACCTATGACTACACGCCGCCGGAGAAGGTCAACGTCAACATCTACAACTCCACGAGCCGGCCGGGCCTGGCGCGGAGCGTGGCCGATCAGCTCGCCGCCCGGAAATTCATTGTCGGTGCCATCGCGAACACGACGTCGAGCTACCGCGGCGTGGCGCTGGTGGTCTCCGGTGCCGCCGGCCAGTCGGCCGCCTTCAGTGTCCAGCGCAATGTGCCCGGTTCGGACTATTTCCAGGACGGCCGCACGGACCCGAGCGTGGACGTCATCATTACCGGCGACTTCAAGGAACTGGCCAAACCGGAACTCGTGGACCAGGCTCCGGGCCGGCTCAGCTGCCCTCGCGAGGACCGGCGCATCGTGGACGACTCGCCGCTGCCCGTAGCGCCGACGGCGACACCCGCCACGGGCTAGTCGCGCACATCCGGCGTTCCGCAGGACTTCGCGTCCGGGAACCGCAGCCTAGCTGCCGGCGCGGACCGGGCGGCCGTCGTCGTCGAACCTGGCCCCTGCTCCCAGCTGGATGAACCGCACCGTCCGGGCGACCCGCGCCTCGGCCTCGGCGTCCTGGCCCGCCCCGTCGCCCCGGGCGGCGCTGGAGGAGAGCGTGCCGTGGATGAGCTGGGCGAGCTGGGCGATGTCCGACTCGGGCAGGTAGCCCTGGGCCATGCCGTCGCGGAGGATTCCCCGCAGGAGCACGCTGAGCTCGCCCACGTGGTCGGCGAGCTTGGCGAACGACGACGGCGAAAGCACCGCCGCCATGGCCGGCCCCGGCGGCAGGTGGCGCCTGCTCAGGTCCTCCACTTGGGCCCGGACATAGACGGCCAGCCGCTCCACCGGGTTCTCCAAGGCCTCGAGCGATTCGCGCAGATCGAGCAGGAACCGCTCCGTCTCGTCCAGGGCATAAGCGATCAGGAGCTCTTCGATGTCCGCGTAGTAGTTGTAGACGGCGGTCCGGCCGATCCGGGCGTGACGTGCGACGTCCGTCATGGTCAGGCCGGGCAGCCCGTGGGTGAAGAGGAGTTCCCCGAACGCGGTCAGGATGCGGCGCTGGGTCTCGGCACGTTGGGCGGCGTTACTCGCGGCCGAAATCCTGGGCATACGGACACTTTAGCGTGATCTGTCACTAAATCAGTGGGGTGGCGGACTGTGACACGGCGGGCGCGGCCGTGTCAGTCATCGCCCCCGGAGTGCTTGTCGTCGCCGGGTTCTGATTTGCCGTGGCCGCCGTGGTCATCGCCGGGTTCGTTAGTGCGGGCGGGCGCCGGCGCCGGGACGATCGCGGGGGCGGCGGTCCGGTTGTCAGTGGTGGGAGGGCTGGTGGGGACGGAAGCGTGGTGGGGCGCATCGTCCCTCGCGGAAGGACTCGGCGAAGGCACCGGGCTTCGGTCCTCGACGGTCGAAGGGCCGGGCGTCGATGCGGGGGAAACGTACGCGGCGCTGGTGGAATTCTGCGGCAGAAGGACGGTATTCGCGGGGGACGACGTCCCGGGCTGCGGGCCGTTCAGGGTTTGCACGTTTACTGCGAGGGCCGCGGATCCGGTGAGGAGGATGCCCGCCGTGGTGAGGACGATGACTGTTTTTGTCTTCATGGCTCAACCCTAGGAACTCAACGGAAAGGACAGGTCTTCGGAAAATCCAAGATCTGTCCAAGTTTGCGCACACGGTCGGCCAAGCCGCGTGGGTTGCCCCGCGAATTGCGTTGGGCAGGAACATAATCAGGTATGCAGATCCTGGTAGTGGAGGATGACGAATCGGTGGCCGCCGGAGTCCTTGAAGGGCTGGGCCGCGCCGGCTTTGGGGCCAGCCACGTTGGGACGGGTGGCCGGGCCCTGGATGTGGTTCGCGCGGACAGTCCGGATTTTGTGCTCCTGGATCTGGGATTGCCGGACATGGACGGAACTGATGTGTGCCGCGCCATTCGCGCACTGACAGCGATCCCGATCATCGTGGTCAGCGCACGGGACGAAGAAATCGACCGGGTGCTGGCGTTGGAACTGGGTGCCGACGATTATCTGGTCAAGCCGTTCGGGATGCGGGAACTCATCGCCAGGATCCGGGCGGTGGCCCGCCGCTCCGACGAACGGCTCCCGGACGGCCGGCCCGGGACGGACCCCAGCAGGAACATCGGCGGCCTGAGCATTGACCAGCGCTCGCGTCGCGTGGTCCTCGACGGCGCCGAGGTTTATCTGACTGCAAAGGAGTTCGAACTCCTGTACTTCCTTGCGGCGGAGCCGGGCGCGGTGTTCGAACGGCGCGAGATCCTTCGCGCCGTGTGGGACGGGGACTGGTACGGCACCACGAAGACCGTGGATGCCCACATAGCCGGGATCCGCAAGAAGCTCGGTGATCCCCGCTGGATCGAGGCGGTCCGGGGCGTCGGGTTCAGGCTCGGGGTGCCTGGATGAGATGGAGGCTGATCGGTGCGTTCATGCTCATCACCTTGCTGGTGGTCCTCGTGCAGGACATTCCGCTAGGGAACTATCTGGTCCGCGTTGAACGTGAGCGCCTCACCACGTCCCTGGAACGCGACGCGTTTCTTCTGGCCGGGAGGGCTGGCGATGCGTTGAGGGCCGGCGGCCCCCTGGCCCCGGAGGTGGCCGCCGACGTGCGTCGATACAGCGAGGCGGGCGGCGCCCGTGTGGTGATCGTCGACGCCGTCGGGACGGCCGTGGCGACTTCGGATGACGATCAGGCCGCCACCGGATCGCCCTACAGCTCACGGCCGGAAATTGCCGCCGCCCTGGCCGGACAGATCAACGCCGGTCAGCGGTATTCCCAGACTCTGGGCCTGGATCTGCTCTACGTCGCGGTCCCCGTCCTCAGCGGTGAGAAGATTTCCGGCGTCGTCCGCCTGACCTACCCTGCCTCAGTGGTGGCCGACCAGGTGAACGGGCAGCTGCGGACCATCTGGACCGTCGCCGGAACCACGGTTTTGCTCGCCGGCATCCTGGCCTACGTCATGGCCGGGGCCGTGACCAGAAGGCTCCAGAGGCTGCGGACCGCCACGGAGCTCCTCGCCGGCGGGAACCTGGACACCCGTACCGATGAAGGGGGTGCGCCCGAACTCAAGGCCCTCGCGGGGTCCTTCAACCGCATGGCAGACCGGCTGAAGGACCTGCTCGAGCAACAACGGGGCTTCGCCTCCGATGCCTCCCACCAGCTCCGCACCCCACTGACGGGGCTGCGGCTGAGGCTCGAGAACGCGGTGGACACGATCCCCACCGACCCGGAAGCGGGCCGAAGCATGGTGGCCGCCTCTCTTGAGGAGACCTACCGGTTACAGCGCATCATCGACGGTCTGCTGTTGCTCAGCAAGGCTGAAGGCAACACCGCCGTCCCTGGCAGCACGGACCTCGTCGCCGTCGCGAAGGCCCGCAAGGAACAATGGGAGGCGCTCGCGGAAGAGACGGGCGTGCGCCTGAGCCTGGACGGCCCGCCGGCAGCGGACGTCCTGGTCCTACCCGGGGCTGCCGAACAGATCATCGACAATTTGATCGACAACGCCCTTGCCGTCGCCCCGCCGGGGTCGCTGATCCGGCTCGTGGTCTCCCACGGGGAGCAGCCAGGCGTCGTCGAGCTGCACATCCTGGACGAGGGGCCGGGCCTGTCCTTGGAGGACTGCCAGCGGGCCTTCAGTCGGTTCTGGCGAGGCACGCAGGGCGGCGAGGGCAGCGGCCTCGGATTGCCCATCGTGCACCAGCTGGCCCGGGCCAGCGGCGCCGATGCTTCGCTGACGCCCAGAACGCCCGGACCCGGGACGGGAACCACCGGCCTGGACGCCTGCGTGACGTTCAGGTCAGCCTAAAATTCACCGGCGGAACCACCTGGCGGCGGAGCGGGCAGGCGGGAGCCGACGGCCGCCGTCGGACGCGGTCATCCGAGGATTTCGGCACGCTGCTTGACAGCCGCCACGAACCCGGCCAGGTCCTCCTCGGCGCCGAAGGGGGAGCGGATGAAGGTCCGCAGCGGACCGCTGATCTCGTCCCTGACCACCAGGAGCGTCATGGCGTCCTGGGGCGTCAAGACAAAGGTGCGCTTGAACGCCCCGAGCCGAGGCGGGATGCCCCAGGTCCAGGTCATGACCCCACCGGGGACCTGTTCAACGCGGAGCCGGACGCTGGTGCCGCCAGCGTGCCGTGTGCGGACCCGGATGGTTCCTCCATTGCGGAGATCGCCCGTAACGTCCGTAATGCCGGACGCCCACACCGCGAAGTTGCCGGCATCGGTGATGATTTCCCAGACGGTGGAGCCCCGGGCGTTGATCAGACTGTGGGCCTCAAGGGGTGCCATGGGCCACAGGCTACCGGGCGCTGGTGAACGTTAGGTGTCGTGTGGCGCCCGGTGGAATTCTCGCTGGGCATGTAACTTCTGCCGCGCCTCCGGAAACTAATGGGGTGAGTGGGCGGCATCAGCCCGCCAGGGGGGCACTTTCTGAGCCCACCCTGCCGGCCGACGGAGGCGCGAGGTACTACTTCATGGGCGTCCGGTTGGCTCGCGAGTTCCAGCCGGCGTACACCAGCTCGGGATCCCCCAGGTTTCGTTGCCCAACGGGGTCATGGAAGCCGCGGTTATCTTTGACCTCGAGAAGCAGCCCGTTTTCGCCTCGCCCGACGCCGCGAAAGCCTGGATGGCCACGGAGCAGTACGCCCAGCTGAAGGCACTGCTGCTGAGCTTGACCTACTCCTGACTTGCTGATCGCCGGGAACCGTCTCCTGATCGCCTTCGGTGGCGGTGCTTCCCACTAGGCTGATTCTCACACGTGTTGGACAGGAGGCTGAGATGGCGGAGACGCTGGCGGAGACGACGGTGGCCGAGGTGATGGCCGAGCTGGCCGCGCTCGAGGACCCCAGGGCACGCGAGGTGAACGGGAAACATGGCGACGACCACGGTGTGAACCTGGGCAAGCTGCGCGCGGTCGCGAAGCGGCTGAAGACCCAGCAGCAACTCGCGCGCCAGCTCTGGGAGACGGATGACACCGCGGCGAGACTGCTTTCGATCCTGATCTGCCGCCCGAAGGCGTTCGATCGTGAGGAGCTGGATGCCATGTTGCGCCAGGCGCGCGCCCCCAAGGTGCACGACTGGCTCGTGAACTACGTGGTGAAGAAGAACCCGCACGCCGAAGCGCTGCGCGTGGCCTGGTCCGCCGACCCGGATCCGGTCGTCGCCAGCGCCGGCTGGGCGCTGACCACCGACCGTGTGGCCAAGGATCCTGAGGGGCTCGACCTCGCAGGACTGCTGGATGCCATCGAGGCGCAGATGAAAGACGCCCCGGATCGCCTGCAGTGGGCGATGAACCACTGCCTGGCGCAGATCGGGATCGAGCACGCCGAGCACCGCGCCCGTGCACTCGGCATCGGTGAGCGCCTGGAGGTGCTCAAGGACTACCCGACGCCCCCGAACTGCACGTCTCCGTTTGCGCCCATCTGGATTACCGAGATGGTGCGCCGCCAGCAGGACACGTAGGAACGTTCAGCGGCGCAGCAGGTAATTGGCCACGCCGTCGGGGTCGGCCAGGGCGAGGAGGTGGCCGCCGGGCATGACGTCGGGCTCTATGCCGAGGCGCTCGCGGGCGATCCGGTGCTGGAAATCCAGTGGAAAAAACCGGTCTGTCTCCCCGGCAAGTACGCGGGTGGGAATCCCGGGCCAGTCCGTAAAGTCGCATACCGATTCGAAGACCGCGTTTGCTTCGGGGCGTTGATACGGTTCCCCTTCGGCTGCCACTTCCGCTGGAACGTCGTGCAGGAAGTATGTTTCCGTGTCGAACTCGGTGCTGTACCCATGGGCCTTCGCCGCGCTTTGCCGCGCTGCGGCCCAGCCGGTGTTGTCCCACCATGCGCCGGGGGTCTCGCCCGGTATGGGGATCATCGCATTCACTAGGACGAGGCCTCCGACGGAAGCCCTTTCGCACACGAGCGGGGCGGTGAAGCCACCCAGCGACTGGGCAACGAGGACCACGTCGGGGCGCCCGCCGATGGCTTCGAGAACCAGGCGGGCGTACTCGGGCAGCCCGGCGCTGTCATCGTCGCCGGGCAGATCGACCGCCAGAGCCTCATGGCCGGCCTGCTGAAGCAAAGGAATGACGCGGCTCCAGTACCAGGCTGCGCCGCCAGCTCCCGGTATCAGCACGAACGTGCTCACCGCAGCACCAGCCAAGCGCCGACGGCGGGACCGGGGTCCCGAACCAGCAGGCGGCGGCCGTTGGACCGATTTCGTATCAACGCGGATCTCATCTCCCCATTCTTACCCCGCCCGCATGGACACCGGCACCCCTGCAACCGGGCTCTTCGCACGCCCGAGACGCACGTTTCCCAACCGGTGACACCACAATTGCTTGACGTGACACCACCGTGGTGTCACTATGGTGACATGGAACTCGGACAATACGTCATCGACCTACAACGCCAGCTCGTGGATGCCGCGGAGAACGGCACGGAGGACACCCGCGCCGTCGCCGAGCGGCTCGCCGCCGGGCTCGATGCAGCGACGCGGCTCGTGCTGCTCGACGTCCTGTCGGCCGCGGCCGGCGAGATCACCCGCGACCTCGCCCCCGGATCGGTTGACATGCGGCTGCGCGGACGCGACGTCGAGTTCGTAGTTACCCAGCCGAACGGCGAGCCTGACAACGACGAGGGGCCCGCTGCAACCGTCGACCTCAACGACGTGAGCACCTCGCGCACCACGCTCCGCCTGCCGGACGCCCTCAAGGCGCGGGTGGACGAGGCGGCGGCGGCAGACGGCCTGTCCGTCAACACGTGGCTGGTCCGTGCGATTGCGGCCGCTGTCCAACCTAAGCAACGACGATCAGCGAAGCGCGCGCTGCACACCGGCGACAACTTCGCCGGCTGGGCGCGCTAACCCGCTCAGCCCTCCACCTTCACCAGTCACCACTCACGAACCACGCCGACCCGCGGGGTGGTACGAACACGCGCAAAGAGAGGTAGCTTCAGCATGCCCACCTACAACACCCCCGCCCCGATCGACCTCGCCATCAACCTGCAGGTCGGCGCGATCGACGTCTTCGCCAGCGACCGCGCCGACACGGTCGTGACCGTCTCGCCGACCAACCCCGAAAAGGCCGTCGACCGCCGAGGTGCCGAGCAGACCACGGTCGATTTTGACGGCCAGCGGATCACCATTGTGGGCCCACGGCCCCGCCTCAGCTGGATCGGCCCAACCGAGTCGGTCGACGTGAAGGTCGAACTGCCGGCGGGGTCGCGGCTCACCGCCGAAATCGCGGTCGGCGGCCTCCGCACCGTCGGACGCCTCGGCGCAACCCGCATCAAAAGCTCGATGGGTCGTGTGGACGTCGACACCACCGGCGACCTGTGGCTGCGCGCCTCGCACGGCAACGCGACCCTCGGTACCGCCGAGGGCGGGATCGAGATCACGGCCGACCACGGTCAGATCCGGGTCGGCACGGTCACCGGCGACGCGATCCTCAAGGCGTCGCATGGCACCATCATGGTCGGTGAGTCCGGCGGCGACCTCGACGCGAAGCTCTCCTACGGCGACCTCGAAATCACGAAGGCGCTCGCGTCCGTCGCGGCGAAGACCGCGTACGGAAGCATCCAGCTGGAAGAGGTCTCGAGTGGGTCTATCCAGGTCGAGAGCGGCTTCGGCCAGGTCACCATCGGCGTACGGCCCGGCGTCCCCGCCTGGCTCGACCTGTCCTCGAAAGAGGGGCACGTGCGCAACGAGCTCGCCGGCGACAGCGCTCCCGACGCGTCCATGCAGACCGTCGAAGTGCGTGCGCGCACCCAGCACGGCAACATCCACATCCAGCGCGCGCGGTGAATTCGCGCATCCAACGGAAGGGAACGAACCACATGAACACGCCAGCAATCGAAGTCCACGGACTGCGGAAGTCCTACGGCGGAAAAGTCGTGCTCGACGCCGTCGACCTCACCGTCAACGCGGGTACCGTCACCGCGCTGCTCGGCCCGAACGGCGCCGGCAAAACCACCACCGTGCACATCCTGTCCACGCTCGTGCGGCCCGACGGCGGCACGGCATTGGTCAACGGGTTCGACGTCGTGAACGACCACGGCGGCGTGCGCGCCGCGATCGGCCTCACCGGCCAGTTCTCCGCGGTGGACAAGCTCCTCACCGGCGAGGAGAACCTGCTGCTGATGGCGCGGCTGCGCCACCTCGGGTCGAAGCGCTCCAAGACCCGGGTGGCCGAGTTGTTCGAGCAGTTCGACCTCGTGGACGCCGCCCGCAAGCCGCTCGCCACCTACTCCGGCGGGATGCAGCGCCGCCTCGACCTCGCGATGACGCTCGTCGCCACACCGAGCGTGATCTTCCTCGACGAGCCGACCACGGGCCTGGACCCGCGCAGCCGCCACACCATGTGGGACATCGTGCGCAGCCTCGTCGCGGACGGCACCACCGTCCTGCTCACCACCCAGTACCTCGACGAAGCGGACGAACTCGCGGACCGCATCGCCGTGCTCGACGGCGGCCGCATCGTCGCCGATGGGACGCCCGACGAACTCAAACGCCTGGTGCCCGGCGGGCACATCCGGCTCCGGTTCGCGGACGCCGCGGCGCTCGACGCCGCCTCGCGGCTCCTCGACGGGTCCGCCCGCGACGACGCCGGGCTCGCGCTCGCCGTGCCGAGCGACGGCGGGGTGGGCGCGCTGCGGACCGTGCTGGACCGCCTCGATGCGGCCGACGTCGAGGTCGAGGACCTCAGCATCCACACCCCGGACCTCGATGACGTGTTCTTCGCGCTCACCGGCCGGGTCGACACGAAGGGAACCGAGTCATGACCACCATCACCGCCCAGCGCCAGGCCGCCCCCGGCACCAGCCGACGCTCGCACGTCGTCGCGGACTCTGTGACCATGCTGCACCGCAACCTGCTGCATATGGTGCGCTACCCGGGCCTGTCGGTGTTCACCATCATGGGGCCGGTGGTGCTCCTGCTGTTCTTCGTGTTCGTGTTCGGCGGCACGCTCGGGGCCGGCCTGCCCGGTGCGGATCCGGCCGGCGGCCGGGACGCCTATGTCGCGTACATCATGCCGGGCATCCTGCTGCTGACCATCGCCGGCAGCGCCGGCGGCACCGCGACGACGGTCGCGATGGACATGACCGAGGGCATCACGGCACGGTTCCGTACCATGGCGATCTCGCGGGCGGCGGTGCTCGCCGGGCACGTGCTCGGCAACACCATCCAGGCGATCATCGCCGTCGCGCTGGTGCTCGGCGTCGGGTTGCTGATCGGCTTCCGCCCGACGGCCGGGCTGATCGAGTGGATCGCCGCCGCCGGCCTGCTCGTGCTCATCGCGTACGCGATCAACTGGCTCGGGGTCGCCATGGGCATGCAGGCGAAGTCGGTGGAGACAGCCAGCAATTGGCCCCTCCTGCTGACCTTCCTCCCCTTTCTCGGCAGCGGGTTCGTGCCGACCGAGTCGATGCCGGAGTGGCTGCAGTGGTTCGCGCAGTACCAGCCGTTCACGCCGTTCGTTGAGACCATCCGCGGGCTGCTGCTCGGCACCCCGCTCGGCTGGAGCCCGGCCCTCGCGATCGGATGGTGCATCGTGATCGCGGTCGCCGGGTACGCCTGGTCGATGGCGATCTACGAGCGGAAGTCGGTGCGCTGAGCCCAGATGTCACCCGGTACAAGTCCCACCAGACGAAGAACGGGCGGTCGCGAGTCCATCGCGGCCGCCCGTTTTTCGTCTGCAGCCCTACTCGTAGATGGTGGGGATGGCCGGCTCGCCGGGTTGCAGCCGGTCCACCACGCGGGGCAGCTCAGCCATGGACGCCGTGTGACGCTCCCGCGCCCGCGCCACCGCGGCCGGCCCGGTCCAGCCGGGCAGGATTTCACCGTCCTTCATGAACTGCTGCAGGAGGGGGCGCCCTTTGCGGCCGTCGGCCGGCGGGTGGCCCACGCCGAGGACCTCGTGGGTGGCGACGCCGCGGTCATTCAGGCGGCGCACCGCGAACTTGCGCCCGCCCATGTTGATCTTGTCCTGGGACGTCTTCGCCACGGCAATGAGCTCGCCGGACTCATCGGCGCGGCCCACCAGTTTGTACACCATGCCGGCTGTCGGCGCCCCCGAACCGGTGACCAGCGCCGTGCCGATGCCGTAGGAATCGGCCGGGGCAGCCCGGAGCGCGGCGACGGAGAATTCGTCCAGGTCCGAGGTAACCACAATCCTGGTGTGCAAATTGCCCAGACTGTCCAGGAGCTCGCGGACCCAGCGCGCCTGGGCCACGAGGTCTCCGGAGTCCAGCCGGACGGCTCCGAGGTTGTTTCCGGCGAGGCCGACGGCGGTACGGACCGCCGTTTCGACGTCGTACGTGTCCACGAGCAGCGTGGTTCCGGGCCCCAGCGAGGCCAGCTGCGCCGCGAAGGCGTCCCGCTCGGAGTCATGGAGCAGGGTGAAGGAGTGGGCCGCCGTGCCGACAGTCCGGAGGCCGTAACGCCGCCCGGCTGCCAGGTTGGACGTCCCGGCGAAGCCTGCGATCACGGCCGCGCGCGCCGCCGCTGTGGCCGCTTCCTCGTGCGTGCGGCGGGACCCCATCTCCAGGCAGGGCCTGCCGCCGGCGGCGCTGATCATCCGGGACGCGGCCGAGGCGACGGCGCTGTCATGGTTCAGCACCGACAGGACGTAGGTCTCCAGGACGCAGGCCTCCGCGAAGGTCGATTCGATGACCAGGACGGGGGAGTGCGGGAAATACGCCTCGCCCTCCGGATAGCCCCAGATGTCGCCGGAGAACCGGAAGGCGGCAAGTTGCTCCAGCGTGGCCTCATGGACAACACCGGTGCCGGCGAGGAAATCGAGGTCGTCCGAGTCGAAGCGGAAATCCGCGATTCCCTCCAGGAGCCGGCCGGTGCCCGCCACGATCCCGTACCGGCGCCCGGCCGGCAGCCCGCGCGCAAAGGCCTGGAAGACGGACCGGCGGTGTGCCGTCCCGGACTGCAGAGCCGCTTGGAACATCGTCAGCTCATAGTGGTCGGTAAACAGGGAAGTCCGGCGTCCGCCCGGGCCGGCCGATGTGTCCATGATTCACTCTAGGCCGGGAACTCTATGAGGGCCGCGAGTTCGCCGGAAACCTGCGGGATCGTCGGGAACTTCCGGCGAACTCGGACGTTTCCGGCGAATTCGACGGCAGCGGGCTCAGGCGGCGGGGCTTAGACGGGGCAGCCGTCGGGGCCGCAGGCGCTCGCATCCGCGGCACCGTCCGGGCCGCCGGCCTCCGCCGCCTCCGCGGCACCCACCATGACCAGCGGGTGGCTGTCCTGCCAGGCCTGCTCGAGGGCCGCGGTGAAGGTTTCCGCGGGCTGGGCGCCGGAGAGCCCGAACTTCCGGTCGATCACGAAGAACGGGACGCCGCTGATGCCCAGGGCGCGGGCCTCGGCGATGTCGTGCCGGACGGCGTCGGCGTAGCTGTCGGTGCTGAACAGTTCCGCCAGCTCGCCGGCGTCGAGCCCGAGATCCAGGCCCAGGGCGGTCAGGTAGTCCTGGCTGCCGATGTCCTTGCCGTGTTCGAAGTGGTCGCTGAGCAGGCGTTCCTTCGCGGTGTCCTGCTGGCCGTGGGCGGCGGCGAGGTGGATCAGCCGGTGGGCCGTGAAGCTGTTGGCCACCACGACGGCGTCGAACCGGTAGTTCAGCCCCTCGCCCTTGGCCTGGGCCGCCACGTGCTCGAACATCTGCGAGACCTGCGCCGGCGCCAGGCCCTTGCGTGTGCTCAGGTAGTCCAGTTCGGTGCCGTCGTGGTGATCCGGGAGTGTGGGGTCCAGCTGGTAGCTGCGCCACTGCACCTCCACGGAATCGCGGTGCGGGAAGGCCGCGAGGGCGGTTTCGAAACGGCGTTTGCCGATGTAGCACCAGGGACAGGCGACGTCGGACCAGATCTCAATCTTCATGTCGGCAACAACCCCGGCAGTGCAGGGTCCATTCCCCGGCGGCCTGTCGGCTTCGTCACTGCCTCTCACGGTCACTGCCTCTCACGTTCACGGTGCCACCCGGCGCTCCATCACGAAGTCGTGTTCCACGGTGGTGCCCAGCTGGAAGGACTTGGTGCCGACCTTGCGGAAGCCGGACTTCTCGTAGAACCGGATGGCCCGGGAGTTCTGGCTGTTCACGCCGAGCCAGAGTCCGCGGGCCCCGGCCTCCGCCGCCGAGCCGATACTGGCGTGCATCAGTTCGGCGGCGGCGCCGAGTCCGTGGTGGTCCGGGTGGACGTAGCACTTGCTGAGCTCGGTGCACGGCAGTTCGCTCAGGACCGCGGCCACGTCCGGGTCCCCGGTGGGGCGGGCCACCAGCAGGCTGTAGCCGCGGAGGTCGCCGCCGGCGTCAATCACCAGAATCGTTACAGCGGGATCGTCCAGATAGGCCCGGAAGTTGGTCTCGCTCAAGGTGTTGGCCACGTGTGCGGCGATGTCCTCTGGCCGGGATTCGGGCGGGCAGGCCAGCGGGAAGGTGACGGCCGCGAGGGCAGCCAGCCTGCCGGCGTCGTCCGCGGTTGCTGTCCGGATCTGGTGCGTCATGGCTAAAACCCTAGCCCGTCCCCGCACTCCTAAACGGCCTCTGTGGTGAGGTAGTCCCTGATGGACTCGATCACGAGCCGGTGGTCGTCGTCGGAGGATAGCCCGGATACCGTCACGGCGGCGACGACGCCGGCGTTCCGAACCCTGACGGGGTAGGAACCGCCTGCCAGCGTGTAGTCCGCCGGGGCCAGCCACCCGCCCTGCGTGGGGTCGTAGTCCTTGGACGCGAACTCCTCGGCGAGCAGGTCCGTGCTGCGTTCAAAGCGGAGCGTCGTGGCCGCCTTGTGGCGGATCCATTCCTCCTGGTCGGCGGTGGCTCCGGGCAGGACACAGCGGAAGAGAACCAGGTTGTGCCGCCGGATGTCGATGGCCACAGGATGGGCCGCGGCCATGGCCCGGGAGGCGATGAGCGAGCGGAGGCGCCAGACGTCGTGGTGGTCAAAGGCGGGGAAGACCGAGCTCGTCCTCGTGCTGCAGCAGTTCGGCGAGCCGGGTTGTTGCCGTGTCAGTCACGGGGTCCCTTCGGGTGCGGCGTCGGCGTCGTAGGAGAGGCCGATCTGGCGTCGGATCTCATCCATGGCGGCCATGACGGCCACGCTTTCGCGGGGCGGAAGGATGGTGCCGCCGGTTACGCCTTCCCTGACCAGTCGTTCCAGTTCGGCGGCCTGGTACTGCATGCCTCGGCTGTTGACAGGCTGCTCAAAGCGTTCAACAACGCTGCCATCCGCGGCATGGACTGTGAAGGGCGTGGGGTTGTACCAAGTGGATTCGATATCGATCCACCCGTCGGTCCCGATGACCATGGCCCGGTTGGCGCTGGCGGCGTCCAGTTCGCAGTCCACAATGGCCTGCTGACCGCCAACATATTCAAAGATGGCTGCAGTTTGCCGGTCTACGCCGGTAGCGGTCGTGGACGCACTGGCGCGAATGGTCTCCGGGGTGCCCAGGATGTCGAACGCAAAGGAGACCGGGTAGATGCCGAGGTCCAGCAGCGCTCCGCCGCCCAGTGCAGGATCGTTCAGCCGGTGGGCAGGGTCCTTGGGCAGGCTCTGGTTGTGGCTGGCGACCACCTTCCGGACCTCGCCGATGGTGCCTTCCTCGATGATGGCGCGGAGGCGGATCATGTGCGGGAGGAACCGCGACCACATGGCTTCCAGCGCCACGAGCCCTTTGGATTCCGCGGAGTCAACAATGTCCTGCGCTTCACGGGCGTTCATGGTGAACGACTTCTCCACCAGCACATGCTTGCCGGCATTCAACGCCAACAAGGCATTGGCGTGGTGGAACGGGTGCGGCGTGGCGATGTAGACCACGTCAACGTCCGGGTCGGCCACCAAGTCCTCATAGCTGCCGTGCGCGGTTGCCACACCGTACTCTTCAGCGAACGCCTTGCTCGAAGCCAGCGACCGGGAACCTACTGCCTGGACGGTGAAACCGTTCTCGTTCAGGTCCTGCGTTTGCAGCCCGGCGATGAAGCCGGTGCCGAGGATTCCCCAGCGGATCGTTCCGTCAGAGGTGCCGGTTGGTTGATTAGTCACGTGCTTGGTCCTTTGGTGTGTCGGTGTTGGCGAGAGGGTAGGCGACGTACGCGAAGCGCGCCGAGTCCGGGGACCAGCTGTTAACGTTGAGCGTTCCCTGCCCGCCGAACAGCGGCCAGGAGTGCAGCGGTGTGCTCCAGTCGCCGGTGGAGACAAGCACGACGTCGACCGGCAGGTCCGCGGGGTGGCCCAGCGTCCCGGCGGGGAACCGGATGTAACTTGCCAGCTGTCCGTCAGGAGAGAGATGGGGGAACCAGTCGACGGTTTCGCTCTCAACGAGGCGCTCGAAACCGCTCCCATCAACCTGCACGCGGGCAAGCTGGGCGTGGCCGGGAAGAGCGCTGAAGGACTCCGTGTTCAGGTAGAGCCACTTGCCGTCGGGCGAGTATTCCGGTCCGTCGCAATGGCCGGGACCGACATCGACGCCGGCGGTAGCGCCGCCGTCGGACGGTATGGTCCTGAGGCGGCCCGGCTGCGTAAAGTCGCCGGCCTCGATCCCCACATAGGCCAGTTCCCGGCCGTTCGGGCTGACGCCGTGCAGGAAGTGGAAGGAGCCGTCGTCGTCGGTGATCCGCTCTGCGGTGCCCCCACTCAAAGCTGCCCGGTAGATGTGGCCGTCGTTCGCCGAGAGGAAGATGCCGGTGCCGTCGGGCGCCAGGACATGGTCGTTGTTGAGGTCGGGATGCCGGTCAGCGGAACCTGGCTGATGGTCCGGCCGGGCAACTCAAACCGCCACAGCTTCCCGTCCCCGTTGAGGATGAGGGCCGAGCCGTCAAGGGTCCAGTTGGGCGCTTCGAGGAGGAACTCGTCGGTGCTGTAGACGAGTTCGGATTCGCCTGTGACGGAAGCTATCCAGACCTCGCAGCGCTGGCCGGGCTGAAGGGTGCGCAGCATGCTCAGAGCTCCTTGATCCGGATGTTCCGCCACCGACACTGCGCGCCCTTGCCCCAGCGGGCCTCGCCGAACATGGAGTCGTTGTCGTGGACTTCCAAGGCGATGTGCCCGCGCTCTCCGAGAACACCCAGGACATCCGCCGGGTTGTAGTTCGGCGACTCCAGCGTAGCGGTGTCCAGTTCGGCGATCTTGAGACCGTTGACCCAGGTGGTGATGACGGGCAGGGCCCCGACGCAGCGGATGCGCAGCTCGTTCCAGTCGTCCCAGCGCCACACGTTGAGGAAGTCCTCGACGTCGGCGGCGTGCTTCAGGCGGGCACGCTTTTCCGCCGTGACGGGTTCCACGGACGTTGCGGGGTCATCCGCAACCAGCCCGGCCGGACGGCCGTCCGCGTCGACGGCGACGTCGATCGCGAAGGGCACCGCCGAGAAGCTCGCCAATCCGTTGCCGAAGAACCCGCCGATACCGCCCGAGGGACGGTGGTCTACCAGCACCCGTCGCCGCCGTCGGGCGTTTCAATGCCTGACATGAACTAGTCCCTACTGTTTGAAGGCGGCGTCGAAGGAGGTGTTCGAGGCCGGGAAGTCGAACTTCTTGAGCGCGGCGAGGGCTTCGGGGGCGCCGTGGAGCCGGTCCATGCCGGCGTCTTCCCATTCGATGCTGATGGGGCCGTCGTAGCCGATCGCGGTCAGGGCGCGGAAGGACGATTCCCAGGGCACGTCGCCGCGTCCTGCGGAGACGAAGTCCCAGCCGCGGCGCGGGTCGCCCCAGGGCAGGTGCGAGCCCATGACGGTGTTCCGGCCGGTGGGCCGGAGCTTGGTGTCCTTGCAGTCCACGTGGTAGATCCGGTCCTTGAAGTCCCAGATGAAGGAGACCGGGTCGATGCCCTGCCACATGAAGTGGGACGGGTCCCAGTTCAGCCCGAACGCTTCGCGGTGGCCGATCGCCTCGAGCGTCCGGACGGTGGTCCAGTAGTCGTAGGCGATCTCGGAGGGGTGGACCTCGTGGGCGAAGCGGACGCCGTTTTCGTCGAAGACGTCCAGGATGGGGTTCCAGCGGTCGGCGAAGTCCTGGTAGCCGGCCTCGATGACCTTCTCCGGGACGGGCGGGAACATGGCGACGTACTGCCAGATGGAGGAGCCGGTGAAGCCGACCACGGTGTCCACGCCGAGGGCCTTGGCGAGCCGGGCGGTGTGTTTCATTTCCTCGGCGGCGCGGGTGCGGACGCCTTCGGGGTCCCCGTCGCCCCAGACCTTGGCCCCGACGATCGCCTCGTGCCGGAAATCGATCGGGTCATCGCACACCGCCTGGCCCTTGAGATGGTTGGAGATGGCCCAGACCTTGAGGTTGTACTTCTCCAGTACGGCGAGCTTGGACTCGACGTAGCCGGGCTCGTCCCAGCGCCAGGCGTCGAGGTGGTCGCCGGACACGGCGATTTCCAGGCCGTCGTAACCCCAACCGGAAGCCAACTTGGCGACTTCCTCGAAGGGCAGATCGGCCCACTGGCCGGTGAACAGGGTGTACGGGCGGGGCATGTCAGGGTCCTTCGGCAGGGGTCTGGGTGGCTGGGGTCTGGGTGGCAGGGGTGGACGGTGTGAGCTGGATGAGCGAGCTCTTGGCCGCGGCGCTCTCTTCCACGGCGGCGAGGATCCGCTGGACGGTCAGGCCGTCCTCGAACGACGGCGAGGGCTCGGTTCCGGTGCCCACCGCGGCCAGGAAGTCGCGGATCTCGTGCGTGAACGTGTGCTCCCAGCCGAGCACGTGGCCCTGCGGCCACCACGCATCAACGTAGGGGTGCTCGGGTTCGTTGACCAGGATCCGGCGGAAGCCCTGCTCGCGGACCGGCAGCGTAGCGTCGAGGAAGCCGAGCTCGTTCAGGTCCTCCAGATCGAACAGCAGGGCTCCCTTGTCGCCGTAGATCTCCAGCTTGAGCGAGTTCTTCTGCCCGGTGGCCACCCGGGAGACCTCCACCGAGGCGATGGCCCCGGAGGCGAGGGTCAGCGTGGCCCAGGCGGCGTCGTCGACCGTCACGTCCTCCAGCCCGGCAGCGCCGGGGCGCTGGGAGGTGAAGGTGTGCAGCCGGCCAGAAACCTCAGTGACCTGGTCTCCGAGGAGGAACAGCACCTGGTCGATCGCGTGCGAGGCGATGTCGCCCAGCGCCCCGGACCCGGCGGTTTCCTTGTTCAGCCGCCAGGTCATGGGCGAGTCCGGGTCCACGAGCCAGTCCTGCAGGTATGCGGCACGGACGTGCCGGACCGTGCCGAGCCGGCCTTCGGCGATCAGTTCCTTGGCCAGCGCCAGGGCCGGGACCCGGCGGTAGTTGAAGCCGATCATCGACTGCACGCCCTGGCTTTGGGCGGCACGGGCCGCCTCCGCCATGGCCTCGGCCTCGGCCAGGGTGTTGGCCAGCGGCTTTTCGACCAGGACGTGCTTGCCGGCGGCCAGGGCGGCGATGGCGATCTCTGCGTGCATCCAGCCCGGCGCGCAGATATCGATGATGTGGATGTCGTCGCGGGCGATCACCGCGCGCCAGTCCGTGGCGGACTCGGCCCAGCCGTACTTCCCTGCGGCCCCGGCCACCCCGTCGGGGTCGCGTCCGACCAGCACGCGCTGTTCGAAGGCCGGGACGTCGAAGTAGCTGGCAACATTCCGCCAGGCATTCGAGTGGGCCTTGCCCATGAACGCGTACCCGATCATCGCCACACCCAATGGCGAACCGGCGGGCTGGCCGGGAGTGGATTCGTGGGGGTTCATTGCCGGTTCCTAGAGTGTGGAGGCGGTCGGGTCCCAGTCCTCGGGGAGGGCTGCGGAGGCGGGCGCGGAGCTGTCGACGTCCACGAAGGTTCCCGATTCCACGGACTCGGAGATCGAGACCATGGTGTCCAGGACGTGGTAAGCGAGGTTGCCGGTGGCGCGGTGCGGGACGCCGGCGCGGATGGAGCGTGCCATGTCCAGCACGCCCATGCCGCGGCCCTGGCTGGGGCCGGTGGCCGGGATGACGGTCCAGTCCTCGTCCCCGGCGCGCCAGAGCCTGATGTCCCCGTCGAAGTAGTTCGGGTCCGGCAGCGAGATGGTGGCCTCGGTGCCGGTGATCTCCACGAAGCCCATCCGCTGCCGCGGCGACTCGAAGCTGAACACACTGTGCGAGGACGCACCGGACTCGAACTGGGCCATGGCGGACACATGCGTGGGGACCTCGACCGTGAATTCCTCCCCGGCCTTGGGCCCGGAACCGATGACCCGGACCTCTTTGGCCTTGGACCCGACGGCGGCGACCTTGCGGATGGAGCCGAAGGTCTGCACCAGGGCGGTGAGGTAGTACGGGCCCATGTCGAACAGCGGGCCGGCGCCGTACTGGAACAGGAACGCCGGGTTGGGGTGCCAGGATTCCGGGCCGGGGGTCTGGAACGTGGTCATGGCGGTCAGCGGGGTGCCGATGTCGCCGCGTTCGATCAGCCGCCGCGCGGTCTGCAGCCCGGCGCCCAGGAACGTGTCCGGGGCGCAGCCGAGCCGCAGCCCGGCGGCGTCGGCCGCTTTCAGCAAGCCAAGGCCCGATTCGCGGTCCAGCGAGAACGGCTTTTCCGTCCAGACGTGCTTGCCGGCGTTGACGGCGGCCGTGGCCACCTCCACGTGGGCCGCCGGGATGGTCAGGTTCACGATGATCTCGACGTCGGGGTGGTTCAGGGCGGCGTCCACGCCGCCCCATTCGGCGATCCCATACTCCTTGGCGCGCGCCTCGGCGGCGTCCTCGAAGAGGTCGGCGATGACGTGGACCTTGAGGTCGGGGAAGACCGTCAAGTTGTCCAGGTACTGCTTGCTGATGTTGCCGGCACCGATGACGGCGACGCCCACCGGGCCCTTCTTCGTGGAAGAGGTGCTCATGCCCGTGCTCCTTCGCTTGCTCCGGCGTTCAGGTACGCCAGGCTCTGGGCGACGCCGTTGAAGATGTCGCCGGAGTAGTCGTCGAATTCCACGACGCCGACTTCGAGGGACTGCGCGGCGTTGATGACGTCCCACACGGCGATCTGGCCCTGGCCGGCCGGCTGCTGCGCCTTGGTGTCGGTGGAGACGGGGCCGTCCTTGATGTGGATGAACTTCACGCGGTCGCCGAGGCGCTGCAGCAGCTGGACCGGGTCCTGGCCGCCGACGGCTGCCCAGTAGGTGTCCACTTCCAGGACCAGTTCGGGGTCCAGGAGTCCTTCGAAGTACTCCAGGGCGGTCTGGCCCTCGATGCTGGACTCCAGTTCCCAGGCGTGGTTGTGGTAGCCGACGCGGATGCCGTACCCGGCGCCCTTCTTGGCGGCGGCGTTGAGCTTCGCGGCGGTGGCCTGGATGTCCTCGGCGGACTGCCAGTGCTCGGCCGGGAGGTAGGGATCGATTACCGTGCTGATGCCAAGTTCCTTGGCGGCCGCGAAGATCTCGTCCTGGTCCTGGCTCAGCAGCGGGGCGTGGCCGGACGGGGCGGTCAGGCCGTTTTCCTTCAGGGCCGCGCCGAGCTCGGCGGCCGTGGCCACGAAGTTGTAGGGCTCGACCTGGGTGAAACCGAGATCGGCCACTTTCTTGATGGTGCCGGGCAGGTCTTCGGCGATGGCGTTGCGGAGGGTGTACAGCTGCAGTGAATAAGACACGGGATTCCTTTGCTGGGAGTCGGTTTCGGAAGTCTGGGGCCGGCCTTGGCGGCCGGCGTCGGGAGTGGATGAGGAGTGGGTATGGGGCCTAGCGGCCAGCGAGGGAGCCGCCGATGCCGCCGACGCTGAAGTACTTGTTCAGGGTGGCGAAGACGATGATGGGCGGGAGCATCATGATCACGGCCAGGGCCATGACCCCGGACCAGTCGGTCTGGTTCTGCTGGAAGAAGGACTGGACGCCCATGGGCAGGGTGAAGATTTCGTTGGAGCGCAGGAACACGATGGCCACGAGATAGTCGTTCCAGGCAAGCAGGAAGGCGAAGATCGCGGTGGAGAGCACGCCCGGGAGGGAGTTGCGCAGCACCACCTTGGTGAAGCTGCCAAAGACGGAGCAGCCGTCGATCCAGGAGGCCTCCTCGAGGCTGATCGGGATCGAGTCGAAGTAGGCGGCCATCATCCAGGTGGCCACCGTCATGGTGGAGCCCACATAAATGATCGTAAGGCCCATCAGGTTGTCCACCAGGCCCATGCCGGCGAACAAAATGAACAGCGGCACCACCGAGGTGATGATGGGCAGGGACTGCATGACGAACAGCAGCAGGGAGTAGCCGGAAACGGCCTTGGAGCGGCCGCGGGAAAGGACATAGCCGGCCGGGGCGGCCACGGCCACCGCGACCACCACCGTGCTGAGCGTGGTGATGAGGCTGTTCTGCAGCCAGGTGGCGGCCAGGGTTTTGGAGAACACGTTGCTGATGTTCTCGAACGTCAGGCCGGTGGCGGTGCTGTTCGGTCCGGGCGTGAAAGCGAGCAGGACTGTCACCATGATCGGCACGAGCACGACCGCGGTGATGGCCAGGATGGCGGTGAACCGCCACCAGCGGCCGCGCAGGCCGGCTTCGGAGAGGACACGGTTGGGCTTGCCGGTGCCGGTTACTCCGATGGCGGGTCCGGACTCGGGGTGGGCGTGGAGGACTGCGCTCATTATTCGACGCTCGACTTTCGGATCTGGCGGTACAGGATGACCGAGATCACCACCAGGGTAATGGTCATGAGGAAGGCGATCGCGACGCCCGGGCCGGTCTGGAAGTCCTGGAAGACCGTGCGGTAGGCCAAGACCACCAGGGAGGTGGTGGCGTCCACGGGGCCGCCGCCGGTGAGCAGGTAGATGGTGGGGAAATCGTTGACGCAGAAGATCGTCATGAGGATCCAGCTGATGTAGGTGGAGCGGGCGATCAGCGGCAAGGTGATCTGGCTGAACTGCTGGAAGCGGGTTGCGCCGTCCATGCTGGCGGCCTCGTACACGGTGGTGTCCACGGAGGCCAGGGCCGCCGAGGTCATCATCATCATGAAGGGGAAGCTCACCCAGACCTTGAAGACCATGACCGTGATCGCGGCGAGCGTCGGATCGGCGAGGAAGAGCGGGGTGCCCAGTCCGAGGTTGCGGAAGATGGACGGGATTAGGCTCTCCGGGGTGCCGACCAGCCAGTTCCAGGCGGTGGACGACACGACGATCGGCACCACCCAGGGCAGCAGGAGCAGGACCTTGAAGAGACCGCCCGCGGGGATCTTGGTGCGCAGCAGCAACGCCAGGCCCAGGCCGAGGAGCCAGGACCCGAAGACGCCCACGATCGTGAAGAGCAGGGTGAAGCGGGCCGCCTTCCAGAACGCCTCGGAGGCAAGGACTGTGGCGAAGTTTTCTAGGCCGACGAACGCGCCGGTGTCCAGCAGGGAGCCGTCGTGGGTGGCCTGGATGCCGGCGTAGACGAGCGGGTAGCCGTGGATCAGGACGAGCAAGACGACTGAGGGCAGCAGCAGCCAGAAGAACGTCTTGCGGGTCTGCGCGCTGAGCTTGCTCTTGCGGTTGACGGGCCTACCCGGCCCGCCGGGGGCGACGCCCCGGCTGGCCCGGCTCAGGCCGGTTTGGGCTGTGGTCAGTGCCATGGGAGAGCCGCTTACTTCTTCAGGACCGATTGCAGCCCGGACTGGAACGTCTGCAGGGCGGACTTGGCATCGGTCTTGCCGGTCAGGATGGTCTGGGTGAACTGGTTCAGGGCTTGGCCGCCGTCAAGGACGGCAAGATTGGCATTGAGAGTGTTGCCCTGGGAGGCGAACGTTTTCGCGATGGGCTGCCAGTCCTTGACGATCTTGACGTTGTTGGGGTCGGACGCAAACTCGGGAAGTTCAGTGATCGATTTGAAGACAGGCAGCGCAGACATGAGCTTCTGGCGCCACAGTTCCTTCAGCTGCCCCAGGTAGGCGACCAGGAAGGCCTCGGACGACGCCTGCGAGGGGGTGTTGGTGTACATCATGATGTTGTTCGGGAAGACAATCGTGGCCTTGTCGCCGTGCGGGCCGGTAATGGGGTCAGCGACAAGAAGGTCTCCCGAGGTGTCGCCGACGCGCTGCGGAACGTTGACTTGGAACAGGCCGAAGCCTGCCTTCTTGTCCTTCCACTGGGCGGACATGTTGTCGGTGGTGTAGCTGACCGCAGCGGGGTCCACGATGCCGTTGGAGACGAGTTCCAAGATGAACTCGATCGCCTCGACGTTGCGGTCGTTCATGACGTCCAGCTCGCCGTCCTTCGTGAACACCCCACCGCCGTTGTTCACCATCATCATGATCATCGAGTGGTTGCCGTAGTTGTTGCCTGCGCCGGACCCGGTTGTAAAGCCGAAGGCGCCGACCTTCTTCAGTGCCTTACCAGCCTCCAGCAGAGTCGGCCAGTCGGTGGGGAGTGCCACGCCAGCCTTCTCGAAGAGCGACTTCCGGTACCAGAACACGCGCATGTCCAGCTGCCAGGGGACGGCCACATAGCCCTTGTCCGACTTGAACGGCTCCAGTACACCGGGCAGGAAGTCGTCGTACATGCCGTTCTGCTTGAGCGTATCCACCACCTTGTCCGCGTAGGCGATCTGGCCCTGCTGCGCGAACTGGAAGGCCTGGAAGCCGCCGCCGGTGGATACTGCCGGTCCGGTCTTGGAGGCGATGGCCGAGGAGAACGTCTGGTAGAAGTTCGCCCACTGGATGGTCTGGTAGCTGGCCTTGAGGTTGCCGGAAGCTGGCGCGTAGCCCTCTGCGATCTTCTTGGCGGCGTCGTTGTAGGCCGGCGTGGCCCACGGCATGTCCCAGAACTTGACGACGCCGCTGGCGCCCGACTGGGAGGCGGAGCCGCCGCCGCACGCGGCGAGGAGTGGTGCGCTGGCCGCGGCTGCGGCGAAGCCCAGGAATCCCCGGCGGGAGAAAGCGGTGGAGGTAACAGAGGACTTGATCGTCACGATAATTTCCTTTCGTGGCCGGTCCGCGGCGTCGCGGTCCGGTCTTCTCGACAGTGAGTTGATGCGGAAGGTATTGCTGGCGGTGCAGTTAGTGCCGTTAGTGCTTTTGGTTGAAGTGGTGCGGGTTAGTCGTGGAGTTGCCCGACGAGCGCGGTCAGGGCGGCGAACTGGTCCAAATCGGCCTCCGCGGAGCCGGAGTCGACGGCGGCGCGGAGCCGCCTCCAGCTGTGGCGGTGGGAGGATTCGTAAATGGTGGGGAAGCTGGCGGCCCCGTCGGAAGTGACCGAGCGGACCTCAGCCGGCCAACCTGCGGAGGCGTCGGGCAGGGTGATGTCCGCCCGACCGGAGGAGGTCAGGATGGAAACGGTGGCCGTCGCCGGGACCGAGGACGTGGTGATCCCCTGCAGGGCGGCCGGTGCGCCGCCGGGGAGGCTGCCGATCACGGTGTAGCCGTTGGCGTTGCGCTGAATGACCCGCAGGCCGGCCAGTTCGACGCCGCAGGCCAGGACAGCCGCGAGATGCCGGGTGAGCAGGAGCTCCGGGTCGGTCCCCGGGGCGCCCCACGCCACGGAGTCCAGCAGTACGGCGTCCGCCAGGGCATCGGCCATGGCGGTCCGAACCGCGGCCCGGGACTGGGCAAGGGCGGGGTTTCCGGCCCACACCTGGTCAAGGACCACGGTGGTGCCCGCCTCGGCGGCAGCCGCGGCCAGCGCCGCCGTTTCTTCGGCCACGGGATCAACGACGACGACGCCGCGCACGCCGCTCCGGACGGCTGCGGTGACGCTGATGGTCCAGCCGGTGACGCCGGCGACCGCGACGACGTCGGGCTGGCCGTCCGCGGGGGCGAAGGAAACAGGCAGGGAAGCCACGACGGCGCCGACGGAACCGGCTTGTTCGGCGTCGGGGCCGGCGTGGACGAGAAGCGGGGTTGTCATGAGCGGGCCTCCTCGAAAGCGGCGTCGCCGGCATCGACGCGGGCGGCGGCGGCGTCGGCGATCGCGAGGGCGAATTCCAGGTCGTGGATCAGCGTCTCCGGCTCAGGGGCCGTTCCGGTGCCGCGGGCGATGTCGGCGAGTCTGCGCCATTCGCCCTCGTACCCGTTGTGGCCGAACGGCCCGAGGACGGTGGTGCCAGCAGCGGTCCGGATCCGGGCCGTGGCTGAGCCCGCGTGGACGTAAGAGGGCGTGAAGTCGATGGACAGCGATGCGTCGTCGCCGATGGCTTCGAAGGTCCAGGACGGCTCCCAGGTTCCGTTCATGGCGGCGCGCAGTTCGATGGCCACGGTTCCCGCCCGCAGGGAGATGACATAGCCGAACGGCAGGACGGTTTGGGCGTGCAGCACCTCGACGGACGCGAAATCCGGGACAAACCGGCGGACCAGCGGGAGGTCGTGGATGGCCAGGCCCATGACGCCGCCGGTCAGTTTGGCTTTCACTGCGGCATTATCGTCAGAAGGCGCGCCAGTGCTCGCGGGCGGCGGCGGGGGAGTGCGGCCTACGATCTCGGTCGCGAAGTCCTCGAACCGGGGGTTGGGCGGCAGGACGATCGAGGACCGGACAGTGTGGACCTGGTCCGGAAGGCCGCCCCAGGCGGCTTCCGCGGCCAGCCACCCCGGGTCGAAGGTGTGCATGGCGCCGACGACGATCGGCACCCCGGTTTCGGCGGACACGGCGGCGATGGCCGCGGCTTCCTCGCCGTTCATGGCGAAGGGCTTCTCACACAGGACGGCCTTCTTGCCGGCGCGGCAGGCTGCGATCACCTGGACCGCGTGGAACTGGTGGGGGCTGCAGATCGCGACGATCTCGACCCCGGGATCGGCCAGCAGCTCTTCCATGCTGGTACTGAAGCGTGCCCCGACCCGGGCGGCCACGGATTCCGCTACCGCCGGGTCGACGTCCATGATGTGGCGGACTTCCAGGATGTCCCGCAGCCGTGCGAGGGACGGCAGGTGGATCGCCTGCGTGACGGGGCCTGCGCCCAGGATCCCCACCCCGATGCGGCGGTTTGTGGCCTCTGTTTGTCTGGACAAGTGCAGTTACCTCTTCGTAAGCGGACTTTGGACAAGGGCAGATCGACGCCGGCGATTCCCGGCATCTATGGCGTTGATGTGGTGCACACCACAACTTATGGGTACTTTTGTCGAGCGTCAAGCAAAAGTTGAAGACTACGTTTCAAACTTTCTGCGGCGTGACATGCAGAAGACCTTCGTGCTATCACTTACTCATGCGTTCGCCCACCGGTACCGAGTCCGCAACCTTAGAGGCTGGCGGCAGCCTGTCCCGCGCCGGCGACCTCTTCCAACTTCTCCGCGACGGCAGGGCCCGGACCCGCGCGGAACTGGCCCTGACCACCGGGCTGGCCCGCTCCACCGTGGCGTCGCGCATCGACGCGCTGATGGTTTCTGGCCTCGTGGGCCCCGCCGGGGAGGCGAGCTCCAGCGGCGGCAGGCCGCCGTCGCGCTTTGCCTTCAACCCCGCCGCCCGGGTAGTCCTGGCGGTCGACGTCGGGGCCACGCACGTGATCATCGCCGTCACCGACCTCAACGGGAAGGTCCTCGCGGAACGCCGGCTGGCGCAAGATGTCGCGGAGGGCCCGGTGGTTGTGCTGGACCGTGTGCTCGAGGAAGGGCTGCGGCTGCTTGGCGAGGCCGGCCGGGGCACCGCGGAGCTGGCCGGCGCCGGCATCGGTCTCCCGGGTCCCGTGGAACACGCCACCGGCATGCCGGTGAAGCCGCCGATCATGCCCGGCTGGGACGGGTTCGACGTCGTCCGCCACGTCCAGCGGTCCCTCCCGGTTCCTGTACTGGTGGACAACGACGTGAATATCATGGCGCTCGGCGAACGCACGGCGCACTGGCCCGGGGACGACAACCTCCTGTTCATCAAGGTCGCCACGGGCATCGGGGCGGGCATCATCAGCAGCGGCGAGCTCCAGCGCGGGGCCAACGGAACCGCCGGCGACCTCGGCCACGTCCGGGTTCCGCGCGGCGATGACGTGCTGTGCCGCTGCGGCAACTACGGGTGCCTCGAAGCCCTGGCCTCCGGGCCCGCCGTCGCCAAGGCGCTGACGCAGCACGGCCTGCCGGCGCGCGACGGCGGCGACGTGCTGCGCCTCGTCGCGGAGGGAAACCTGCAGGCCATCCAGGCGCTGCGGCAGGCGGGCAGGGACCTCGGCGACGTCCTCTCCACGGTGGTGAACCTGCTGAACCCCTCGGTGATTGTGCTCGGCGGAAGCCTCGGCCAGGCCGGGGAACACCTCATGGCCGGCGTCCGCGAGGTGGTCTATCGGCGTTCGCTGCCCCTGGCCACGACGCATCTGCGGATCGGCCTGTCCCGGGCCGGAGACAAGGCCGCCATCCTCGGCGCCAGCCAGATGGTCACGCAGCACGTGCTCTCGCCCGCGGTCATCGAGGCGACGCTGCAGGCCACGGGCTAGGCCCGGCGGTCCCGGGAGCGGTGGTCCCGCGAGCCGTGGGCCCGCGAGCGTCACATTCGGCAGGTGCGGCGGGGGCCCGTGATAGCAATGGGACTGATGAAATCATATTTCTGCCCGCCGGCCGGGCGACGGCCCAATCCATGAGCGATCTGGGCCGGGCACCGCGCGGCTGGCTCCTTATGCTCGCCATCGGGCTCATCGCGCTGAACATGCGCGGACCCTTGGTGGCCGTGGCCCCGGTGGTCGCGCAACTCGAAGCCGATCTCGGGTTCACCCCGGTGGAGCTGGGATTCCTGACCGGGATCCCGGTCCTGTGCTTTGCCCTGGCGGCGCCGCTGGCCTCGCTGGCCGGGCGCAGGCTGGGCCCCGAGTTCGCCATCACCCTGACCCTGCTCGGCGTGCTCTTCGGCGTCGTGGTCCGCTCGGCCGGCGGCGGCGCCCTGGTCATGCTGGGCACCGTGATCCTCGGCGTCGCCATCACGATCGGCAACATCGTGGTCCCGCTGATCATCCGGAGGGACTTCACGCCGGCCCGGCAGGGCGCGGCGATGGGCACGTACACCGCGGCGCTGAATATCGGCTCGTTCCTGACCTCCATGGTGTCGGCGCCGCTCGCTGAGCTGCTGGGCTGGCGGCCCGCGATCGCCGCGAGCGGTCTCTTCGCGTTGTCGGCAATCGCGGTCTGGGTGATCGCCGTTGGCGGCCGGCGGGCCTTCACTCCAGCCGCCGTCCCCGCGGCGGACCCGGGGCGCCCGGCCGGCAAGCTCACGTCCCGGTGGATCACGGCGGCCCTGACCTTCGGATTCGCCGGGCAGGCCTTCTCCTACTACGGGGTGACCGCCTGGTTGCCGAGCCTGCTGGCGGACGAGCTCGGCATGGCGCCCGCGGCCGCCGGGGCAGGGTCCTCGCTTTTCCAGATCCTGGCCATTGTGGGCGGACTGGGCGTCCCGCTGGCGGCCCGTTTCGCCAGCACCACGGCGGTGGGCCTCGCCCTGGGACTGCTGTGGCTCACTGTCCCGCTGGGCCTGCTGCTCGCACCGGAGCTGTGGTGGCTCTGGTGTTCCTTCGGAGGTGTGGCCCAGGGCGGCGGCATCACGCTGATCTTTCTCGCCATCATCCGGCTGGCCCGCGACCAGGCCTCGGCGGCCCGGATGTCCGCCATTGTCCAGGGGACAGGGTATTCCTTCGGGGCAGTCGCGCCGACCCTCCTGGGCTACGTCCACGGGGTTTCCGGCGCCTGGACCGGCCCGCTGCTGATGATCCTGTGCTCCGTGGCCGCGTTCATCCTGGGCACTGCCCTGTCCCTGCGCAAGGTGCCGAAGCCGCACTAGGCATTTGGCCGCCCGGGCCCCGCTGCCCGGTCATGCCGGGGGCAGGCGGCGGTCACGCCGACGCCACAGATACCGAAAGCACAGGTACCGAAAGCACGGACAAGGCCCATGTTCGCGGAGAACATGGGCCTTATCTGTGGTCTCGACGCCGTTGTCGAGTACACGGGATCTTCCGTTGCTGGGCTGCCGCCCGGATCTCGGGGTGCCTGTTGCGAAGGGCGTGGCAGCCCAGCTAACGGAAATCGTTGCGGACCCACCCGGTCGCCCGGGGCCGTTGGGTCCTGCACGGGGGTTCCTAGGTCGGGGTCCTAGGCCGGGATGAGGGCGGCCGTCGCGCGGATGGCATCGGCGCCGTCGCGCGCTTCATGCAGGAAGCGGTCGTAGGCCGGCAGGGTCAGGAACGCCGGGAACTGGTTGCTGAGCGTGACTTCCTCGAAGATGTCCCGCGCGTCGGCGAAACGGTCCCCTTCGAAGCGCTCCAGCCTGGCGAATTCCTCGTCCAGCATGTCCTCCACCCACTCCCGGGTGACCACGTCGCCGTGGTCCGTGATGGCCCGGGAGAAGATCCACTGCCACAGCTGCGAGCGGGAGATCTCCGCGGTGGCGGCGTCCTCCATCAGGTTGTGGATCGCCACCGCGCCGTTGCCGCGCAGCCACGACTCGATGTAGCGGATCCCCACTTCGATGTTGTTCCGGATGCCCTGTTCGGTGATGGTCCCGGTGGTCGCCGAGATGTCCAGGAGGGCGCGGTCGTCCGGGGTGACGTCCTCGCGGAGGCGCTCCAGCTGGTTCGGGCGGTCGCCGAGGACGCCGTCGAACACCTCGCGGCAGACCGGCACCAGGTCCGGGTGCGCCACCCACGAGCCGTCGAAGCCGTCGCCGGCCTCCCGGGTCTTGTCGGCGCGGACCTTCTCGAAGGCAATGGCGTTGGCGTTCTGGTCTTTGCGGTTGGGAACGGCCGCGGCCATCCCGCCGATCGCCATGGCGCCGCGCTTGTGGCAGGCCCGGACGAGCTGTTCGGTGTAGGCCCGCATGAACGGCTGGGTCATGGTGACCTGGCCGCGGTCCGGCAGCACGAAGCGGGGGCCACGGGTGCGGAAGTTCTTGATCAGGGAGAAGATGTAGTCCCAGCGGCCGGCGTTCAGGCCCGCGGCGTGGTCGCGGAGTTCGTAGAGGATCTCCTCCATCTCGAATGCCGCGGTGATGGTCTCGATCAGGACAGTGGCGCGGATGGTGCCCTGCGGGATGCCGAGCAGGTCCTGGGCCAGGATGAAGATATCGTTCCACAGCCGGGCCTCGAGGTGGTTCTCGATCTTTGGCAGGTAGAAGTAGGGCCCCTTGCCCTGGGCGATCAGGCGGCGGGCGTTGTGGAAGAAGTGCAGGCCGAAGTCCACGATCCCGCCGGCGATGGGTTCGCCGTCAATGAGCATGTGCTTTTCCGGCAGGTGCCAGCCGCGGGGCCGGACCACGATTGTGGGCAGCTCTCCGGCCGGGCGCAGCTTGTATTCTTTGCCCTCGGGGGACGTGAAGTCGATCCTGCGTTCTAGCGCGTCCGTGAGGTTGAGTTGGCCCTGGATCACGTTGCGCCAGGAGGGGGTGGAGGAGTCCTCCATGTCGGCGAGCCAGACCTTGGCGCCGGAGTTCAGCGCGTTGATGGTCATCTTCTTGTCCACCGGACCGGTGATTTCCACCCGGCGGTCCTCCAGGCCCGGGGCCGGGGGTGCCACGCGCCAGTTCGGGTCGTTGCGCACGGACTCGGTGTCGCGCAGGAACCGCGGATCCTGGCCCTTGGTGATCTGGTGGCGGCGTTCCCGGCGTGCCTGCAGCAGCTCCTGCCGGCGCCCGGCCGTGGCCCGGTGCAGCTTGGCAACAAAGGCCAGCGCGTCCGGGGTCAGAACCTCGCTCTGCCGGCAAATCGGCTGCGCAGTCAGCGTGATCCCGTTGATGGTGAAGTTGTCAGTGAAGCTGTTCATGGGAGTTGCTCCTTGAAAGTCCGCCGTTGCCCTATCACTTTTGGTCCCCAAAGGCGGCCGATGAGGGCCAAAAGTGATAGAGCAAGGGGCGGGGAAAGGTGTGGGGCCACGGCCGCCGGGTTCCCTCGTGAGCTTGCGAGCGGAGGGGGCGGCTGGGGATTAGTGGAACTGGCCTTCTTCGGTGGATCCCACCAGGGCCAGGGTGGATGCGTTCGGGTTGAGCGCGGTGGCGATGTCGTCGAAGTAGCCCGTACCGACTTCGCGCTGGTGCTTGGTCGCGGTGTAGCCGCGGGACTCGGAGGCGAATTCCTTCTCCTGCAGCTCGACGTACGCGCTCATGCCTTCCCGGGCGTAGCCGTGGGCGAGGTCGAACATCGAGTAGTTCAGGGCGTGGAAGCCGGCCAAAGTGATGAACTGGAAGGTGAAGCCCATGGCGCCGAGTTCGCGCTGGAACTTCGCGATCGTGGCGTCGTCGAGGTGCTTGCGCCAGTTGAACGACGGCGAGCAGTTGTAGGAGAGCATCTGGTCCGGGAACTCGGCCTTGACGGATTCGGCGAACTTGCGGGCCAGCTCCAGGTCCGGAGTGCCGGTCTCCATCCAGATCAGGTCCGAGTAGGGGGCGTAGGCCTTGGCGCGGGCGATGCAGGGTTCGATCCCGTTGCGGACCTTGTAGAAGCCCTCCGGGGTGCGGACCGGCTGTCCGCCTTCGCGGAGGATGAATTCTTGGTCCCGCTCGTCGACGTCGGAGGTGATCAGGGTGGCTGCCTCGGCATCGGTGCGGGCGATGATGACCGACGGCGTGCCGGCGACGTCGGCGGCCAGGCGGGCCGCGTTCAGCGTCCGGACGTGCTGCTGGGTGGGGATCAGGACCTTGCCGCCGAGGTGGCCGCATTTCTTCTCCGAGGCGAGCTGGTCTTCCCAGTGCACGCCCGCGGCGCCGGCCTGGATCATGGACTTCATGAGCTCGTAGGCGTTCAGCGGGCCGCCGAAGCCGGCCTCGGCGTCGGCGACGATCGGGACCAGCCAGTCCTCGACCGTCTGGATGCCCTCGGAGAACTCGATCTGGTCCGCGCGGAGCAGCGCGTTGTTGATGCGGCGGACCACGGTGGGGACCGAGTTCGCCGGGTAGAGCGACTGGTCCGGGTAGGTGTGGCCGGAGTTGTTGGCGTCCGCGGCGACCTGCCAGCCGGAAAGGTAGATGGCGCGGAGGCCGGCCTTGACCTGCTGCACGGCCTGGTTGCCGGTCAGCGCGCCCAGGGCGTTGGTGTACTTGCCTTCGGTGTGCTCCTCGGTGAGCTGCTTCCACAGCTTTTCGGAGCCGCGGCGGGCCAGGGTGTGTTCCTCGGAGACGCGGCCGCGGAGGCGGACGACGTCGGAGGCCGAGTAGTCCCGAGTGACACCTTCCCAGCGCGGGTTGGCGGCCCACTCGAGCTCCAGTGCGGCGGCCTGCTGTGTTGTGTCCTGGCCGGACGGCTGCTGGGTGGGCTCAAATGCTGCAGTCATCGTTGTCTCCTTGGTGTGTCCGGGACTGGGGGTTCCGGGAGCGGTGCCTGCGTCGCTGCAGGTCCTGGCCGGTTGTTCCCGGATGGCGAATCTTTCCGTGAGAACTACTTTTCTGCACTTTCAATAGGCTTTCTAGATAAAAAGCATGGAAAGAAACGCACTTCTTCACGTATTCTTCAGAAATGTCGCTTACGAGCTGGAACAGCAAAGCCGCAACCCCGCCGTCGCCCGCCGCGCCCGAGGTCGACGTCATCAGCCTGGGTCGCCGCGTCCGTCACTTGCGCAAGGCCGCCGGACTCACGCTGGACGACCTGAGTGCCGCCGTCGGAACGGCCCCCAGCCAGCTGAGCCTGATCGAAAACGGCAAGCGCGAGCCCAAACTCGGCCTGCTCCAGCAGCTCGCCGCAGCCCTCGGCGTCAGCATCGACGAGCTCCTGGGGGCCGAGCCGCCCAACCGCCGCGCGGCGCTGGAAATTGAGCTGGAACGCTACCAGCGCAGCCCGCTGTACGAGTCCCTCAACCTGCCGAAAATCCGCATCAGCTCGCGGCTTCCCATGGACGTGCTGGAGTCCATGGTGGGGCTGCAGCACGAGCTCGAGCGCCGGCTCAACGAGCAGGTGGCTACCCCGGAAGAGGCCCGCCGTGCCAACGGTGAGCTGCGGGCCATGATGCGGGAGCGGAACAACTACTTCCCCGAGTATGAGGCGGAGGCGCAGAAGGTCCTGGCCTCGGTGGGCCACACGAGCGGCCCGCTGTCCCACCACGTCATCGCAGACATCGCCGGGCACCTCGGTTTCAGCCTCCACCACGTGGGCGATCTGCCGCATTCCACCCGGTCAGTGACCGATCTTAAGAACCGCAGAATTTACCTCACACAGAACCAGCGCACCGATCACGACCCCCGCTCGGTGCTGTTGCAGGCCCTGGGACACTACGTCTTGGGCCACCAGACGCCGTCGAACTACGGGGATTTCCTCATGCAGCGCGTGGCCACCAACTACTTCGCCGCCGCGCTCCTGCTGCCCGAGCAGGCGACCGTGGAGTTCCTGCAGCGGGCCAAGCAGGCGAAGGAAATCGCAGTCGAGGACATCCGGGACGCCTTCGCCGTGTCCTACGAGACCGCCGCCCACCGGTTCACCAACCTCGCCACCCAGCACCTGGACATCCGCACCCACTTCCAGAAGACGCATAAGAGCGGCATCATCTACAAGGCCTACGAAAACGACGGCGTGACGTTCCCGCAGGACCACACCGGCGCGATCGAGGGCCAGCCGTCGTGCAAGAACTGGACGTCCCGGGTGGTGTTCGACGTGCCGGACAAGTTCAGCGCCTACAACCAGTACACGGACACACCGGCCGGGACCTACTGGTGCACGGCCCGGACGGAACGCTCCGCCAACGGGGAGTTCTCGCTCTCCGTCGGCGTCCCGTACGCGCATGTGAAGTGGTTCCGCGGGCGCGAAACAACGGAGCGGTCCAAGTCCACGTGCCCGGACGAAAGTTGCTGCCGTCGCCCGCCGGCGTCGCTGACCGCGGAATGGGCCGGCAACGCCTGGCCCTCGGCCCGGGCCCACTCGCACCTGCTGGCCGCGATGCCGCCGGGCGCGTTCCCCGGCGTGGACGAGACCGAGGTCTACTCCTTCCTCAAGGCGCACTCGGGTAACTGATCCTCCCTCCGATCCTGCGGGTTGTCGCAGAACGCTCCAGCAGTTTTTCGTCGGGATTCTCGTGACGCTCACGTCCTGTTGTGGGGGACCGGATGACTGTTGCCGGCCGGCTTGCGCGGCCGCCCTGTGGCGACACATTTCTCGTTGAGTACCCCGTGGTAGAGGACGCCATGCAAAATCTGGTGGCTTTCGTCGGTGCCGGTCCATCGGCCGGTGTCCTTCAGAAAGTGCATGTACGCGAACAGTGAGAGACAGAAAAATGATGCAATGTCGGCATCGTGCTCATTGAGCGAGTCCACGAATTCAGCGACAAGGCCGGGGTCCATTGCGGTCACGGCGGCGCCGCCAGAGATTTCGGCGTAAATCGCGAAGACTGTGCTCAGTTGCTCCAGAACGGGAACAACGTCTGGCACAATCCCGTGCTCCCGGTGCCAATACATGAATGCGATCAGGGAGCCTTGCTCTTGGTCGCTTTGGTGGGACGCGACGGGAGCCGGCACGGGGGCAGGTTTCCCGGTCCCACGCCCGCTCGGGCTCTGACCTGCCGGATGACGACGTGGTTTTTGGCCAAAATCAATCCTGACTGTTGAAACGGCAAGAGGCGGACCATCTACCAAAACGCTATGAGTGGGGAACCCAGGGCCTCAAGGACGGCCATCCGTATGTGGAAAACGGGCCGCCCAGGGCCACCTCCCGCACGCCGCCACCCGGAAGTCTGGGACCCGCGCCAAGCAGGGAAGACTATATTGGCGAGTGTCAGCTCATCGACCCACCTTCCGGGAGCGTGCACCCATGGCCAAGGAACTTGCCACCCAGCTCATCGAACAACTCCAGGCTGCCGGCGTGCAGCGGATCTACGGGATCGTGGGGGACAGCCTCAACCCGATCGTCGACGCCGTCCGCAAGACCGGCGGCTCGCAGCAGGGCGGCATCGACTGGATCCACGTCCGGCATGAGGAAGCGGCGGCCTTCGCCGCGGCAGCCGAAGCCCAGCTGACCGGCCGGCTCGCCGTGTGCGCCGGCTCCTGCGGGCCCGGCAACCTGCACCTGATCAACGGTCTCTACGACGCCAACCGGTCCGGCGCGCCCGTGCTCGCGATCGCCTCGCACATTCCCAGCGCGCAGATAGGCAGCAGCTTCTTCCAGGAAACCCATCCCGACCGGCTCTTCAACGAGTGCTCGGTCTACTCCGAGCTGATCAGCGCCGCGGAGCAGGCGCCCCGCGTCATGCACAGCGCCATCCAGCACGCCATCGGGCTCCGGGGTGTCGCCGTCGTGACCCTGCCCGGCGATATCGCCGCACTGGAGGCGACGGCCGAAACCCCGGCCCCGGCAGCGTTCCGGCCGGCCACGCTGACGCCGGACCCCGCCAGCGTGCTGGAGCTGGCGGACGCCATCAACGCCGCCGGGAAGGTCGCCATCTTTGCCGGCGCCGGCGTCGAAGGGGCGCACGACGAGGTGATTGCCCTCGCCGAACTGCTTGCGGCGCCGATCGGCCACAGCCTCCGCGGCAAGGATTTCATGCAGTACGAGAATCCCTACGACATCGGCATGACCGGGCTGCTGGGCTACGGTGCCGCGGCCGAAGGGATCGAGGACGCGGACCTGCTGATCCTGCTGGGCACCGACTTCCCGTACAACCAGTTCCTCCCCGGGACCCGGACGGCGCAGGTGGACCGGGCCGCGCACAAGCTGGGGCGGCGGACCGACGTCGACGTTGCCGTCCACGGGGACGTGCTGCCTACCCTGGCCGCCCTGATGCCGCAGCTGCAGCCGAAGAAGAACCGCCGCTTCCTGAACCAGATGCTCAAGAAGCACGACCGGCTCATGAACAAGGCCGTGGGGGCGTACACCCGGAACGTCGAGAAGAAGCAGCCGATCCACCCGGAATACGCGGCCTCGCTGCTGGACCAGGTGGCCGCCGAGGACGCGATCTTCACGGCCGACACCGGCATGTGCAACGTCTGGACCGCGCGGTACATCAATCCGCTGGGCACCCGACGGCTGATCGGCTCGTACCTGCACGGGTCCATGGCCAACGCTCTGCCTCACGCGATCGGCGCCCAACTGGCTTACCCCGGCCGGCAGGTGGTCTCGGTCTCGGGCGACGGCGGCCTGTCCATGCTGCTGGGCGAGCTCATCACCGTCGCCGCGCACCGGCTGCCCGTCAACGTGGTGGTCTTCAATAACTCCACCCTGGGCATGGTGAAACTCGAAATGCTGGTGGACGGGCTCCCCGACTTCGGCGTGGACGTCCCGGACGCCAACTACGCGGACGTCGCCCGGGCCCTGGGCTTCCATGCCGTCCGCGTCACGGACCCGTCCCGCATCGAGGCAGCGTACCGGGCCGCTTTCGCCCACCCCGGACCGTCGCTCGTGGAGCTCATCACGGATCCCAAGGCGCTGTCCCTGCCGCCGAAGATCAAGGGCGCACAGGTCCTGGGTTTCGCAACGGCAATGTCCAAGGTGGTCCTCAACCGGGGCGCCGGCGAGGCCGTCAGCATGGCACGGAGCAACCTGCGAAACATCCCCCGGCGTTGAGGGGTCCTTCGAGTTCGCCGGACCCTCGCGAGATCGCCGGAAATTTCCGGCGATCTCGCAGCTTTCCGGCGACCTGCGTACCAACGAGACGACGGGAGCGGCAATGAAGAATCACGGCATGGGGAGAATTGTGGCGGCGGGGACCATCGCGGCGCTCACGGCGTGTTCGCCGCCGGTGCCCGGGCTCTTGGAGGCCGACGGCGTTGAGCGGGTTACGGTGGACCGCGCCTTGTACGCCGCCGAACTGAAGGTATTCCGGGCATCCGCCCTGACATTGGGAGTCGCTCTCCTGGCCGAGGGCGGTGAAGGGTCCGGAGGAAACGTGGTGTCATCCCCGGGTGGGCTGCTGATAGCGCTCGCAATGCTGCGGGCAGGGGCCTCCGGGGCGACCGCCGTCGAGATGGACAAGGTGCTGGGTCTCCCGGACGACCACCGGGATGAGGCCATGAACGCCCTGCTCGAGTCCCTGGCGGCGTACGACGGCGATCCCGGCTCGGTCGACGAAAAGAACCCGCCCCGGAAGCCGGTGATGCATGCGGCCAATGGCTTGTTTGTGGACAGGGACGTGGCAACCGGAAAGAACTACCTGGAAACCCTTGCCCGGCACTATGGCACCGGGGTGTACCCGGTGGCCTTCCGGGATGAGGCCGCCACCAGGCCCGCCCTGGATGTCTGGGTGGACAGGAACACCGGCGGACGGATCAAGCACGCACCCACGCAGTACGATCGCGACAACACGTTCAGCCTCCTCAACGCCCTGTACTTCGCCGCGGCATGGCAGTCGCCTTTCGACCCCAACAACACCTCGGACTACCCCTTCACCAAGTCCGGAGGCGAGGAAATCAGCGTGCCGACGATGCACCAGGAGCTGGTGCTGGCCTATGCGGAGGGTGCCGGCTGGCGAGCAGTGGAGTTGCCGTACGCAGACGGTTTTGTCATGCGGCTGGTGCTGCCCGGCCCAGGCGTCGGGCCGGAAACCCTCACCGCCGCCAAGCTGGCGGAGATTGCCGCGGCCCTGGACACGGCCGCGGAGGTCTCCGTGCTGATCTCCCTGCCCAAGTGGGACCACAAGAGCAGCTTCGACCTTCGGAAAGTCCTCGAATCGATGGGTCTGGTCAAGACCTTGGCCACCACCGAAGACTTCAACGCCATCCAGAACAGGCTCACCATCACCCAGGCCGCCCAGGCTGCCAATATCACCGTTGCGGAGAAGGGAACGGTGGCCGCGGCAGTGACGCAGATTGACGCTGCAGTGACCGGTGTGCCGCCCCTCCCGGACCAGACCATCGAGTTCGACAGGCCGTTTCACTACCAGATCGTGCACAACGAGACCGGGCTCCCGCTCTTCATGGGGGCGGTTTTGGACCCGCGCTGACGGGCGGCCGGCCAGGGGGCCAGCTCGCCGGGACCTCTCCAGCTCGCCGGAACCTCTCCAGCTCGCCGGAAACTTCCGGCGAGCTCGCAGCTTTCCGGCGACCTCGGCGGCTTACGGGGTCCGGTCAGGAACCCCGGCGTTCCCCGGCCAGAGCCGCGGCCACTTTCCCGATCAGCTCGAACGGGACGGGCTTCTGCAACGGGAACTTCAACGTGCCCTTCGCGGCGCGGTACGGCGCGAGTTCCTCGTTCAGCGACTCGTCCCCGGCGGGCACCGGGTAGACGGAGATGTGGTGTGCCCAGCCCGCGAAATACACCACGTACTTGCCGTCGAGTGTGATTGTGGGGATGCCGTAACTGATCATTTCCCCTGAACCGGGCACCGCGGCACGGCACCGCCGCCGGATCTCCTGCAGCATCTCCTGCACCTCGGCAGGAAACGAGGCGATGTACTCCTCCACGGACTCAAATTGCTGTGCCATTGCCGCCCCCTTCAACGATCCCCTGACGATCCCACCGACGATCACCGCAGCGAGTTAGCGCGGGCCGCCCTGCCACAAGGCATCGAACGGGGCGCCCGAGGCCACCCGGTTCCGGATTCCCGCGGTCACAAACGACTTCGCCGTCCGGGCCGCTTGGAGCGGCGTCGCGCCCTTGGCGAGCTCGGCCGTCACCGCCGCGGCCAGCGAGCACCCGGCGCCGGACACGGCCACCTCGCCCACCTTCGGGGCGGACAGGACTTCCAGCGTCTCGCCGTCAAAGTAGACGTCGACGGCGTCGGGGCCTTCCAGCCGCACGCCGCCCTTAGCGAGGACAGCGGCGCCGCTGAGCTCATGGATCCGGACCGCCGCGGCCTTCAGCGACTCCACATCGGTGATTTCGAGCCCGGAGAGCGACTCGGCTTCGAAATGGTTGGGCGTGACGAAAGTGGCCAGCGGCAGGATCTGGGACTTGAGCGCCTGGTCGGTGTCCAGGGCGTGGCCAGGCTCCTGGCCCTTGCAGATCAGCACTGGATCCAGCACCACGTTGGCGAACTGGCCGCCGGCCAGCGCTGCGGCCACGGTCGATATCGTCGCGGGGCTGCCCAGCATGCCGATCTTGACGGTGTCCAACACGGCCGGCGCGCCGGACGCGGCACCATAGGCCGCCGTCGTCGCCTCCAGCTGGTCCGCGATGACCTGCTGGTCCACCGGTACGAAGCGGTGGTTCCAGTTGTCCTTGGGGTCGAAGGACACGATGCAGGTCAGGTTCGCGATGCCGAACACGCCCAGTTCCTGGAACGTCTTCAGGTCAGCCTGCGCGCCGGCGCCGCCTGTCGCTTCGGAGCCTGCGATGGTCAGCGCGACGGCGGGGGAGGGGCCGGTGTTGGAGGCGGTATCGGATGCAGCCAAGGCGGCGGAATCGAATGCGGTAGAAGTCATGGTCCCATCCTGCCATCCCACCAAAACTGGCCGCATTGTGCTCATGAACAGGCGCTCCATGAACAGTATGAACAAAACCCGAGTGTTCCGGATCACCCGGACTATGGTGGCGGACGGTGTTGCTTACAGGCGGCGCCGGATCCAGGAAGGTTCATTGATGAGCACCCAACTGTCCGAAGCGGCCCAGACCCGGAAAGCCGTCGGCAACATCCTCAAAGGCTCGGCCGGCAACCTGGTTGAGTGGTATGACCTCTACGTCTACACCGTCTTCGCGGCCTACTTCCAGGCGCACTTCTTCAACTCAACGGACGAGCTTCAGGCTGGCCTGGAAGCGATGGCCGTCTTCTCGACGTCGTTCCTGATGCGTCCGATCGGCGCCTGGTTCTTCGGCCGGTACGCCGACCGCAGGGGCCGCAAAGCCGCCCTGACGCTGAGCGTGACCATGATGTCCGCGGGCTCCTTTGCCATCGCCGTGCTTCCCACCCAGGACGTGATCGGCCTGTGGGCCATGATCCTGCTGGTGCTCATCCGCGTGCTCCAGGGCTTCTCGGTGGGCGGTGAATACGGCACCAGCGCCACCTACATGTCCGAGGCCGCCACCTCCAAGCGCCGCGGCTTCTTCTCCAGCTTCCAGTACGTCACGCTGATCGGCGGCCAGATGCTGGCCCTGCTGGTCCTCGTGGTCCTGCAGAACGCCATGCCTAAGGCAGAGCTGACCGAGTGGGGCTGGCGCATCCCGTTCGCGATCGGCGGCGTCGCGGCCCTGGTGGTCCTGTGGCTGCGCCGCTCCATGGAAGAAACTGTCTCGGCCGCACAGATCGAGGCCGCGAAGGCCCCTGCAGTGGCGGGCCAGGCGCAGCCGGGGACCATGAAGCTGCTGTTCATCAGCTACTGGAAGCCGCTCCTGATCTGCATCGGGATCACCCTCGGCGGCACGGTGGCGTTCTACACGTACACCAACTTCATCCTGAAGTTCATGAACGATACGTCCGGCATCGCCAAGACCGACACCTCGGTCATCAATTTCTGGGCGCTGTTCATCTTCATGCTGCTCCAGCCGGTCTACGGCATCATCTCGGACAAAGTGGGCCGCAAGCCGCTGCTGCTGTGGTTCGGCATCACCGGCGTCCTGTTCACCTGGCTGCTGCTGTCCACCCTCGCCGGCACCAAGGATCCGTTTACCGCGTTCCTGCTCATGATGGGCGGCCTGCTGATCGTGGGCGGCTACACCTCCATCAACGCCCTGGTGAAGGCCGAGCTGTTCCCCGCTTCCATTCGCGCCCTGGGCGTGGGCCTGGGCTACGCGATCGCCAACTCGCTCTTCGGCGGCACCGTCCCGCTGATCGGTGCGGCCTTGCAAAAGGCTGGCCAGGAGGAGCTGTTCTTCACGTATGTCACCGTGGCAATCGGCATCTCCCTGCTCGTCTACATCTTCGCGCTGAAGAACAAGAAGTCCACGCACCTGGACAACGAGCAGGGCCACGCCTGGGCACCCGCTGCCGGCGCCGCTGTGCCGGGCGACGGCCGCGGGGGCGACGACAAGGACGGCGACAAGGACCTCATCGACGCCTCGCGCAGCTAGGGCGGGCCGGCCCGGCCTGCGAATTCGCCGGAAGCGTGCCGAGGCGCCGTATATTTCCGGCGAGCTCGAGAGCTTCCGGCGAACTCGTGGCGTGGGGCCGTGCCCGGACCGCCGGGTGCGAGAATGGGGGTGGTTCGTTCTGCCGGGGCCGTCCCAGTGCTAATACAGCCGGCCGCCCAGCCGTTCCCTTGCGGGTACGGACTGCCGAGCGAACCACTAAGAATGGAATGCCCATGACTTCCGCCAAGACCTTCCCGGCGTCAGCCCCACCGAAGTTCGCCTCGATCGGCTCCCCATATTTCGGCATCATGCTGGCGGTCATGGCCGTGGTGCTGATCCTGTCCAACATCGGGGCGTCCAAGGGCGTGGCAATCGGCCCCATCATCACGGACGGCGGATTTTTCCTCTTCCCGCTGGCCTACATTCTGGGCGACGTCATCAGCGAGGTCTACGGTTTCAAGGTGGCGCGCAAGGCCATCATCACCGCCTTTGCGCTCTCCGTCTTTGCGTCCCTCTGCTACTGGGTCATCATCGCCCTGCCGGGGTTCGACGACGAGTACGGCGCATCGAAGCAGGCAGCCTTGGAAGGCGCCCTGGGTCCGGTCCCGCAGATTGTGATGGCATCCCTCCTGGCCTTTCTTGCCGGCCAGACCATCAACTCGTGGATCCTCGTGAAGATGAAGGCGCGCACGGGGGAACGGTCTTTGTGGGCCCGCATCATGGGGTCCTCCGTGGTGGGCGAGTTCGTGGACACCCTCATTTTCTGCAGCATTGCCGCGTCCGTGATCGGGATTTCCGATGCCGGAATGTTCGTGAACTACGTCCTCGTGGGATTCCTGTACAAGACCCTTGTGGAATTCGCCTTCGTGCCGCTGACCGCGCTCGCCATCGGCTGGGTGAAGAAACGCGAACCGAGTTACGGATCGTAGTACCCGCTGCCGACGCTGTACGAGGGCCCCGGAACCGCTGTCCGACGGCGCCCGACGGCGCCCGCCAGGGCACGACGCTGTCCGACGGCCCCGCCGTCGCCCGCCAGGGCACGACGCTGTCCGACGGCCCCGCCGTCGCAGCCGCCGGCAGCCGCCCAATACGCCGTTTCGCAGCGGGCACGCCGTAAGCTTCCGGCGGTGTCGCGGGCTTCCGGCGACCTCGACACTCACGGGTGCGGGCGGCCGGCCAAGGCACCCAGCAGCCGGCTCTTGAACTCCTGCTCCCTGAAGAGGTCCTTCCACTCGATGCGCAGGAACCGCCAGCCCTCTTCGGTGAGGGCCTTCTCCCGGCGTCGTTCCTCGAATAGCACTTCGGCCGTGGGGCTGTATTCGAAGTACTTGGTCCTGCCGTCGAATTCGAGGGCGACCTTTTCCTCCTTCCACGCAAAGTCCAGACGGTGCCGCCCGGCGCGGCTTGACACTTCAAGTTGAAGCTCAGGAGGCCTGATTCGGAACCGCAGAATCAGCTCGCGGGTCAGGGTTTCGCCGGGCGATTCGGACAGCGGATCGGTCGAGGCGAGGACGCGGCGGAATGTCCGGACTCCCCGCCGGCCGTCCAGTGCATCCGCCATGGCCTGCAGCGCTGCCAGGTCCGCGCCGAGGCGAAGCGCATGGTCAGTGAGAATCAACGCCTGCCTGTAGCCCAGCATCATGGCGCAGTCGGCAGTCGTGCGCTCCAGGGAAGTGGTCCGAAGGCCGTCCACAACGGCGACGTCGTGCTCGGCGAACGGGCGCGTGTGGCAGCGGACGTCCCTGCCGTGCCGCTCGTTCGAGGGGTGCACCTTCTGGAGGAGATGGATCGTGTCATCCACGTCCCAGAGGTAGAGGCGGCGCAAGCGCGCCGCCGAGGTGTGGCTGTAAAGGAAGGTGCCAGTCGACGTCGTAAGCGTTCCGTGGGCGTGGGCAAAGATGAGTTGTCTGCTCCGCACGGCCGGGGGCTGGGCATGCCATAAGCCGGCACGGGCGTAGCAGCCGTGCCGGAGCCGGACGAGGGTACCTGATTCCAGGAGCGAGCGGATGGCCCGCGATCCGTACCCCAGATCGAGCAGTTGTTCAGTGCGCCAGAGGTTGCCCGAGGGCGGCAACTTCAGCAATGCGGTGGATGGCATGCCTTCAGTTTCGGCTGCCCTGGAAGCGGCCGGGAAGCTCCGCCGTCGCTATGTGGAAAACACACTGTGTGGAAAAGGCGCTGTGCGGAAAACGCGAAGACGCCGCCCGCGGCCACCGCCGCTGCCCAGTTCGTCGGATAGCGGCGGAGACGCCGTAAATTTCCGGCGAATTCGGGCGCTTCCGGCGACTTCGGCGGTGAGTGGGAGAGGGGAGGCAGGCGGTGAGTGGGAGTGGGGAGGCAGGCGGTGAGTGGGAGGCGGTGGGGAGGCAGGCGGTGAGTGGGAGGCAGCCAGCGGGCCGGAGGTGCCCGGGTGGCCTGTGTCAGCCCGAAACGCGGGCCGTGGTGCCGCGGACAATGAGGGCCGGCTCGATCAGCTTGCGCCGCGGTTCGAGGGCGGGGTCCTGGATCCGTGCCAGCAGCGTGCTTGCGACATCGGATCCGACAATGTCGCTGCGGTTGTCCACCGAGGTCAGGTCCAGATACCGCGACTTGGCCAGCTGGGAGTTGTCGTAGCCGATCACGGAGAGGTCTGCCGGGACGGACAGTCCGCGGGCCTTGGCAGCGGCGAGGGCACCGAGGGCCATGGTGTCATTGGCCGCGAACAGGGCGGTCGTGTCGGGGTAATTCTCGAGCAGCCAGGAGGCGGCGGCATAGCCGTCCTCCTCGGAGGTCCCCTGGGATTCTCCGGCGATCCGGACGTCGATGCCGGCCTCCACGATGCCTCGGCGGAAGCCGTCCCGCCGGTGCGCGGCGGCGCCGCCGGAGCCGGAAAGATGTCCGATCCGCGCGTGGCCGAGCCCCAGCAGGTGCTCCGCCGCCATGCGGCCGCCGCCGTCGTCGTCGTTCGTAATGAGGTCGGCGCCGGCGGGAACGCCGTTTCGCCAGCCGGCGACGACGGCGGGAACCCAGGTCCCGGCCATCATGGACTCGCTGGGCTCCGCGGCAATGACGAGGCCCTCCACGTGCATGGACAGCAGCCCGTCCACGGCTTCGGTGATGCGGTTCTCGCCGGGGCGGGAATCCGCGAGGGTGACCTGGTAGCCGTGCGGGGAGAGCGCGGATTCCATGCCGCGAAGGAGGTCCACGAACCAGAGGTTCCGGAAGTCGTCGATGACCAGGCCGATGCTCTTGGTCTGGCTGCTGGCGAGCGTGGTGGCCGCCCGGCTGGGGCGGTATCCCAACTCCGACATGGCCGCCCGGACGGCCTCCCGCCGCTTCTCGCTGACCTTGGCCGGGTTTTGCAGCACCAGTGACACCAGCGACGGGGAAACTCCGGCGCTCTTGGCGACGTCGTAAATCGTCGGGCGGCGGGTTCGAGGGGTGTTCAGCGACATCTGCAGGGCCTTTCAAGTCTCATCCGAGGATAACCGGTCCATCATTGACAGGACATATGGACATGGACACGCTCTTACCAGCGCCAGATTTTGTAGCGCTCCAATTTTATGGGACCGGGCCGGTGGCCTGGCCGAATTTCAAAGGAGAAATCGATGGCTGACAGTTTAGGAGTCGCCGTAATCGGCGCAGGCATGGCAGGGAAGGCGCACGCTGCCGCGTACCGGACGGCCTCTGCGCTGTACAGCCCGGTTCTTCCTCCCATCAGGCTGGTCTCGATCGGCGACGTCAACGCCGAGTTCGGTTCGCTGGCCGCGAAGCGTTTTGGCTACGAACGCAATGACACGTCGTGGCAGGCGATCGCCGAGGCCGATGACATCGACGTCGTGAGCGTCGTGATCGCAAACTCCCTGCACCGGGAAGTCGTGGAGGGCCTGCTGGCCGCCGGCAAGCATGTACTGTGCGAGAAGCCGCTGAGTGACTCCATCGAGGACGCCCGCGCCATGGCGGACGCGGCCCGCAACGCCAGCTCGATTGCCCGCATCGGCTTCACCTTCCGCCGCACGCCCGGCATTGCGTACATCCGCGACCTCATCCGCACCGGCGTCCTGGGCAACGTCCTGCACTTCAGCGGCCGCTACTGGACCGACTACGGCTTCAGCCCGTCGGCGCCGATGAGCTGGCGCTACAAAGGCGGTCCCGGTTCCGGTGCGCTGGCCGACGTCGGAAGCCACCTCACGTACATCTCTGAGTTCCTCTGCGGCGACATCAAGTCCATCAGCGGCGGACGCCTCAGCACCGTGATCGACAAGCGTCCGCTGCCGCTCGCCGCCGTCATGGGCCACGACCACGCGGCGGTCAGCGACACGTTCGAGCCGGTCGAAAACGACGATTACGCCGCGTTCTCCGCAGAATTCGAGAACGGCGCCGGCAGCTTTGAGGTCTCCCGCGTCGCGGCCGGCCACGCCAACAGCCTCAACTTCGAAGTGTTCTGCGAGAACGGTGCGGCCAAGTTTGACCAGCGCCGCCCCGCTGAAATCCAGCTGTTCCTCAACGACGGATCCGGCAACGAGAACGGCTACCGCCAGGTGATCCTCGGCCCCGGCCACCCCTACATCGCCGGCGGACTTGCCATGGACGCCCCCGAGGTCGGCTTCGGCCAGAATGACGCTTTCGGCTACCAGGCCCGGGCGTTCCTTGAGGAGGTCGCAGGTCTCAGCGAGGCGGAGTCCCTGCCCCGCTGCGCCACGTTCGACGAGGGCGTGCGCAACATGGAACTGCTCGGCGCGGTCGCCGAATCCGCGCTCAACAGCGGGAAGAAAATCACGCTATGAAACTCGGGGTCTACAACGCAATCCTGCACGACCGGCCGCTTCCCGACGCCCTCAAGGTCATCGCCGACCTGGGCCTGACCGGCATCGAAATCAACACGGGCGGATTCCTGCCGGCAGTGCACGTCCCCACCATGGACCAGATCCTCGAATCCGATGCGGCCCGCGATGACTACCTCGCGATGTTCGAGGGGACCGGCGTCTCGATCGCCGGGCTGAACTGCAACGGGAACCCGCTGCACCCCAAGCGTGAAATCGGCGAGAAGCATGCCGAGGACATCCGCCGCTCCATCCGGCTGGCGCAGCGGCTGGGACAGGACCGCGTGGTGACCATGTCCGGCCTGCCCGGCGGCGAGCCCGGCGCCACCACGGTCAACTGGGTGGTCAACGCCTGGAACTCGGCCGCCCTGGACGTGCTCGACTACCAGTGGGGCATCGCGGCCGAGTTCTGGAAGGAAACAGACCGCCTCGCCGCCGACCACGGGGTGAAGGTGGCCCTTGAACTGCACCCGCAGAACATCGTGTTCAACACTGCCGACGTCCACAAGCTCATTGAGCTCACCGGCGCCACCCACGTCGGCGTCGAGCTGGACGCCTCGCACCTGTTCTGGCAGCAGATGGACCCGGTGGCTGTGGTCCGCGAACTCGGTCCGCTTGTGTTCCAGGCGGCTGCGAAGGACGTCCGCGTGAACACGGAGAATGCCGCGCTTTACGGCGTTCTGGACAACAGCTTCCGCCGGCTCTCCCCGGAGGAAAACCGCACCAATCTCGGCGGCGATGAGTGGGCCAACGAGTGGCCCAAAGCCTCCGCGTGGGACTTCGTGGCGCTGGGGCGTGGGCACGACACCGCCTACTGGACCGAGTTCCTGCGCGCGCTCTACGAGGTGGACCCGGACATGCTGGTCAACATCGAGCACGAGGACGTCTCCCTGGGCCGGATCGAGGGCCTCCAGGTGGCGGCCAAGGTCCTGCGGGATGCCGACTCGGCGCTCTCGGCGTCGCTGCACCCCGCGAACTGAGGGGCGGCAAATCACGGCCTGACGGCCCGCCGGCCACGAGTTCGCCGGATCGCTGCGGGGTCGCCGGAAACTTCCGGCGACCCCGCACGTTTCCGGCGACCTCGACGGCGGGACGGTCAGGACGCCCCTAAGAGTAGTAGCGGCCCAGGGTCTCGGCTTTGAACTCGAAGAAGTTGCCGGCCTCGATGGCGAGCCGGGCGTCGTCGACCATCTTCACCACGAAGCGCTCGTTGTGGATCGAGATCAGGGTGGCCGAGACCATCTCCTTGGCCTTGAACAGATGGTGGATGTAGGCCCGCGAGTAGTTCAGGCAGGCGTAGCAGTCGCAGCCTTCCTGCAGCGGGCCGAAATCGCGCTTGTACTTGGCGCCGGAGAGGTTGTACCGGCCGGTGGGGTGGTAGAACGCCGAGTTGCGGGCCACCCGGGTGGGGGAGACGCAGTCGAACGTGTCCGCGCCGTTCTCGATGGCGGTGAAGATGTCGTCCGGTTCGGAGATGCCCAGCAGGTGCCGCGGCTTGTTCTCCGGCAGCTCCTCGTTGCACCAGCGCACGATCGTGCCGAGGTTCTCTTTCTCCAGCGCCCCGCCGATGCCGAAGCCGTCGAAGTTCATGGCGCCAAGGTCGCGGCAGGCCTTGCGGCGCAGATCCTCGTACTGGGCACCCTGGATCACGCCGAACAGGGCCTGGTAAGGCTTGCCGGCGCGCTCGGACGTGAGCCGGAAGTGCTCGGTGATGCACCGTTCGGCCCAGCGCCGGGTCCGTTCCAGGGACTCCTCCTGGTAGCCGCGGGAGTTCTGCAGCGTGGTCAGCTCATCGAACGCGAACATGATGTCCGCGCCGATCTGGTGCTGGACATTCATGGAGATCTCGGGGCTGAAGCGGTGCCGGTCGCCGTTGAGGTGGCTCTTGAACCAGACGCCTTCCTCGTCCACGTGGGCCAGGCGTTCCTTGCCGGGCGCCACGGCGTCGTCGGGTCCTGAGCTGTCCACCGATTTCATGTCGATGACCTTCTTGAACCCCGAGCCCAGGCTCATCACCTGGAAACCGCCGGAATCGGTGAACGTGGGCCCGCGCCAGTTCATGAACGCGCCCAGTCCGCCGGCCTCGTCCAGGATGTCCGCGCCCGGCTGCAGGTACAGGTGGTAGGCGTTGGCCAGTACGGCCTGCGCGCCGAGTTCGGCAATGGATTCCGGCAGCACGGATTTAACCGTGGCCTTGGTGCCGACGGCAATGAACGCCGGGGTCTGGATCTCCCCGTGCGGGGTGGCGATGGTGCCGGTGCGGCCCAGGAATTGCCCGCCGTTGGCGGCAATCTGCGCGGCCGACGGCGGGCACGCCTCGCTCAGGCGCTTGCCCACGCGGAAGGAAAACTCGGACTGCCGGGCAGGCGCGGGGAAAGACTCGGGCAGAGACTCGGGCAAGGAATCGGAGTCAGGATTGGCTGGCACGGTTCAAGTGTGCCAGCTAACGCAGCCCTTGCCTTAGTGGACGGGATCCGATGTGGGGTAGTTCTCAGCCCGCCACTTGTCCCAGTAATTGCGGATCGCCTCCAGCTGGTGGGCCCCGAGGTCGTACGTGGAGACAATCGCCAGGGATCCGCCGTCGGGCCGGACGTCGGCGATGACGGGCTGGTCCGCGACGATCAGCAGGCCGTCCCCGTGCTCGGCGTAGTGGTGGACCGTCAGGCCCACCTGGTGGTTGCTGCGGAACCACACCTTGCCGGAGACCTCCTCGCCAGTGGGCAGGGTGAACGAATACGGTTCCCCGGGCGCCGGGACATCGCTGAGCCCGAGTTTTTCAATCGCGGACCCGTCGCTGCCGGGCATGGAGAAGAACAACGTCCGGCGCTTGCCGTGCGGGTGCCGTTCCAGGGCAAAGCGCAACTGGTGGAGGAAAGTCAGCCAGCCCTGGGTGATGTCCTCGTCCCAGGCCGCCCACTCGGAATTGTGGTCGATGGCCGCCCGCGTGACGCTGACCTCCGTGCCCGTGGGGACGGGTTTCAAGGTGAAGACGTCTCCGCCGTCGACCACCAGGGACGTGTGGTCTGCGCCTTCGACCACGTTGGGGCCGAAGTAGATTTCGCTGATTTCGGCCTGTTGGTCATCGGCCACCCAGCCGTGCCATTGGGCGATCAGGGCGGGTTCGCGCAGCATGGTCCAAACTTGCTGCGCGTCAGAATTAATCACAACGCTCAGATTGTTCGTCATGGGGTGAATCTACAACTCCCGGCCCCCAACGGGTAGGGCCAACTTGTGTGGGCCCACCCCCACTCAGCCCGGGGCGCTAGGCGCGGACCGATTCGAGCTCGTTGCCGATCCGGCGGTCCAGTTCGGTGGCGCCAATGGTTTCGGAGCCGCCATGCGCGCGCAGGAACAGGAGCGCCTCAAGCCGCAGCAGCCGCCATTCGCGTTCCGCGTCCGGGTTCGCGTTGTCGATCGAGCGGAAGATTTCCTTGTCGTACAGGTTCGGCTCGTTGAGCGAACGCTGGCGCACCTTGGCGTTGATCCTGGCCTTGAACGGGTCCATTTCCATGGCCTCGGGCGCGCGGAGCAGTTTTTCGTAGATCCCGGCGCGCGTCTCCTGCCCCAGCTGGCCGCAAATGTAGCTGGAGAGCGCCAGGGTTGACTCCACCGAAGCCCAGCGGTCCGGGTTGCCGTCGAACGGCAGGACGTTAAGGAGGTCGGCCACCGCCAGCGCGTTCTCGGCGTCCTTGAGGATGATGAAGAGCTCGTGCGCGAGGTCGCTGAGGTCCTTCAGGCAGCTTCCGGACTTCGTATTGATGCCCTTGGCGAGCCGTTCGCTGAGCAGCTGGACGCCGACGGAGCCGGGATGGGCCCCGGCCACGGCCTCCACCACAGACTCCGGCGTGCCGTCCGGGGCCGGGATGAGCGCCAGGTCCGCTTCGCTGGGCTCGCTCACCGCCGGCGGTGCAACGGGCTGCGGAGGGACGACGACGGCGGCCGCCGTGTCGGGTGCCTCTTCTTCCGGCTCGGAGGACTGCCCGGACGCCGGATCATCGCCGTCGTCGGAAGTGCCGGAACCGGCAGCGGCGCCGAAAATAACTGACGTGCCTGGCTCGGCGTCTACCGTGAGCCGGATCATGGAACCTGCCGCGATCCGCAGTACGCCGCCGCCGCTGAGGGTCGCCAGGACCATGGCGGGAGTACCGAAATCGTCGGCTTCGACGTCCACGCGCTGGACCTCGGCGGAGCGGTTTCCGTCGGGCAGGATCAGGTGGTCGCCGGCCTGCAGAGATCCAGCCTGCTGTTCACTGTAGTTCCGGGAGGCTGGGGGGTGGGTCATCGGGAGTCCTTAAAGTTCTCTTGCGGTCCGCCCTCCAGTCTACAAAATCGGGTGCGTGAAGTCGGGGACGCAGCGGGCCCCGAGCGTCCCGGGCTGTGCCGGACCCGAAGGTCGGGCTGTGCCGGACCCGAAGGAGCCGGCTAGTTGCCGACGCCCGCGAAGGCCAGCGCCTGCCGGACCAGGGCCCCGCGGCCGCCGCTGAATTCCAGCTGCACGTCCGTGCTCATGACCTCCTGCGGGGTCATCCAGGTCAGTTCGAGGGCGTCCTGCCGCGGGGAGCAATCTCCCGTGACGGGAATGACGTACGCCAGGGAGACGGCGTGCTGGCGGTCGTCCGTGAAACCGGTATGGGACGGCGACGGGAAGTACTCGGCCACCGTGAACGGCACCGGGCTGACCGGCAGCTGCGGGAAGGCCAGCGGGCCCAGGTCCTTCTCCATGTGGCGGAGCAGCGCGGCGCGGATGGTCTCGCGGTAGAGAACGCGGCCGGACACCAGGGAACGGACCATGGTGCCGTCCTCGTCGGCCTGCAGGAGGGTGCCCACCTCGTTCACGAACCCCAGCGGGTCCAGCCGGACCGGAACAGCCTCGACATAGACCATCGGCAGCCGGCCGCGCGCTTCGAACAGGTCGTCGTCGGAGAGCCAGCCGGGATTCGGGTCAGGGGTGCGCACGTTCATGGTTAAGTTCTACCCCATCCCTGACCCCCGGGCCTCACGCCCAGGCGACGACGAGCCGGGCCGTCTGCTCCGGGACCGCCAGGTCCACGCCGGTCAGTTCCTGAAAACGGCTGATCCGGTTGAGGATGGTGTTGCGGTGGCAGAAGAGCTGCTGGGCCGTCGTCGTAACACTGCCTGTTTCCAGATAGTGCCGGACGGTTTCTTCCAGCCGCTCCCGTTCGCCGCCGCGGCACCCGGCCAGGCCCGCCTCAAGGTCGGCCAGCAGGTCCAGGCCGACGTCGAGCATTTGCTGCTTGGCCAGCCGGGCCCAGGCGGCCTCCGCCGACAGGGGCCCGGAATCGGAGGGGCGCAGCAGGGCGGCGAGGCTTCCGGCTGTGCGGGCCGCCGCGGGCAAGGCCCTCAGCCCGGCGACTCCAGGGACATAGCCGCATGGGATCTCACTAAGGGCGGCGGGAACAGGCTGCCGGGAGCCGTCCCGATGCGCCGGGACCGACCAGAACGCGTAGGTGTTGCCGCCGAACTCGTGGACGAAGAAGCGGCTGCGGGTGGGCTGCCCCGCCCCCAGACTGGTGGCGGCGTTTCGGAGGCTCACGGCAGCATCGCCGCTGGCCGCCACGAGTCCGAAGCGGGAGGTCGAGTCCAGGCCCAGGGCCGCGGCGACCTGGCTGACGGTCTCCGCGGTGGGGCTGGTCTGGTTGAACAGCCGGGCGATGAATTCGCGCCGAATGCTGGATTCCTCCTGGGCCATCCGGACCCGTTCGGTCAGGTAGCTCGTGTGGGTCCGCGTGGCGAATTGGTCCACGACGCGCCAGACCCTGTCCACCCTGGATGCCAGCAGCGCGGCGTCCGTGGCATCGGCGATCTGCAGCAGGCTTTCCCAGATGATGCTGAAGTCCAGCCGGACGGCCGAGATCAGTGCCTCGGGCGGGATGCCGGCCCGGGCGCGTTTGGCGCCCAGATCGGCGGCGAATTCGAGGAGCGACTCCATCGCCGGACCGGGGGTGGACTGCTGCCGGAGCTCCTGTCCGCGCAGGCCGTCGATCAAGCGCCTGAACGTTTCGCGGGCGGTCACTTCGAGGTCGCCGCGTCCCACCTGTTTTTCGGCGTACTCGGGGATGTCGCGGACTCTCGACGTGAAGGTCTCGGCCAGCGTGTCCAGCCGCCCGTGGAGCAGCTCCACCAGTTCGGCCCAGCGCCGGGAATCACCCGGCGAATGGAAATTGTGCATTCACACATTCTAGGCACGGAAATGCGTGATGCAATGCTAGTTTTTTGGACGAAATGTGCTGGCAGAATGGAACAAGAGTAATCGGGTGAGCGCAGTCACACCCCGTCGGCCTTGCTGGCCGGTCCCATCCCTTCCGCATTATTTGGAGTAATCATGGCAAGAAGCGCAAGCAACGCCACCACCACCGCCAGCCCGCAGTTACCCGGGGTTGTCGATGAGAGTGTGGCCAAGAAAGTCGCCCTCGCGGCCCTCGTCGGGACGGCGCTGGAGTGGTACGACTTCTTCCTGTTCACCACCGCCGCGGCGCTGGTGTTCAACGCGCAGTACTTCGTGTCCCAGGACCCGTTCGTCTCGGCCATGAGCTCCTTCGCCACCCTCGCAGTGGGCTTCGTGGCCCGCCCGATCGGCGGCTTCATCTTCGGCGCCCTGGGCGACAAGGTGGGCCGGAAGAAGATCCTCATGGTCACCATCGTGGGCATCGGCCTCGTGACCGGGCTCATCGGCCTGCTCCCGAACTACATGACAATCGGCGTCGCGGCCCCTATCCTGCTGGTCGCCCTGCGCATCCTGCAGGGCCTCGCCGTCGGCGGCGAGTGGAGCGGCGCGGTGATCATCGCCGTCGAAAACGCGCCGGTCGCGAAGCGCGCCCGCTACGCCGCCCTGCCGCAGCTCGGCTCGCCGATCGGCACCATCCTGTCCTCGGGCGGGTTCTTCGGAATGCTGTACCTGGTGGGCCAGGCCAACTTCGACGCCTGGGGCTGGCGCATCCCGTTCATCGCGGCGATCCCGCTGCTGGCCGTCTCGATGTGGATCCGCAGCAAGCTCAGCGAGTCCCCGGAATTCGAAGCCCTCATGGAGTCAGGCGAGACCGAGCACGCCCCCATCCGCGGCGTCCTGACCAAGAGCTGGCGCCAGATCCTGGTGGGCATGTGCTCCGCGCTGCTGGGCATCGGCGGTTTCTACCTGATCACCAGCTTCGTGGTCTTCTACGGCACCAAGGTCCTCAAGCTGCCCTCCGAAACCCTGCTGCTCGGCTCGCTGCTGGCCGCAGTCTTTGAAATCTTCGCCCTCATCTGGGCCGGGCGTATGGGCGAGAAGTTCGGTGCCAGCAAGGTCATCCTGTGGGGCGGCATCGCCTCCGCCGCCGTCGCCGTGCCCGTCTTCCTGGCCATCGACACCGCCAACCCCGTCCTGGTGGTCCTGGCCATGATCATCGGAGTCTGCACGCTGTCCGTCCCGTACGCGGTGTCCGGGACTGCCCTGACCGCACTCTTCGCCACGAAGGTCCGCTACACCGGCGTCGCCATCACCTCCAACAGCGCCGGCGTCATCTCCGGCTTCGTGCCGCTGATCGCCACCGCCCTCGTCGCCGCCACCGGCAACTCATTCTGGCCCGGCGCCATCATCTTGCTGGTCGTGTCCGTACTGACCGCACTGTCCGGCATTTTCCTCCCCGCACTGAGCATCGAAGAAAAGGGAATGAAGCATTGAGCACCACAACAACCGCAGGACACCTGATTGTTGCCCAGCTGGAACGGGCCGGCGTCCAGCGCGTCTACGGCGTTCCCGGCGAGAGCTTCCTGGATGTGCTGGACGGCCTGCACGGATCCTCCATCGAAACCGTGGTGACCCGCCACGAAGGCGGAGCCGGGTTCATGGCACTCGCCGAGGGCCGGCTGACGGAGCTTCCGGGCGTGGCCATGGTGACCCGGGGTCCGGGCGCCGCCAACGCCTTCATCGCCATCCACACCGCGCACCAGGACGCCACCCCGATGATCCTGTTCGTCGGCCTCATCCCGGTGGCCGACCGCGGCCGGGAGTCGTTCCAGGAATTCGACATCAATGCCTGGTTCGGCAGCACGGCCAAGAAAGTGGTGACGCTCGACGACGCCGCGTCCGCCGCCCGCGTGGTGGACGACGCGATCTTCACGGCGCTCAGCGGCCGGCCCGGACCCGTGGTGATCGGGCTGCCCGAAGACGTGCTGGTCCACACCATCGAATCGGGCCCAGCGAAATCGTGCACGGTGGAGCCCCGCACCGTGGCCCGGACCGAACCCGCAGCGGCGGACCTCGCCGGCCTTGAGGCGAAGCTGGCCGCGGCCAGCAAGCCCCTGATCGTGGTGGGCGGCGAAGGCTGGGACCAGGAATCCTCCGACGCCCTGGCCGGCTGGGCCTCCCGGCACGGTGTCCCCGTGCTCGCCGATTTCCGCGCCTACGACGCCGTCCCGCACTCCAGCGACTCCTACGCCGGCTACCTCGGCTATGCCCGCAGCGACGCCAACGCCCGCCGCCTCGACGAGGCCGACCTGCTGGTCTTCGTCGGCTGCGTCCGCGCCGACGTCCTCTCCGACGGCTACAAGCGCGGACTGGACGCCGTCACCGTCGTCGTCCACCCCGGCGCCGACCTGCTGGGCCACTTCGGCCGGCTGGACCAGCACATTCCCGCCCACGTCGCGTCCTTCGCCACGGCGCTCGCCGCCACGGATTCCGCGGTGAAACCCGCGGCCGGCTGGCTGGCCGGGGCCCGCGCTGACTACGAGAAGTTCTCGTCCGCGCAGCCTGACGGGGGAACGGGAGTGGACCTCGCCGTCGTGATGGAAATCCTCAAGCAGGAAATGGACCACGACGCCGTCATCACCTACGGGGCCGGGAACCACTCGCTGTGGCCGGCCCGCTACCTCAAGCACACCACCGCGAACTCCCTCGCCGCGCCCCGGAACGGTGCCATGGGCATGGGGATCCCGGCCGCGGTGGCCGCGTCCCTGGCCTACCCCGGCCGCCAGGTGATCTCCGTGGCAGGCGATGGCTGCTTCATGATGAACGGCCAGGAAATCGCCACCGCCATGGGCCACGGCGGGAAGTTCATCGCCCTGGTGGTGGACAACGGAATCTTCGCCACCATCCGCGAACACCAGGAAGGCCACTACCCGGGCCGCCCCTCGGGCACCCACATGACCAACCCGGACTTCGCCGCGCTGGCCCGCTCCTACGGCGGCTACGGCGAACGCGTGGAGAAGGCCGAGGACTTCGGCGCAGCCTTCCGCCGCGCCGTTGACTCCGGGCTGCCGGCCGTCCTGCACCTCCCGCAGGACCCCACCACCCGCTCACCCAAGACCGCCAGCAACTGACCGGAGCCCGCCATGATCACCCTGCACAACATCATCAACGGCGAGATCGTCCCAGGCACCGCCGCGGACGGCTCGGCCGAGGCCACCCTGCCGTTCTTCGACCCCGCCACCGGGGTACAGCTCGGCACCGCACCGGACAGCGACGCCGCCACCGTGGACCGGGCCTTCCAGGCCGCCCACGCCGCCTTCAAGAGCTACAAGCGGACCACCCCGGCCGAACGCCAGGCCATGATGCTCACACTCGCCGACCTCATCGAGGCCAACGTCGACCGGCTCCTGGACGCCGAGGTGGCCTGCACCGGGAAGCCCCGCGAGGTCACCCGCGAGATTGAGATCCTCCGCGGCGCCGACCAGCTGCGCTTCTTCGCCGGCGCCTGCCGCGTGGTCTCCGGGACCGCGCAGACCGAATACGTCCGCGGCTTTTCCTCCACCGTCCGGCGCGAACCCCTCGGCGTGGTCGCCCAGATCACCCCGTGGAACTACCCGTTCATGATGGCCATCTGGAAGATCGGACCGGCGCTCGCCGCCGGGAACACCCTCGTCCTGAAGCCCGCGGACACCACCCCCTGGTCCACGCTGGTCCTGGGCGAGCTGGCGCAGGAGGCCTACCCGGCCGGCGTCGTGAACGTCATCTGCGGCGGCCGCGGGACCGGCGCCGCCATGGTGGATCACGAGATCCCGGAAATGGTGTCCATCACCGGCTCCACCCGGGCCGGGGCACAGGTGATGTCCGCGGCGTCCAAGACGCTCAAGGACGTCCACCTGGAACTCGGCGGCAAGGCCCCGGCAATCGTCTTCGCCGACACCGACATTGACCAGGCGGCCCGGGAGATCGCGCTCGGTGCGTTCTTCAACGCCGGCCAGGACTGCACCGCCGTGACCCGCGTGCTCGTGGAGGAACCGATCCACCAGGAGTTCGGCGCCGCCCTGGCAGCGGCCGCCGCAGCGCTCAAGGTCGGCGGCGACGCCGCAGACCTGGGCCCGCTGAACAGCGCCGCCCAGCTGGACCGCGTGGAGGGCTTCATGTCCCGGCTCCCCGCGAACGCCAAGGTCCTCGCCGGGGGCAAGCGCACGGGCGCCGGCTTCCACTTCGAACCGACAGTGATCGACGGAGTGCTCCAGGCCGACGAGGTGGTGTGCGAGGAAATCTTCGGACCCGTCGTCACCATCCAGCCCTTCCGGGACGAGGCGGAGGCCGTGGAGCTCGCCAACGGGACCAAGTACGCGCTGGCGTCCAGCGTCTGGTCGAACAACCACGGCGTGGTCACCCGGGTGTCCAACGAGCTGGACTTCGGCGCCGTCTGGATCAACTGCCACCAGGTGATCCCGGCCGAGGCCCCGCATGGCGGGTTCAAGCACTCCGGCACCGGCAAGGACCTCTCCGTCTTTGGCCTGGAGGATTACACCCGCCTCAAGTCAGTCACCACCTCCCACCGCTGAGAACCACGCAAGGTAATCCCATGAAACTCGATCTGCTGCTGCGCAACGCGGACATCATCACCATGGACGAGCGCCGCCCGCGTGCCACCTCGCTGGGGGTCTGGCAGGGCCGGATTGTGGGCCTCGACGACGACCTGGACGGGCTGGAGGCCGCCGAGGTCCTGGACCTGGCCGGCGCCACCGTGACCCCCGGCTTCATCGACGCGCACTGCCACACCACCTGGTTCGGGCTCGGCCTCGGCGAACTGGACGTCTCCGGCGCCCGCGGCCTGAACCAGCTCTACGCCCTGCTGGAGGCCGGCATGGCCGCAGACGCCGCCGCGGGGGACGGGGACGGTGACGGCCAGGCGCCGGGCTGGCTGCTGGCCACCGGGTTCAGCCAGACGCAGCACGGCGGCGAATTTCCGGACATCACCGTCCTGGACCGGATCACGGGAAGCCGGCCGCTGTTCATGCGGCACAACTCCGGCCACATGGCCGTGGTCAACACCGCCGCGCTCCGGCTGGCCGACGCCGAACCGGCGTCGTTCCCGGACCCCGACGGCGGCGTGATCGTCCGCGACGCCGGCGGCCGCCCCACCGGGCTGGTCCAGGAAACCGCCCAGCAGCTGATCCAGCAGCTGATCCTGCCGTACTCCACCGAGGCGATCGAAGAAGCCCTGGACCGGGCCACCCGCCATTACGCCGCGGAGGGCATCACCAGCTTCACCGAGGCCGGGATTGGCGGCGGCTGGATCGGGCACAGCCCGGTGGAGCTGGCCGCCTACCAGCGGGCGGCGTCCGCGGGCAGGCTCCATGCCCGGGCACAGCTGATGCCGGTCCTTGATGTGCTGCACCCGCTCGGCGGGCCGCACGCGCCGGAAACTGCACGGGCCGGCCTGGATCTGGGCATCGCCAGCGGATTTGGCGACGACTTCCTGTCCCTGGGCCCGGCGAAGGTGTTCCTCGACGGGTCGCTGCTGGGCGAAACGGCCGCGGTCAGCCAGGACTACTGCAGCCACGGCGGGACGGACAACACTGGCAACACCGGCTATTTCCAGGCGGAACCGGAGGCGCTCCGGACCAAGATCGAGGCCGCCTACGCGGCCGGGTGGTCAATCGCGGCGCACGCCATCGGCGACCGCGCCGTTGACCTCGCCATCGACATCATCGCCAGCTGCGCCGCGAAGTACGGCCCGCGGACGGTGCCCAACAGGATCGAACACGCCTCGATGACCCGGCCGGAGCAGCTTCAGCGGCTGGCCGCCGCGGACATCGCCGTCACCCCGCAGGCCAGCTTCTTCTCCGACGGAGGGGACGGCATGACGCTTTCGCTCGGTCCGGAACGGCTCGGCTGGGCCTACCGGGCGGCGTCGTTCCTTGCCGGGGGAGTGACGCTCGCCGGCAGCTCCGACCGCCCCGTGGCGGACGGAAACGTGCTCCGCGGAATGCAGGCCTTCGTGGACCGGCGCACCGCCTCCGGGGCCATCTTCGGGAACCCGGACGAGCGGCTGAGCCCGCTCCAGGCCCTGGGGGCGTACACCACCGGAGCCGCCGCAGCCACTGGCACCTCCGGCGTCAAAGGATCGCTGACCGCCGGCAAGCTGGCCGACTTCACCGTCCTGTCCGGGTCCCCGCTCACCGCGGACAGCATCGCCGAACTTGAGGTGCTGGCCACCGCCGTCGGGGGGAACTTTACGTTCCGGAGCCCCGGCCCCACATCCCCGGTTGCGGCCGATTCGGCCGCAACCGGTCCACTCTTCAGCGCCGCCACCAATCGTTCATAGGGGAACACCGTGACTACTCACACCACTTTCAGCACCCGCGACGCCGCGTTCGTGCAGGACTTCCACACCATGAGCGAATTCGGCGCTACCGAGAACGGCGGCGTTGACCGGCAGGCCGCCAGCGTGCCGGATGGCCAGCAGCGGCAATGGCTCACGGGCCTGCTGGAGGCCAGAGGTTTCACGGTGCGGTTCGACCGGGCCGGCAACCAGTGGGGACTGTACGAGGCCGTGCCGGGTGCCCCCTTCGTGGTGGTGGGCTCCCACATGGACTCCCAGCCGACGGCGGGACGCTACGACGGCGCCTACGGCGTGCTTGCCGCAGCCCACGCGGCGTTCCGGCTCGTGGAGCAGTGGGCCGCGGCCGGACCCGCCGGTCAGCCCCGGTTCAACATCGCGGTGGTCAACTGGTTCAACGAGGAAGGCTCCCGCTTCAAGCCGTCCATGATGGGCTCCTCCGTCTACACGGGCAAACTCGACCTCGAGACCGCGCTGGCCACCACGGACGCGGCCGGCGTCTCGGTCCGCGACGCCCTGGACGCGATCGGCTGCCGGGGCAGCTACGAGGGTCCCGAGGCCGCGTTCTGCGCCGAAATCCACATCGAGCAGGGCCGGAGCATGGAGCGCGAAGGCATCACCATCGGCCTGGTGAATTCGAACTGGGCGGCCAACAAATACGAGTTCGTGGTCCACGGCGAGCAGGCCCACACGGGCTCCACCGTGATTGCCGACCGGAAGGACGCGCTGCTGGGCGCCTCGATGATGGTGGTCGCGGCCCGGGAGCTCGCCGACACCTTCCCGGGCGTCCTGCACACCTCCGTGGGGCAGCTGAACGTCTACCCCAACTCGCCCGTCGTGGTGCCGTCCCGGGTGAGCCTGCTGCTGGACCTGCGCAGCGCCGATGAAGCTGTCCTGGCCGAGGCGGACACCTTGCTGCACGAGCGGATTTCAACGATCGAGCGGCTGGCGAACGTCACGGTGGAGCGCAACCACTCCCACTCCTGGCCCGTGACCCCGTACCAGCCCGAGGGCGTGGAACTCGCGGCCAAGGTGGCGGCGGACCTGGGCCTGGCGAACAAGCAGGTCATGACCCTGGCCGGGCACGATTCGACCAACATGAAGGACCTGGTCCCGACGGTGATGCTGTTCGTGCCCAGCGTGGACGGGATCTCCCACAACGAGCACGAATACACCACGGACCAGGACATCGTTGCGGGGCTGGCCATGCTCACCGAAGTTGTGAACCGGCTCTGCAACGGTGACTTGGCGGACGACGCCGCGGCCCCGGTCAGCGCCTGATGGAACCCGGCGTCCTGGAACCCGACGTCCTGGAACCCGACGTCGTTGACCACGCCGGGCTGGAGGCGGACGCAACCAGGGCACGGCACGAAAGCCTGTGGGCCGTGCGCTCAGCCAACAGCACCTCGACGGAGGTCGGGGACATCTTTGCGCTGGCCGCGCGGCCGGGCACGATATCCCTGGCCGGCGGCAACCCCGACGTGGGCTCGCTGCCACTGGATCTGCTGGGCCGGAGCGCCGCCCGCATCCTGTCCGGCCAAGGCCCGCGGGCGCTGCAATATGGCGGCGCCCAGGGCACCGAGGAGCTGCGCCGGCAGATCTGCGACGTGATGTCGCTTGAGGGCATTTCCGATGCGGACCCGGAGGACATCGCCGTCACCATCGGCTCCCAGTCCGGCCTCGACACCATCACGAAGATCCTCTGCGACCCCGGCGACACCGTCCTGACGGACGACGCCACGTATATGGGCGCACTGGGAACCTTTTCCACCTACCAGGTCAATGTCCAGCCTGCGGCGACCGACGCGGAGGGCCTCATCCCCGAGCTCCTGGAACGCCGGATCCTCGAGCTGCGGGCGGACGGCCACAGGATCAAATTCCTCTACACCATTCCGAACTTCAACAACCCCACCGGCGTGACCCTGGCCGCCCACAGGCGGCAGCGCATCGTGGACATCTGCCAGGCGGCCAACATCCTGGTGGTGGAGGACAACCCCTACGGCCTCCTGCGCTACGAGGGCGGCCTGCTGCCTCCCCTGCGGGCCGGAAATCCCCTGGACGTCCTCTATCTGAGTTCATTTTCGAAGATCTTCGCCCCGGGCCTGCGGCTGGGGTGGGCCCTGATCCCGCGGCATCTGAAGCAGCGGTTCCTCATCGCCGGCGGGTCCAGCACCCTGTGCCCGCCGGCGTTCAACCAGATGTTGACCTCGGCGTACTTGCGGGACTTTGACTGGCAGGGCCAGCTCGACGTGTCCCGCGGCATCTACAGGCAGCGCCGGGACGCCACTTTGGCCGCGCTGGAGGACCAGATGCCGGCCGGGGTCACCTGGACCAGGCCGCAAGGCGGCTTCTTCACGTGGCTGACGCTCGACCCCGCGGTGGACACGCATGCGCTGGTCCACCGGGCCGCGAGCGCCGGGGTGGTGGTCTTCCACGGAGCTCCCTTCATGCCGCTCAATGAGCCCACCAACCGGCTCCGCCTGGCGTTCAGCGCCCTGGCCCCGGAGCTCATCGCGGAGGGCATCGGCCGCCTGGCGCCGGTGATCGCGGCCTCCTGAGGCGCAAGACCTCACCATTAAAAGCAAAGGGCGGGTCCGGGCTTATCAGCCCGGACCCGCCCTTTATTTCGCCTCGCGGCGGGTGTCCCTAGTTGAGCGGTGGCCCTCCGGGAAGAACATCACCAATGGGCTCCCCGGATCGGAGCCGATCCAGGATGGCCGGCTCCGCCCGGTCGGAGGCGAGGGCCGCGTCCACGACGGCTGCGGCCTCGGCGGCGGACAGGACCAGGACACCGTTGTCATCGGCCATGACCACGTCGCCCGGGTTTACCATCACGCCGCCGCACAAGACCGGAACATTGACGGCACTGCGGGGGCTGGCGATCCGCTTCGCGGTCAGGACGCTCGTGCCGCGGGCGAAGACTGGCAGCCCTGCCGCGCGAAGCTCGACGACGTCCGTCACGACGCCGTCGACCACAACCCCCGCCGCACCCCGGCACATTGCGGCGCACCCCGTGACCGCCCCGACCGGGGCATGGGCGAGGTCATTCCCGGTCTCAATCACCAGCACATCGCCGGGTTCCAGCAGGGCCAGGGCCCGGTTGGTGGCGTAGGCGTCCGCCTCGGCCACCCGCACGGTGACGGCGCGCCCCACAACCCGGACGTCCCGGAGCAGGGACCGGATGCCCGAGTCGAGGAAGCCCTCTTCCAGGAAATGCCCGATGGTGGGAAAACTGACCGTGCGGAGGCGCTGGACCAATTCAGCCTCCAGCGCCATCTGTGCCGACCTCATGCTGCTTCTCCGTCTCGCAGGACTGCGATGCATTGGATTTCGAACGTGAAGTCCCAGATACCCACGCAGACGGACGTCCGGGCGGGCAGGTGGGCGGCGCCGAAGACCTCGGCGAAGATGCTGTCGTACTCCTCGAACTGGTCAGGGCCGCTGAGGTACGTGGTGACGTTGACGACGTGCGCCAGGGATGAGCCGGCTCCGAGCAGTACCGTCTCCAGGTTGCTGAGGACCTGCCGGACCGATCCGGCAAAGTCGTCCGGCCTGTCGTCGGTGCCGGAGATCAACGGGATCTGTCCGGTGGTGAAAACGAAGCCGCCGGCCACGACGGCCTGCGAGAACGGTCCGACGGCGGGGGCCATTCCGGGGAAAGAGGCGAGCCGTTTCATGATGCCGCCACCTCGTCCCGCGTTCGCCCGGTGCGGGACGGATCTTCCGGCCCCTGCTCCGGGGCTACGACCGCAATACACTCGATCTCGAGCGCAATGTCCCAGATGTCTACGCAACACGAGGTCCGTGCCGGCAGGTAAGAACCAAAGAAGTCCGCATAGATGCCGTTGTACTCATCGAGCTGGTCCGGATCCGTCAGGTAGGTGGTGACCTTCGTGACGCGGTCCAGTCCGGAGCCCGCCTCGATGAGGACAGCCTCCAGATTGTCCAGGGTCTGGCGGACTTTGCCGCCGAAATCCTCCGGCTGGTCTGCCATGCTGCTGCGCGCGGGGATCTGACCCGAGGTGAAGACGAAGCCGTTGGCAACCACGGCCTGGGAGTACGGGCCCAAGACCGGGGCCATGCCCGGGGCGTTCGCAATTCTGCGGATCCCGCCCGCGTCGTCAGCGCTGGCGACAACGGCGACGCACTGGACTTCGATGGCGAAATCGCCGCCGGCCACCATGACGGTGGTCCGGGCAGGCAGCTCGTCACCGAAGACTTCGGCATAGACCGCGTTGTACTCCGCCAGCCGCGGATCGGTCAGGAACGTCGTGATTTTTACGGCATGCTTCAGGCTTGAGCCGGCGGCCTCCAGGGTCGCGGACAGATTGGCGAGAACCAGCCGCACCTGGTCGGCGAAGTCCGCTGGTGGTTCGTTCGTATCCACCGGCAGGGGAACTTGGCCCGACGCGAAGACGAACCCGTTGGCGACGACGGCCTGGGAGGCTGCGCCCCTGGCCGCGGCGACTCCGCTGACGGTGTCAAGGCGCCTCATGAACCCACCGGCACTTCTTCGGGTCCGGGGGTCGACGTGGCCCGGACCGGAGCCTCATGCACGGAGTGGAGGTTGGAGCGCAGGGTCTCGGAGAGCAGAAGCAGGCCGACGAGGGACACAACCGCGGAACCGATCAGGAACCACGCCACTGACGAGCCTTGGCCCGTGGCTTTCAGCAGCGCAGTGGTGACCACAGGGGTGATGGCACTGCCCAGCAACCCGGCCAGCATGTACGCGACGGACAGGCCGGAGTACCTGACCCGGGAACCGAACAGTTCGGCCAGGAACGTGGCGATGGGGCCGTAGTTGGCGCAGAAAGCGGTCATCATCAGGACGTAGGCGCACATGAGGCCCGCGATGGATTTCGTATCCATCAGCCAGAACATCGGGAACGCCAGGACAATCTCCGCGACGATGCCGCCCACAATGATCGGCTTTCGGCCGAAGCGGTCGGACAGGCGGCCGAAGACGGGGAGCATCACGAGCCCCACCGCGCATGCGACGAGTACGGCCCAGAGCATGGTGTTGGTGGAGTATTTCAGTTCAGTCTTGCCATAGGTCAATCCGAAGGCGACAAGGATGTTGAAGGCTGTGCCGGTCGATACCGTGGCGAGTGCTCCGAGGATGACTTCCTTCCAGTATTTGCGCAGCAGTTCCGCCAGCGGGATCTTGGCTTTGGCCCCGGCGTCCTTCACCGCCTGGAACGAGGGAGTCTCCTCGAGAGTCAGACGGATGTAGATGCCGATGGCCACCAGCAGGATGCTGGCCAGGAAGGGCACACGCCAGCCCCATGCCAGGAGTTCCTGCTCGGGCATGACGGCCGCGATCACGAGGAACACGAGGTTGGCGATCAAGGTCCCGCCGGGGACCCCGACCTGGACGAGCGAGCCGTAGAACCCACGCTTCTCCTTCGGGGCGTGTTCGACCACCATGAGGACCGCGCCGCCCCACTCTCCGCCCAAAGCCAAGCCCTGGATGATGCGGAGGGTCAGCAGCAGGATGGGTGCCGCGATGCCGATCGTGGCGTAGTCCGGCAGCAGGCCGATCGCGAACGTGGCGGCACCCATCGTCAGCAGCGAGGTCAGCAGCATTGACTTGCGGCCCATCCGGTCACCGAAGTGGCCGAACAGTGCGGCGCCGACGATCCGCGCCGCATATGCGGCAGCGAACGTGCCGAACGCCAGCATCGTTCCCACCAGCGGATCGAAGCTCGGGAAGAAGATCTTGTTGAACACGAGGGCGGAAGCAGTGGCGAAGAGGAAGAGGTCGTACCACTCCACCGTGGTGCCGATGACGCTGGCAACTGCGATCTTTCGCATCTTGCCGATGTCGGAGAAGGCCGTGCGTGGGTCGACGCGGGTTTGGGTCATGAGGGCTCCAGGATGCGAGGAAGGTGATGATCGACGGCGACGGTCGCCGGATCCCTCCCACTCTGACGTGCTGTAGATCACGTTTCAATGGAAGTTTCCACCCGTTTGGGCCCCCCGAAATGGGCAGATACCCAATGCCGCGGCACCGACAGTGCGGCAACCGGGCAGCACGCCACGCTTCCGGCTCAGTCCTCCGCCGGGGCCGAGGCGATCCAGAGGTCGTGGGGGTGCGCGGCGCTGCCGGCTGCGTCCGGATTGGCCACGTGCAGGGTCCGCACGAAAGCCTCTTCCGTCAGGGTGGCCCGGTGGCCCGCGGCCGCCAACCGGTCCCGCAGGGCGGTGAGGTCGCCCGCGTATTCAAAGCCGAGGCCGGACCGGGCGGCGCCGGTGGCCGGGCGCACCATCAGCACGCCGCCGTTCTTCGCCGTGAAGTCCGCCGTTTCGTCATTGTCCGGGGCCGGGCGCAGCCGGGCGCCCATGTTCCGCAGGGTTTGGGCGGCGGCGGCAGCGTCCGGCGTGAACCAGACTTCGACGACGGCGAGGGCAGGATCGGCGTCCGCGCACTGCGCGCCGTGGGCGGCCTTGTCCGCGAAGAAGCCGAACCCGTCCACGCCGGTGATGCGGCAGGTGTCGCCGTGGCGGGCGCTGACCAGCTCGGCCGGGGCGGTCCCGTCCTCCACTCCGGCGAGGTTGGTACGGCGCGCGAACTCGGCAAGGTCTCCGACTTCGACGCCGAAGTCCGTCCCGCCGTCCAGCATGTTCCCATGTTCACCGGCACCGGCACCGGCACCGGCACCGGCACCGGCACTGCCGGCTTCGGCGCCTGCGGCTACGCGGTGCAGCGCGAGGCGGCCCGAGCCGGCGTCGAACTCCTGCCAATCGCCGTGGTCGACCGTCCGCACCATGCCAAGGGCGGACAGCAGACGCTCCCACTGGTCCATGCGGGAGGTGTAGTGGATCGGGCGGACGCGCAGCATAGGGATCTCCTTGCTAGGACGGTTGTGGCTCCACAAGACATGGTGCCACCAAAGCGCTCATCCGGTCAGCCCCGCGGAGCACAATGGTGCCATGGCTGTTGAACTCGAGGAATTGCTGGTGAAGGATGCCGCCCAGTGGCGCGCCTGGCTGGAGCAGCACCACGCGCAGAGTCCCGGCGTGTGGCTCGTGCTGCACAAGAAGGGCGGCTCCGTCACCGAGCTGGACTACGAGGCCGCGCTGCAGGAGGCGCTGTGTTTCGGCTGGATCGACGGGCAGGGCCGGCGGCGGGACGAGGAGAGCTCCTTCCAGCGGATGACCCGGCGGGGACCCAGGAGCGTGTGGTCCGCGCGGAACGTGGAGCGGATTGAACGACTGGAGTCAGCGGGGCGGATGGCCCCGGCCGGCCAGGCCGCCGTCGCTGCCGCCAAGGCGGACGGGCGCTGGGAGGCCGCCTATTCCGGCTCCGCGACGGCGGAGGTGCCGGACGACCTCGCCGCGGCCATCGCGGCGGAGCCCAGGGCGCAGGCGATGTTCGAGGTCCTGACCTCCGTGAACCGGTTCGCGTTGATCTACCGCACGAACTCGGTCAAGCAGGCCTCCACCCGGGAGCGGAAGATCGCCGGGTTCGTGGACATGCTGGCCCGGTTCGAAACGCCGTACCCGCAGACCAAGCGGCCGCCGGAACCATAACAACCGGAACCATAACAACCGGAACCATAACAACCGGAGCCGTAACAACCGGGCCCTATCGGGCGTCCCTGCTGCCGCCGATGCGGGCGCATTCCAGAGAATTCCCAGCGGCCGTCCGGGTTGCAGGTAGTTGGCACTGGCAGGATTGGGCGATGCTCCTTGCCCAGCGTGCTCCGCGTCCCCCTGCCCGCCTGCCGCTGCCGTCCCAGCGCCGGCTCTTCTTCGTGGCCGCGGGCCTGCTGATCGCGGGCGAGACGATTTTCTGGACCGTGCTCGCCGCGGTGCAGTCCAAGAGCGGCGTGGCCGCCCTGGACGGGCCCGTGCACGACGGGCTCGTGGCGTCCCGCAACCCCCTCGCCACCGCACTCCTGACGGCCGTGACCACGGTGACGTCGCCGCTGTGGATGACCGTGATTGGCTGCGCGCTGGCACTGGCCTGGGCGGCCTGGAAACGCGAACTCTGGCGCCCCGGCCTGCTCATCGGCGCCATGGCCGCAACGTTCGCGGTGTCCACGCTGATCAAGGACGACGTCGGCCGCGGCAGGGCCGCCGCCAGCGACTTCCTGCTGGGACCGGACGACGCACTGTCCTTCCCGTCCGGCCATACCTTCGGCGCCGGCGTCTTCCTGGGCGTCCTGTGTTACCTGCTGGTGGCGGGCCGCGGGACACGGACGGGCAAACAGTCGACGGCGATACTCGGCTTCACGGCGGCCGCCGCGGTGACGCTGGTGGTCGCCCTAAGCCGCCTGTATCTGGGCTACCACTGGCTGACGGACGTGCTCGCCTCGATGGGCCTGGCGCTCGCCGTTATCGGGATCGTAATCCTTGCAGACGGGCTGCGGGCCGCCCAGGCCCCGCGGCCGGCAGGGCCAATCCCGGCAGAGCCCGTTCCGGCAGAGCCCGTTCTGGCAGAGCCCGTCCCGTCAGAGCCCGGCGCCCATCGCCTGGGCGATCACCACAGCCGAGGCTGAGGACCATGCCTGCGGGTGGCACGACGCCGGATAAGGCACCGCAACGCCCGAGTCCTCGGCCCGCACCCCGGCGAACACCTCCGGCAGCCGGTGCCCGAAGGAGGCTGCCGCCGCGAGCAGGCCGTCGGCCAGGGTCCGGGCCTCGGCGATGAAACCGTCGGCCAGGAGGCCGCGGATCGCGATGGCGGTGTCGTGGCTCCAGACCGAGCCGCAGTGGTAGCTGAACGGCCAGAACCCTGCGGCCCGCCGCGAAATCGTGTGCACACCGTAGCCGGAGAACAGCTCGGGGCTGACCATCCGGTCCGCCACGATCCGGGCCTCGGCGGCGTCCAGGATGCCCGTGCCCAGCAGGTGCCCCATGTTCGAGCCAGGGACATCCAGGGCAACCCCGTGGCCGTCCAGGGCCATGGCCGGGAACGCCCCGGCGTCGTCCGCAACCCAGAAGCGCTCGCGGAACCTGAGCCGGAGGGCTGCTGCGAAGTCGCGCAGCGCCTGGCCGCTCGGTTCCCCGAAGGCGTCGAACAGTTCCGCCGTTTCCACTGCTGCCTGGTACGCGTAGCCCTGCACCTCGGACAGGGCGATCGGCCCCTCGGCCTGCCGGCCGTCGCGGAACTGCATGGCGTCCCGGGAGTCCTTCCAGCCCTGGTTGCTCAGGCCGTGCCCCGACGCGTCACGGTAGCTGAGGAATCCGCCGTTGCCCACTGAGCTGCCCGGTTCCGCTGAGCTGCCCGGTGCCGTTGAGCTGCCCGGTGTGCCGGCGGCGAGCAGCCACTGGGCGGCGCGGGCCGCGTTCGGCAGCAGGAACCGGACAGCGGCCTCGTCCCGGCCGGAGCGCCAGAGTTCGGCCAGCAGGCATAGCCACAGCGGGGTTGAATCCACGGCCCCGAAGTACACCGGAGGCAGGCGCAGGCCCTGGCTCTCCAGCACCAGTTCCTTGGACCGCAGCTCGTGCAGGATCTTGCCGGGCTCCTCGGCGGCCGCCGCGTCCGTCCTGGTGCCCTGGAAGGCAGCCAGTGCGCGCAGTGTCCCCGCCGCCAGGCCCGTGTCCACCCCGGTGTCCAGGGGCAGCAACAGCCGTGCCGCCCACAGCGAATCCCGCCCGAACAAGGTGAAGTACCAGGGCGCTCCGGCGGCAATGAACGGCGCGTCCGGCAGCTGCCGGGTGGCCAGCCGGAGCCCGGCCACTTCATCGAGGGAGTTGTCCAGCAGCAGGCCCAGGGCGCCGGCCGGCCGGGGCAGGCGGGACGCAGGCATACTGGCCGCCGCGGCCGTGCTGGCCGCGGGCGGGCGGGCCGCCACGACGGCGTCGTCATCGTCGGTGACGACGGCCTGCCATTCGGCCTCGAAGGGCCGGCCCCGGCCCAAGGTCCCGCGCCAGGCGAGGCGGCCCTCCGGGGTGACGGCGCCGGGGGCCGCCACGGCCAGGGCCTTGCCGTCCTCCCTCCAGCGCAGCGCTGAGTCGTCGGCGGCGATCGGCGCGGACGGGTCACGGAAGCGGCTGAGGCGGATCTGGGCCATGTCGGTGAAGTCGGCGGCGAGCTCGACCTCGACGTCAACGTCGAGGGAATCCAGTGAGGTCCGCAGCTGCAGGGTGTGCCGCACCAGGCCCGGAGTCACGGTCCAGGTCTGGAGGAGTTCGACGGCGGGATCCTCCGTGGGGCCCGGGATGCCCCGGACCAGGCCACGGACGCGCAGGATGCCGCCGGGCTCGGCCTCGACGGTCGCAGGTTCGGGTTCCAGGCCGTTGACTCGCACCAGTGCCCGGGAGAGCATCCTGGTGTCGCCGTGGAGGAGCCCGGTGAACCCGGCCGGATCAGCAGGGTCACCGGCCCCGGGCGGCTTCACCTCGCCGGCCAGGCGGCCGTCCGGATCGAGCCACAGCTGCGTGGGCGCGGCAACAGAGCAGTATTGGCGGTGCAGGCCTGGCTGAACAGTCATGCGCCCCACCCTATCTCCAGGACACGATTACGGGGACGGCGGCCCATCCACGGGAAAGGCCACGGCCTCGCCCACCACGCGGAGACGGAGCTCCGTGCCGGGTCGGGCGATCGAGGCGTTCCAGTGCCGGATGGTGATGATTTCGCCGCCGCCGGGGTAGCGGTGGTCCGGAACGGCGCCGGCAGCAAGGACCGGCGGAACGGGGAGCTGGAGCCGCACCGTGGTCTCGGGGCCGAAGTAGTCGGTATCCACCACGGTGCCGCGGATAGGGCCGTCCTCGGAAATGCGGATCTGCTCGGGCCGCAGCATCAGCTGGACCCGGCCCTGGGCCGGCGGGCGGCGGACGGGGATCCCGCCGAGCGAGCACGTGGCCAGGGAGCCTTCCATCCAGGCATCCAGGATGACGGCGTCACCGAGGAATTCGGCGGTGGCGCGGTCCGCCGGGCGGGTGTAGACGACGAACGGGTTGCCGATCTGGGCCAGCCTGCCGCCCCGCATCACCGCCACCTGGTCGGCGAAGGACAGCGCCTCGGCCTGGTCGTGCGTGACCAGGATCGTGGTCACGCCGGCGTCTTTCAGGACCTGGGCCACGGCGCGGCGTGTGGCCACGCGCAGGCCGGCGTCCAGGGCGGAGAATGGCTCGTCCAGCAACATGAGCGCGGGCTTGCGGGCCAGCGCCCGGGCCAGGGCCACGCGCTGCTGCTGGCCGCCGGAGAGCTGGTGCGGGCGGCGCTTGGCCATGGCCGGGTCCAGGGAGACCATTTCCAGCAGTTCGCCAACCCGCGCCTTGACGCCGCGGTGCCCGCCGGGCAGTTGCGAGGCGTCCAGGCCAAAGGAGATGTTCTGCCCGACCGTCAGGTGCGGGAACAAGGCGCCGTCCTGGGCCACGTAGCCGACGTGGCGCTTGTGGGCGGGGACCCAGGCGTTCTCTCCCGCCACCTTGCTCCCGTTGAGCGCGATGCTGCCGGTGTCGGGGTGTTCGAAGCCGGCAATCAGGCGCAGGAGTGTGGTCTTTCCGGAGCCGGACGGTCCCACGATCGCCGTCGTTCCGCCTTTTGCGACGGAGAGATTGACGCCCTGGAGGACGGCCTGGGAGCCAAAGTTCTTGGTGACCGCGTCAATTTCCAGGTGGCTGTTGGTGCTGGGCGCCACGGAAGCCGCGATCCGCGGCTCGGGGAGACGGGAGGGGGCCTCGCGCGACGGGTGGATATCGGTCACTGTCCGGCTACTTTCTTGGACTGCTGGAAGAGGAGATAGGTCATGGGCGCCGAGATCACGATCATCAGCAGCGCGTACGGGGCGGCGCCGGCGTAGTCGATCTCGCTGCTCTTGCTCCAGAACTCGGTGGCGAGGGTACGCGTCCCGTTGGGCGAGAGCAGCAGGGTGGCCGTGAGCTCGTTGACGATCCCGAGGAACACCAGGGCCGCGCCGCCGGCCGCGGCGGGGGCCGTGAGGCGCAGCGTCACGCGGAGGAAGGCCAGCAGTGGCGGTTTGCCGAGCACCTGGGCGGCCTCGTCGAGTTCCTTCGGTGCCTGGGACAGCCCCGAGCGGATGTTCACGAGGGCCCGGGGGAGGAACAACAGCACGTAGGCCGCGATCAGCAGCGCCGAGGTCTGGTACATGCTGGGCACCATCCGGATGCTGACGGTCACGAAGGCCAGGCCCACCACAATCCCGGGCATGGAGCTGGTGATGTAGTTGGAGAGCTCCAAGGATTTACTGAACCAGCTGGGGCGCCGCACGGCGAGGTAGGCCATGGGGAACGCGACCACGGTGGTGACGACGGCCGCGGCGAGGCCATATGCCAGGGTCTGCAGGAGGGCCGGCATGAACTCCTCGGCAGCCCAGATATCCGGGCCGCCGGTGACGATCCAGCGCAGCACGAACGTCAGCGGCAGGCCGAAGGCGAGTCCGACGAGGACTATCAGGAACAGCTGGGCGGGGAACTGGTAGGCGCGCAGGGGCAGGCGCAGGGCGCGCGCCTGGGCGCCGGAGCCGATCCGGGCGTACCGGGCGCTGCCGCGGCTGCGGACCTCCACAAGCAGCAGGATCAGGCACAGGAACACCAGGACGCTGGCCAGCATGTTCCCGGCGGTGCCGTTGAACGTGGACTGGTACTGCACCATGATCGCGGTGGTGAAGGTGTCGAAGCGGATCATCGCGAACGCCCCGTATTCGGCCAGCAGATGCAGCGCGACCAGCAGCCCGCCGCCGGTCATGGCGATGCGCAGCTGCGGCAGCACCACGCGGAAGAACGCACGCCAGGCACCGAGCCCGAGGGACGCAGCGGACTGTTCGATCGCCGGATCCAGGCGGCTGAGCGTCGCGGCGGCCGGGATATAGACAAGCGGGAAATACGACAGCGTGGCGATCAGGACCCCGGACCACAGCCCGCCGAGGGACGGCACCGCGGAAACCCAGGCGTAGCTGTTGACGAAGGCGGGGATGGCCAGCGGGGCGGCGAGCAGCACGGCCCACCACTTCCGGCCGACGAGGTTGGTGCGCTCGACGAGCCACGCGCCGCCGACGCCCAGGACCAGGCACAGCGGCACGGTCACCACGGTCAGCAGCACGGTGTTCAGCAGGAGCTCGCCCACGCGCGGGCGGATGATCAGGGCAGCGGCCGTGTCCCAGCCGGTGGAGGCCGTCATGAAGATCACGTAGGCCAGCGGCACCAGGGAGAACAGGGCGATCAGGACCGCAATGATGGATACAACAGAAACGCCGAAAGGCGGGCGGGGGCGCTTGCCCCTGCCCGCCGTCGTCGTGTCCCCCGAAATTCCGGGGACCGCCAGCTTGCTACTCACTTCAGTTACAGCAGTCCTGCCTGGGTCATCAGCTCGGTGACCTTAGAGGAGTTGAGCTTGGCCGGATCCACTGTGGGGGCCTGCAGCTCCTTCAGCGGAACCAGCTTGTCGTTGGACGGGACGTCCGAGGCGACGGCGTACTCGAAGGACGTGCCCTTCTGGAGTACTTCCTGGCCCTTCTTGCCGGTGATGAACTTCAGGAACGCCTGGGCAGCTGCTGCGTTCTTCGAGGACTTCAGGACACCGCCGCCGGAGATGGAGACGAATGCGCCCGGGTCCTGGTTCTTGAAGTAGAACGGCGTGACCTTGTTGGAGTTCTCGCCGGTCTTGGCCTGATCGCCGTAGTAGTAGTAGTGGTAGATGAGGGCGGAGTCGACTTCGCCGGCGTTGACGGCCTTCATGGCCGTGCTGTTGCCCTTGTACGCCTTGGAGTTTTCCTTCATGCCCTTGAGCCATGCCTGCGTGGCGGCTTCGCCCTTTAGCTCGAGCAGGGCCGAGACGATCGCCTGGAAGTCGGCGCCGGACGGCGAGGCTGCCCACTTGCCCTTCCACTCGGGGTTGGCCAGGTCCAGCATGGACTTGGGCAGCTTGTCCTCGCTGATCTTGGTCTTGTCATAGACCAGCACGGTGGAGCGGGCCGCGATGCCGGTCCACTTGTTGGTGGAGGGGCGGAACTCGGCGGGAACCTGGTCCACGGTGGCCTTGTCCACGTCCGCGAACAGGCCGGCGTTTTCCACCTGGGCCATGGCGGGGGAGTTCTCGGTGAGGAAGACATCCGCCGGGGAGGCCTGGCCCTCCTGGATGATCTGGTTCGACATCTCGGTGTCGTCGCCCTGGCGCAGGGTGACCTTGATACCGGTTTCGGCCGTGAAGGCGTCCACCCATTCTTTGGTCAGGGACTCGTGCTGGGCGTTATAGACCGTGATCTCGCCGGCGGACGAGCCGCCGGCCGCTGCACTGCTGCCAGCCGGGGCAGCCGAACCGGAGCCGCAGGCGGCCAGACCCAGAGCGGCGGTGGCTGCCAGGGCGATGCCCGCCAGCGCGTTGTTGCGGATCTTCATGGGGCTACTTTCTGCAAAGAATTCGTCGTCGGTGCCCTGACCCCCGTGAGCGGGGGAGTTAGGGCATGCTCACTACGAAAGACTGTAGGTTAGCCAAACCTAAGCGACCAACCCGAAGCCGCATTAAGTGATCAGGATCACATGAATTACGAAACTGTTGCGTGACGTAATTGAATTTCGGTCACCGGGTGGGTGCCGGGGCGATCGATGCGGCCGCCTCGAGCACCATCCAGGCCTGGAGTTGGGTGGAGAGTTCGACGGCGGCGCCCTCCGGATAGCTGCGGCGGGCCGGCAGTTCGGTGCTGTCAGAGAACACCAGGTGGCTGCCCGGGCGCGCGAGGCGGTCCTGCGGCGGGAGGATCCGGCGGCCCTCCCAGAGGGCCTCGGCGGTGTCGTTCACCAGTGCGGCGGCCGTGGCCCGGGTTTCGGCCGGCAGCCGTTCGTCGACGGCGGCCAGGGCAAGGTAGCGGACGAGGATCCCGGTGAAGAGTCCGCCGTCGCCCGTTCCCTCGCAGCGCAACACCGCGGCGGTGCGCCCCAGCAGCGGAGCCGGCTGCGTCAGGTTGTTCGCCACCGCGTCCACGAGCGCCGCCGCGCGCGCGAGGTTGGCCACGCCCCCGAGTTCCAGCAGGGCCCCGAGGACGGGCCCCTGGTTGTAGGTGTAGATCGTGTCCTCCAGCACCACGTCCCCTGTCCCGGAAATCCGCAGCCCGTCCCGGTAAAGGCCCTGTTCGGGCTCGTAGAGCCTGGCGTCCAGCCAGTCCAGCAGGGCCTGCGCCTTGGCCCGGTTGCCTGTCCGGGCGTAGTAAAGGGCCACGGGTGCGGTGGCGGGTGTGTTCTTGAAATCGCGCTTGGTGCTCCAGAAGGTCCCGCCGCCCAGGTCGTCCGTGGAGGCGGAGTCGAACTGCAGGGTCAGGCTTTGCAGGACTTTGGCATTGCGCCCCCGGCCGGCGTGTTTGCGGGTGTCCTCGGCGAGCTTGTCCAGCCGGTGCGTGGCCAGGGCTAGCCAGGCCATGTCGTCGTAGTAGTTGTTGACCACCGTGAGGAAATTGCGCAGTCGGATGCCCGTGACCAGCCGGGAGGCGAGCTGCCCGGCGCTGGGCCGGTTCTCGCCGTCGAATTTGCCGCCCGGGTGCTCGGGTGAGCCCAGTTCGCGGCGGCCGGCGTCCACGAGGCAGTCCAGGTAATGCGCCTGCCACCAGTAGTGCCAGGGCCGGGACAGGTTGTTCAGCCTCCCGGAGGGACGGACGGTGGCCGCTATGTGGGTCCGTGGCAGGAAGAAGAGCCGCTGCCCGAAGAGCCTGGTCACCGAGCGGGCGGCCTCGTCCGCGCGGAAGGACCAGTTGGGGGCGGCGGCGGGTCGGGTCATGGCTCAAGCGTAATCGCGGGAGCGTGTCCGGACGGGGAGCGTGGCTGCGCCCGGTGGCCGCGCCGTCCCTGCGTGTGCACAAAGGTGCGGAATGGCCGTATTCCAGTTAACATTCACTAACTAATGTTCCCCGTGGGCCGCTGCTGCAAGCGTAGCCCGCGTCGAGGCATTGCGGCCGGGGTTCGGTTCCACATCAAGGAGGATGCATGGACATCAAGGGTACTGTCGCGCTGATTACGGGCGGGGCCTCGGGTCTCGGAGCGGCTACGGCCAGGCGGCTGTTCGACGCCGGCGCGTCGGTGGTGCTCGTGGACCTGCCGGGTTCCGCCGGGGATGCCCTTGCCGCCGAACTGACCGCTGGTGCCGCCGGCTCCGCCGGGGACCCGGCCGGCGGCAACCGCACAGCCGTCTTTGCCCCTGCCGACGTCACGGACGAAGCGCAGGTCCGGGCCGCCGTCGAGGCTGCCGTCGCCCTGGGACCGCTCCGCATCGTGGTCAACTGCGCCGGGATCGCCACCCCGGGGAAGGTCCTGGGCCGCGACGGCGTGCTCCCGCTGGAGAGCTTCAACCGCGTCATCCAGATCAACCTCGTGGGCACCTTCAACGTCATCCGCCTCGCCGCGGCCGCGATGGCGGTCACCGAGCCCGCCGCCACCGATCTCGGCGGCCCCGAACGCGGCGTCATCATCAACACCGCCTCCGTTGCCGCGTTCGACGGCCAGATCGGCCAGCCCGCCTACGCCGCCTCCAAGGGCGCCGTGGCCGCCATGACGCTGCCGATCGCCCGCGAACTCGCGCGCTCGCTGATCAGGGTGGTCACCATTGCCCCGGGCATCTTCGAGACCCCGATGATGGCCGGGCTGCCGCAGGAGGCGCAGGACTCGCTGGGCCATCAGGTGCCGCATCCCTCGCGGCTGGGCCGCCCCGCCGAATACGCGAACCTCGCCGCGCACATTGTGGAGAACGCCATGCTCAACGGCGAGACGATCCGCCTCGACGGTGCCATCCGCATGGGGCCGAAATGACGGGCGCCGGGCTGCCCACGGCGGACTTCTTCGACTACGAGTCCCTGCTCAGCCCGGTGGAGCGGGACAAGCTGGCGCAGCTGCGGGACTTCCTGGCTGCCGAGGTCGCCCCCTTCGCCACGGACTGGTGGAACAACGCCGAATTCCCGGCCCACATCCTGCCCAAGCTGGCTGCCTTGGAGCTCAGCGCCCCGGCCCAGCGCGGCTACAGCAACCTGTTCGCCGGGATCATCATCGCCGAGATGACCCGTGTGGACACCTCGCTGGCGACCTTTTTCCTGGTCCACCATGACCTCTTCGTGGAGTCGCTCTACGGCTTTGGCTCCGAGGAGCAGAAGGCGCGCCTGCTCGAGGACGCGGCGAACCTTCGCACCACCGGCGCCTTCGCCCTCACCGAGCCGGACCACGGCTCGGACGTTGCCGGCGGCATGGAAACCCGGGCCCGGCGCGTTCCCGGAAGCGCGGCCGACGGCGGCGACGCCTGGGTGCTCAACGGCGCCAAGCGCTGGATCGGCAACGGGACGTTTTGCGACTACATGCTGGTCTGGGCCCGGGACGAGGCCGACGGCGGCGTCCGCGGCTTCATCGTCGATGCCACCTTGCCGGGGGTGGCCCGGAGCCGGATCGAGAACAAGATCGCGCTGCGCACGGTGCAGAACGCGGACATCGTCTTCACTGACGTCCGGGTGGCCGAAGCGGACCGCTTCGCCGGCATCAGCAGCTTCGAGGACACCAACGAGCTCCTGCGCGGTTCCCGGATCATGGTGGCTTGGCAGGGCGTGGGGCAGCAGCTCGCGGCGTTCGACGTCGCGCGGCAGTACGCCGTCGAACGCCAGCAGTTCGGCCGCCCGCTGGCGAAGTTCCAGCTGGTCCAGCAGCAGCTGGTGACAATGCTCGGCAACGCGGTGGCCAGCATGGGCATGATGGTCCGGATCGCGCAGCTGCAGGACCAGGGGGCCGCGGACATGCCGCAGGTGGCCCTCGCAAAGTCCTACGTAAGCGCCCGGATGCGCGAAACAGTGGCGATGGGCCGGTCCCTGCTGGGCGGCAACGGAATTGTCACCGACTACCGGATGGCCAAGATCTTCTCCGACGCGGAGGCGATCTACACCTATGAGGGCTCGTTCGAGATCAACACCCTGATCGCAGGGCGCGCCGTCACTGGAATGTCCGCGATCGCCTAATCGTCTAGGAGCCGCTAAAAGACGCCGTCCGGAAGGGGCTGTCTAGAAGAGGCCGGGCTCCTTCTCGCCGGCCGTGATCCGGTAGTCCAGGCTGTTGTTCTTCACCGGCATGGGGCACGTGCCGTACGGGGTGAAGGCGCTGGGGTAGTTGATGGCACGGTTGAAATCCAGGACCACCGTGCCATCTGGCCTCGGCCTTGCCGTGGAGACCTTACGCCACTCATCCGTGCTCTCGCCGTTGGTCTCGTCGTGGAACGTCACCGTCAGGGCACCGAGCTTCTCCTCCTCGGCCTGCAGGTGGAACTCGTGGTCCGTGCCGGGCAGCCGGAACACCAGTTCGCCGACCGAGCGGTGGACCCCGTCCACGAGCGGGTTGGCGGTGCCGATCGGCACGTCCACGGGCTCCTGATACGGGATGAACTTCGCCTCTACCACGAGGTCCGGGCGGAAGTCGAAGGTGGGTACGCCGTCGAACTCGGTGAACGCCGGTGACTGGGAGTCCCGGGTGCGGATCGCGTACTTGTCCGCGCGCATGGCGAGCTCCACCACCACCTGGCGGCCGTCGTCGCCGCCGTATTGGACCCACATGAGTGATTCCTCGTCGGCGAGTACGGCGCTGATGGTCCCGTCCACGGGTTCGCCGTTTTCCATGAGGGTCAGGCCGTCGGCCGCGGCGGCGGTGAGGAACGCCGCCGTGCCGTCGGTGGACCAGAGCCCGGGGGCGAGCTCGACGGCGGCCGGCCGGCCCTCGAGCCACTGGAAGGAGGTCAAGGTCAGCCAGCCGTGCGCGGCCGCGAGGGCCGTGTTGCGGCTGGTCCGGAACCGCTGCCAGCGGGCAAGCTGGGCGTCGTCGGCGGGCTCAGTGCTGTTCATCGGTTTCCTCCAAGGGGTCTCAGCCCAACTAGCTGGCAGCAGGGGCCGTTTTGAGGCCTCATAACGACCCCTGCTGCGAGTCAGTTGGGGCGGGTGGGGTTCTGAGGCTGGCCGCCACGAGTTGGGCGGCTGTGGCCTTGGCGGCGCTGGCCGCGGCCGGGTCGCCGTCGAGCACCCCGCTGGCCAGGCCGCCGTCCAGGAGCAGGGCCAGGCTCCGGGCGAGCTGGTCCGGGTCCCCGGCGCCGGCGCGGGCGGCCAGGTCCCGGATCCAGGCGCGGATCTGCTGCTTGTGCGCCACGGTCCGGTCGTGGACCCTGGTGCCGGCGGCCGACTCGGCGGCCGCGTTGATGAAGGCGCAGCCGCGGTAGCCGTCCCGCCGGCAGGCGGTTGTCAGGGCATCGAACAGGCCCGCAAGCTGCGCCGCCGGGTCCTCGCCGGCGGTGCGGGCGGCGGCGTGCAGCTGCCCGGTCCAGATGCCGTCGGCCTTCTCCAGGTAGGCCAGGATGAGGTCGTCCTTGGCCGGAAAATACTTGTAGAACGTGGCCTTCGCGACGCCGGACTCGGCGATGATCGTATCGATGCCGGCCCGGAAGCCGTGAGCGTAAAAGAGCCGGAAGGCCGTGGCCAGGATCTTCTCCCTGGCTGGCCCGGCGGGGGCACGGGTGGCCGGCGGCGGGATGGCTGCTGGCAGGGTCATGGGACCATGCTACACAGACAAGTCTGTCTATGCGCGACCGCCCGGGCCGCCGGGTGCCTTGTTGCCGGCAGGCCGGTCTGATAGCTTCGTGTCCAGCGGCAGACGGAGCTGTCTACCGGCGGATTTCGGGCTGAGCCCTGGCGGGCGGAATCGAGGATGCCATGAAGATCGCGGTGATGGGAACCGGTACGGTGGGCCGCACGATTGCCGGCGCGCTCGCGGGCCTGGGGCACGACGTCGTGATCGGAACCCGCGACCCGCAGGCCACGCTCGCCCGGACCGAGCCGGACAGGATGGGTACCCCGCCGTTCGCGCAGTGGCAGGCAACGAACACCGGAATCGGCCTCGCCGCGTTTGGCGACGCGGCGGCCGGCGCGGAGCTGGTCGTCAACGCCACCCACGGCGGCGGCTCCCTGGCTGCGCTGGCCGCCGCCGGCACAGGGAACCTCTCCGGCAAAGTCATCATGGACATCGCCAACCCGCTGGACTTCTCGCAGGGCATGCCGCCGTCGCTGAACCCGGTGAACACGGACAGCCTTGGCGAGCAGATCCAGCGGGCCTTCCCGCACGCCCGGGTGGTGAAGACGCTCAACACCATGACGGCGTCGGTGATGGTGAATCCGGCGCGGGTGGCCGGCGGCGACCACTCGGTGTTCGTCTCCGGCGACGACGCCGACGCCAAGGCCGCCGTCACGGAACTGCTCAAGGGCCTCGGGCACCGCGACGTGATCGACCTCGGGGACATCACGAGTGCCCGCGGCGCGGAAATGATCCTGCCGATCTGGCTGCGGCTCTGGGGCGCGCTGGGCACCGGCGAGTTCAATTTCAAGATCGCCCGCTAACCGAACTGGCGCTGCACGGGACGTGCTGTGTTGCGTGACACTATCTGAGACGGAATTTTGGCCGGGAGTGCCTGCGGGTAACATCCCATGGGAAGAAGTAATCGGGCTCACAGTATCCAGCGCAGTGTACGAGCCAAGTCGAACCCTCGAAAGATAGTTTCCATGGCTAACACTGCAATGCATTCCGACACCGATCTTGCCACCGAACTCCGGGCTGATGTGCGCCGGGTCTCCACCCTCCTGGGCGAATCCCTGGTCCGCCAGCACGGTCCGGAACTCCTCGACCTCGTTGAGCAGGTGCGCCTGCTGACCAAGGAATCCAAGGAGGCAGCCCGCGGCGGGGCCGACGCCACTGGGCCGTGGAGCTCGTACGACGTCGTCGCCCAGGTCCGCGAGCTGCTCGGCTCCCTGCCGCTGGACCAGGCCACCGACCTGGTCCGGGCCTTCGCGTTCTACTTCCACCTGGCGAACGCCGCCGAGCAGGTCCACCGGGTCCGCGGGCTGCGCACCCGGCAGGAGAAGGACGGCTGGCTCGCCAAGGCCGTGGAGGAGATCGCGGACCAGGCCGGGAACTCCGTGCTGCAGGAAGTCGTCGACGAGCTCGACGTCCGGCCCATTTTCACCGCCCACCCCACCGAGGCCTCGCGCCGCTCCGTGCTGGATAAGATCCGCAGGCTCTCGGACATTCTTTCCGAATCCACGCAGGAGGGCACGTCCGCCCGCCGCCGCCAGGACCGCCACCTGTCCGAGGTGATCGACCAGATGTGGCAGACCGACGAGCTGCGCCAGGTCCGGCCCACGCCGGTGGACGAGGCCCGGAACGCCATCTACTACCTCACCGGCATCCTCAGCGACGCCATGCCGGAAATGCTCTCGGACCTCTCCGAGCTGCTCGCCGACCACGGCGTCACGCTGCCGCCGCAGAAGGCCCCGATCCGCTTCGGCTCCTGGATCGGCGGGGACCGGGACGGCAATCCCAACGTCACGGCCGCCGTCACCCGCGAAATCCTGCAGATCCAAAACCAGCACGCCGTCCGGATCAGCATCGGGCTGATCGATGGACTCATCTCCATCCTGTCCAACTCGACCGCGCTGGCCGGGGCAGATCAGGAACTCCTGGACTCGATCGACGTCGACCTCAAGAACCTGCCCGGTCTGGACCGCCGCGTCCTGGAGCTGAATGCGCAGGAGCCGTACCGGCTCAAGCTCACCTGCATCAAGGCCAAGCTGATCAACACCGGCAAACGGGTCGCGGCCGGGTTCGCACACGAGCCCGGCCGCGACTACACCGCCACCGCGGAGCTCCTCGCCGAGCTCGGCCTGCTGGAACGGTCGCTGCGGAACCACCACGCCGCCCTCGCCGCCGACGGCGCCCTGTCCCGGGTCCGCCGCGCCATCGCCTCCTTCGGCCTGCACCTTGCCACGCTCGACATCCGCGAGCACGCCGACCACCACCACGACGCCGTCGGGCAGCTCATGGACCGCCTTGGCGGCCCCGGCGTCCGCTACGCGGAACTCAGCCGCGCCGAGCGGCTTGAGGTGCTCGGTTCCGAACTCGCGTCCCGGCGCCCGCTCTCCGGCCACCCGATCAAGCTCGACGGGTTCGCTGACGGCACCTACGACGTCTTCCGGGAGATCCGCCGTGCCCTGCGCACCTACGGCCCCGATGTGATCGAGACGTACATCATCTCCATGACCCGCGGCGCGGACGACGTCCTGGCCGCGGCCGTGCTGGCCCGCGAGGCCGGCCTGGTCAGCATCTTCGGCGAGGCGCCCTACGCCAAGATCGGCTTCGCGCCGCTGCTGGAGACGGTGGACGAGCTGCGCGCCTCGGCCGAGATCGTGGACCAGCTGCTCTCTGACGCCTCCTACCGCGAACTGGTCCGGCTCCGCGGCGACGTGCAGGAGATCATGCTCGGCTACTCGGACTCCAACAAGGAATCCGGCGTCATGACCAGCCAGTGGGAAATCTACAAGACCCAGCGCAAGCTGCGGGACGTGGCAGCGAAGCACGGCGTCCGCGTGCGCCTGTTCCATGGCCGCGGCGGCTCCGTGGGCCGCGGCGGCGGGCCGACCTACGACGCCATCATGGCCCAGCCCAACGGCGTGCTCGAGGGCGAGATCAAGTTCACCGAGCAGGGCGAGGTCATCTCGGACAAGTACTCCCTGCCGGAGCTGGCCCGCGAAAACCTCGAGCTCTCCCTTGCCGCGGTACTGCAGGGTTCCGCGCTGCACCGCACCCCGCGCACCTCGGAGGACCAGCGCGTGCGCTACGGCGACGTCATGGAAACCGTCTCCGACGGCGCATTTGCCCGCTACCGCTCGCTGATCGAGGACCCGGACCTGCCCGCCTACTTCATGGCCTCCACCCCGGTGGAGCAGCTGGGCTCCCTGAACATCGGATCGCGTCCGTCCAAGCGGCCCGATTCCGGCGCCGGGCTTGAGGGGCTGCGGGCCATCCCGTGGGTGTTCGGCTGGACCCAGTCGCGGCAGATCGTGCCGGGCTGGTTCGGTGTGGGCTCTGGCCTCAAGGCCGCCCGCGAGGCCGGCAATTCGGCCCAGCTCAAGGAGATGATCGAAGGCTGGCACTTCTTCCGTTCGGTGCTGTCGAACGTCGAGATGACCCTGGCCAAGACGGACATGGACATTGCGGGCTACTACGTCTCCACCCTGGTTCCGGAGGAACTGCACCACCTGTTCCGCGCCATCCGGGCCGAATATGAGCTCACCGTCGAGGAAATCCAGAACCTCACCGGCGAGCACGTGATCCTCGATGCCCAGCCCACGCTGAAGCGCTCCCTGGAAATCCGGGACCAGTACCTTGACCCGATCAGCTACCTGCAGGTGGAACTGCTGCGCCGTGTCCGGGCCGAGGCCGCGGACGGCATGACCGGTGCCGAGATCGACGAGCGCCTCCAGCGCGCCATGCTGATCACCGTCAACGGAGTCGCCGCCGGGCTGCGCAACACGGGATAACCCTCCACGCCCCCGCCGGCGCTCCCTCGCCTTGTGGACCTGTTCCTTGGCGGGGGAGCGCCTTGGCTTTGGGGCGGAAAACGGGGAGGGCGGCGGCGCGCCGCTAGGGTTGTTCCATGCCGTCGTTCCAGACCAGACTCAAGATCACCGGGCTCAAGCCGGGCACCGCTCCCGAAGCTGTCATGGCCGCAGCCATCGAAGCCCTCGGGACGCGGCACCATGTTGAATCGCACCAGCTGGAGCTCGCCGGCGGCGTGCCGCAGCTGAACCTGCGTTTCCTGGTCGATGCCACCGCGTACAGCGCCGAAAACAGCCAGGCGCTGGAATCGGCAGCCATGATGCGCGACGCCGTCGAACGCGTTGCGCTCACCGGAACCCTGACCGTGCTGCGCCGCAGCCGCGGCCGCTGGGCACCTGTTTGAAAAGTCGGGCGTCTAGAAGTCCAGTTCCTCGTCCGGGTCTGCTGCGTTGGACTCCACGGGGGAGGGGCTGCCCCGGCGCCGCGTGACGATCACGCCCACGACGGCGCCGATCACCAGCCCGACGCCGACGCCGATCAGGGAGCTCGCCCAGAACGGGAGCCCGGTGGCGGAGCCCGTGAAGTAGCCCAGCGCCACGGACCAGCTGGCCCAGAGCAAGCCGCCGATCGCCGCGCAGAGACTGAACCCGCGCGTGGAGACGTTGGCAATGCCCGCCGCCGCCGTGGTCGCCAGCCGGCCGCCTGGGATGAACCGGACGCCGATAATCGCGCCGTAGGTGGAGGAGCGGCCCGCCCTCGCGATTGCCGCGTGCACGGCGGCGTGGAAGTGCAGGCCCCATTTCCAGCGGTCGAGCACGTGGCTCAGCCGCCGTTTGAAGAGTTCGAAGACGAGCAGGTCACCCAGCCATGAGGACACCGTGGCCAGGAGCACCACAAGGAACGCGTTGATGTGGCCCTCAGCCGACAGCGCGCCTCCGGTGATGACGAGCATCTCTGAGGGGACAGGCGGGAAAATGGCGTCGCCAATCACGAAGGGGAAGATCCAGAAATAGATCGCGGCGCCCCAGCTGTCCGCATTTCCGAAGTCCATGGGCACAAGGTACCGCACTTCGCGCTGCTAGCGTGCTTCGCTCAGTTCCAGTCTGCTGCGGTACTCCACCGGGCTCCCCGAGATGGGGTCCACGAAGCGGATCCCGCGGGCCAGGAGCTGTAGGGGCCTGGCGTAATTGTCCGGGGCTTTGTCCAGCAGCTCCGGGTAGAACGCATCGTTGACAATCCCCAGCCCCAGTGAGGCCATGTGCACGCGGAGCTGGTGGGTTTTTCCTGAGTGCGGTTCCAGCCGGTACAGCGCACGGCGTTGGGGTCCGCCGTCGTTTTCTACGTCGTTTTCTCCGCGGAGTCCGGCGGCCGGCTCGCTTGAGACGTCTTGGCCGGCAGCCGAACCTTCGCCCGTTCCGTCGGCCGGGTCAAATGTGCGCAGCCGCTCGATCCGGGTTTCCGCGTTGGGTTCGCCGTCAATCACCTCGGCTAGCAGATAGCTGCGGGACTTGGTCATCCGGTTCCGCACCACCACGGGGAAGTCCACGGCGGGATGGCCACGCGCCGGCTCCGCGGCGGACACGCACTCGTATTCCTTCTGGACCTGGCGCTTTTCGAAGAGTACCTGGTACTTGCCCCGTGTCTCGGGGTTGGTGGAGAGCAGCAGGATGCCGGCCGTCATGCGGTCGAGGCGGTGCATGGGGATCAGGTCCGGGAGGCCGAGCTGGTTCCGGAGCCGGACCAGCGCCGATTCCTGGATGTACGTCCCGCCGGGTGTGGTGGGCAGGAAGTGAGGCTTGTCCACGACCAGCAGGTGATCGTCCTGGTGCAGGATGCTCAGCTCCACCGGGATCCGGGTCTCCGGCGGCAGCGTGCGGTAGTACCAGATGAAGGTGTGGTCCTGCAGCGGCGTGGTGCGGTCCAGGGTGACCCCGGCCTCGCCCACGATCTCGCCGGCATCGAACCGTTCCTCGATGCCCTGGGGATCGATATGCCCCCAGCGGTGCATCATGTAGTCCAGCGCGGTCTCCCAGGGCCCCTCGTCCGGCAGGCGCAGGCGGGTCGCGTTGACGCCGTCGCGCACAGGGAGGGGGGATTGCATCACCGGACTATTCTACGTGTCCGGCCTCTCGCCCCGCCCGTCCCTGCCGCCCACGCCCTCCGCCCCGCACGCGTCCGCCCCGTGCCCGTCCCCGCCTGCCATGCCCATGCGCGGCCGCCCCCGCCCTTCTCACGCTCGAGTTCGCTGGAAGCCTGCGGGGTCGCCGTAAATTTCGTGCGGTCTCGCACGCTTCCGGCGAACTCGAGGACCGTGCCGCCCTAGCCGCCGAACAGAAAAAAGTTCTTGACAAATTAAATTGTCGGCAAGCAGACTGGAAGCATGTTGGACATCGAAGTGATCGAGGATCCGGCCGCGGCAGAGGCTTCGCTGGACCCCATCCGGACCAGGATCTTGCGTGAGCTGGCCGAGCCCGGATCCGCAACACAGCTCGCCGCGAAGGTGGGCCTGCCGCGGCAGAAGGTGAACTACCACCTCAAGGCCCTCGAGCGGCATGGGCTCGTCGAGCTCATCGAGGAGCGGCGGCGCGGCAACGTCACCGAACGCATCCTGCAGGCGACGGCGGCGTCGTACCTGATTTCGCCGGCGGCACTGGCCTCCGTGGCGCCGGATCCGCACCGGTTCTCGGACCGCTTTTCCGCGTTCTGGCTGCTGGCGCTCGCCGCCCGCATGGTCCAGGAGGTGGGACAGCTGATCGCCGGGGCGGCCTCGGCCAGGCAGAAACTCGCCACCTTCGCCATCGACGGCGAGATCACCTTCCGCTCTGCGGCGGACCGGGCAGCCTTCGCCGAGGAGCTCGGCGTCGCCGTGACCCGGCTCGTGGACAAATACCACGACGGCGGCCGTGGCGTCCCGGCGGTTTCCCCGGCGGGTTCGCCGCCGGTGGGACGTAAGCACCGGCTCGTCGTCGCGCTCCACCCGTCCTTGAAGGCGCCGGCAACCAAAGCGGCGCCCGCAAGCGAACACACTGCAAGCCCACAAGAGACAAACCCGAAAGCTAAGGAGCAGGACAATGACTGACAAGCGGAACTTCGAAATCGTCTACGACACCGAACTGCCCGGCACCCCGGAACGCGTGTGGGAGGCCGTCACCAAGGACACCCCGGCCTGGATGTTCCCCACCGACCAGTGGCCGGCGGTGCGGACCGTTGACGAATATCCCTCCCATCTCGTGTCCCGGATGGACGGTCCGGACGGCTGGTTCAACCAGTTGGAGCACGTCCTGGAACCGCTCGACGGCGACCGTGCACGGCTGCATTACGTGCACAGCGGCATCTTCGCGGACAACTGGGACGAGCAGTACGACGGCGCCAGCAAGCACACGGCGTTCTATCTGCACACCCTGGGCCAGTACCTGCAGTACTTCGACGGCAAGGCCGTGGTCTTCACGGACGTCCAGGCCCCCGCCGCCTCACAGACCCCGGACGGCTTCGACCGGCTCAAGAAGGCTTTGGGCGTCGCCGGCTCGGCCCAAGGGGACACGGTGGACCTGGAGCTCGACGGCGTCGGGCCGCTCACCGGCGAAGTGGACTTCTCCAACGAAAACTTCCTCGGGCTGCGGACCGCTGACACGATGTACCGCTTCTTCGGCCGCAACGCCTTCGGAGCGCCGGTCGGGATGACGGTCCACGACTTCAGCGGCAGCGGGAATTCCGAGGCGACGGCGAAAGCCTGGGCCGGATTCTTGGACAAGGTCTACGCCTAACCCCGCGTCGCGCATCCTGCGTCGCGCATCCTGCTTTGCGACGCGCACATGCCCTGTCGACACCCGAATTCGGGAGTCGACAGGGCATTTGCGCAGCATCGAGAGGATTGCGCAGCGCCAGAAAATACCGGCGTCACAGCGCGGGCCTGCGGGCGTGCGGCGCCATTGGGATCTAGGCGATGGCGACGGCGGGCGGACTGGTGAGGTCGCGCCGCAGCTGTGGGGACGCCTCCAGCCGGTCCTGGGCTGAGCGCAGCGCCAGCACTGCCGTCCTCAGCTGCTCCGGAGCCAGTGTGAACGGCACGCGGAGATAGTGTTCGAAGGCGCCGCCAACACCAAACCTGGGGCCGGCCGCCAGACGGATGCCGAAGTCCGGGGCGATGACCGTCATTGCCGTGCTGAGAGGGCCGGGCAGCCGGCACCAGACCGACAGTCCGCCGTCGGGCCGCTCCGCCTGCCACGTCGGCAGGTTTTCGGCGATGAGCCCCAGCAGCGCGTCCCGGTTGGTACGGAGCGAGGCGAGCCTTTCGGGAAGGGGCTCCGTGAGGTTGTTGACGAGATGGGCCGCGGCGAGCTGTTCCACAACAGGGCCGCCCAGGTCCATGGTGGTTCGGGCGGCGGCGAAGCGCTGGATGAGTGACTCGCCGGCCCGGATCCACCCGGTCCGCAACCCCGCCCAGTGCGACTTGCTCAGCGAACCGATGGACACCACGGCCGGGCCGAACGCGGCCAAGGGCGTGGAGCGCGCGCCGTCGAGGTTGAGCTCCCGCATGGTTTCGTCCACCACCAGCACAGTGCCCGACGCGGATGCCGCCCGGACCAGTTGCCGGCGTTCGGTATCCGGCATCAGCCGGCCGGTGGGGTTGTGGAAGTCGGGGACCACGTAGGCCATCGCGGGCCGCTGCTGCAGCAGCGCTGATTCCATGGCCTCGATGTCCCAGCCGGTCCTGCCGCCCTGGCGAGCCGGGGGCATGGCCACCGGGACGGGCCGGCAGCCCGCGGCACGGATTGCATCGAGGGCGTTCGGGTAGCTCGGATGTTCCACGAGTACTTTTGTCCCCGAGCGGCCTGCCAGGGTGCGGAGCACAATGTTCAGGGCATGCTGAGCGCCGGAGGTGACCAGGATCTGTCCGGCCGTTGTGGGAACCCCTGCGGCGGTGTAATGGGCCGCAATGGCTTCGCGGAGCGGGCCCACCCCCAGTGCGTCGTAACCGAAACCCGGCAGCAGTGCCGGCAGTTCGGTCAGTGCCGCGGCAAAAGCCCGGTGCACCACCTCGCCGCTGGCTGGCAGCGAGGCGTAGGCAAGGTCCAGCAGCCCGTCCGGAATGGCCAGTCCGGGCGCCCCGCTGAGTTCGGACCGGCCATCCGCGGCGGTTCCCCGCGGTCCGCGGTGCGGAATGCAGGTCCGGCCGCGGCTGCCCTGGCCGCTGCTGAGAAAACCCTGGTCCCGCAGCAGGCTGTAGGCGGCGGTCACCGTGGTGCGGCTGATGCCGAGAGTATCGGCCAGCGACCGCTCGCTGGGCAGGGCAACGTCGAGGGCGACGCGGCCGTCGAGGATGAGCAGGCGGACGACGTCGGCGAGCTCGCGGTAGGCGGGGGCGGCGCCGAGGTTCCACTCACCCAGCAGGCGAGCCAGGGAGCCCGGAGTCAAGGAGACTGACATCAGGCCAGTATTTCAGACTGGCTATGGATTGCAAGGCCAGTTTTCTTGGAGGATGGACACCATGTTGACTCGCAGACTCCTCCAGCTCCTCATTGGCCTTGCCCTGTACGGCTTTTCCCTCGCCATATTCATCCGCGCGGGGCTGGGCCTGGACCCCTGGGACGTGTTTCACCAAGGCCTTGCGATCAAGACCGGTTTGAGCATCGGCACCGTCGTGGTGATAGTCAGCTTCCTCGTGCTGCTCCTGTGGATTCCGCTCCGGCAGTGGCCCGGCGTCGGCACGCTGTGCAACGCCGTGCTCGTGGGAGTCTTCGCCGACGTCGGCCTGGCCCTCATTCCGGAGGTCACGCATCTCGGCGGGCAGATCGGCATGCTCGTGGGGGCCATCCTGCTCAACGGCATCGCCTCGGCTTGCTACATCGGCGCACGGCTGGGGCCCGGGGCGCGCGACGGCCTGATGACGGGGCTCGCCCGCCGCACCGACTGGTCGATACGAACGTCGCGGACCGGCATCGAAATCGTGGTGCTGGGCGCCGGCTGGCTGCTGGGCGGTTCGGTCGGTGTGGGCACGGTGCTCTACGCGCTGGCGATCGGGCCGCTGGTGCAGTTGCTGTTGCCGCGGTTCACCGTTCCAGAGGCGCGTCCTGCCGCCGCGCCTGCCCCTGAACTGGCTGCGGCTGAAGCGGCGGAGACTGAATTCGCTGCGCCTGAACTGGCCGCGGCTGTAGCGGCGAAGGCTGAACCGGCGGGAACCGGGCTGGCAGAACCGGCCGGGGCTGAACCGGAGGTTGCGGTTGCCGGGACGGCGGTTGCCGGGACGGCGGTGCCGGCGGCGGCATCCGGCGGCCGGACAGGCTGATCCGCCTTCGGGACGTCGTCAGCCGGCGCTCTCCGGCACGGCGTACGGCTGGCAGGTGGGGCAGTAGTAAATGTCCCGTTCCTCTATGCCGGCGTCCTTGCCGAGGACTCCGCGGCGGATAGGGGTGCCGCATTTGAGGCACGGCTGGTGCTCGCGCCGGTAGACCCAGTAGCCGGGGCGCCCGGCGGTGCGGCCCACAGGTACGCCCCGGGCGTTCAGCACAGTGGTCCGGCGGCCCGCGCCGAGATTGGCCGAGAGCAGGATCTGGGCATCGGTGATCAAGGCCGCAAGATCCTTCACCACGGAGACGGGCGACGCCGGATGGACTCCGGCGAGGAAACAGGCCTCGCAGCGGTAGATGTTTCCGATTCCCGCCAGCTTGCTCTGGTCCAGCAGGGCGATTCCGATGGGGACGTCCGGGGAGACGAGCAGCCGGCGTTCGGCCTCGGCCGCGTCCCAGTCAGGGCCCAGCAAATCCGGGCCGAGGTGCCCCACGATGGAGTCCTCCTGGTCGGTGCGGACCACCTCAAGAATGCCGAGCGAGAACCCGACGGCGTCGGCCGTGGCGGTGCGCAGCACACAGCGGGCCGTGAAGCCGGGCTTCCGCCAGCGGCCACCGGGCGGGTAGACCTGCCAGCTGCCTTCCATCTTCAGGTGTGAGTGGATGGTAAGCCGGTCCTTCGGCGTCGGGCCCTGCACGCGCATCAGCAGGTGCTTGCCGCGGGGTACCACCTCGTCCACGGTCCAGCCGCCGAGCTTCAGAGTGGCGAAACGGGGGACCCGGAAATCGGAGGACACCAGTTCCTTGCCGGCCAGTGCAGCATGCAGCTGCGCCGCGGCGCGGAAGACGGAATCGCCCTCAGGCACGGATTCTCAGTCCCTTCGGGGTGGAGTAGGCCCCGGCCTGGGCGAGCGCGGCCGCCATGGGCGTGTCCAGGATGCCGTGGCCGTTGACCTTTTCCATGATCAGCTTGTCCACCGCGCCGCGGGTTACCACCCCTACCAGCGCCGACCCGGCCGCGGACAGAACGTCGGGGTCGTCGCTGAACGCGAGCAGGGTCTTGCCGCCGCGCTCCACATAGAGCGCCAGGGCGCCGTCGACCAGCACCACCAGGGCGCCGGCCTTCCGGCCGGGGCGGTGGCCTGTGCCGGCGTCTACGTTGAGCGCGGGCCAGGGGAGTGCGGCGCCGTACGGGTTGGCGGGATCGGTCGCGGCCAGGGCCAGCGCCACGGGCTCGGCCTTGTGCAGCTGGGCGTCCTCGACGTAGGACCGCAGCCGGTCCACCGTGGCCGGCACGGCGAACTGCGCCGCACCGAGGTGCTCGATGAAGTACCCGCGCCGGCAGCGTCCGGCCTCTTCAAGGCGTGCGAGCACCTTGTACATGAGGCCGAAGCCGCCGAGGATGTTCTCCGCCATGACCGAACCGCGGGTGACCACGCCGTAGCGGTCCAGGAGGAGCTCGGCGGTGGCCCGGGCGTGGATGGTGGGATCGAGCTCGGGGGAGGGCAGCGCGGACCAGCGCCCGGCGGCAAGCGCGGGTGCGGGGGCGGTGCCGGTCAAGGAGCCGTACCGGCCGCCGGTGAGGCCCGGCGATCCCAGCAGGCCGGTACCGTGGGCCCGTCCGAGCCGGCTCAGCCTCGGCGCCCTGGCCCGCGGGGCGCGCCCCACCTGCCGGTGGGCGGTGTGGCCTCCGGCGATGAGGGCCCTGACGGGGGCAAAGGTATCGCCGGTAGCCCGGCCCGCCCAGGCGAGATCCCAGAGTGCCGTCACCACGTCCTGGTCGCTGAGCACCGAGTCCATGCCGCCGGCCACCTCGGTCAGCTGCCGGAAGAAGTAGCCGCCGCCGTTGTTCTGCAGGTGCTCCAGGAGCCGCTGCTGCGCGGCGCCGGGTTCGAAATCGATGGCAGGGTTCAGCGTCAGCTCGGCGGAATCGGCTAGGTGCAGGCTGATCCAGCCGTCGTTGCCGGGCAGCGATCCGGCACCGGACCAGAGGACTTCACCGGCGGCCATGAGTTCGTCCAGCATGGCCGGCTGGTAATTGGAGACCCGGCTGGCCAGGACCAGTGGTTCCCATGCCGAGGCCGGAATGGGCACGCCGGACAGCTGGTCGACGGCCGTGATGATCCCGTCCAGGCCGCGCAGGGAGGACTGCCCGCGGCCGCCGGGGGTCCGCACGTTCTGCCAGGCGGGAAGGAACCGGCCGTACGCGGCGGCGTCCACGGGTTCGACTTCGGCGCGGAGCGCGGCGAGCGACCGGCGGCGCAGCTTGCGGAGGACCTCGGCGTCGCACCATTCGCTCACACCGGCCAGAGGCAGAACGACGGACGCGGCCGTCGGTGCTGCCGCGTCGACGGGTCCGGCAGGGCTGCCTGCAGTATCTGCCGCCGTGCCGGCCGGCGGCGGCGCGTGCGGACGGAATTCGCCTTCCACCACGCGGCCGTCAGCGGCCAGCCGCTTCAGCGCCGTCCCGACGACGGCGACGCCGAGTCCCAGCCGAGCCGCGGCCTCGGCGGCGGTGAAGGGCCCGTGCGTGCGGGCGTAGCGCGAGACGAGGTCACCGAGCGGGTCCGCGACCGGTTCGATGAAGGCCAACGGCACGCCCATGGGCAGGGGGACGCCGAGGGCATCCCGGAGCCGGGCGGCGTCCTCGACCGCCGCAAAGCGTTCGATCCCGCCGATGTTGACCTTGATCGCCCGGTTGGCTCTCTGCAGGGCGGCGAGGTGGGCAGCTGCGTCGGCTTCGGTTGCCGGGGTTTCGACCCGCCCAACCTCCGGAACGGTCCCTGAGGTCTCTCCGTCAGGCTCGGCGGTCTCGGCCGTCCCGCCGCCGGTCTCGGTAGCCGCGGCAGGGTCCGGCGCCGGCTCCAGGCGGGCGGCAACTTCGTACGGCGAGAGCGGCCCCAGGAGGCGCAGGAGGTCCGCGACGCCTTCGAGGCCGCGCACCTGCCGGTCCCGGGCCAGACGCTGCAGTTCGCGCTCGGTGGCGTCGATGACCTTCGCATCCAGCAGTTCGCGCAGCTCCACGCGGCCCAGGAGTTCATTGAGCAGGGTGGAATCGAGGGCCAGGGCGGCGGCACGGCGCTCCGCCAGCGGCGAGTCACCCTCGTAGAGGAACTGCGCCACGTAGCCGAACAGCAAGGACTTCGCGAACGGGGAGGGCTGCTGGGTGGTGGTCTGGACGATCCTGAGCTCGCGGCGCTCCACCGAGGCGGCGATGTCCTTCAGCGCGGGAAGGTCGTAGACATCCTGCAGGCACTCGCGCACCGTCTCGAGCACAATCGGGAACGCCGGGTACTTCCGGGCAACATCCAGCAGCTGAGCCGAGCGCTGCCGCTGCTGCCACAAGGGCTGCCGTTTGCCCGGGTTCTGCCGCGGCAGCAGCAACGCGCGGGCGGCGCACTCGCGGAACCGGGAGGCGAAGAGGGCGCTGCCGCCGACCTCCGCCGTCACGATCTGCTCGAGTTCCTCCGGGTCGAACAGGAACAATTCGGCGCCCGGCGGCTCGTCTTCCATCATGGGCACCCGCAGCACGATGCCGTCGTCGGCGGCCATGGCCGAGCCGTCCATGCCGTAGCGCTGGTGCAGGCGCTGGCCCACGGCCAGCGCCCATGGCGCGTGCACGGGCAGGCCAAAGGGGCTGTGCAGCACCACGCGCCAGTCGCCGAGCTCGTCGTGGAAGCGTTCCACCACAAGAGTCGTGTCGCTGGGGACCACCTCGGTGGCGAGCCGTTGTTCGGCGAGGTACTGGATCAGGTTGTTCGCGGCGAAGTCGTCCAGTCCGCTGGCCTTGCACCGCTCGGTTGCCGGCCCGATGTCGGACGCCGCCAGTTCGCGCATGAACGCACCGAGGGCGCGGCCCAGGTCCACGGGCCGGCCGAGCGAATCGCCCTTCCAGAACGGGAGCTTGCCGGGCTGGCCGAACGCCGGCGAAACCAGGACACGGTCGTGGGTGATGTCCTCGATTTTCCAGCTGGTGGCGCCGAGGGCGAAGATGTCCCCGACCCGGGATTCGTAGACCATTTCCTCGTCGAGTTCACCCACCCGGCGCCCGCCCTTGGCCGCGGCGGCGGCCGGGCTGGCCGCCCTGCCGTCCGCACTGGCACCGCCGGACCCCGAACCGCCGGTGCCCTCGACCTCGCTGCCGATGATGTAGACGCCGAACAGCCCGCGGTCCGGAATGGTCCCGCCGGAGGTGACAGCGAGCCGCTGCGCGCCGGGCCGGCCTTCGATGGTCCCGGCGTTCCGGTCCCAGATGACCCGCGGACGCAGTTCGGCGAATTCGTCCGAGGGATAGCGTCCGGCCAGCAGGTCCAGGGTGGCCTCGAACGCGGACCGGGGGAGCGAGGCGAACGGCGCTGACCGCCGGACTGTGGCGAACCATTCCTCCACGTCGATGGCGCCCAGGGCTGTGGCGGCGACCGTCTGCTGGGCCAGGATGTCCAGCGGGTTGGCCGGTACGCTGAGCCGCTCGATCTTGCCGTCGAGCATCCGTTCCACGGTGATGGCCGTGTGGACGAGGTCTGCCCGGTGTTTCGGGAACAACACGCCTTGGGAGATTTCGCCGACTTGGTGGCCGGCGCGGCCCACCCGCTGCAGGCCGCTGGCCACCGAGGGCGGTGACTCGACCTGCACCACCAGGTCCACGGCGCCCATGTCGATGCCAAGCTCGAGGGAGGACGTGGCCACGACGCAGCGCAGCCGCCCGGATTTGAGGTCATCTTCGATCAGGGCGCGCTGGTCCTTGGATACGGAGCCGTGGTGGGCGCGGGCCAGCACGGGATCCGCGCCGGTGGTGCTGCCGGCCTGGGCCATCATATGGGCCGGCGTGGCGGTGGACGTGGGCAGTGCAGCGGCACCGCCGGACGGCACCGTGCTGGGTATGGGATTGGGTACGCCAGTCGGCGTGAGATTCGGTGCGGCCTCGAAATCCGGGGCGCCGGCGCCAAAGTCGGCCCAGCCGCCGCCGGCTGCCATGAGCTGGCGTTCGGTGTAGATCTCGTTGAGCCGGGCGGTCAGCCGTTCGGCGAGGCGGCGGGAGTTCGCGAACACGATGGTGGACTGGTTGGCCAGCACCAGGTCCACGATCTTTTCCTCCACGTGGGGCCAGATGGAGGCCTGGGGCTGGAGCCCGGAGGCGGGACCGGAATCGAAGGCCGCCGCGGCGCCCTGAAGGTCGGACATGTCCTCCACGGGGACAGAGACGGTCAGGTCCCAGTTCTTCCGTGACGGAGGGGCCACAATTTCCACCGGCGCGGACCCGGCGAGGAACTGTGCCACTAGTTCTTTGGGTTCCACGGTGGCCGACAGGCCGATACGTTGGGCGGGCTTGGGCAGCAGCGCGTCCAGCCGTTCCAGCGACACCGCAAGATGGGCCCCTCGCTTGGTGCCGGCGACGGCGTGGACTTCGTCGACAATGATCGTGTCGACCTCGCTGAGGGTTTCCCGGGCCTTGGACGTCAGCATCAGGAAGAGCGATTCCGGGGTGGTGATGAGGATGTCGGGCGGGTGGCTGAGCAGCGAGCGGCGGTCGGCCGCCGTCGTGTCCCCGGACCGGACGCCCACGGTAATGAGCGGCGCGGGCAGGTCCAGGCGTTTGGCGGTCTGCGTGATGCCGATAAGCGGGGCGCGGAGGTTGCGTTCGACGTCGACGCCGAGGGCCTTGAGCGGCGAGATGTACAGTACGCGCGTCTTCCGCTTCGCTGATTTTCCTTGCGGTGCCGTCCGGCGCCCGCCTTTGGCAGCGGTGGCAAGGCCGGGCAGGGGCTCGGGCTCGGCGGGGGCGGAAACGAGCAGCCGGTCGAGTGCCCAAAGGAATGCGGCAAGCGTCTTGCCGGAGCCGGTGGGGGCGACGACGAGGGCGTGCGCTCCGGAGGAGATGGCATTCCAGGCGCCGTTCTGGGCCGGGGTGGGCGCGGAAAAAGCGCCCAGGAACCAATCCCGGGTCGGTCGGCTGAACCGGTCCATGGCGTTGGCCGAAAGTGCGCCGCCGGCGAGCTCCTGCCCCTTCATTCCTCCATCATGCCCTACCCCACTGACACTATTAGCCGGGCACAACCACGGGGAGCGGGCGGGCACTGGCGTGCCAGGCGCTTCGTGGCGGGCGGATCTCGGGACGTCCGGGGCCCGGTGCTACTTCGGCTGGAAAGCTCCGATGGTCAGAAGGTTGATGTCGGTGTTCGTGCAGGCGTCCAGCTGCTGCGCCAGGAACAGTGAGGCGGTGTCATTGGGCGGGTAGACCCGGAATCCGGCCGCCTGCATCCGACTGCAATCAGGGTAGTTCGCAGCCTGGGTGTAGCGCAGTGTGGCGGCGCCGGCCTTGCCCGGGGCGAGCAGGACATCTACCACCGGGGTTGAGTCGTCGCGGGTGGCGGCAGCTCCGATCGGCTCGCCGTCGGCACCGGTTGTGAGTGATACGCCCGCATAGCCCTTCAACAGGCACGGTTCGGTGCCGGAGTTGGTTACGATCAGCTGCATGTAAATGCTGCCCGCCGCGCCGCCGCCGCTGGAGTCGGTTGTTGCCGTCAGGCTGTCCGCCTTGCACAGCGCGGTGCCGGCCTGGGCGGCCTGCGAGGACGCGGCGGCGGGCGAGGATTCCGTTGCCGCGCCGGAGGCCGTTGGCTCGCTCGATGCGCTGACGGACGGGGTGGGCGGGGAGGTGGCTGGCTGGGGCTGCGCAGAGCTGCCCCCGCAGCTGCTAAGGAGGAGGGCCGCCGCGGCAGCCGATGTCACAACCAGTGCGTGCTTCATTCGCTGAGACCTCATGGCTCAACCATTATGCTCGCCGTTGCCTTAGTCAACGATGCCACGGCAGCCGGGCCCGATTGATGCCCGGATTGTGATTTCCGGGCATCAGCCGAGGTCAGGTGGCTGAGGAGCCGCTGCAGCTAGTCAGTCTCGGGGCCTGAGCAGTAGTGGCAGTCATCCGGGCAGGAGTCGGCGGTGTTTGGCCGCTGGACCGTGGTTAACCGCTGAATGGTGGCTTCCCGGCGATCAGTGGTCAGCATGGCGGGCTCCTTCGGGGTCTGCGACGCTCAGTTCAAAGCCGTCAGCGACATGGAACAGCCGCCGGTGCCCGACCTTGGAAACCACCCACACGACGGCGCCGTCGGCGGTGCGGGTGTCCACGCGTCCCGCGTGTTCCAGGCGGCCGTCCCGGTGGACGTGGACGGCGTCGCCGATCTCGACGTCGTCCCACTGTGCGGGGCGGCTTGAGGGCCGGTTCTTCTGCAATGTCATGAGGATTCCTGAACGGTTACGGGCAAACGATGATGTGATCCAGCTAACCGTGGGAACCCCAGCCGCCTCAATGGTCAAGTGAATGACGCACTGCCTTCCCGTTGTGCAGGAGTCCAGACGCTAGGACTCCGGTCAACTTGGTGTGCAGCGCTAGGCGTTCAGGTGCGCCTCAGCGCCGGCCGCGGGAGAGTGGATTGCGCCCCCGCGACAGCCACGCAAAGGTGGGCGGGGGCGGCGGTGGAATGGTGGGGGTTCCCGGCCCGTTGCGCCCCGCCGTGGCCCGGCGTCGGCGCAGCTCCAAGGCGAGGCTCTCCTGGCCGCGGGCCATCGCCCAGCGGTGGTTGGCGGCGAAACCGGGCTTGAACAGCCAGCTCAGCCGGCGCAGCAGGGGCTTGGCGGCGCTGACCCGCCAGTCGTAGGTGATGACTGTTTCCGGTCCGTCCGGCTCGAAAGTCCACCGGCCGGTGCCGTTGAGATCGCCGGCCGCGGTGAGGGCGAAACCTCGGGGAGTGACCGGCTCCGTGACGGTGAGGGTCCAGCGGAGCGTATAGGGCAGCCAGCCTTTCGTGTGGAGGCGGGTGGGGCGGGGAATGCCGGGACCGGGTTCCGGCCCGCCCGCCACCGGCTCAGCGCTGAGGTAGACGGAAGGCCACCAGCGGGGCATGGCCATGGCATCGCCCAGGACGGCCGCGACTTCCTCCGGCGTCCCCGCCACGCGCCAGACGGTCCGGAATTCATAGTCTGCGCTGCCCATCGGAGCCTCCCGGCATGTTCCCCGTCCGCGGGTGAAGCCGCGGCCGGCACGGATCGATGCACGCGACCGTACTCAGCCGGGCGCCCCCGGTCAATGGGCCCGGCGGAAGCGAGCCTAGACGACGCCGTGGCCCGGGTGTGCGCCGGGGCCGCGATGCTGCTAGCGGCGCCGGGTGCTCTGCCTGGCGACGAGTTCCGGCGTGAACACCACTTGGCTGTGCACGTGGCCGGTCTCGTCGGCAATCTCGTTGAACAGGAGCTCTGCGGGTCGATGTCGTCAAAGCCGACAATGGCGATGTCCTCGGGCACCCGGAGCCCGTTGGCGGTGAAGGACTGCAATAGCCCGAGGGCCAGCTGGTCGTTGGCGGCAAACACGGCATCCGGCCGCTTGTCTGGCTGGAGATTTCCGATCAGATCGCCGATCTGGCGGCCGCGCTCGAATTTCAGGTCAGGCGTTTCGAACAGTTGAATGGGGACCCCCGCCTGTTCCGCCGCATCGGCGGCGCCCCGGTGGCGGTCCTTGACCTGCTGCAGCGTGAAAGGGCCGCCGACGAACGCCGGGCGCACCGAGCCGACGCTGAGGAGGTGGCGCTGCCCCTTGGCCGCGTGGCTGCCGGCCCGGATCGAAAAATCACCAAACTGCCGGGCATCGCCGCCGGCTGGACCCCGAGCCGGGACATCCCCGCACCGCCAGGACAGTCGTTCCGGCAATGGTGGGGCAAGGAACACCGGGCCCCGGCTGGCCCGACGGATGCAACCGGCGACGAGGAGACCCCGTGAACGCGCGCGAAGAAATACTCGACCGGATCCGCTCCGCACTCCGGGACGCCCCGGCCGTGGCCAAGGTGCCCCGCGGCTACCGGCGCTCCTCCGGACTGGGCGAGGAGGCGCTCATCGAGCTGCTGACGGACCGGCTCCTGGACTACAAGGCGAACGTCTTCGTTGAGGAAGCGGCGGCGGTGCCCCGGCGTCTCGCCACCCTGCTCGAGGGCACCGACCGCTACGCCGTCCCGCACGGCCTGGACCAGTCCCTCTTCGCGGAGGCGGACGCGCACGACGGCGGTTCCCGACCGCCGCGTGGCCGACGCGCCCGGGCAGCGGCTCAGCGTCCAGGAACTGGACGGTGTGGACGCCGTGGTGACCGGCAGCGCCGTCGCGGTGGCCGAAACCGGCACCATCATCCTCGACGCCGGCCCGGACCAGGGACGCCGGGTCATCAGCCTCGTCCCGGACCGCCACATCTGCATTATTCGGGCCGGGGACATCATCGCCATCCTGCCCGAGGCCCTCCGCCGGCTCGACGCCACCCGCCCGCAAACCTGGATCAGCGGGCCCTGGATGTGGTGATCGTTCGGGGGTAGCCGGGAGGCCGCGCGTAGCCAGGAGGCGGCCTTGAACCCGTTCGGGGGCGGGCTGGGCCCACGCCCGAACGGGGAAGCGCTGTCTCCAGCGGTGCCGTGTAGCATTGGCTGGCCCGCAAACCCGCGGGCACCAGTCCACATTGGCGGCGCAGCTATCTGGAGGCACGGTACATAGTGGCATTTGTCCGCTCCCGGCCGGTATCCATTTTTCTCCGGCTCCTACTGATCGCGGCACTCACGCTTGTGCTGGTGCCGGTGTCGCCCCCGCAAGGGCCGGCGGAGACCACTCCTCCGGCGCCGCAAGGGCCGGCCGAGCCCACTCCTTCGGCGCCAACTGGGGACGTCACGGTCCTGCATGTGTTCCTGGCCGCCGGGCAGTCGAACATGTCCGGGCGCGGCCTTCCGGCCGGCGGCGCGTATGACCCGGCCGACCCGCGCATCTTCCAGTTCGGGGCGAAGATCCGGACATTCCGCCCCGCGACGGTCCCCCTGGACATGCATGACGTGGCAACCGGGATCTCCCCGGCAACAACCTTTGCCCGCGAATACCTGAAGACCCAGCCGCCCAACGTGGGTGTGCTCATCATTCCTGCCGCCCACGGAGCCACGGCGTTCACCACAGCACAGGACAAGCTGTCGTGGTCTGTCGGCGTAGCGGTCGATCCGGAGTTCGATCTCCCGGCCCTGGCTGTTGCCCAGACTCTGCAGGGCATGGCAGCCGCGAAAGCAGCCGGCTACAGCGTGGACCTCAAAGGCGTCCTCTGGCACCAGGGCGAAAGCAACTCCGCCATATCCATGGCGGCCTACGCGGCGAAACTTGACGAACTGATCGCGTTCTTCCGCTCGCGTCTCCTTTCCCCAAAACTCCCTTTTGTTGTTGGGGGACTGGCGCCGGAAGGCATCGCAGCTACACCGGGCGCGGCCAACATCGATCGAGCCCACCGCGAAACCCCGTCCAGGGTCGCCTACACCGGCTTCGCAAAATCCATGGCCGGCGGCGTCAACCCGGGCGAGAGAATCCACTTCTCCCGCGTTGGCATCGAGTTCCTCGGGAAGTCCTATCTTTCCGCGTATCGGCAGGCGCTCCGGAACACCGCCGCCAGCCCCAGGAGTTCTCCCGCGCCGCGGGTCACCGTCTCCGCGAAGCAGTTGAAAGTCACGGGCCCGCCCGGCACGTTGTGCGCCTAATCCCTACTACCCAGACGATACTCATGCTCTTCTCAGCGGAGAGTTGAACCATGGAAGCATGTACTTAGTCGATCCCAGAGCCTATGCGCATCGTTTGATGCATCCTGGCACTTGGTTCCCGAAGTCGATCCGCCGGCACTTGATCACCCGGGACCAGCAGCCCACCCACTCCCGCCTCGACTATCTCGAGGCCGGCATGACGGGAACCCTCAGCACGGCCTATTCGCGGCGCCGGGCCAAGGAACTGGAGCAGGCCTTCCGGAACGGCGACGTTTCCTATGAAGAGGCCTGCCTGGAGATGGAGAGCCTCGACGGCGAGCCCTGAGCGGCTGGCGCACCCTACAACCTCTACAACGTCATCTGGCGCGCCCAGAACTGGGTCCTGGAGAACTGCGACGACTGGCCGTCTCGGAGCGTCCTATTCGCGTAGAAGGGCCAGAATTGGGCTGGGCGTAGGGTGGAACGTAGACGAAAGGAGCACTTCATGAAGAAGATTCTCATGGTTCTGACCAGCGTTTCCGAGATCGGCGATACGGGCGAGAAGACCGGCTACAACGTGGCCGAAGCCGCACATCCTTGGAAGGTCTTCAAGGATTCCGGGCATTTCGTCGACTTCGCGTCCATCCAGGGCGGCCAGCCCCCGCGCGACGACGTGGACTCAAAGGATCCCATCCAGGTGGCCTTCACGGAGGACGAGACCACGCGCGCCGGCCTCTACAACACGGCCCGGGTCGACGTAGTTGATCCCGATCAGTACGACGCCGTCTTCCTGGTGGGAGGCCACGGCACCATGTGGGACTTCCCGGACAGCGAAGGCTTGCAGAATCTGGTTGCCAGCATCTACAACGCCGGCGGGCTGGTGGGCGCGGTCTGCCATGGACCGGCCGGCCTGCTGAACGTGGAATTGAAGAACGGGTTCCGCCTCGTCGAGGGCCGAAAGGTTGCCGCCTTCACCAACGACGAGGAGGTTGCCGCAGGGAAGGACAAGGTCATCCCGTTCTTCTTGGCCGACCGACTTGAGGAACAGGGCGCCACCCACGTCTCCGCTGATGTCTTTAAGGAGAAGGTCGTGGTTGACGGCCGGCTGGTGACCGGCCAGAACCCGGCCTCGGCCGCCGGCGTGGCCAAGGAAATGGAGAAGCTCTTCGCAGAGGTCATCCACCAGGAAAAAGCCGAGGAACAGCACGAGACGGAGGCTCTGCGCGCCGAGAAGGACGCCGAGAAAAACGCCAAGAAGGCTGCTGAAGAAGCCGAGCACTAATGCCCGCAGCTTCGTTGCCGCTGCGTTGCCAATGAGCCCGGGCCGGGCCGTGCCGGGCAAAGCAAAGGCCCCTGCTTCCCTTATAAACAAAGGAAAGCAGGGGCCTTGCTACTTGGCGGGGGTATTACGAATTAGCTGAAGTCCTTACGGTGCAAGGGAAGTTTGAGCAGCCTAACCTCTCTTGGCACAGGCTAAGCACCAGATTTAGCACAGCTCTTGGCGAGCGTTTGCCGGTCTCGCATGCCGACTCGACGGCTATCCCGGGGCATCGGCGCGCGCCGGGCGTTCGTCGCGGGCGAACCGGTCCCTGCTGCGTCGCCAGGCATCAAAGCGGTGATTCCCGAACCCTCCGACCAGATCCGGCACAGGAAGCGCAGCGGCTCTCGCGGCGGGCGTCCTGTGGGCTGCGATTCCGAGACCTATTCCGAGACCTAGTAATGGCCGCAATGCTGTCGAACTGTCCTTCAGCCTCTTCAAGCAATGGCGGGCCATCGCCACCCGTTACGACAAACTCGCGCTGACCTTCCGTGCCGGCGTCGTCCTCTAAGCCGTCGTCTTTTGGCTACGCCAATAAGGAGACACACCCTAGTTGTGGTTCCTTGCCTGCCCGATGGTGAGAGTCAGGGGGCACAGCGACTGATCCGCTGCAGTGACTAAGCACCGGAAAACAATCCACTCAGCAAGATGGCGCCCCCAGCAATTACCATACAATGCCACCATCTCGGTAGGGTGACGGGGACGTTGTCACCGGGGGGGGGGGCGGTCGTCTTCCGCAGCAGCGAACGACTCACGGGACTACTGTCTTCGGGTCTTTCCAACGACTTTTCCTGGATCCGGGTCCGATCGGCGGATCGTGGGCGTGGAAGCTGACCTGGAAAAGGTGACCGTGAGCGCCGACGGACGGTCCACGGTGGTGAAGGAACAGGACCTGTCGATCCATGACGAGCTCACGGGCGTCGCCATCTCCGACGATGCCCGTGAGGTCGCCGGGGCCGGCTAGCGAACGGGGCAGTATAGGACATCGATTACTACGCCCGCGCGCTGCGCGCCCCGCGGATCGCGGACGGCTGGCGGTTCCTCGGGGACCGGGGCACGGGGCCAGGCTGGTCGGACGAGGTATAGTTTCGCCGCTGTCCTCTCCCGCGAGATCGCCGAACTCGAAGCCCCCGGGGCCGCTCTGCGGATCAGGGCAGCGAGGTTCCCCGGACACAAGCTGCTGGACGAGTTCAACTTCGACCACCAGCCTGCCGCGGACCGGAACCTCGTCGCGCTTTGGGCACCGGTGCCTTTCTGGAGGAAGCCAAGAACGTGGTCCTGCTCGGCCCACCCGGCACCGGCAAAACCCACCTGGCTGTCGGGATCGGGATCGGGATCGGGATCCGGGTCGCGGGCGCCGGGCACCGCGTCCTGTTCGACACCGCGACCGGGTGGGTATCGACGTTGGCGGCGGTACTCGCACGTTTATGTCCAGATGATCCGCCCAGAAGGATGGAAAAATTTGGCTTCTGGTATGAGATCAAACGGAAACCTGCTTTAGTCGGCAGAGCCGTGTATATGGTTGAAAAATGGAAACTGCCTTGGGGAAGCTTGGAGAATGGTCTGCACCTCTGGCCGGTACATCCTTCGGCCTGTATTGGTTTCATCCATATTTTGGATTCCTTGGGAGCGTACGCATTGGCATGTGGCCCATTCCGGCCATCGCACTACTCACTTTGGCGATCGCAACCGCAGGGCGCTGGCCCCGCATATCCCTGGCGTTTGTGGCAGTCCTACTCAGTCTCCAGCTACTGAAGGTAATCTCGCCGATGACTTCAGTAATGTGGCAGGTCCACATAGGGTCGTTCATAGCGCTGGCTTTCATCCTCTGGAAGGGCAAATACCGGGTCCATATCTTGGCTATTGGGATGAACCTCCTGTTCGCCGGAGCCATGGCATTCCTCACTGCGTCCCGGCAGTATGGTTCAGGAGGATCGTGGTTCAGAGTCTCGGACCTGCCTAACGAAGCAATGGTTAGCTTCTGGTGGCATTGCCTGTCGGTTCTCATAGTGATAGCGACGGGCTTTGGATTGGTCGGTCTTTCACTTCGCTTATTTGAAGAACGCAGGGGCCTCTTCCAAGCTGCTGAAGAGGCCCAGGCGAGCCTTCAACGAGCCGAAATTGAACTTGTCGTGGAACAGGAGCGGAGGCGCATCTCGCGGGACTTTCACGACGTGCTCGCGCACTCGCTGGCCGTGATCGCAGCTCAGGCCGATGGTGCACGTTATCTGCATCCAAATCAGCCGGAATCCGTCAATACGTCCCTGAAGGATATTTCGACGACAGCCCGAACCGCGTTGGTAGATCTTCAGCGCGTTATCGACAGTGACTCCCGCGCAACTTCGGAAGATGTCCAGCCCAATCTTGCAGAAATTCCAACACTGGTCCGCCGAACGTGCGACGCGGGCATGGACGTGCATCTAGGAGACCGGTTGAGCCACCGAACTTAGCAGCGGACCAACAAGTGACCGTCCAACCGGATCATCCAGGAACGCCTGACCAACGCCCTGAGGCTCGCCTACCGACAGTTCCCTGGGCTCCGGCGAACCGTGCTAAACACCGCCACACCTCCTTGATAGCCCTACGTCCTTGGGTTAGCCGTCCTCCACGGCTAGGATCGCCCCAGGCGCTGGACACGCTGGCGTCGCCGTTGGTGGGTGAGGTGATGCAACTACTTTTCAGAGGGCAAAGTGATCGGTCGCACAAGACGACACAAGGCTTTGCTCGCATAAGCTTGTCGCCCTCAGCCTGATGGAGAAGGCCGTTCTGCGGCCTGACGAATAGGGATATCGTATGGACTTCTTTGGAACAATCATGGCCCCATTCAAATGGCTGGTCTCAGCCATCATGGTGGGCTTCCATGACGGACTCAGCGCCATTGGCATGCCGGCGGCCAATGGCTGGACGTGGACGCTGTCCATCATCGGGCTCGTGCTGGTCATCCGTGCCGCCCTGATTCCCGTGTTCGTCAAGCAGATCAAGGCCCAGCGCGGCATGCAGCTGCTGCAGCCTGACCTGAAGAAGCTGCAGGACAAGTACAAAGGCAAGACTGACCAGCTGTCCCGCCAGGCCATGGCGCAGGAACAGATGGCGCTGTACAAGAAGCACGGCACCAACCCGTTCTCTGCCTGCCTGCCCATGCTGATCCAGATGCCGTTCTTCTTCGCGCTCTTCCAGGTGCTCTCGGGCATCAGCACGGCCAAATCTGCCGGCCAAGGCATCGGCGCCATGAGCGCCGAGCAGGTCAAGCAGTTTGACGAGTCGACCATTTTCGGTGCCCCGCTGTCGGCGTCGCTGCTGCACGGCGGCGCCAGCGGCAATGAGGCGGCAGTTTGGATCCTTTCCATCGTGATGATCCTGGCCATGACGGCCTCGCAGTTCATCACGCAGAAGCAGATCATGGCCAAGAACATGTCCGAAGAGGCGCTGGCCAGCCCGTTCATGCGCCAGCAGAAGATGATGCTCTACATCCTGCCGATCGTGTTCGGGGTGGGTGGCATCAACTTCCCCATCGGCGTCCTGATCTACTGGACCACCACCAACCTCTGGACCATGGGACAGCAGTTCTTCGTGATCCGCCGGATGCCTACGCCGGGTTCCCCCGCCGCGAAGGCTCTTGCCGAGCGCCGGGCAGCCAGGGGCCTGCCCGCAATGCCCCTCTTGGGTGCAAAGAAGGCCGAAGCCGAAGCAGCCGAGGCTTCCGCCGCGACTGCCGTGGAAGCCAAGACCCAGCGGGCCCAGCCGCAACGTAAGAACAGGAAGCGGAAGTAACCTCTATTGGTCTCCTCGCGCCGGACACTATTGATTAGGCCTGACTTGAAGATCAGTCTTCTCCGGTGAGCGAAAGACTTCCGCTGCACGGGCCCGGCTTGGACAATTGAGTCCCGCAGCATCGATTTGGGCCTCCGCACGGCGGAGCAATCACGCCCGCGCTACTGCCTATCGGATAGGGTCGCGATCTCCGGGGCTCCTAGTAAAGGGTCTGTCATACAGGCGTGGCGAAAAGACAAGACCCGACGGTCCGATCATTGCGACCGAGGTTTCAAAGATATGGTGCCCGCTATTTCTGACGAAATACATCATCCAGACCTATCCTTCATGAAAAGAATGTAAAGTACCAGATACAGTACCGACTGCGACCACTTGTGGCGTGAACCTTGGGGGTAGGGAATGAAAATTAAGCTCCGCGCAACCGTGCTTCTAGGTCTAGCAATGACACTTTCCGTTTCAAGCTGCTCGTCGGGGCTTAGCTCCGACGAATTAAAGTCAATGAAATCCAGCTTGGACTACAAAACTATGACCATAGTTCTCCCGTTAGATAAGTACACCTTGTCTCCCCGTGAGGCGTTACTGATAGACCAGGCGAACGCGATAGTCTTCGACGGATGCCTTCAAAGGTTTGGATTTTCGGACCCCAACGCTGGCAGGGATTGGGCAACCAGACCTGTTCAAGCAGACAGAACATTCGGCCTATGGTCAATGGACTACGCCGAGAAGTTCGGATACGGAATTATTCCCGATCCGGCAGGTGACGCCATCAACAAACAGTTTGAGGAATCGATCCCTGCCAGGAACGAAGCCTGGTCAAAGTGTCTTACTGAGGTACAGTTCATGCCGACGTACAGGTCCAGATCGACTCCACTCGGCGCGTCTCGAACCGTTGTGGAAGAGGGATATAGACAGGCCTACGACGCTACGGAAAAGGACAGCGGAACGAAAGCCGTTATTAAGGACTGGCAGGCGTGTATGAAGGCTAGCGGACTCGAGATCAATGAGGAAGCCGGATTTCTACCTGTCTATCCGCCGGACGACATTGCTGCGCAGATGCCCATTGCCGTCATCGATGTCAAGTGCAAAGAAAAACTTCTGTTCCGTCAAAAAATCGGTGACATTGAAGCGCAGTACCAAGCCTCCTATATAGGTAACCACGAGGCAGAGCTTCTGGCCCACCGGAATAAAGCAAACGAAGCGCTCGAGAAGGCACGGAAGATCGTAAATGGGTGAGACTGACATTTCAGAGCGAAACGCGAACTCCCGCGACCTATCACCGCGAGAAACAGTGCGAGTCCGTGCCGTAAGCCGACCTGGCCGGGCTATTGTCTTTCTGACCGTAAACATCGCAGTGGCCGGGGCCGCCTTCGCATGTGCACAGCTCGTCCAGCAGCCTGAGGGAAAACTCGCGGCAACAGCGCGTGAAGTCATCCCCATCTTCGCCGCTGTCGAAGAAAGGCAAGTAACCGATGGCTTGGTAGCGAAAGCTTCCGTAAGGCAAGGACCTACTGTTTCAATTGACGGGACAAAAGTCGGCGGGGAATCAAGTCCTGTTGTCACTAGGACTTTCCTGCAGCCAGGTGACGTGTTAGAAAATGGCAGCCTTGTCGCTACCGTAGCAGACCGACCTCTGTTTTTTTTGGCGTTGGAAATTCCGTTGTATCGCGACCTACATTTGAAAGACAAGGGGTCCGATGTCTTGAGTCTTCAACGAGCACTAGGGACCATGGAAACCGGGGTCTTCGACAGTCGAACGCTCTGGGCTTGGCGACGACTCTACGCTGGCCAAGATCTTGCTCCCCCGGGTGGTTTGGGAGAGGGCACATTTGTATCGATGAAGGAAGTGCAAAGACTGCCTGCCGCAGGCTATCCAAGGAAGATTCTCACAGTGGCACCACCAGGCTCTCTTCTTTCTGAGAGTCTTCCTCTAGTCACAGTTCTATTGGGACCGCCTCAGGTCGAATTCCGGGCTTCACCCCGCGAGGTTTCGAAGATTCCTCAAGGCACGGAACTAATCATATCCAATGGATCCGGGGAAACGAGCCCGGGAAAAGTGACCGAGGTCGGTCCCTTTGAGGCGGCTACTACAGGAGAAAAACCACAAAAGGCCGGCCATTTGATACGAGTTGCCCTCACAACGCCACCGACACAAGGGTTCGAAGAAGGAATGGGGGTTTCCGTTTCGACACATGGGACTTCGAAACCTAAGCGGGCGCTACCTTCCCTTGCTGTACGGGATGATGCCGGAAAAAAATTCGTTTTGGTCAAATCTTCCAAAGGCGAGGTTCAACGAATGGAGATCACGGTTTCCGAAAGCGCATCCGGATGGACCACTGTTGACAGTGGGGATCTGTCCGTCGGAGATCAAGTGCAGGTGTCGCCGTGAACACTGATCCAACTCTCAGGCTGAGACGCGTCCGCCGCGACTTCGGGACTTCGGCCGCAACCACTCAGGCAGTGTCCGATGTCAACCTGGATGTATATCCAGGCGAGATGGTCGCAATAATGGGTCCGTCCGGTTCCGGCAAGTCGACTTTGCTAAACATACTGGGGCTGCTCGACGCGGCTTCAGCCGGCAGCTATGCCATCGACGGAAGACAAGTTGCGGATCTCCGTGAAAGTGAAAAGAACGCTCTGCGTTCCGCCACATTCGGTTTCGTCTTTCAATCGGCTCACATGCTGCCCTACGAAACCTGCGTGCAAAACGTAGCACTGGGGTTATCGATTACAGGAGTGCCAAAACGGTACAGGAGTGCTCGCGTCGCGGCAGCTCTTCGAGAAGTGGGCTTGTTGCATCGTCACGCAAGTTTAGCCCGAACTCTTTCGGGTGGGGAGAGGCAGCGATTAGCAATCGCTAGGGCACTCGCTACGGACCCGAAAGTCATCCTGGCGGATGAACCTACCGGCAACTTAGATTCCAGAAACACGCGAGAGGTCCTCTCCCTCCTTGCGCAGCTTCGTCTCCGTGGGAAGACTATAGTTCTCATTACACACGATGAGGATGTGGCAAAAATCGCGGACCGCACGGTCATGTTGGTCGACGGAATTATGCATCTGGACCGGATCCAGAGACGCGCCGACACCAAATTCTCGGCCTTTGTCCCTGCGGCGAAAGCCCCCAAGTCCCACTGGGCGCGTCCCTTGGAAAAGTTTGCCGAAGCTTTGTCAGCCCTTACTTCAAGACCACTGAGAAGTTTGATGCTTGTCTGCGCATTCTTATTAGGCGCAGGCGGACTAGTGTCTGCGACCGGAATAGCGGCTTCAGCCTCCGTTCAGGTGAGCAGCAGACTCGCCGAAGGTGCTCTGAACAGACTCACACTGTTTGTTCCCCCCGAAGCTACCGTGAGCGAGAGATCGAAGCTGCTGCATAGAATCGACGCCATTCCCCACGTTATCGGGGCCGCGGAAAAAATTCCGGTAGCACGGACGCTCGCGGACGTCTCTCTACCGGTCGAACTCGATGACGTCGATTCACCCTCATTCAAGGGTCAGGTACTAGGTGTAAGTTCCGACTATCCCCTCCTTTATCAAGCGGAGGCCGTCCCAGTAGGTTCCGTTACGGCCTTAGACAGTCCCATTGACAGTCCTGTAGCCGTTATTGGGTCGGAAGCGGCCTCTCAGTTGGGCTACTCGCCCTATCGCTTGGGCTATCAGATTTGGATTCAGGGGCGGCTACACACCGTCGTCGGTGTTATCAGGGATGGAGGCGAGGACGACACGCTAGCCTCTTCAATTCTCATTCCTCTTTCGAGCGCTCCTAGCTCCGACAACCAGATCAGTATTAGAACGGAAATGGGGTATCCGTCAGCAGTGGCTGACGCACTGCCGCTGGCTATCAATCCTGCCAGCCCTGGAGATGTGGAAGTTTCAACCGTCGCTGATCTGCGCAACCTGAGCGTCGGTGTCGCAAATGATCTCGGGACCTTGGTGGGCCTGACTTCGGCCGTGCTCCTTCTCATGGCCATGCTCAGTTCTGCAACAGCCATGTTTCTTTCCGTGCAATCCAGAGCCCAGGAGATCGCCCTGAAACGAGCTATCGGCTCCAGCAAGGCAGGAATTTACACCAGCTTTATGATTGAAGGCGCCCTGATAGGGCTTGCTGGAGGTATTGCCGGTGTGGCCGCAGGCCTGGCCAGCGTAGTCGCAGTGGCCCAAGGACAAAGTTGGACCGCATCACTACCACCAGCTTCAATCGCAGTGGGTATCTTGGCCGGATTAGGCGGAGGGATCTTGGCGGCCGTTGTTCCGGCTTTCGCAGCTGCGCGCATCGAACCTGCTCAAGCGATACGCTAAAAGAAGTTTTCCGTTTTATTCATCGAGACCTGCGGGCAAGGACGAAGTATCCTCACCCGCAGCTTGTTTATTCTCTAATATAGGTAATGGCTGCTGAAGACGTCGTTATACGGCCACACGTAAAGCGAGACGTCCTGGCCGGGGTCTAGCGTCCAGGATGAGCCCCAATAACCACTCTCTGAGTACCAGACGGCGGTCGCCGACCTTCGGTTTGCAATTGACGACGTCCCGTCATTGTAAGGGTAGACATAAGAATACCTGGAATAGGTGTTGAACCACGCCCAACTGCCGGTATAGTTGGCGTCTTGCCAGTTACACACATTGTTGGCCGGGCAGTTGCTAAGGGCCGCGTGGGCCGGCGCGGCCCCCGCAATGCCCCCAATGGTAACCATTACTCCTACCCCAAGGGTCGCCGCCGTCTTCCTAACCGCACCTATCATCTCTATTTCCCCAATCAAGAATTACAACATTTGCGGGTGCTCGAACCCTCGCAGAATACTTGTAATATTCTGTCTTTTCAAGATGGTTGGGCGGAATTAGTGTGCGGTGCAGGATGAAGTCACCAGATGTCTCTATAACTGCGTCGGTTGAGCACCTGTAACGGTTTGTGAATGCATAGCCGTATCGTCTAGCGGCCCTTCCGTCGCCGGAACTTGAAGATTCCTGCAGCTCCTGATGCGGCCAGCAGGACTGAACTGCCCACGAGAATACAGAGCGCTACATTGATGCTCGCGGCGCCGGGCCCAGGAGTGTAGCCAAAACGCCGGCCACCGAATTGCACCATTTCCGCAATGGACGTGGTCAGCCCGATGGCGGCGATCAGAGCCACTAGAATCCAAGCGAAGGTGCCTGCTCTGATCCTGTTCGGTTTAGATTCCGGTTCTGGTTTATGGGCTTGCTTCATTTTTTCTGGCCTTCCGGGGCGTTAGTGTTGCTCCCTAGGATGGTTGAATTCCCTTCGTTCCACAACCTTAGGGCTGTGATCGACCGAGCGTGTCTAACGCCACCAGAATAGGGCCGGTTCTGCCGGTTGAGTACAGGGTCCAGAGCCGTTGCCCTATTGTGCCTGAAGCCGGCGTCCTGTCTTGTTCCCGGAGCCGGTAGCTGCTTCCGGTGAGGTTCAAAACCTTGGCATGGTGGACGATCCGGTCGATCATCGCCGAGGCCACGGTCGCGTCGCTGGAGACGTCTCCCCACCTGCTTAAGGCCGGGTGCTGGTAAGCACCGAGGAGCCGTTTTTATAGCAGGATGAGACGAGCTGGAAGAACAGGTTTGTCGTCGTAGGTGGTGGTGGCGATGATCCCATTGCCGTACTTGGTCGCGACCGTGTTGCCGTCGGCGTCCGGGGTGAACGTCGTGGCCTTGCCGGGCCAGTCCACAATCGAGGCGAGCCTGCCGGCTTTGTCATAGGTGCGCGGTATGGCCTGTCCGTTGGGGTATCCGAGGCCCGTCAGGTGACCGGCCAAATCGTAGGAATAGGTGGTGGCTTGTGCGTTGCCGTAGATAAGGGCGGAAAGAAGCCACCGCGGAATTCAGCCGAGAATGGCCGAACCGCAGATAGCTGAGTACGTCTAGAGGTTCCGGCAATGACATGCACTGCCGGGATCTTCAGCGTCGGGCGTTACTGCGGGCTGCGGAGCGGACGCGTGCGGAGGGGTGGCGCGCTGCGGTCTTCAGGAGTTCAGAGATGGTGGGTGAGGTGGAATTTCGGGGGAGCCGTGATGCAATTGCGGACGCGCTGCGTTTTCCGCCCGACTGCAGGTGCCACCGGAGCAACGTGAGCGCGGGAGCGGATGCGTGGCCGGCGACTGCTACAGCTGCGAGTCCGGCAAGTGCCGGGTTGCGCACCGTCTCGTTCGCGTCGCCCGCGAGTACGAGTAGCAGGTCGGCGTCTGATGGACCCCCAAACCGTTCAATGACTCGAGCACCGGCAGACCTATGTAATGCGTCTCCACCAAGAAGCTCGCGAACCAACTTCTTGCGCGTAAGGTCGTCCGTCAGCGCAGCGAATGCTTCAGCTGCGAGACTGCGGGCGTCATCGTGCTCCAGGTCACCGATCAGCACCTTACCTTCTCTGAGAGGCGCCAAGCGCTCAAGAAGTCGCTTTTTGACAGTACTGGAGAGGCCGGATCCGTGAACGGCGAGAACTTCTAGAGTGCCGAGGCAATCTTCCGGTGCCAGGTTCGGGTCGGACAGGAGTGACTCGACGGCGTCCCATCGTGCGGTGGACGGGTGCCAAACGTTCAACATGGTCAAAGCGCGCCCGGCGTCGAGCCCACCCGAGGTGCGGAAGCCTATTGCTGCGTTCCGAATGTCAGTGTGAACTACGTCGGACAACCGTTCAACAAGAGCAGCCACAGCGTCAGTCGAAAGAGTTCGGACGTCGTCGACCGCTTCCAGGATGATCAACTCGCCGGCACGGGCTCGGCGGTGCAGTTCCTCACGGCTCTCCTTTGCCGCGCGGACAGCAACACGTAAGTACGCCTCCCTCAGGTACGGTGCGTCTCCTCTGCGTTCCGCTGCACGGCGCCGCTCATCGTCGGTCCAAACAGTCTCCGGTATCGCCCGGATAAGCCTTGCGAAGGTTTCAGCAGTCGGTCCGTCGGAGACGGCCGGTTGGTTCAGAAAATACTCAATCACACGATGAACGGATGCGTCGCTCATCGACCAAAGCATTGACCTCAGGAGATAGATAATCTTGTACGTGACTGCGAATGTGGGTCGAGTCCGTACCAGGTATTCCTCAGGATTGGACAGGGTCGCCAGCGCCCAGGTGCACACCTCATCCGCGAAGTCCTCCTCGAGCGTGTCGCCGGCTGCCGTCAGGAGTTCCAAGTCTGCCAGCGCCGACGTTCGTGTAGACCGAGATAAGTCGACCCTGCCGGCGGCAAGGCGGGCGGCAACTGGTGGGCCTGCCAACGCCACATGGTGCGTAGCGCTGCTTACGCCTCTACTATCGCCGGACAATCGCAGGAGCGTCAGTTGGTCCGATACGGCTTGGGGGCTGCTAGTGGGATCGTTGGCGATGAGAAGCATTTCTGCGAGGGAACCCGTAGCTCCGCGCCAGCCTTCGTGGTCGCCGGCAAGGGACGCCAGTAATGCAGCTGACATGAGTCGTCTGTGGGCAGTCCCGGATCCTTGCGTGCGCGGTTGTCCGGTTTCGGTCCATGCACGGAACTCTTCGGACAGGTGGTTCGCTAGCCCGTAGGACATGAGCTGGGCTCTCCACCAGGAAACTGGGTTATCGCTTCCCTGAATGATGTTTGCAATATCGCCTTTCAACCATCCAGCCGCTCTGAATGAGGTTGAAGCGCAGGCACCCGATATGGCTGTGCCCGTGAGGTCATGTGGTGCTTCACGGTGAATGCGCTGGGCTCTCATGGCGAGGTCGAAAGCTTCTTCGTGTCGTCCTGTCTCCAAGAGAGCCCTCGCCCGGTGTGTTTCTAACCATGCGTGATCCACGGGGGAGTAGTCGTCGTGTTGTAGGGCATCATTCAGTATCTGGAGCGCTGCGTCCGGGTCGTTTTCCTCGAAGTGGACGGTGCAGGCCAAGATGACGGAGGCAGCTCGTTCCGAAGGACTCGGCGCGTTCTGAGTTAGCCGCGTCATGGCCGTGGTTTCGCCGTTATAGAGCCGCAAATGAAGCGCAGCGGTCGCACGCCAGCACCAGTCCTCCGACTCACCTGCCTCGTCGAGCGACAAGCCCTGCCATTGGTCGTCGAAGCCTGGGATGAGTCGGTCGTTGTTTTTCGGCGCGAGCGTTCGTTCAAGTTCGGTGCGGAGCAGCACTTGCATGGCGAGGGCTTCAAGGCCGGTGATGGAACGTGGACCCAAATTGGGGTGTGGCGCGATGAGGCGGGGAGTGATTAGGGCGTACCGGATTTCATCGCCAGACGACAGGTTTACAGCGCCAGTCCAAGCTGTGCCTTCCCAGCTGCTGGTTTCGAGTTGCGTCAATGCCACTTCGGACAGCGCTTGATTGTGGTCGACGTCAACGGTCTGCGAGGCGGGTACGAAGATCTTGGCGCCCTTGCCGGTGGATACAACACGTTCCGGCGTAACGTGGACCCAGAACGACTTTTCCTTGTTCTGGTCCCGCAGGATCAACAAGTGGGGCAGCGCATGGCGCAGCCAGTAGTCGAAGTGGTTTCTGTTGTCCTCAGCAAACCACCAACCACTGATGTCACCTTGTGCGTCCCGCTTGGGAGCGGTGAAGTGCGAAGGACCGGTCTTGACCTGGACGCCCATCACGACTCCAAGTTCGAATCGGCGGGCGTCTCTCGGCCTTAAATAGAGGTCTGTGCCGGTATCGTGTCGGCTGTCAATGAGGCCGCCCCATCCTAGGCGCTCAAATTGGGCTAGGACCTCCGATTCTCCGGAAGTGCCCGTGGCTTCATTTCGCGGAGCGCGCATCTATGCCGTTTCCTTGTCGGGTACAACCTCTAGCCGTTTGGGTTGGGTTGGTCTGTGTCTAGAGTGGGTTCGGGGTGTAGGAATCTCCCTAACGCGTGCTGGTTCGGTTGCCGCCACGTTCCCTTCCTTTCTGCCAGCCGGGGAGCGTCTCATCCAGCAGGGCACTGTCGCCGGGGGTCACCTGCCCACGGTTGAGGATTATGCGCTGCCATTGCCACCGGCTACAACAAACTCGCGCTGACCTACCGTGCCGGCGTCGTGCTCTACGCCGTCGTCATCTGGCTACGCGAATAAGTAGACACGCCCTAGGCGTAGCCCGGCCTAGGATGCGTCGTTGCGAGTCGCGATCCGCGCAAGCGAAATTCCACTTGCTATCTATATGCTTTGATCAGTAGACCGAGCGGAGCGATAACTCTAGCGTCAGCGCTCGAAACCCTTGATTGAGTATCTCCAGATCCTCATACGCAAGGTTCGGGCGAACGATTCGGTCCCACTCCGTTATTCGGAAGATCCCGAGACTCACGGTCGCCGGTTCCTCCCAAGTAGACAATAGGGGCTGGACCCGGGCCAACTCGGCGCGCAGGGAGGACTCGAAATTCTCTGGTGACGGCCGCTCTAACAAGGACTTGTCGACCCCCCACCTTTGCATCGAATTCCGCTGGATGAGTCGAGACTCTTTCCATGTGTCGGGAAGCCGTTCCGAAAATTCGACCATCTCACGCGAACAGTATGGGTTGCTCGGCCATACACCTCGTGACATGAACATCGGGGCACGAGCGATTGCTGCTAGCAGCGCTGTTTCCGGCACTGCCGCCTTCGGGGGTCTCGGGGGCGCGTGTGCCTCATCTGAAGCCTCGGATAAATGAACATTCTTACGAACACGCGGCAGAAATGCCTCATCACCTCCGATACCGGTGAGCACAACGCCGGAGTCTCCGAGATCCGCGGTATCCAGTCCAGTTTCAACTAGTTGACGGTAGATCTCTTCATAGGGGTTAACCCACCGACTTCCCGTCAACCAATGGTCCAAGAAGTGACTGCCCTGGACCGCAATTGTGGTATCGGTGGAACCCGCGAGCCGGACCACAGCATCTCTGCGCGCTGACTGCCACTTTCCAGCGTCACCCGGAAACATGAGCCCGTAGCTTCTCATCCCGATGTACCGAGCCCGCGCTGCGGCCAAAGCCACGTTAGACGAATCGAAGCCGCCGCTCAGTTCCAGACAGATCGTGGCGTTGTCGCGGAATTGACTGGCGAGGACGGCGCTGAAAAGGCTCATGTACGCACCGCATACGTCAGCCTCCGGAAATACGTCACGGGGTTCCAGCGATAGCGCGTCCTCCGGCAGATACTGTTTGACCCCAGCGGGAGTCGCCCGAATGGATGATCGTTCGGAGAGCAGGTGGATACTCCGAAAGATTGTTGCACTTTCGTACCGTTGCCTACCGGCAACGTATGCCCTTGCACGTCCGGCGTCGACGGGCCCTGAGAGCCCAGCGCTGACCAAATCATCCAGCCTCCAACTGAATGAAACGCCCTCACCGGTGCACGCAACATATATGGGTACGACCGCAAGCGGGCCGGTCTCCAGCGTCACGGCACGGTTGTTTTCCACAACAATGCTGATGTACTCCGTGAACTCCGCCCGGACTTTGGCGACATGCGCTGCGAATTCTCCGCTGCCGGCTGACGCTGGGAGCCAGGTTCGTCGGTACACGAGAAGCTTTAAAACACATCCGGCCCTATCTGTAATTACAGTTAGGGCCGGATGATCGAAATATTCAATCCAGCTTCCGGAACTTGCCGAAGTGGCCGCATCACTTCCGGCAGTTAGGTCAACTGACGCCGAGTCGAAGCGGATAGATCCGCGGATCACTAATCGTTCTCGTCTTTTTGGCCCTGGTCTTGACTGCCATTGGGTTTCCGCTGATATCCTGTTCTGTCCAATTGCAGTGACCGCTGATCAGTTCCAGAAAAGATTGACATCCAAAGTTGAGGCTTCGACTGTGCCATCCGCGCTCCTTATAATTGAGGTACCGCTTATCTTTGCAGATGCTGCGGGCCGTCACAAGGAATTCCACGAAATCTGACAAAGGCGGCTTGGAAGACCAGATGCAGTCGGATGGGCGCGTGCGCGCAGCAGGGAAATATTCTTGGGCGATCCCTGATGACACGGGCACGAAAAGTTCCGTCTTCACCTTTGCCCGCCGTCTGGAATCCGGGATGCGGAACCCGACTCAGGCCAGGAACTGGCGTCCGGTCGTCGCGCCGTGGGAGGACCCACCTCGGAAAGCCCTATCAGGTGGGATGGCCTGTTCTGTAACCATTCGGCCCGCTGACTGCGTTGGCGACAGTTTCCTAGCGTCCGGTAGACCAGCTCGCCGACCGCTGAATCCAGGCCGGGGGACGGGGAGTGCGGTGCGTCGGAATCAAAGAAATTGAAGTACATCGCCGAGTCATACCGGTGCACCGCGGAGCGCATTGCCGCCGGCGAGCTGAAGGACGAAAGGGCGACGGACGTGGAGTTGTGTGTCGCGAAGATAAAGCCGAAAACAGCCTTGAACCCCCTCATGGGTAAACATTCTCAGCTGGGTCCCATCGATCCCCAGCTGGTTCCTCCTTTTGAATGCGCGGGCGCCTGGCTAGTCCATTCACCGGCTGCGACATTTCTGATTCCTCCCCTTCTGGCGCGAGGCTACGTACGTGACGCCGGGCTCGTTGCGCAGTCGACGCCCCGTTTGCCACGGGTTTAGTCCGCAGACTAAATTTAGCTCTGGAACTAAACTCTTATGAAAGAGGAGCCATGCAAGCCCTAACGTTCGCCAACCCGTACCGTCCGGGAGCGGGACACATGCCCCCGCACCTGGCTGGCCGCGAGAGTGAATACGCCGACTTTCAGCGCCTCCTCCAACAGGAAACGATCTTGGACAACCTGATTTTGACCGGGCTTAGGGGCGTTGGGAAGACCGTACTCATGGAGACTTTCCGGCCCCGAGCCATTGCGTCAGGGTGGGTGTGGGTCGGCACTGATCTTTCAGAATCTGCCAGCGTTACCGAGGCAACGATGGCTACCAGGCTCATTACGGACCTTGCGGTTGCAACATCGTCTGTCTCTGTCGAGCAGGGCGTAGACGTTCCCACGGGATTTAGCGTCAAGACACCCTCGACAGTCCAGGTACCGGTGACCTATCAGATACTGATGAAGCTCTACGAGAGCACGCCCGGCCTGCCTCTCGACAAACTCAAGGCTGTTCTGCGCTTCGCCCATGAATGTCTGGCCTCTATCGGGACCCCCAAGGTCGTTTTTGCTTACGATGAAGCGCAAAACCTCGCTGATAACTCGGCGAAGAGTGAGTACCCGCTTTCAGTGCTGTTGGACGCTTTCCAGTCGGTACAGCGGGAGGGGATACCTTTCCTGCTCCTGCTGACGGGGCTGCCCACTCTCTTTCCAAAGTTGGTCGAATCCAGAACTTACTCAGAGCGGATGTTTCGTGTCCTAACTCTTGGACGGCTCAGCAAGGCTGAAAGCAAGGAGGCCATACTGAAGCCTCTGGATGTGGCTGACTGTCCCATTCTGTTTGACGATGCGTCCGTGCAAACGTTGATCCGGGAATCCGGGGGATACCCCTACTTTATTCAGTTCATGTGCAGGGAAGTATTTGACGTCATTATCCAATATGCGGCACGCGGTGAGATGCATCCCGTTCCGGTGGACGCCATCCAGCGGAAATTGGACGCGGATTTCTTCGCGGGTCGGTGGGCGAAAGTAACGGACCGGCAGCGCCAACTCCTCTTTGCGGCCACGTCGCTCAACCGCGGTGACGATGAGTTCACAATCCAGGAACTTGTCGAAGCATCCAAAACGGTCCTTAACAAGAGCTTTACTCCCAGCCATGTCAACCAGATTCTGAGTAGCCTCAGTGATCAGGGACTGATCTACAAGAACCGCTTCGGCAAGTACTCCTTTGCTGTGCCGTTGCTGAGCGAGTTCATCAAACGAACCACAGAGGGAGCGGCTGCCCAAGGCCTTTTCTGATGTGCAGCTTTGCGCGCTGTGGGCCTGGATGCGGTCGACGGACTGAAAATATAGTTCTCCGGATTCGCCGCCGCATGGGTATCCGCGAAACGCCGGAGCGGTCACAACGATGGCCCTGAAGATGACTATGATTGCTAAATAGTGTTCATCACACGGTGCGCAGATGGCTGTGCCGTCACCACGGGACAGCCATCCTGGCCGCCGGCGTATTGAGGAGTGCAATGACCGAAAGGTTGGAAGACCTGGCCGCTGATGAGCAGGTTAAGCGCATGAAGTTGATGTCAGATACAATTTCGGCTCTGCTCGCGCAGCAGGGCGGAACGATGAGCTTGAAAGAGTCGCGCGAGAAGGCGGCTGAACGGCTTGAAACCACCGTTGACGAAGTGGACTACGGCGTCGTCTATGGTGAGGCCACGCACAGGTTCAGCATGACCAGCAGCGCAGGCTTCCTCACGGCCATCGCCTAGGCCATATTTTCACGATGATTGGGGACCCTTTGGGTGAAGCACTGACGAATTTGCCCGATGGGTCTTTGGTCGTGGAGGACCAGACTGCCGCCCGCTACCAGCGACGGATGAAGGGTAGCCCGGGCGAGCATGACCAGCGAACTGAGACCGAAAAAGACCGAGGCCGAATAAGCTATTCCGGATTTCTTCGCCGTCTTTCAGGCGTTACTCAGGTAGTGTCGCCGGATCTGGGGACACCTCGGCTTCATTCACGCGAATCACATTCGCAGAAGGTTGCCTTGGTATCGCGCGAAATTGCCGAGCAGCTAACGCGCCGTGCCCAGACTGACGCAGATTCTGCCAAGGTCATCCAAGCCTTCGGCGGTTTGGACGTTTCCGCCACGGAAGCAGCTGGGCTGGCGCACGACCTCGGGCACCCACCTTTCGGACACGTTGGTGAGGTTGTTCTTAACGAGCTTCTGAGGAACCGGGGGGTTACGGATGGCTTCGAAGGTAATGCCCAGTCCTTTCGCATTGTTACGCGGCTCGACTCCCGCCGCCTCGACGCCTTGGTAAATGGGCTGAACCTGACAGCGGTAACGTTGGCTGCAATCTTGAAGTATCCGTACACGTGTCCCGAAGCTCGTTTGCTTGGGGGCAGCGAAGCGGAAATGGCGACACCGGTTCCGCCCAAGTTTGGTGCCTACGAGTCGGACCGGCAGGCATATGAATGGGCCATGGAGCACACCGCTTCCGAGACCAAAGGCGACCGGCAGTCGTTGGAAGCCTCGATCATGGATTTGGCGGACGACATCACATACGCCATTCACGACTTGGAAGATTTTCATCAAGAAGATGCCATCGACTTTAATTCCGTGCGGACGCATCTGAAGGAGGCTAAGGACGAGCTAGGCAGGAAACTGCTGGAGGAAATTGCCCCCGCACACCGCAACCCCTTTGTTCAAGCCGCCCTAAAGCTGAACCGGGACTACCCCGACTACTTCACGAAAGACCGCTACGTCGACAAGCTCGCTCTGACTGACGAAATATTGGACACCGGCGGGTTTATGGGCCGATACGATGGCAGCCGGCTGCAGGCCAGCAGAATACAGACGAAGATGGGCGTGACGATTGAGACGTTCTTCAATGCACTCCGCGTTAGCGCAGTTCCACAGTGGGAAGGCGGGCCCAGCGTCTATTTGGAGACGCATGCATGGCACTTGATGCAATGCCTTAAGACCATCACCCGCCGGTACGTCGTGGACACACCAAAGATCGGTCTCATTCAACGAGCTCAACGCAAGGTACTCACGGAGTTATTCCAGGGCCTGTGCGAATGGGTAGAGTCAGAGCCGCAGTACGCCGAGTTGCCGCAGCCGTTGGCGGACTACTTGAGAAACGCGTCGCCGGGCGCCGGGCGGCGTGTGCCTTCGGAGCTGACCCCTGACCATTTCCGAGCGATCGCAGACTATATCTGCAGTCTGTCTGATCAGGAATGTTATGCGCGGTCGAGTTGGATCAGGGGCGTGGAAGTCCCAGGGTTGGCTCTCGCACGCTGATCCCAAGAGCGGAGCTTCGTCGGATTGGGCCAGCCTTGAAAGGCGACCGATGCTGCCCCAGATTCGGCAAGCCTCCCCACAAAAAGATGGGCTGCAGGGCAGTATTCAGGCACTAGCACGGTGCGCTGACGACCGAGATGGCACCGGAAATGGCTCGCTTCTCGGCTCTTGGGGTCGCCGCAGTTCTTGCCGAAGCCGGGGAACTGGTTGGCCCGCCCCACGACGCCCTTGCTCTCCGGGTCGTAGGGTTTGACCTGCACGATCCGGGTGACCAGGACCCCGGCGAGGGCCGCGACTCCGGCGGCGCAGCTGTTCCGCCGGCCGGTGCCGGTTTCGTTGTCCCAGATCAGCCGGCGTGGAACAGGGCCAAGAGATCCGATCAGCTCCCACAATCCGGCCAGCAGGTCCCCGGTCATCCGGGACGGGATCATCCGGGCCATGATGAACCGAGAATGCGCGCAGACCATCACCAGCATCGGCGACACCCTGGCTTTGCCGGCACTGACGGGTATCCGCACCCCGGAAACCACAGGTCACACTGCGCCTGATCCCCGGGGGTCGTAATTCGGCGGGTCGGTTCGATGACGCCATTTATTGCCTCGGTGGGCCAGTTGGAGGCACCCATGGTGTCGAACTAGGCCAGGATGGCTGCCTTCCATTGTTTGAGTGTCCGACCGAGGCGGGCGACTGCCGGGATGGGGCACGTCGGGAACGACGCAATCACCTCGGTCACGAGTGCCCTCCCGCGTTCCGGGCGGGCGTGGTAGATGTTGAGGAGCTTCTGGTAACACTGCCATGCCAGCGTGACTTCGTGGTCCGGGTCCCCGGGGATAAGTTTCATATCCAGCCGTGCAGACTGTTTCTCGCTGAGGTTTTCGGCGCCGATCTGCAGGGTCCGCTGGATCCCATAGAGCGGATCTCTCTTGCGGCCCCGGTGCCCGAGAGTGTCCTGCTGGACGCGGCGGCGGACCTCGTCGACCATGGCTGAGCCAAGCTTCACGACATGGAAAGCCTCCTGGACGGTGGCTTCAGGCAGTTCGTCTCGGATGGCGTTGGCGTAGCCGCGGAACGGGTCCAGCGCCGCGGTCTTGATGCAGGTGGTGAACCGGTGCTTGAGCCAGTCGGCGTAGGCCTTCCCGGACCCTACCGGGACGAGGTCCAGCAGCCGGGCATGAACGGTGCCGTCCGCGTCGCGGGTGTGGTCCACGATCCCGGTGACCATGCCGGAGCCGGCCGGCCCGGTGTGGGCCCTGACATGTTCGTCGACGCCGAGCGCATTCACCCCTTCGAAGCGGTCCGGCGCTGCGATCCGCCGGGATGCTTCTACCCGTACCGCGTGCCAGACGGTGTGCCAGGAAACGCGGTGCTGATGGGCCAGGGCCGAAACGGAGGTATCGAAATGCTGCAGCGCGTCGGTCGCCCAATTCACGGCGCGGGCGGTGAGTTGCGGGCGGTGAGTTTCGCTCGTGCGGTCCTGCCAGCGGGTGATCCTCGGTGAACGTCGTCTGGGGGCAGTCCGGTTCCGGGCAGCGCCGGACGCGTTTGGCCCAGAGCGGCCGCACGGGCTGGCCGAAACACGGGATGTCGTGCAGCCGGACCTGCCGGCGTCTGTGCCCTACGGCCACGCCGCAGCACTCGTGGCAGCCGGTGATGTCTCCCCGGTTTCGGTGTGCAGGACCAGGCTGGCCGCGGTTGCCGCGACGGAGCTGAAGTGGATGCCCTCGACACCGAGCAGCGCATCCGCGCGCGTGCACGAGCGGCCATCGGAACAAGACATAGAGTTAGTCATGTCAGGGGCTCTCTTGGATATTGGTTGCTTGATCGCTACCAATTCAAAGGGGCCCTGACCTCCTTCCCGCCACACCACGCCGCCCCGAAAACGTTCAACGCCCTCGGCGGCAGTCTCAGACCGCCCTAACCACGCTCATATGCGAAGTGCCCGTTTGGAACGGGTGGCTCAGTTTTCAACCGTCACAATGGCTCACTTTTCGGCCGTCACCGACATATCTATACGGCTTTCGTCGATTATCGATTCCAGCCGAAATTCTCTGGTGGTCTGTACGGGAAACTTCCAAGGGCTGGTCGCTACCCATTCGGAGTCAGGTGCGTGCCGCAACCACCTGTCCATGATGAACCCCATCACGCCACGGCCGTTCTGCGAGGCCCGGCCTAACAAGCAGATAAGGGCGGTGGCGGCCGCGATGATGCGAATGCGCGAGATGGCTCAGACCGGTATCCCGTCAGAGTCCTTTTGGTCCGGCCTTCTGACTGCGACTGGCCGGTTTCGGCGCCGTCAGTTACAAGGTCGGCTGGCGGGCCAGTGGGGCCGTTGTCGGCCCCGGGGGCGACCATCAGACACGCCTCAGAGGTGTCCTTATTATTCGCGGTGTAGTACTTCACCCCAACTTTTTGAAGCAGGCAGACAGGCTTTCTCGGTATTTACGTCCATTCCCCGGCACTTTGTCCTCCGCGGTTGCCTGGCGGTCCAACGCTTTGAGACCTCACGTGGCGGTGCAACCAGCCGAGCAGGATCGCCGCGCCGAGTACGGCCGTGATCGCGGGAACTTAGTAACGATTAATGGCGCTGTCTCCTCAAGCCGTCGCTGTCGCTTTGTCGGCCTGTGAATGAACGCCCCGTGGGGTGGCCTCCGATCGTGCCTCAAAGCACCGCACCGGGAAAATCTTGACAGGCGCGGTCGACCGCAAGTGCGTCTGTTCCTCGTTATTGCCTTAATTTCCGTATCGACGGGCGTACGCACGCGACGAAGACCGCGAGCTGTTCGACGGTTCCACTCTCAGCGATTCTGCGCAGCGCATATCCCAGGGAACTTTCGTCGTAGTGTTGCTCGGCGACCCACTTCAGAACCTGATCGACATCGATGGAGCTCTCTCCTCGCTTGGTCGGTCCGGAGTGCCCTTGGGTCCGTCGTTCGAAGTTAACCAGTGGGACTCCACTGGGTCCGTCGGCTTCGTCTGGATAGGGGGCCGGGATGTGTGTTGCCGGCACCGCGTCTTTCGAACCGCGTGATTGAAGGTAACGGTTTCGCTGGTCGTCGCGGTCTCGTCCGTCGAGGGCCGCGGCCTCCTCTGTCTGCCGATTGCGTAATTGTGGCCAGTTTTCCTGCTGAAGTTCCTTCAAGTCCAGCCGATGCTTTACGAGGACGCTTGGCCCGAACGACGTTCTCATCCAGGTCCAGGCGGCGTCCTGACCGTGGACTGACTCTGCAAGAGGCTCGAGCCAACCCAACCCGGCCAGCGCGGGGCGACCGTCAGCGAGGCCAGTGGAGTCGAGCTGCGACTGTGGGGGTGTCCAGCGCAAGAGGTCCGGATACGGGAACACTGCTGCAGAATGCCCTAGTCCGACTCGCACGAGTCTGGTCGCCTCCTCGCGGAGATAGGTCTCATCCACGAGCGTTGCGGGGCTCGGGGTTGGGGTAGCAGCCCCTACGACTGCCGAAGCCATCGTTGCAATCGTGTCTGTGTCCGTTCCGACAGCCCTTGCAGCCAACCGGGCCGAGTCCGCCGGGTGGTCAGGGAAGGCCGCAGCAAGGAGTAGGGCTGCCACGACTGTGGCCGTCCCGCTTCCCCTTGTAGCCGCATCGGTCAGGCCTAGGGAATCGGCAAGCTGGTGATAGGCCTGGGCGGCATCGTCAGAGAGTACATCGCCGCTGCAGCTCACTAGGCGGTTGAAGATTGGCAGGGAGTCTGAAAGCATTCGCGCGCATTCGGCTACGGTTTCGTCCCACGCCGCCGTAAGTGAGAGTCCACTTTCCATTTCCCAGCGCGGACGCCAATACGAGGCAAGCTCGGGGTTTCGTTCGAAGACTGCGGAACCTGAATGGACAGTCTGTAAGATCCCGCCCCACGAGTCGGGACCTGGTACTTGACCTTCGGTGAGCGCGTGGGCGAGTGCGGTCGCGTGGAGTGCGGCGCCAACGAGTGCGCGCGGGTGACCGTGGGTCGTTACGGAATTGCAGATAACCTCTTCAAGGTGGCCGAAACCGTCCAGGTCTCGCGACGCCCAGACATGGGGTTGTATCCGCATCGCAGCGCCATTGCCGCCGGCGTCTTTCCATCCCGTAAAAAAGTTCGTGTACCAAGTCGCACTGGTTTTGGTCATGGCGGCTGCGGCAGCCTTGGATGCCCTTCCTCCGCCGAGGGCGTAAGCCGGCCACAGTGTGAGTTCCACGCGGGCGAAAGCTTCCACGTCGAACCCATGCCCGGAGATGCTTCGTGCTGTGGAGAGCCGCAGTTGGGTGTCGTCTGAGTAGCAACCGGCCGGAAGGTCGGCCTGGACCCCGAATTTTCCGCCCACTCGCCGTTTCCAAGCTATCGGATCGGTTAGAGGCACATTGTTGGTGCGTCGCCGCAGGCCTCTCTCGTCCGTGAGCTCGGAGATGAATCCCAGGGCATCTGCCCACGCTGACCAAACCATCGAAGAGATCGTTCTCTCAAGCCTGGTTTCGGAAGTGTCGCCCGCCAGCGCGCTAATACCGTGATCATCCATGTTAGTTGCACCGTCCGGTATGGATTGATTTCATGTCGTGGCACGGCCTATGAGTGATGCATGGGCCGGGCCGGTGAGGATGACAATCGTATTTGCTGCTCATTGGAAAATTTCTGGTTTGCAGGCCACGTCGACATTGGGCACATTCGAAAAGGCCGCCACCCAGCCAGCAATCTCATCTATGTGTTCGGGCTCGGGCACATAGATCGAGCGCAACCACGACAAGGCCACCGATGCAGGGTAGAGAACCTCGGCTTGAACATCCGTTGTATGCTCTGGCAGCGATCCCCTATGTCGTCTCACCACGGAGCCGTAGTAGCCGTAGGGAACGGTTTCGCTAAACAGATCTGTAATGCCCTTCAATCCCGTCTGGCGCCTAACGACGGGATACGTGTTGTTGGTCGTCGTGAATTGGACGTCCTGGTGTCCAAGGATTTCGGGGTCGAAGGATAGGACGGCCCACCAGATCCCAGCACGTTCGTGCCATCTTTGCGATGTTCCCAGCATGGAGTTATTAACCCTACTGATAGACATGTTGACGTATCCGGTCCACGCCGCATCCTTGTGGCGGCTTTCGCAATTGAGGAGTTTCACGCTGTCCAAGCGCTCATCCTCATTCAGTTGATCCCGGCTGCAGACCGCACCACGGTCAAAAATGCCGATCAGGCCTCTGTTTGTCGTGAAATGCAGGACTTCCGTGATGTTCCGTTCCTGCGCGAAGCCGACTACGAGGAGATCGGGTTCAGCCGTCAAAGTGTGACCTTTTCATAGGTGTCGGCCCGCAAGAGGCCGATGAGCGTCGATGCTTCACCTGGCTTGTACCCGATCGTCACGGACTTCCGGGCGCGTCCGACGCCCATGGCCACGAGCCGGCGAAGTCCCTCGAACTGAGCATCACCCTCCTCCACCCCATGAGGAGTGACCTGCTGATTCAGGCCCGGTATGACAACGTGGTCGAATTCCAGGCCCTTGGCGGAGTGCAGGGTACACAATGCGACCGCGGCGGTACCGCCGGGCCAGGTGCTCGCCCGAGTAAGCTCCACCCAGCCGATCCCCGCGTTATCAAGCCTGTCTTTAAGGTACGAGAACCACTTGCCTCCCCGGGGCTGGAGAAATGCGAATGATTCATTCGCCAGATCCGAGGACTGTACAAGGTTGCCGATAATGTGTTCGATCTGCTGCCCGTAGGTGCCCGCGATGACCTGAGGCTTGGGGCCAACCGCCTGAGTTGCCGTGAAATCCGGGAGCGCCCCGTCGTCGTCTAGATGCAATCCCTCGACAAGGGGGCGTGCGAACGCCGCGATCTGCCTGGTGTTGCGGTAGTTGCGTTTTAGGGTGTGGACGCGGGAGAGCCTCGCGCCAGCTTCTTTCCACGTGAAGGACCGCGGGTAAATCCGCTGGGTGGCATCCATGACGAACGTGGCCGAGTGGTCCTCGGAGAGGTGGCTGAGAATCGTACGAATCTGGTTTGCCGAGAAGTCCTGTGCCTCGTCGACGATCACGACGTCCCAAGGTTCGGCAGCGACTTCACCGGCCGCAACGGCAATGTCGTTCCAGTCCACTTCGCCTCGGGCGCCTTTGATCTTGTTGTATGGGTGGATGACCTCATCAAGCAGCCGCTGGCGGGTTGCGGCGTCCATTCGTGGGGACACGCCGCGACCGTCGCGGCGGGCGGTTATGTAGTCATCGAGGCTGGAAGGTTCGAAGCGGCCTAGAACGTACTCCACTTCATCTCGGAGGAAGTTTGCGTCCATCCCGAGGGGCTGGCCCAGCGTCTTGAGCAGTTGATCGGCTCGCTCGGAGTCAACAATTTCGGGGTTGTCCAGGAAGCCGAGAGCAAACTTGCCGAAGGTGAGGATTTCAAGATGCAGGTCGGGGTCTGCCTTCACCTGTCCACGCGCGAGCTCTTCTATGTATCCCTCCAGGGTGCGGTTGTACGTCAGGACCAGCACCCGCACTGGGCCTGCAAGCCCGAGCCGTCGCTTGCGTGAGAGCCATGAGCCGCACAGCTGCTTGAGCCGCAGGAGCGCCGTGGTCGTCTTGCCGCTGCCGGCTGCACCGGTAATCAGGACGATCCCGGGCCTGTTCTCAGCAAGAATCAGCAGTTGCTCGGGGGTCGGTGGTACGGGGGGAAGTATTCTCATGGCCGCCTCCGGCGTGGTTGGGGCCCGGTGTGCCGGACTCACATGAAATGAACCGTACATGCCGCCGGCCACTGCGACAAGTACCTGGGGCGTTGGGAGTTGCAACGTGACGGAGGCCGGAATCACAGATGGGTCAGACGCCTCGGGCTTGAGTCGTCCATGTCTGGGCCTATCCACAGGCCGTCCTGCGGGCCGTCAGCTGGCGCAACACGGAGCCAGAGATGGCCGCAAACGAACGGTCCTTGCGCCTTTACCTGTCGAGCTGCGTCAGAGCCCGTCCTCATCTATATCTATGCGTACCGCCGCGCCAGCCGGAGAACCTAGGCGGACCACACATGGGAGCCGTCCACGCAAAGGAGCTGGGGTAAAGTCGCCCCGCACCACTCTCTTCAGGCCCACATAGTAATTTCAGGAGACATCCTTCAAAGTTCGCAGATGTCCTACTCCACTTGGCTATTCGTTATTCGAAAAGCGCAATTTGCATTACAATGATGGCGTGTCAGATGAAACGCGTGTCGATGAGTGGTCGAAACTGCTTTTCAATAACGCTCACGTGCTTCGGGTGTCTGCCGCGATAGCCAGCGGAGGCTTCGAGACAGACTGTGGCACGTTGCAGCGGGAGCTGTCGCTCGGTCAGACGGCCGTGTACCGCGTGATTCGAACACTGGAAAGAGTTAATCTATTGGAGAGAACGGAACGCAGCTCGCAGACCCAGCCGATAAAATATCGGCGGGTCAAGCACCCTTTCTGGGACGCGGCGTTCGAACTATTTTCAGCGGCGGAAGGAGCATGATGCCTCTACTGTTCGAGCCAGTGGACCTGTCATTGGCCCCTGCAGCCCGGTCCGGTGCCAGGATGTTCCGCCATAGCGGAATGTTTGACGGCTGCCCGTTGACCGTCACCTACCTGGTTGATGACAAAGAGCACAGGAGCCGTTCCGACAAGGCGCTGGGCGCCGTCACTGACGAGCGGACTCTGGCGGCGCTGCTGGCACTCCCCGTTGATGATCTGGCCCCGGTGCCCTCACGATTTCTGAAGGCTCTGTCCGGCAACGGGACCGCTTCACTAGCAATGTTGATTCGTGAACCGCACGGGTCGACGTGGGGCCAGAGGAAACTGGGCGTCCCCGTCGAGGTGCTCGAGATTGAGGCGCGGGCCAGGGACTGGACCCGGGGTTGTGCTCTAGCGCATCGCTGGGTGGGGTACGCACCCCGCACCGTTCGCGTTGCCTGCCCGATACCTGGTGACCCGACACTGCTGCTGACGGAAGCGGCGCACTATGGGCTGGGGGTCATCGCGGGGGCGCAGGATACGCGCCTTCTCAAGCCGTCTGCCTACGAACCCCGGCGGTGGACGCCGTCGCGGTGGCGATTCGCTGAACTAGTCTACGAGCAGTTCCTAACGTCCGATGCTGCCAACGGCTAGGTGACGGGTGTGGCCCAGACGTCGAGATCCCTGGTGGGCCGGACAGGAGCGCCGATATGTGTCTCGAGTTGTGGGTACGCGTCACGTGCCCCGGCCACAAGCTTCGCCCACGCTGACCTCATTTGCGCCGGCGGAAGATGACCAACAACGGAAAACAGCCGTCCGATCTCCAGAACGTTGTGCTGGTGGCCGATGATCCGGTCGGCTTGGTCACCATACAACCGGTCTATATCATCACCGCGGCACACCATGCAGAAGCAACGAATCGGAGGCGCTTCAGCGAACCAATGCCGCCGCATGTGTTTCGACCGCGTAAACCTCAGAATGTCGCCGATCAGCATGTGGGGTGACTTGTCCTCTGGGTCTGCCGATGAGCCGCCGCGGCCTACTGGGGTGAGTCGTCGGGCGGCAGGGTATGCTCCGATGGCCGACGCGATTGCCCCGCCCGCGAGTGCGTCAAATCCGAACAGATCGACACGATAGGCGAGAACCGTACCCGTCGTCTCGTGGATTAGGCGGCGGTAGGCGCGCATCCGTTTGAGACTGCCCAATGGGTTTGCGGGGTCAATGAACGTTAGTGCGACAGGGTGACGGCTTCGGTCGATGGCTTTGACGAGCTGTCGGGTTGCCGCCTCATCGCTCAACCAGTTCGCAGCAAGCGGCAGCGCGAGAAGCGTGTCTTCCCTATCGAGCGCATTGGCGGCGAACAGGGCGGCTTTCAGCGATGCTGAGTCGCCGGAGGCAATCTGACCCGTAGGTGTGATTGCGAGGTCACTTCCCATTGCCCTTTGGTCATCGAGAGCACCGGCGAGATCGCCTGTGTGGAACAGGTTGTCCGGAGGCAGGACGAACGGTTGCTCCGGAGTAGCAATGTAATGAGTGATGGACCTAGGCTCGACGATCATGGGAATAGTCGGGTGGAGCCTCCTCAGAGCGTTCATCCTCTGGGCCGCGTTCGGGCCAGTGAGGAACACTCCGCCGGATGTGTCGTCGACGTACTGAAGTGTGTTGAGGACGTTATCTCCGCATACGTGGAATTGGCGGGAAGTGAGCAGTTCTTTGGCCCGTCCGCTTTCCACGCCGCGGTCGGAGTAAGTCGGGGCGGAGCCGGCGATGCTGGGATTGCTTAGGACCGAGAACTGATTCATGCGGACTTCTCCAGGAAGACGGACGAAAATTCGTCAGTTGACATGTGGGTGCGCTCAGCGAGCTTTTCAACGGTTGTGCCGTTGGCGAGTTCGGTTTGGATGGTGTTGATCAAAAGTCGTGGTCGTTCCGGTGGCAGCGGGTCCGGTTCCCTGCGGTGCATGCCCGACGTGCTTAGGACGATATTCCAGTGACGATAGGCGGCTTCGTCCAGGACGTCGCAGTCGCGTGCTCGGCGAATCAAAGCAGAGAGCGAAATACCCCAACGGCGCTTGAGAGGTAGGAGGTCTTCCAAATGTGGTGGGTTTGGCCATTCGTTGCGAAGCCGGGCCGCCGGTAGAAGAAACTCCGCTGCAAAGGCATCGGCTTCGCGTTCCTGCTGTTCAGTGGCTTCCCCGTTGTGCAGGACAGCGTGACCGAGTTCGTGGGCAATTGTGAAGCGTAGGCGCTCGGCGCCTGCGTGTTCCCCGAGAAGGATCAGTGGGGCGGTGTCCTCGGGCCACGCGGCTATAGCGTCGACCTGCAGTGAGTCCAGAGGCCAACGCAGTACCGTGACGCCGGCGCTTTCGAGAAGGCCCGTGAGATCAGGAATGGGTTCGGTCCCGACATCGAGTTCTGACCGCACCAGTTGGGCGATCTCCTGGGGCGTAACGAACCCATCCTCCAGATCATGTCGTTTCAGGTTTGTGGCAGGAGCAGCTATGAGCCGATCTACTCGTTGCCGCGTCAGCGCCAAGTCTGCCCCGATCCGTCGGATCTCACTCTTGGGGGTACTCCGGCGCTTGCGGTGAAAAATCCTGTCTGGTAACACTGCCGTCGAAGCCTCTGTAAAGGCTCGGGCAGGCACGTTGAGGGCCGATGCAATCCGTTCCCACCGATCTTCGTCCAGATCAATTACCCCTGACTCTGTCTTGGACAAAGTTGCCTGCGCTATGCCGGTGGCCCGCGCGAGATCAGTTTGAGTTAGCCCCCGGGACAGGCGCAGGGTCTCCAGTAGGGCGGATGCTGGTGACGTGGCCTGATTCATAAATTGAGAATAGCAGGATGCGCGGAATATTCCAAGCACCTATCCGCCACGATCTCGTTCCGCAGTATTACGCGTTGCTGATTGAGCCAGCGTGCAAGGGGAAACCTAAAGAACCTGACCCCCCAAAATGGTGAGCGGCCGTCCCTGCGCTGGTGCAACTCCGCATGAACGATTGCTTGTAAGTGTTGAGGGGTGGCGCACAGCGCGGTCATCCCGGTCGTCAAGGGCTTGGGGTGCGGTGGCCGCGAGACATCGGAGGCTGAATTCTCTGTGGCTGGCAGCCACAGTGGTTACTCATTGCGTCCGCAGGGCCAGGACTGTGGCTCGTCACAGGAATGCCTCGGAGTGACCTTAACCCGGGCCAGCTTCAGGCCGCACCGCGCGGCCTGAAGCATCTGCCCCTTCGTGAGGAAGGAACCCCGGCTGTGATGACCACTGTCGCATGCTCCCACCCTTTCGTGATCGGCGTGGACACTCACGCTCGCACACTTACCCTGCCGTTATCGCTGCCAGCGGCGAGCATCCGGGTACGCAGGCCTCTCCGAATACCCACGCCGCCAGGAACCGTGCGATCGCCTGGGCTGCACGCCGCACTGGCGGCGACCTCGGTGCCTTGGGGGTCATCGAGGGCGGCAGCTACGGGGCACTGCTCACGGGCACCGCCGGAAGGGCCGCTGGCCTGGTGGCTACCCTTCGATGGAGACCTGCTCTTCCAATCCGAGACGACGCTTCAATTCAGCTGCGACGGTACGGCGGGTTTGGAAGCTCATTCGTAGTTGCTGCTTGCCGTTAGTGTCAACTAGCGCTCCGAGCTTCGTCCAGACAGGGTTCTTGTATGAGAAGTAGTCGACGCGATCCCCATCGGTATAAACCGGTTCGGCCAGGGGCGCGAGAACTTCCTGTGAGTTGAGGTCACGCTTGTAAATCTCATACGCGATCGCGATGATGCCGTGTATGGAAAGCGCGGTGCCTGCCATCGACGTGCCACGCAACGCAGTGCGCTCGGTCTTTCCCAGTCGTCCGAACTCCGGGCGGATTGAGACAAGAGCATCCCAGTAGTCCACAAGGAACCTTCCCTGGGCCTCCTCCTCAGTTTTGTTGACGGGATCGCCATGCCAGAACGACTCCATTGCCTGCGTCAGAGTGTTGAAAGCAAAAAGCTTCGAACTCGACGCAGACACTGCGTTCTTTAGCACCTCGACGTTGTCAACCCCGAGGTGGGGGCTGTTCTGGAGGAGCGCGCGAGCGATGCGCTTCTCAGCGTTGTCTTGGTAGGCGAACTTGGCCGCAGTGTCGTTTACCTTGTCGCCTCGCGTGTTGTAGTCGGAGCCGACACGGGCGGCGAGCTGGTCATCGGCCACCCAAATGCGTGTCGCAAATCGCGTCTGCGAGTCAAACGATCCCAAAGGATTGTTCACAGCGCGAATGATTGAAGTGATTCGCGACTGCGAGTCGACAGCTGTGTCGAGGTGGCCCGACCAGATACTGAGCGTCCAGTCTCCGTCCTCGTCTTGATCGACATCGAAATCGCACTTGCCGGGGTCGAGGCGGACGCTGAGATTGCCCATCACGGCATCGTTCTGGAGCAACTCTTCGGTCCAGCGCTCCACTTTGCGCCGGGTCTTGGCACCCATCTTGTCGGTTTGCCAGTCCGGGCGGATGTTTCCGCCGTACTCGAGGACACCTGTGGTCAGGCTATCCGCGAACCAAGCCCCAGTCATGATCCCCTCATAGTGATCCTGACCCGCATCATGCACAACGCGTAGGTGGCGAATCACTGTCACTGGTTCTCCTTTGAAACTCACGTACATCCCATCTTCTAGTCGCGACCTCTCCGAAGGATCGTTACGTGCAAATTTATAGGGGTACGTGCGATTTGTAAAGAGTACGTGGATATTTTGACCCGTACGTGTAAGATTTGAGCTGGTCGGGTACTTTCCCGACATCCACTTATCTGGAGGCAATCGATATGGCAGTTCACTGGGTCAACTACGATCTCAATAAGACTGGTCAAAACTACGAAGATCTCATTAGCTACCTCAAATCACACGACAGCTGGGCCAAGCCGCTCAAGAGCAGCTTCTTCGTGAAGACCGCCCTGACGGCGGGCCAGCTCCGCGACGGGATTAATGGCCACATTGACGCAAATGATGACGTCGTGGTCGTTCCTGTCGGGGGTCAGGGCTGGGCGACTCACGGACTCTCCGATGTTCTCAACACCTGGCTCAGGGATAACCTGTAGAGCGACTCCCTGCCTATCCGGTCTGCCAGCACACGGGGGCAGGCCGACCGGGTAGTTGCGGGCCAAGTGGTCCTTCGAATTTGAGATGGCCCAGCCCGGCCCACGCTCCAGGGGATCGACGAACAGGACCGCTGCCTGTGAGCCCCGGGGATGTGTTCCTGTTGACATTCTCTCTGCCCAGAGTGAGCCAGCACCACGTGCTGACGAAGGCCAACCTCGTTCTAATCCGGCACGAGCGATTCGAAGACTCCACTGGCAAACGGGCTTGGGACTTCTCGCAGCAGAAGACCGCGAGCGTGCTCCTGCATAGTCGCCTCGCCGGCCTCAGCAGTGGGGACGCGGGCAAGAGCTTTCGAACGGAGACGCCTTTGGACTCAGCGAAGGCCAGCTCTAAGAGGGCCTTGTGGACGCGACTCTACTGCGGTACCAAAGCATCGCCTCGGGTGAGACTTCAAAACTGGTCGACGGTAGGCATGCCATATCCCAGAGTTCGTGGGACTGGTAGTGGTGGTCCAGACCGAGCATTTTGATCTGATGGGGACTGAATCCCGCCGGTTCCAGGGTGCGTATCGCCTCCTCGATACGCGAATTTCCCCGGGCCATCAGTGGAGCGATGTGCCGGTCGATGGTAGCCAGCAGTTGGGCGAGGGCGATTGGCTTTGGATTGGCCGCGTGAAACGCCCCGGAAACATGCGAGGCTGTGACGGCCAAGGCGGCCACGAGTCGGCCGAGGTCGGCAACGTCAATCGTGGAGAGCAGTGCGCGTCCGTTTTCTAAGTTCGTGCCGAGTGTAGTGAACATTCGGACTGCCCCCGGGATGAACCAGCGGTCTCCAGGGCCGTAGACCAAGTTCGGTCTGATGACGATTCCACCGGCCGCTAGCATTGCCGCGTCCCCTAGTGCCCGGCTGCGGCTGACCTCAGACTCCGGGCGGAAAGTTGCTTCCCAGGGAGATGTCGCTCGGTGTGGACCGCTACCGTACACCGCAGTGGAGCTGATATGAACGATCCGCTGGACGTTCGACTTCCTGCAGGCCTCGATAACTGAGAGTGCTCCCCGGTGGTTGACGTAGTGTGCCATTTTCGGTTCGTTCCCGACGTAGGACGCCGCGTTGATCACGACGTCCGCGTTCTTGACTGCAGGGCCGAGGGATTCCGGGTCTGACACATCTCCGATGAATATCTTCGGGAGGGGGGCGGAAATGAAGTCGGTGGGCCGTCTTGCTACGATCGAGATAAGGACGTCATTGCGTGCCTGCAGTGCTCGAAGGATTCGGTTTCCGATGAAACCGGTGGCCCCGATCAGCAATACCCTGGTTGAACGCGATGCCAGCACCCCCGAGAACGCAGAAGCCTTGACGTCCGACCTGCATGTGTTCTGACTAGAGTTGAGGTTCACCGATGGTCCTTCAGGATCGCGCAAAAGCAACACGTGAGGCGATCGTTGCCGGCGCTGCAGTCGTCTTTGAGGAGCACGGATATGGCAACGCCAGCCTGACCCAGGTGTCCGAAGCGGCACGGGTGACAAAGGGAGCCCTCTACTTTCATTTCCAGTCCAAGGAAGATCTGGCCAAAGCGGTAATTGAGGAGCAGCACCGCATAGTTATGGCACATAGCGAAGCAATACTTGGGGGCAACCAGCCCGGGCTTACGACGATGATCCTCATGTGCCGAGCGTTTGGTCTGCAACTGATCCACGAGCCCGTGGTGAAGGCCGGTATCCGTCTGACATTTGAAGCGGCCACCTTCGGCCAGCCAGTTAGAGGGCCGTACGAGGACTGGATTGCTGCGATGGAGCGACTCACGACCCAGGGTAAAAACGAGAGGCAAATTCGTTCGTCGATCGACCCCGCCGCTCTTGCCCGGTACATTGTTGCATCGTTCACGGGAGTTCAAATGGTGTCCGATGTCCTGACCGGGCGTACGGATGTCATGCAGCGCATTGAAGAGATGTGGGCGCTCCTCTTGCCTGGACTTATGCATGAAGATTTTCACGAAGAGCCGAGCGCTCTGTCCCGACTGATTTCCACTGGTGAATCCCGGTTGAAACGAGCCGCTTTGCTGTAATCCTTGCCTGCATCCGGACCCTGCCTGCGGCCTGAATGCTTGCATGCACGATGGCAGGTTCTGGTCCGTCCGATACGGACTCCAGGACAACTGTGGCTTCGTCGCTGAACTCGGCGATGGAGACGAATTGGGCTTCGACCGTCAAGAAATCCAAACAGGGATCCCGAAACGCGAGGCGCACCGCCTGACGCACAGCTTCGATGAGCAGAACGCCCGGAACATGATCCAGCGGGTGATCAAAGAGTATTGGATTTGAGACATCCACTCTCAACGGCCAGTGGCCTGTGTCGGAGCTCTCGTTCAGGACCACGTTCCAAGGCGAGAGATGCCCTACCTCGGCTGCGGGCACTGGCCGACCCATCCGGCAGCCGACCGCAACGCCGCGGTGGGATCTGATGCGGTTGTAGGCCTCGGGGGTAACGATTCGTGCTCCGGCCGTTCCGGCAGCGATCCTCTGTCCGTCCACGAAGAATATGGCGCTGGTGCGGAAGGCCGTTACTCCCTGGACTGCCGCCCTGATGTCCGTAACTACGACTTCAACAGTCACCTCTGCCGGCCGGGACGGGTCCTGGAGGGCTCCGGGGGCCATCGAAACCGACATGTCTGGCATGAGGAACTGCATGCCCAGCGGAACGTTCAACTGCGTGTGTGCAACCAGAACAGTCAGCTGGCGAAGGGTCTCGACCACGAGTGCAGAGTCGAAGCCGTGACGCACGGAACCAAAGAAGACATGCCAGCGCGGCCACTGCGCGGACACGGTGTAAACCGCGTTGCCGCTTGTGTGAATGCCAGTCAGAAGGACTTCCGAGATGGCGCGACGGTGGACGAGCTCGCGCGGAATGGTGGCACCGAAGCGGTCTTTCGCGCGCCGGTCACACTCTGAATTGTCGGGGACCATTTTCTTCCTCACCTGGTTCTGGCAAGCAAAGCATACCGGTCGTACGGTTTGTGGACGGGCGACGCGCTAGACCGCAATTTGGGGCGTGCGCAAGACTATCGCGCCGGGGCAGTCCGGTTAGCCGGCGCACGGAGCAGGAGACGATGGCGGACGGTGCCAGCTCCAACCCAGCCGCATTTCTTACGCGCGGCAGAACCGGCTTCGTCCTAGGGGCTACAATTCCGGGGATCCTGTGCACGGGGTGACCTGTAAGATCAGTTCAGCGGCGCCATCGAGAGAACTCGGCCAGTGTCGGCGTCGATCCGTCGTCGAGTCAAGTATTGCGATCCGAGGATACTCAGCCCGAGACACGCTCGTTCAAAAAGATCCGGCCGAAAGACCGACCACACACCGTATTCACGGAGGTGCGTCCACTTCGCAGTGACACAGGGGCCCCGACGCGCTGCCCGCGAAGTGCGTTGGACGCCTCGCGGGCAGCGTCAGCCGATTATTGGGTGCCGGCTAGTATCTTTTGGGCCGTCTGTCCCGCAGCGTTTCGGATCGATTGAATCTCCGTGACCATTGCTTCATTGTCCCGCAGGAATGCGGTCAGATACTTGGACAAAACAGCGTTGGCGGCTGTCTGGAAACCGGTCTGTTCGCGACATTTGGCGTCTGCGATGGCAACGGCCTGGTCCCGGTTCTTACCTTGCAGGAAGTTCCGGAGCGCTTCTCCTGGCGTGCGTAGGTCTGTGAAGCCAGCTGTCTTCATGCATGTACTCCATTTTTCTTGAATGGGGGCTATGGCCGGGTCGGCAGAAGCAGCATTAACTGCGGGAAGGACGGCGTTGATTGACACCCCTGTGGCCTTCATGCCGTTCTCAGCCGAACCGTAAACTTCCGCATAACTCTTCGCGAGGCATCCACCCTGAGAGATAGACAGTTGGCTCCCAAAAATGTCGACGGAAACCTTGCCGGATTGTGGAGAACCCGCGAAAGCGGCTTGGGCGGCATCTGACTGTTGCGACTCCTGCTCAGTCCCGGTCGATGCCCTTGCATAGCCTCGCGTGCGTGCGTCTTCAATGCTCAGTGGCGGAGCCCCGAAATACTGCAGAACGGTTACGGGAGAAGGTGTGGAGGGTGTCCAATCAAAGCCAGCCTCGTGCATGCATTTCGCAATTACAATGTCGCGTGCCTGTTCCGCGGGCCCCTCGGGGTTGATAAATGTGTCAACTTTCGATCTCGCCAGAGGATCGGCAGCACTCTCTGGCGTAGTCCCAGGCAACGATGGATTTAGAGATTGGGGTGCATTGGAACAAGCGCTAGCGGAGACGGCGACGGCCACTGAAACGGCCAGGCAAAGGGCAAATTTTCTTGGCTTGACATTCATGTGTGTCATTTTCAATTGCAATTTTCCTTAGAGTTTCATGTGTGATAAAGGGTTTCTACGGGATCAATCCGAGCTGCCTTTATGGCCGGGTAAACTCCCGCGAGCAGGCCTATGGCAACCCCGGCCCCCAGACCTAGCAGGATTGTTTCCGGAGAAAATACCGGGGTCCATTTGTTCAAGTAGGCGATGACTGCCAAGGCATTCAACGCCGCGAGCACGCCTAGTCCAGCGCCGAGTAATGACGTGAAGACTGCTTCGAAGCAGAATTGGGCAACGATCGCCGACTGGGCGGACCCGATGGCCATCCGGAGGCCGATTTCTCGGCGGCGCTCCATGACCGCAACCAAGAATGTGTTCATGGTGCCAACGCCCCCGATGAGGAGCGCCAGGGCTGACATGGCGATGAGCATGGTCTTGGATTGCTCGTCGACCGACTGACGAAGTGTGTCGGGTTCCGGTGGTGCTGCTGCCGCGACCGATTGCGGCCTTGTGGGGTTCCAAGCAAGCGAAGCTTCCTTGGCGACGCTTGATGCTGCCCCGGGCGCGGTTTTGATTAGGACCCTCACGCGACCCGGAGCAGGCTCCGGGAGTGGAGAGGTGCCCAACGGCACGTAGACGCTTGCAGCCGATTCAGAGGACGTGAGGTCCTCTCTGACCACACCGATAATCTGTCGGGGAGTCTTGTTGATGTAGAGCGTCATGCCTGGCTGCCACGGTCGCCCCAACCTCTTCATCAGACTTTCCCCAACGAGTGCGACGTCGTCTTTCCGAGCAACATGCCCCTCATCGAATTCACGTCCCGCCGCAATTTCCAATCCGAGCGCACGCAACCCCGAAGGTGCGGCACCGATTATGGGGGCGTAAATGATGTTGTCGTTTTGTTTTTTCTCCCACGGTGCCAAGGAAATCGAAGACGACGGATCAAGAGTCTGAAGAGCACCGACTTCTTCGACGCCGTTTAGTCGGCTGAGCCGGCTGAGTCCGTCCGATTGTTGCCATGCCAGGGCTTCGGCGGGTGTTAGTAGTCGGTCATCTGCGGGGCTCAGGCTGACGCGCTGTGCAAGAAATACGTTGAACCTATCGGACAGTTGGGCAGAAATCGTTGCTGAAAGTGCAGCGGTCAGAACCAGCGATGCCACACCGAGAGCCACGCCAAGCATGGTGAACGAATTTCTTCGAAACCGGCTCAGCACTGCCTGGGCTGCCTCCCGCAAGCCACGCAGCACCCAAATCGGATTAGGGCGGGGGGACTTGAAATCGGCCAAGCCTTCAGGCGCTTCCAATGGGGTCCCGGAAGTCATGACACAACCATCATCCAACCGCACGACCTCATCGCACTGACTAGCAACCCACTCGTCGTGCGTAACGATGACGGTTGCCTGATCGGGTCCGGTCAGATCTTTCAAGAGGGCCAAAACGTCTCGTGTGCGCTCGGAGTCAAGACTTCCTGTTGGTTCGTCGCATAGCAAAAGCGCTGGTCGGGTGATGATTGCACGCCCGATCGCGACTCGCTGCTTTTCTCCGCCGGACAGTGTTCGCGGCATGGCATCTTTGCGATGTTCCAAACCGAGTCGGCGTATTACGTCGTCAGCAAGTTGTTGTCGCTCACCTGCATCGGTTCCTGTGTAGAGCAAGGGGAGTGCGATATTCTCTCGAACGTTTTTGTGTTCAATGAGGTGGAACGATTGGAAGACAAAGCCAATGTTTTCCAGGCGAAAAGCTGCCCGTGCGCGGGAGCCCAGGTGTCCAGTCTCTGTGCCTCCAATTGTCAGCGATCCGGCATCTGGTGCTGTGAGAAGTCCGAGGATATTGAGCAGAGTACTCTTTCCCGAACCGGACGTCCCGACGATGGCAGTCAGGCGGCCCTTCGCGAAATCGAAGGATCCGTCGGTGAGTACAGGGGTTCTCTGGAAGCCTGTCACGTAGCTTTTCGTCAGCTGCCGGCCGGATACGGCGGTCGAAAAGACGGTTTTGGTGAGGGTCACGACGCGGAACCTGAGACCACAACAGCGTCTCCTGCGGCGAGCGGTGCGGGGTCGGTCTTCGCTGGCACGACGGCGGATTCACCGGACGCTGAGAAAACCACGGTCACTTCCACGTCCGTGCGTGTGTCGCTCTTGACCACGGAAACCATGCTGACGCCGTTTCGCGTCCACAAAGCGGCACTGGGCACGATGAGCTGCTCCGGAGGGGACTGGTCGAGGACCAGCGAGGCACTCACAGGATTGGCTAGCTTCTCGGTGCCTGACGCGACTGGAATGAAAACTGCTTTGGACGTTGCCGGCACTGTCGGTTCGGGCGCGACATTTGATGAGGCGCCCGCATCTGCATTTGACCCGGCCCCTGAAACTGCGCCTGTGGCTGGTAGAGCGCTTGCATCCGTATCAATGATGGAAATTTCATGGCCATCGGTACCGATCGCCGGAATTATTGCGGACTGACCTGCGCGTGCTTCCGGCGGCAGTGTCCCATTAGTCCCGGTGCAATTCAGACCGCGCCCTCCCGATCCTAGGGTTAGGAGTGGGTAGGCTCCCAGGACGCCGGGCAGATGCGGTGCGCCGACAACCACTCCTTCCTCGGGGACAACGAGAAAGCGGTTCGCTGCGACCAGGACTTCGTCTCTCTTGGGGGCGGCGTGACCGGATTGAACATACAGATAGGCCAAGGCCGCCGCCGTGGCCTCAGTCACAGTGGACGCGGATGGCTCGGTTTGAGCGTAGAGCACACCGGCACGCACGAGCGCGTTATTGACGAGTAGAGCATCGGGTCCGGTGTCCTTCAGCTTCAAGTCCCTGTAGAGGGGAAACTGCCCCGTCAGGGTAAACATTGGGAGCCCATTGGCCTCACCAACGTACGTGCCATCGCCGACAGATTCACCAGCGCTAACGGCAACTGACGTGATCACGGTGCCGCTGCCGCCTGCTGGAGCGACCAAAGCACGCGTTCGGAATCCTGGTGCGCACGCCAGCTGGGTGGTGTCGGAGATCTGGCCCAGTCTGGTTGCAGCCGTGATGACAGAAGGAGATGGCGGAACGGCCCGAGCCGCCTGTTCTGCAGTTGTTGTAAAGCCCGAAGCGATGCCCATTGTCGTGGCGGTCAGGGCAATGCAAAGCAGGCCGCCTCCAATTAGTCCAAAATTGCGTTTCTTCATAATGCTGCCCCGATAGTTATTCCTCACGAGCCAGAAGCGGACGGCGTGGTCGACATTTCGTGCCACGCCGTCCGCCAAGCAACTCGTCTAGTAAGAGAGTTATGCCCAGTCCACGAAGTCTGCCGCGTTGGCGAAACCTACGCTTCCCAGATTGGGCTCGTACCAGCCAGCATTCAAGACTTGTCCGACATAGTATGAGCCTGAGCGCCACTCACCGATCAGCATTTTTCGCGTATTGTTGGCATTAATCCATGAATTCGCGTGGTCATGGATGGTCGAGTTCAGGTCGACGTATCCAGCAAAGCCGCTAATGTCCTGGTGTGCGCCTGATTCGTTAGTGCCCGTGTAAACGCACACCGTGCTGGTGGCGCAACCGAAAACACTTGCCTGCGCCGGAGCGACGGCGCCGGCAATTCCGGCCGTGACCAAACCTGCAACGGCGAGCAGCCGAATGGTTCCAGTTTTCATATTTCCCCCATTTTTACGTTTGCCATATGGCGTTGACCTGTGATTTCACGCATTACGCGAGGTCCCGGAATGATTGCCGGAACCCCGCGGCTCTCATCCAATCGCCCCAAAGTGAAAAAAACAAGCCGGTCGACCTGTTTGTAACCATCCTGTTATCCAGTCATCATCTGGCGGGCAAGAATGCTGCTGCTCAGCTTCAGGTGCTGGTTCCCGCGTTGAGCACACGCCTCCAGGCCCACGCCGACACGGTGGGATGGATGAAGTGTTGCTGTCGGGGCATGCTTTGAAGCAAGCGACTTCGAAAATCACACCAGCATCTTCGCGGTCTAGCGAGCCTGACCAGGGGGCACCACGGTGCTGGGAACCTCGCCGAGTGCTCCTACACGGGACGGAGATTTCAACCGTTCGAACCAATTCCGCGCATACCCGGTCAGGCTACAGGGGCCATTACTTCGTCCAGCCAGTGCCGCAGCCCCGGGCCTGTATCCTCGCGCTCAAGCGCCAGGGTCATGACTGCCTTGATATAGCTGAGTTTGTCGCCGGTGTCGAATCGTCGGCCGCGGAAGATCACTCCGTAGACGCCCGAGCCTTCGCCTTCCGAAACCGCCAAGCTCTGCAGAGCATCAGTCAGTTGGATCTCGCCGCCGCGGCCTGGAGGGGTCTGCTCGAGGACATCAAACACCCGGGGGTGCAGGACGTAGCGTCCGATGACCGCGAGGTTCGATGGGGCCTGTGCCGGTTCTGGTTTCTCGACGAGCCCGCGGATGGACAGCGCCCCGTCGACGGAACCCGGATGCACGTCCGCGCAACCGTAAGCGCCGATCTGGTCCGGTTCAACTTCCATGAGGGCGACCACAGAACCTCCGGTCAAGTCCTGCACCCGGGCCATTTCTGTGAGAATGCCGTCCTGTTCGTCGATCAGGTCATCGCCCAGGAGTACGGCGAATGGTTCGTTGCCGACATGCGCTTTGGCACGCAGGACAGCGTGGCCAAGGCCCTTTGGGTCGCCCTGGCGGAGGTAGTGGAGGTCCGCCAGGGTGGAGGATTCCCGAACTGAAGCGAGCTTGACGTGATCTCCGTTGGCCGCGAGGGTCTGTTCGAGGAAGGGCTCGCGGTCGAAGTGGTCTTCCAGTGCGCGCTTGTTCCGGCCGGTGATCATGACGATGTCGGTTAGTCCGGCCCGGACGGCTTCCTCGACCACGTATTGAATGGCCGGTTTGTCGACAACCGGGAGCATCTCTTTGGGCATCGCTTTGGTGGCGGGCAGGAATCGTGTTCCGAGTCCTGCGGCGGGGATGACAGCTTTACGCATGATTGTCCTTCGGCTCGTGGTTGTTAATGCGTGTCGGGCTTTATTCGGCGCTACAGCTCTTGTGGCAGCTCACGGGCAAATTCAGCCGGACAGTAATCGATCATGGTGCCGTCGCCGGCCAGAATGTCCGTTTGGTGGAAGATGGCACAGGGAAACGCATCTGCCATCGCGGTCCGTGTTGGCGAGTCCGGGTAAACGGTGACCAGGACGTCTCTGAATTGCGGAAACACCGCCTCCCGGACGGCAGCGCGCCGGAAGAAGGCAGGATCGGCCACGACCAGGTCGGCTTCCGTCTCCCGGAAATGCTGGATCAGTGATGCGCACTGCAGGGAGCCGTGGTCGGTGAGCAGATCCACCGTCCCTCCGGCGGCCAGGGGAGCCCATACATCAAGCAGCGAGTGGTGTTGCTCTGATGTCGAGAGACCCAGGACGGTGCGGGCGGACAAGGTGAATCGCTTCTCCGCCCGCAGGACAAAGCGCTGCAGTTTCTCTTCGTCCAGCCACGTGGCGGAGCCCGCGGTACGAGTGGGGTCCGACGGTAGGACCAGGGCCGCTATGTTTGTTTGCTTTACTGAGCTGGAGGCCGGCGGGTTGGCCGGGACGGAGGTTCTGACGTAGTCGCCTCCTGGGTACATGAATCCGGCTGCCCCGCTCCGGATTGCGTTCCCTGCCAGGGTTCCGGAGGCTGCGGTGGTGATGGGCGTCGCAGACGCGCCGAGGGCCCACAACGCCGCGGTGTCCACCACGGCGTCCAAACACGGGGCGGCGTCGAACCCAACGACGTCGCCTGCCCGGATCCCTTTTAGCTGAAGGGCCCGGGCCCGGGTGTCGATCATGGCTTCCAGGGCGGCGTACGGGTAGTCGTTGCACCTCCAGCGAAGGGCTGCCTTGCCCGGGTGCTGCCGGGCGTGCTCACGGATGGCTGCGATCAACGGATGCATTCCCGGTCCTTTCCGCGGTGGAGTGGCCTGCCAGGGACACCCGGGGGCGGGGTGGCGCAGTTTTCACCGTTTCCTGCGTAAGTGTGGCGACGGCATCGGCGAGGAGGGCGTGCGAGAGGATCCTGTCCTTTAGCCGGGGCAGAGGAGTGGTGATCATCAGTTCGTCCACACCGAGGTTTTCGGCAAATCGGGTCAGCCTCTCTGCGACATCGTTGGCGGCCCCGACGATGAGGCGGTCCTCGTTGGCGTTGCGGCGCTGGATCTCCTCCTGGGACCACGACGACTGCGCGGCCTTGGCATAATTGGGGAAGGGCCGGTCGTCGCCAAGATCCTTGCGTGCCCGCCAGAGCCGGACCGTGTCGGCCAGCCGCTGCGCCCGGGAGTCGGTTTCCGCGGCGATGACGCGCACTGCAGCTAGCGCTTCGGGCCGCTCACGTCGTGCGCCAGGCTGAAAATGTGCCGTGTACTGGTTCAGTGCCGTCTTCCCGCTGCCGGGGTTGAGGAAGTGGGCGTGGGCGTATCCGGCGCCGAAGAGGGCGGCCAGGGGAGCGGAGCCGCTGCCGGCCCCGAGAAGCCAGATGTCCATGTCGTTTCGGCCGGGCGCGCCGGGGAGGACGCCAAGCCGGGTGTGCAGGTCGATGAGCTTTTCGTTGAATTCCCCGGTTCCGCCGCTGCCTGCCCGGCCAACGCCCAGGTTGACCCGGCCGGGGTGCAGTGCGGAGAGAATTTCGAAGGCTTCGGCGACTTGGGACGGTTGGTGGAGTCCGAGCAGCACTCCCCCGGAACCGACTGTGATGTTGGAGGTGGCGTCGAGCACGGCGAGGGCTAGAAGGGCGGGCGTGGTGCCGGCGAAGCTGGGGGAGTCGTGGTGTTCGGCGACCCAGAACCGGTGGTAGCCGGATTTTTCGGAGGCCCGGGCGAGTGCGATGGTTTCACGCAGCGCTTCGGCCTTGGTGTGGCCGTGGGCGACGGGGGATTGGTCGAGGACGGAGAGCTTCATCGCGTTGACGTCGTAGTGCCGGGTTTGGACGAGGGAACGATGGTGTAGTCGGCCAGGAAGACCAGGTTGTGGACTTCGGCCGAGGCGATTGCGCGAAGGATGGGCAGCTCTTCGGCCGCTTGTTGGCGCGTGAACACGTTAAGTGGCCATTCACGGACGGTACCGCCGCGCAGGTGGGGGTGGTGGAAACCTCGCCCGTAAAAGGCGTGGATGGTGATTGGCGGGATGCCTGCGGCTCGCTGCTCGGCCCATGCGAGGGTCCACGAGCAGACCTGACCGGCGTCGGCGGACCTGCCGACGCCCGACGATTCGACGGTGCCCTGGTCGAGCATCAGCACTTCGTTGATCTCCTCCAAGGCCTGCCGGGCGAACGGATCCAGAAGTTCGACGGCGGACCGGAAGAGCGCTTCCTTGTCCTGACGGCTGACAGCTTCACCGTGGGTGCCGTCGCGCAGGTCCGCGAAATGCCGCAGCAATGACTGGGTGTAGGCGGGCTGAGGTGGGGCCGTGTTCGGGCTGGTTGCGCTCATTTGTTACTCCGTAGCTCGTTATGGGTGGTCGGGCAGGGCATCGAGGCGGGACTGGATCCAGTCGTGAACCGGGTTGCTCCGGTAGGGGGAGGTGTCCAGGAACTGTCCGTGCGCGATGGATGGGCTTAGTTGCAGGTTGACGGCTACGGACGCGGCCGTCAGGCGGGCGGCGAATTGTTCGACGTCGTCTCTGACGGGGTCGGTGGTCCCGGCGATCAGCGAGGTGGGACAGAGCCCTTTGAGATCTGGTGCGTGCAGCGGGGACAGGTAGAGCCGGTCACGCAGGTCTTCGCCCGATCCGGCGTACTCCCGCCATGAGTCCAGCAGCAGCGTCCGGGGCGGGAAGGGCTGGCCGGCCTGGAGGTAGGAACCGGCGGCGCAGTCCGGGTCCAGCGGCGGGTACGCCAGGATCTGGCCCGCCAGCGGTAAGCCGCTATCCCGGAACCACAGGGCAGCACCTCCAGCCAGGGTCCCGCCGGCGCTGTCGCCGCCGACAAAGGTTCTGTGCCGGTACTCACGCTGCGCCCAAAGGGCTGCCGAGGCGATGTCCATGACCGCCGTGGGATGGGGCCATCGCGGGGCCAGCCTGTAGCCGACACTGATGATCCTGGCGGTCCCTGCAGCGGCCAGCGCTTCGCATCCGCCGTGCCAGCCCTCGATGGAGCCGCGCGTCCAGCTTCCCCCGTGGGCCCACACCAATGTTGCGGACGGCTGTGCGGCGGGTTCATAAATGCGCAGCCGGATGTTCGCTCCGTCGGCGCCGGAAATGGTCCTGTCCGTCCAGGGGACATCAGTCCGGGGGGCGTGCAGATAGGCCGTCCCGGGCCGCGCGGAGGTGTCTGAGGTCATGGCTTCATCTTTCCCAACCTGGGCCGCCCGCGCCTGTCCCTGCTTTGCCTATCACTGACAGGGGGTGGATAGCGTGGCCTAGTACTGCTGATACTTGCTCCAGTGGGACAGTGTGGTGGCCTCGCCGGAGGCATCCACACTGTCCCACTTCTGTGTGCAGGCCAGTAACTGCATGGGGACGGATCTTATTGAAACCTCGGGGGTATTTGTGAGAACTGTCTTATCGGAAGACCTGTCGTTCAGCAGTCCGCTGGCTTACGTCACAGTGCTGCGGGACGTAGAGGATCGTCAGGTCGCCGGCCCCGTGGTCATCGTGAATCTTGCGGGAACGGATGCCTTCGTCGGCCACGGGCAGGTCTCTGCTTTGCCGTCGTTCAGCTCCACCGTCCTCGTCCGAGGAACTGTGACAGGGGACCTGCTCGTCGTCGTCTCCATGGAGAACATAGGGCACGGCGAGTTGTTGGCCAGGGAACTTGGCTGGACCGATTTTTATGGGGGCGTGCCCGCCAAGCCTGTCCTGCTGCGGTCGCCGCAGACAACCATTGCTGAAGTAGCGCTTGACCCCGCGGCCGTGCTCCGACAACCCGGGCTTCCCGGAGGGGAGGAAAAATTCACCGTGAAGGCGAACCTCTGGTTCAGCCCCGCAGGGACCGACTGCGGCATCCACAATAGCCACGACTTCATCGAAGTCCACACTCAGATTTCAGGTTTCGGCCGGATGCAGAAGTTCACTTCCCCGGACCACGGCTCCCTTTATGAGGATCAGCAGCTGAGTCCGGGAGCCACTAACCCGGTTCCGTTCTGTCTGGAGCGGGAGGGGCGCTTCATCTACCCGTGGCACCAGTACCGAGCCGACACCGACTGCGTGTGGCTCGCCGTGGAATACCACCTCAGCTAGAGCATCACCAGCTAGAAAATCACTCCGTTTCGCCAACTGTCGCCGGTTACAACCGGTCGATCCGCCACACCCTTTTTCAGGAGAGAAACCATGAAAACCATTGGAATAGTCTTCGGAACACGACCTGAGGCAGTGAAGTTTGCTCCCATCATCCACGCCCTGATCCGGGACCCGCGGTTCCGTCCGGTGCTCATCTCCACCGGCCAGCATCGCGAAATGCTGGACAGCACCCTGGAGGAATTCCGGATCACCCCGGACGTGGAACTGCGGATCATGAAGGACCAACAGACCCTCTCCCAAGTCACCCATCGCATCCTGGAAGGGCTTTGCTCCGGGGACCACATGGAAGGACTTGACGCGGTCATGGTCCATGGTGATACGGCCACGACCCTGGCCGGAGCCTTGGCGGCCCTACACCGCTCTGTGCCGATCATCCATGTAGAGGCCGGCTTGCGCAGCGGCAACAATTACTCACCTTTCCCCGAAGAAGTAAATCGGAAGCTGGTTGCGCAGATCGCCGCCCTGCACCTGGCCCCGACTCCGGGCAACAGCGCCAACCTCATCCGCGAAGGCGTCCGGGAACACTCCATCGTCGTCACCGGCAACACTATCGTGGACGCCCTGCACTGGGGCATGAACAATCTCCGCGACTACGGCGAATCGGCCCTGGCAGACCTGGACAACGACCCCCGCAAGGTCATCCTGTCCACCACGCACCGCCGTGAGAGCCACGGCCGTCCCATGCGCGAGATCGCGGCCGCCTTGGCGGACATCGCCGCGCGCCGGAACGACGTGCGGATCGTGGTGCCGCTGCACCTGAACCCGAAAGTCCGGGAAGCCATGGTGCCGATACTGTCCGGACTGCCCAACGTGGACCTGGTGGACCCGCTGCCATACCTGAGCTTCTGCCGTCTGTTGCAGCGCAGCGACCTCATCCTTTCCGACAGCTCCGGCGCGGAAGAAGAAGGCCCTGCCCTGGGCAAGCCGACCCTGGTGCTGCGCGAAATTACCGAACGCAGCGAATCCATCCTGACCGGGAGCTCCCGGCTGGTCAGTCGCAACCGGGGCCAGATCGTCCACGAAGTGGACCGGCTGCTCGATGATCCGAACGCGTACATGGAGATGGCTACCGCTATCAATCCTTACGGTGACGGCAAAGCCACCGACAGAACCATCGCGGCAGTGGCTCACTACTTCCTGCTCGGTCCTGCCGCGATGCCGTTTGTCCCCGGCGCGGACTTCGTGCCGGCGGCAACCAGGGCAGCGGCGTGAGAGGTATGCCGTTGGGGCTCCTGGCCCTCGCTGTCGGAGGGTTCGGGATCGGGCTAACCGAATTCGTCATTCTGGGCTTGCTGCCCGAGGTGGCCGCCGATTTTTCAGTCAGCATTCCGGTAGCCGGGCACCTGGTCTCCGGTTATGCCCTCAGCGTCGCCGTGGGCGGTTTCCTCGTGACCGCCGCGACAGCATCAATGCGGCCCAAAGCGGTCCTATGCGGACTCATGGCCCTGTTCATTCTGGGAAACCTGCTCTCGGCTGTGGCCAGTGACTACACCGCGATGTTCGCAGGCCGGGTTGTCGCAGCGCTCTGCCACGGGGCGTTCTTCGGGATCGGCGCGGTGCTCGCTTCGACGCTGGTCGCTCCGGACCGCAAGGCCAGGGCCATCTCGGTCATGTTCGCCGGCCTAACTATCGCCAACGTCCTTGGGGTGCCGCTGGGCACCTTCCTGGGTCAGCAGTTGGGGTGGAGAGCGACGTTCTGGGCCATCACCATCATCGGGGTCATCGCCCTGTCCGGCCTGATCGCGTACGTTCCCGCGCGGGACGCCGAGCACCGGGGTCCCGGGCAGTTGCGCCGTGAACTCGGCGCCTTCGCCAGCGGCCAGGTCTGGCTTTCCATACTGGTCACGGTATTTGGGTTCGGAGCAATGTTTGGCGCGTTCACCTACATCGCACCGATGCTGACCGGGCTCTCCGGGCTCTCGCCGGAGGCTGTGCCGTGGATGCTGGTCGTGTTCGGCGCGGGTCTGTTCACCGGCAACCTGATCGGCGGCCGGGCGGCCGACGCGAACCTGGACCGCTCCCTGCTCATCCTCCTCACCATCCTGACCGTTGTGCTCTTGGTCTTCACCGTCACAGTCAACAACCCCTGGGGTGCCGGGGTCACGCTTTTCCTTCTTGGCACTGTGGGTTTCGCGGCCGTTCCAGGCATGCAGACCCGCGTCCTATCCTTCGCGCACCGCGCACCGACGCTGGCCTCCGGGGTGAACATCTCGGCGTTCAACCTCGGAAACGCGATCGGCGCCTACCTCGGCGGTGTCACCATCTCCGCCGGCCTGGGCCTATCGTCACCGGTCTGGGTAGGTGCAGGCCTGGCCGTCACGGCCGTTGCGCTTATGGGCGCCGCGGTGCTGTTGTTGCGCCGAATTCCTCAAAAGTCCGGCTCGCCGGAACCTGCTGCTGCATCACTGAGCTCGTAAGACACGAAAGGCACTCTCATGACATCACCAGCACTGCCTAAAGCCTCCGCGCCGCGCCTGAACATCACCGAACCAGCTTTCGGCAGCGAAACCGTGACCGACTTCCTGCGCGACGGCTACTGGCTGGAAGCCGCCGACATCGATGGCGACGGCAAACCCGATCTTGTCGGCTACGGCCTGACCGTCGGTGAAATCTACTGGTACAAGAATCCCGCCTGGGAAAAGCGCCTGGTGGTGGACAAGATCAAAGAACCCGTCGGTATGGACTTCGGCGACGTCACCGGGGACGGCACCACCGACCTGGTCGTCTGCTACCAGCTGTACGGACCCGGCGGCACCATCCACCACGCCGACCCAGAAGGCGGCAAGATCGACTGGCTGGAAAATCCCGGGAACCCGTCCGAATCGACGGAAAACTGGAAGCGGCACTACGTCGGCCGCGCCATCGGCATGCACCGGCTGCGGGTCGGACACTTCACCCGCACCGACAAGATCCAGATCATCGGCTTCCCGATCGTCGCCGTCGAAGACGTCCATGCCGTCCTGCCGGTCGTCCTGTTCACCCCGGGTGATGACCCGCGCGCCGAATGGGACAAGGAGATCGTCAGCGACTCAGACTTCCGGATGATCCACGGCGTCGCCAAGAAGAAGGACATCATCCCCGGCTCTGCCCTGGACTCGATTCTGATGGCCTCAGACGAGGGCGTCAGCTGGCTGTACTACGACGAAGACAGCCGGACCTGGGCCTGGGAGCACATCGGCGACGGCGAAGAGAGCCAGTTCGAACAGACCACCTTCAAAGGCAGCGGCGATGTGGACGGCGGCCGCATCGGCGATGACCCGCTCGCCTACGTGGCCGCCATCGAACCCTTCCACGGCAACACCGTCGCCGTGTACACGCGAAGCGGAGGAGACGCCGAAGCTGCCGGCTGGACTCGCCACCTCCTCGACATTTACGGGGACCCGAACGAGAACGGCGAAGGCCCCGGCCACACCGTGATGTGCCGGGACTTCGACGGCGACGGGGACGATGAATTCCTCATCGGGCTGCGCGGGCCCGAACCCTGGCAGGGCGCCTACTACTACAAAGCCGTGGACCTGGCTAAGGGCCTCTTCCTGAAATGGAAGGTCTCGAACGAGTCCATCGCGCGGATCGTCGCCGGCGACTTCAACTCCCGGGGTGTAGAGGACTACGCCACCATCTCCTACTCGGTGCAGCACTACTTCGTAGCCCCCAAGGCCCAGATCACCCTGCATCCCAACAACACACCTCAAGGCGAAGGACAAAAGTAATGACCACCGCAGAGAAAAACGGCATCGGCCGCCGGTTCTTCATGACCGGCTCGGCCGGCACCGTCGCCGCAGCTTCCCTGACGGCCTTGGGCACAGCCACCGCACCCAAGGCCCAGGCCGCATCCGGCCCCACAGTCCCGGACGGCTCCGTCGTCCAACCCGGGGATTCCCGCTACGCGGACCTGATGACTGGTAACAACCAGCGCTTCATCGCAAAACCTGACTACGTCAGGCTGATTACCAGCGCCAAGGACGCAGAAGAAGCTGTCCGTGAGGCCGTCCGCACCGGCAAGAAGGTCTCCGTCCGAAGCGGCGGGCACTGCTTCGCGGACTTCGTCTGCAACCCCTCCGTCCAAGTCATCCTCGACGTCTCGCCCATGAACGCTGTCTACTACGACAAGAAGATGGGCGCCTTCGCCATTGAGCCCGGCGCCCGGATCATGAACGCCTACGAGGCCCTGTACAAGAACTGGGGCGTCACCATCCCGGGCGGCATCTGCTACAGCGTCGGCATCGGCGGACACATCGCCGGGGGCGGATACGGGCTGCTCTCCCGCTCCCACGGCCTGGTCGTAGACCACCTCTACGCGGTGGAAGTGGTCACCGTGGACGCGAGCCGCAAAGTCCGCACCGTTACCGCCACACGCGATGACATGGGCGAACTGGGCGACCTATGGTGGGCGCACACCGGCGGGGGAGGCGGGAACTGGGGCATTGTGACCAAGTACTGGTTCCGGTCGCCGGGAACCGAAGGCAAGAACCCCTCCGAGCAGCTGGTCAAGGCCCCGTCCACCGTGCTCGTCAGCGGCATCTCGATCCCGTGGGATCAGCTTGATGAACTCAAGTTCCGCCGGCTGATCACCAACTTCGGCACCTGGCACGAACAGCATCGCGACCCGGGCACCCCCGAATCGCACCTGAGCAGCCTCTTCAACGTCAGTTCCAAGGCCCACGGCAGCCTGGGCATGTTCACCCAGATCGACGCCGCCGCCCCGGACGCCAAGGGCGTCATGGAACGCTACGTGGCAGCGATTCTGGACGGTGTCGCGGTCACGCCAGAACCCCTGGAGAAGCCCAACGGCGAGATCCCGGCCATGCCCGAGTTCTACAAGACCCGCGAAATCCCCTGGCTGCAGGCGACCCGCCTCGTCGGGACCGACAATCCGGTAATCACCAACCCGACCAGCCGGGGTGCCCACAAGTCCGCCTACCTGAACCGGAAATTCACCGACGAGCAGATCGGCGTCCTTTACCGGCAGATGAGCCGGCCGGACTTCACCAACCCAAACACCATGCTCGTGCTGTTCTCCTTCGGCGGCCAAGTCAACGCGGTTCCCGTTGACGCTACAGCCAACGTCCAGCGCCAGTCCGCGTTCAAACTCTGCCTGCAGACCTTCTGGCCGGACCTGGCCGACGACGACTTCTACCTCGGCTGGGAGCGGGAAACGTACGAGGGGATGTTCTCCGCGACGGGCGGCGCGCCGGTCCCGGGCGAGCAACTGGACGGCTGCTACATCAACTACCCGGACGTTGACATGGCCGATCCGGCCCGCAACCGTTCCGGCACCGGCTGGCAGACGCTGTACTTCAAGGGCAACTACCCGCGGCTGCAGCGGGCCAAGGGCCGCTGGGACCCGACAAACTTCTTCACCCACAGCCTCGGCATCGAACTCCCGGCCGGAGGTGCCTCATGACCGCTACCGTCCCGGAAGCCACCCTCGCCCACCCGCGGCTGAGTAAACTGCCGTCCCTGACCGGATTGCGGTTCTTCGCCGCAGTCCTGGTCTTTTTCTTCCACATCACGCTGTCCAACTCGCCGATCCCGCCGAATGATCCCATCAACCCGTTCGCGGACGCCGAGCTCGGCTCCGCACTGGAATGGCTGGTCAGCAAGGCCGGGTACGTGGGGGTGTCGTTCTTCTTCGTCCTTAGCGGCTTCCTGCTGGCGTGGGCATCGAAGCCGGGTGAAGCCAAACGCCAGTTCTGGCGCCGGCGGCTGCTGAAAATCTTCCCCAACCATCTGGTGATGTGGGTCCTGTCGATGATCCTGTTTGCCGCAGCCATCAACCCGCCGCTGGGATGGGTGAGCAACCTGTTCCTCGTGAACTCGTTCATCCCGGACGGGTCGATCTACGTCGCGGTAAATCCGCCGTCGTGGACCCTGAACAGCGAACTGCTCTTTTACGTCCTGTTCCCGCTGCTGATGGTCCCGATCCGGAAAATTCCGGGAAACCGGCTTTGGGTGTGGGCCTGGATCATGGTGGCGGCGATGGTGGCTGTGCAGCTTGTCACCACCTACCTCATCCCGGCCACCCCGGTGTCCGCGCTGACACCGGTTTCGGTGACCCAGTTCTGGTTCGGTTACATCTTCCCGCCCGCCCGGCTGTTCGAGTTCATCCTCGGCTCCATCCTGGCCCGCATCGTCCTGTCCGGTCGCTGGATTCCCCTCAAGATGTGGCATGCGCTCGTGTTGTGCGTGCTGGGCTACGCCGCCGCGATGGTGGTCCCGTTCGTGTACTCCTTCAACGTTGCCACGATCGTCCCTGTCGCCGCGATCATCTGCACCGTAGCCACCCGTGACATCGCGGGCCGATCCGGCTTTCTCGGCTCAAGGCCGATGGTCTGGCTGGGCAACGTGTCGTTCGGCTTCTACCTTTGCCAGGGTGTCGTGATCTTCTACGGACGCATCCTGCTGGGCAACGAGGTCTACGCGACACCCACTGCTTGGCTGGTCGTGGCCGGGTTCTTCGTCGCGACCCTGCTGAGCGGCTGGGCGCTCTACGCCCTCGTCGAGAAGCCGGTCATGGACCGCTGGGCCAGGCCCCGCCCGAAACCGGCAGCGCGTGAACTGGCACCAGCCGGCGCATCTGTGACTTAGAAGGGCATCAGGCAGATAGCGAAGGCCCGGTCAGCTGACCGGGTCTTCGTTCCGTTCGGAGCCCCGCATCAGCCCGCCCCGCTGGCAGCAGCGAGTCAGTATTGCGGGCTCGATCGGTTCGAAAACAGGGTGATCGCCTCGGCCAGCATTGAATACGCCAGCTGGGTCAGCACTGCAATGTCTGTCATTCCTGCTGTGAGCCGAACTTCCGACACGCCTTCGGCAACCTCCTGGACGAACTGCCGGTGAAGGACATCCAAGGTGGACCACTCCCGTCCGTGGGCCATGCCACTGCACATCCGCCAGCCCAGCTCGCCGATGTTCTCACCGTCACACCAGGTTTCCTTGTCGACAGTCTTCGCTATCGACCCGAACGAGGGGACGCCGCCCCGCACCCTGGAACGGTCAAGGCCGCATTCATTGATGAGTTTCTCGATCCAATCGTCCCTCGGGGTTGCAGGCGGTTCGTCGACGCAGGCGGCCATCGTAGTCTGGTCCCTGTCATCTGCACGGACCGCCAGGATGTGGCGGGTAATCCGCTCACCACGTTGATCCGGCTTCAGGAGCCAGAGCGCATTGATGGCGCCCTCAAGGCCGCCACGGATCAGTGTGAACGGCGCGTAGGTATGCAGCGAATTTGCGATCAGCAGTGCAGCGCGCAAGGCATGAAGGTGATCAATCCCGATGAGCAGATTGCGTGTGACCGCGTGCGACAGAGGGAACGGATCTGTCCTTTGTCGTCCCCGTTCAGAGAGGAACGCTGCTGCACACTTGGAAGCTTGATCGCCCCGTCGACGTACCACGAGTCGACCGAATCAAATATCTCTGACAGTTCGGCACCTGCATGACGAGCATCCTCAGGCCGTTCGCCTGGCCGGCCACTCCACGCGTCGTTCTCAACCTCGGTCATTGTGTTCCTCCGTTCCGCCTGCCCTTTCTGAACACGCTACGTCAACTGCAGGTGACTGAACGGTGTCCCACGGCCGCACGCCGCAGCTGACACAGTGGAGAAGATCCTGAACAGGCTGAGGACCTTGCGCGATGATCTAGGATGCGGCGCGGCGCCGTGGCGTTCTCAGGAGGCGAGCCCGGCCGCCAGCGCGTTGACTGACCCCTGGGCGCCGATGGAGTTTTGCAGCAGCTGGAGGGCCTCGGCAGCCGAGCTGCCCGGGTCCGCGGTATACATCAAGATCCGGTGGCCGGAGTCGTCAGGCGGAGTGAGGACCTCGAAGTTCAACTCCAGATCACCGACCTCGGGATGATGCATGTACTTCAGGCCGGACATGCAGTTCTCCACCGGGTGCTTGGCCCACAGGTTCGCGAACTCCTCGCTTTTCAAGGTCAACTCGCCAATCAGGGCCGCCAGCTCCTGATCCTCAGAAGTGCGGCCGGCCACCAGCCGCAAGGACGCCACGGCACGGGTAGCCTCCTCCTGCCAGCGGGTATAGAGCTCACGAGTGTGCCGGTCAAGGAACAACAACCGGGTCATGTTCGGACGCGTCGAGGGCACCTCAGGGGCGGCAAGATCCAGATGCCCTGCCACCAGCCGGTGCCCGATCGGATTCCACGCCAGAACTTCGCTCCTGCGACCCAGAACGACCGTCGGAGTACCCGACATGGACTGGATAAGACGCATTGTCCCAGGCCGCACTTTGTCAGGCTTGGCCAAAGTACGCCGTTTGGTCTTGCCCGGACTGGCCAAGTTGAAAAGGTGTGCCCGCTCGTCCGTGTTCAGATTCAAAGCACGGGCGATGGCATCGATGACGGCCTCGGAGGCGTTGTTGCTCAGACCCTGCTCAAGACGGGTGTAGTAGGTGTTACTGACGCCGGCCAGCATCGCAAGTTCCTCCCGGCGGAGGCCGGGCACGCGCCGGATGCCGTAGTTCAGAAGCCCAACGTCCTCAGGCTGCAGAGCCGCCCTCCGGACCCGAAGGAACTCCCCAAGCTCACTCAGATTACTCATGGCCACCATTGTGCCGGTGTTCCGTCCCTGTGTCGTGTCACTGCGAGTGTCACCCAGCGATTGAAGACGCATTGGGACATTGACATGACAGGTCCGTCAGGAACGGGTAGAGGATCGCGCAGCGGGCCGCGGCCTGTCACTGTCAGTGGTACCCATCGGGGGGTGTGGTTGATACTTCCGGCTTCCGTGAGGCTGGGGTGGTGACAGTGCCGCTAACGCGGCCACACCTGCAGACAAGGATCACCAACATGACCACGCAACCGGATACAGCCACCGAGCCCGACACCTCGTCGTCGCTCCAGACCGAGGCCGCTGAGACGGGAAAAATGACCGGCCGTCAGCGGCTGGCACTCATCGTCCTGCTCGCCGCGAGCTTCACCCTCGCCGTCGACTTCTCCATCCTCAACGTCGCGCTTCCCACCATTGGCGCCGACGTGGGCTTCACCCTCGAAAACCTCCAGTGGATCGCCACAGCCTTCTCCCTCTGCGCCGCAGGGCTCACGCTGTTGTTCGGAAGGGTCGCTGACCTGGCCGGACGTCGCAAGATGTTTCTGATCGGCATGGCCCTGCTCGGCGCCGCATCCGTGGCCGGCGGCCTGGCCGGCGACCCCACACTGCTGCTGATCGCCCGCGTAGGCCAAGGCGTCGCCACAGCCATCGTCGTGCCCGCCGCCTTGTCACTACTGCTCAGCTCCTTCCCGGAGGGCCCACTCCGGGCCAAGGCACTCGGACTCAACGGCTCGCTCATGGCGGCCGGTTTCACCACCGGCGCCATCCTGGGCGGACTGCTGACCGACCTGCTGACCTGGCGCTGGGCGTTCTTCATCAACGTCCCCGTCGCCGTCGCAGTCTTGCTCATCGCCCCCGCTGTCCTGGCCGAAAGCAAACCCACCACGAAACAGCGGCTGGACGTACCCGGGGCCATCACAGTCACCCTCGGTCTCCTGGCCCTCGTCTTTGGCCTGACCTACGCCGCTGAACACTCCTGGACCGACCCGCTTACCCTTGGGTCCCTCGCGGTCGCGGTTCTGCTGCTCATCGCCTTCACCGCGGTCGAGCACCGCGCCAAATTCCCACTGGTGCCCCTGGGCATCCTCAAGCGCTCCACAGTGGCATGGGGCAACATAGCGGGCGTGCTGGCGTTCGTCACGGAGACCTCACTGGTGTTCCTCCTGACCCTTTACCTGCAGCGGGTCCTCGGCTACTCACCTCTCGGCGCGGGACTGTCCTTTGCCGTACTCGGCCTTGGGACCGTACTTGGCGGTATCCTCGGGCCTAAGGTGATCGGGAAGATCGGGAACAAGAAAGCCATCGTGTACGGCTTCATCGTTCAGGCCGCCGCCACCGGCGCCCTTGTCCTACTCAGCAGCAGCCCAGCGTCCATCGCTCTACTCCTGGTCGCCACGTTCGTCGGCGGCGTTGCGAACCTGGTCGTCATTGTTGGTTTCATGGTCACTGCTACGTCGGGGCTTCCCGAAGGCGAGCAGGGCCTCGCCACGGGGCTCGCCACCATGAGCCAGCAGATCGGCATCACCATGGGCATTCCGATCATGAGTGCCATTATCACCGCGCACCTCGTCGGCCTCGGCGCACAGGATGCGTCCGCCGTCCTCAGCGGCGTGACGGTAGCTATCTGGGTGAACGCGGGTCTGTGCCTGCTCACCGCCCTGGCCGTGGCTCTGTTCCTGAGGAAGGCAGCGCCCGTCCCGGACTAGTGAGCGGGTAGGGGAGGAGAGGCGTACACCATGGATTTGGGTGCGTCTCTCTTCCGCCCGGGCCGCTCCGGTAGTCGAAGGCGGTCCGCGTGTACTTACCAAAGCGACCGCTGTGGTGCGGTAGCGCCCAATTGCGCCAGGGCATCGGGGGAGGCTATCCTCCACGAGATCATTTGTAGGGCCGCGCATAACTGTCTGTTCCAAATGATTGAATAAGGGCATCCGCACATCGCACCGCTTGCCAAGGGGAACCATTGCCGCACCACACCGTCGGATTGCTCGAAATCAGAATCGTGCACTCCCAAACCTCCACCGACGTCCATCCTGTGAATTTCGGCGACAAGCAGCATGATCTCCGCGAACTCTGGCTTGCTTACCTCCAGGAGGTCGAGCGGGAGGGCGGCGTGCAGACGCGCGAACGGTATTTCACTGTTGAGGCCGTGGGAGATGTCCACGGGGACACTCTGTGTGAGCTTGACTACGGACGCTTTGGATCGAATAGGCGGGTCCGCGATGTTCACACTGGGTCCCTCACGGGCAACGTCGCCCACGACGAGGTTGCCAGCGAAGCGTTGCGATTGCTTTGCCATGTACCAACCCGAGGAACCGTCAGCTATGTCGCCCACGAGCAGGTTGGAATCAACAGCGTCGTCGGCGTCCTGTCCCACCACTTTAAGAATTGGTTTCATTGGCAGTGCCGCGGTTTCGATGTCGAGATTGCCTACGTCGAGGACGCTGACGCGTGGAAAGAGTTCTTGGATGGTGCGACGCTTCGTGAACTGACCTTTGTGGCTAGGAAGCCGGCAGACGGAAACAGGGCAGGCCGCCCAACCAAGGAAATATACGAAGTACGTCCTGACGGCCGCGGTGCCGTTCTTCCCAAGTCCTGGCTAGACAGGATCCGCGGGGGTCGGCTGCAGGCGAACGAGGTCTTAAGCGTCCAAGTTAACGAAGCCGACATCTCAGAAACGCGAGTGGTGGTCGAGAAGGATAAACGCCGCCGGACCATCAGCATCGGGTCTGACTGGCCTCGATTCACTTGGGAGATTGAACCGGGCGGCACGACTCGACCAAGCGATCCTACTTTCACAGCAGTGGCTGCTGACATCATCCATGGCCATCTGGCGCGCCATCACTAGAAGACGGTCCCGATGAGTCGCAAGATCAATGTGCTGGAAATCGCTCGGGCGCAGCTCTCGACGTTCCAGGGCTATGCGCGACGGACCCTACTCGGAGATCTGGCGACGTTTCTAGGGCTGCCCGTTGCCGTGGGTATCGCAGCGGCCTTCTTTGCTCCGCCCGTCCATTCAGTCGGGGGCCTTCTAACTGGCGCATCCGTCTTCTCAGGCCTCTTGGTTGCCCTGCTCGTGAACATCTTTAACTTCAGCGTCAAAGTTCGTCGAGATGAGAAAGTTCGACCGGAAGAAAAATTGGCTAGAACGGTGGATGAGTTGCTCACCAATGCGGCGTGGACCGTCCTCGTGGGGCTCACTTTGGTTGTGTTGCTTGCGGTAGCATCGGCGACCCAGGAACCATCGAAGCCGCTCGACCAAGTGTGGGTAGGGACGCTGGCCGGTTTTTCCGCATACCTCGTCTTGAACATACTGATGGTTCTCAGCCGCATCTGGACCGCCCATGAGGACATCAAGGACTTGCCGCCGAAAAAGTAGCCATCCTCACGCCCTTCGATCGTGAGCCCGTGGCCGATTCGGCCCACAATCCATGGACGGCTGGTGACAATGCATGAGTGAGGAGTTCGGGGATGCGTTCTGCGACGAAGAGGGTTCCAGCTACCAGCAGCGGCCACGGCCATGACGAGCCCGAACCGGAGCCGGTCGACTCCAGCGGGGTGGAGTTTTCGCCGAACTCCTGGCCCAGTCCTACGTCCGGGAAGTCAACGAGGGAGCAGCCTACGCATGGTGCCCCGCGGAATGGTACAAACAAACACCCAGAAGCCCTGATGCAGATGGGGAGCATCTGGCAGGCCTGGGAACCCCTACGGCTCGAACCCGCCCTCGGCATCAGCACCTGGTGGCTCAACCACGCTGATCCCCACATGCTCGCACTCACGGACACAAAACACACCAACACCTGAGAAGGTAGTCCTGCCGCACGTCGTTCCGGAGGCAAGCATTTCGACCACTAGCTGCATTGCCAGGGGACGCTAGTGAGGGCTTCTTCCTTGGTCAACGCCGCGGCCTTACGCTCGGCGGCCACGCACCCCTTGGCGGTCGAGCCGCTGACATGATCGTCGGATAATGTATGAGAGAACGCTTCGCGCTCGGCAGTTGTCCCAGACCGGACTTCCTTGCTGGGAGCCACTGCATAAACCATAGGGCCGCCCGCCCTGGCGCGTTGCGGGAATTCCCGCCCATCCCTCGTGGTTGCCGCGATGGCCGTAGCTGAGTCGGGTGGGCCTTTGAAATAGGGTCGAATGCATGCCCTGCCGATGGACGGCTTCTGGGCCAATGCCGGTCAGGGGTTCTCCGGCCGATCAGGCAGCGATCTGCGTTCCCGGTGGGACCAAGCGCCCTGCGCCGCCATTTCGCGGCATCAATGCCTCTATAGACCAGCTCAGGTCTGACCCGCAATTACGGGGCCGGTCGATTCGCGAATAACAAGGCTGGTCGTAAGCTCGAATCGGTCTGTGCCGAGTTGCTCGCCGCGGACCTGACGGAGAAGCGCGCGCAGCGCCGTCCGACCCATATCGCGGAGAGGCTGAGCCACAGAAGTAAGCGCCGGGACGGAGTTCTCTGCCATAACGGTGCCGTCGAAGCCGACAAGGCTGAGGTCTTCAGGAACGCGGATTCTTCTCCGGTGCGCTTCCCTCAGGACACCGACAGCGATATCGTCGTTGGCCGCGAAGATCGCCGTCGGCCGATTTGGCGAGGCGAGCAACTCGGCGAGGCCCGCAACCCCGTGCTCAACGTGGAACTTGCCATGGATGACCAGGCCAGGCGTTATGTCTATGCCGCTCAACATTAGGGCCGAACAGTAGCCGTGCATTCGAGCTTGATTGCATTCAGCCGATGCAGGACCGCCAAGATAGGCAATCCGACGATGGCCAAGGTTGAGAAGGTGCTCCGTCGCGGACCGGCCTCCGGCCCAATTGGTGGCTCCGATACTGACCACTCCAGACCGTGAGTTGAACGGGTCAACGACGACAACCGGAATGCTCTGCGCTCGAAGTGGTGTCAGATCAGAGTCATCAGACGCGGTCGTGACAATTATCAAGCCGTCGCGCCGCTTGTTGGGCATCGGCTGTGACTTGCGGTCAGAGTCTCGCTTAGGGCCGGATCCGCTTGCGATGCTCAACCGCACGTCGACACCCTCTTCGGATGCGGTCTCGAGAATGCCGCCCAGCACTGTCGGCAAACAGGCGCTAAACCCGTCGAGGGCGACTTCGACCACGATAGGCCCTGCCGTGAGACGGCGTTGGGCAGGTGACCTGTAGCCGGCTTTCCTGAGTGCCTCCAGGATGTCTGTCCTTGTCGCCGCCGCAACATCGTCGCGCCCGTTCAAGACTTTCGACACGGTAGAGGTGGAAACGCCAACAGATTGAGCAATGTAGGCGAGCGTAGGCCTCTCGCCTTTGCTGAGGATCATCGAAACAAAATTCCGTAGCGATACCCATCTTTGATCGCTTTGAGGTGCCGCAGGGCCTCCACGTTCACCGCGGACTTGTAAGGCACCCAATGGCGCTGCTCAAGTCGAACATCGATGGTGGTATTCATGACCCTCCAAGGGACGGAGGTGGGGCGGTAGAATCGCGGATTACGAGGTGGGTGGCCAACTCAACACGTTTGGACGGCAAGACCTCACCGCGCGCGAGCTTCTGCACAGTTTCGACCGCCGTCTGTCCTATCTCCTCGACCGGCTGATGGATTGTCGTCAACCGCGGTGAGGACGTGTGAGCAAGAAGTGTGTTGTCGAACCCGACAATGCTCAGCTGCCCGGGAACACTGATCCCGAGGGTGCGTGCCGCCTCCAGCACACCCATCGCAGTGACATCGCTGGCCGCAAAGATTGCCGTGGGCGGGACGGGTCGGCCGAGAACCTCGGTTCCAGCGGCAAGCCCCTGTTCGAAGGTAAAGGGCCCATGGACGACTTCCGTGAGGTCGATGGGCAATCCTGCCTGCTGCATCGCCGCCTGATACCCGTGAGTGCGGGCGACATCGCAGTCAGCACCAGATGGGCCACCGATGTATGCGATATCCACGTGGCCCAGCTCGATGAGGTGCCGGGTTGCTTCCATGCCACCGGCCCAGTTGGTGGCACCGACGCTAACCAGGCTCATCCGCGGCACTTCGAGGGGGTCGACCAGTACGAACGGAAGGCCCACGGTCTGCAAAGCACGCACCCGCTCGACGGAAAACTCCGAAGTCACCTCGATAACGCCGATCCTGCCGCCTCGAGCAAGACGCTGGGCCCACTTCAACGAGGTCTCCTTCTCAATCGCGCTCAAGGATCGCGTCACAATCGCTAGTTCGGCATTTTCGGCGGCCTGCACGGCGCCGCACAGGAGCGCGAGCGTATACGGATTGCGGAGCGAGTCGACGACAACTTCGATCAGAGGTTCTCGACTGCCGCGCTGTGGTCGTTCGCGTTCGCCGACACCGATGTAGCCCAAACGTTCAGCCACCTCCTCGATGGCGCGCCGGGTATCAGCCCCCACACCGCTTCGACCGTTGAGCACCTTCGAAGCGGTGGAGACGGAAACGCCGCCCTCTTCGGCGACCCGAGACAGAGTGACGCGGCTGCGGCCGATGGATTGGCTTGTTGTGGTCATTGTCGACTTCCGTTTCGTCGTGTGACATTTCTATCCGCGATGCGCTTCACGGTCAATGACATACTATACGAAAATTTTTCGTAGCAAAAATCCTTGACCTACTTGCTGATTGTGGGCGAATGTTGCCATTACGCATTCGCGAACGATACGAAACTTTCGTACGAAAATGCACAAAACCACCTAGAAAGGATGAGCGATGAAGCTCACACGAAAGACAGGCCGGCTGGCGGCCGTCATTGGTACTGTCGCAGCGGCAGCTCTGGTCCTGAGCGGTTGTGGATCCACTGGACCCTCAGCATCCGGTGGCGCCAGCGCCTGGGCGCTGACCGGACAGCAGAAAACCATCCAAAGCGCCTTTGACAGCTGGAACCAGTCAAACGCCGATCAGAGCATCAACGTTCAGTTCTTCCAGAATGACGCGTTCAAGCAGAAGATCCGGACGGCGATTGGCTCAGGCAATTCCCCGACCCTGATCTGGTCCTGGGGTGGCGCCGGCAACTTCAAGACCTACGTTGACTCGAAGAAAGTCATACCGCTCGACGAATCTCTGACTAAGAACTTCTTCCCGTCTATTGTCAATAACGGCAAGATCGACGGCACTCTCTACGCGATCCCGAACAATACCGTCCAGCCCGTTGTCCTCTACTTCAACAAGGACCTGTTCAAGAAGGCGGGTATCGACACGCCGCCGGCAACCTGGGATGAGCTCCTGCACGATGTGAGCACACTGAAGGCGAACGGCATCGCCCCGTTCGCGATGGGCGGGGCGAGCAAATGGCCTCAGCTGATGTGGCTCGAATATCTCCTTGACCGCATTGGCGGCCCGAAAGTGTTCGAGGCGATCCAGCAGAACAAGAAGGACGCCTGGTCCGATCCAGCAATCGCCCAGTCGATCGACAAGATCCAGGAACTAATCAAGGCGGGTGGATTCATCGATGGATACCACTCAGTGTCAACCGACAGCAACGCCGACACCGCCCTGCTGACCACCGGCAAGGCAGCGATGATCGTTCAGGGTGCATGGGCCTACGCCAACATGAAGAACTCCGATCCCGAGTTCGTGAAGTCCTCGCTCGGCTGGTCTCCCTTCCCAACCGTCGGAGGCGGCGCCGGCGACCCCAAGAATGTTGTGGGCAACGCTTCAAACTACTGGTCCATCTCATCCGATGCATCCCAGACGGAGCAGACCGCCGCAAAGCAGTTCCTCGCAAAGGGCAACATGACGGATGCGTACGTGGACAACCTGATTGCGGGCGGTGGCGTACCTCCGGTGCTTGGCATCGAGAGCAAGATCAAGGCCAGCCCCAATGGCGACTTCCTCATGGACGTCTACACCATGTCGAAGGATGCTCCCAGCTTCACGCTCTCCTGGGATCAGGCCATTTCGCCAGCAGCCGCGGACGCGATGCTCACCAATCTCGACAAGGTTTTCCTGGGTCAGATGAATGCGCAACAGTTCGCTGACGCGATGAACAAGACCATCCAGTAGTGACAGATCCCGTCATGACTACTGGCTTCAACGCACCGACCGGATTCAACACACCGGTGCCGGCCAATATGGCCGGCACCGGGCGTCCCCGCCGTCCGCGCAGAGAGCGGACGCTCTCAACCGGACCGAGCTTCTGGTACGCGGCACCCGCGCTCACGATGTTCGTCGGTTTCGCAATCATCCCGTTGCTCGTCGTACTGGGACTGAGCTTCACGAACTGGGACGGGATCGGCCCGATCACCCCCGCCGGGATCGATAACTGGATTTCGGCTTTCGCCGACCCGCAGACCTACCAGTCGCTCGGACTGACTCTGCAGATGATGATCCTGAGCTGGGTGATCCAGACTCCCCTGTCCATCCTGATTGGCGTCTTCACCGCAGGTCGGCAGAAGTATAGGGCTCTGTATGCGGTCCTCTTCTTCGTGCCCCTCCTGATCTCTTCCGCAGCAATCGCCCTGTCGTGGCGGGCGCTGCTCGATCCAAACTTCGGACTCGGGGCCTCCAGCGGACTGCCATGGCTCTCAAAGGACTGGCTCGGCAACCCAGAGACCGCACTATTCGTTGTGATCATCATCATCACGTGGCAGTATGTGCCCTTCCACGCGCTGCTGTACCAGGGCGGCGTGCAACAGATTCCGGCATCCATGTACGAGGCGGCTCGGCTGGACGGAGCCGGCCGTGTGCAGCAGTTCTTCCACATCACTCTGCCGCAGCTGCGCAATACCATCATCACGTCCTCCACGCTCATGTTGGTCGGATCACTGGCGTACTTTGACATCGTGTACGTGCTGACAATGGGTGGCCCAGGAACGGCGACACGGGTCCTCCCGCTCCACATGTACCTGACGGGCTTCGCCGGCCAGAACATGGGCGTTGCCAGCGTGCTAGCCGTCATCCTCGTCGTTCTGGGGTTGGCACTGTCGCTCGGGCTGACAAAGCTGTCCGGGTTCTCGAAAATGACCAGTGATTTGGAGGGTGCCTGATGGTCACCGAAGCCGTAGCCGTCGATCAGCAGCCTCTTCGAGGGGGACGACGGCCCAAGAAAGCCGGCCGAACGCTCAATGTGCCTGGCGCTCTGGGCGCCACGATGTGGCTTATCTTTGCCATGGTTCCGATCTACTATGTCGTGATCACTAGCTTGAAAAGTCAGGCAGGCTTCTTCAAGGAGAATGCCCTTCTACCGCCGTCCGATCCGACGCTGGACAACTATGCACTGGTGCTGAGCAACAACTTCCTCGGTTACCTGGCGAACAGCGTCATCGTTACGGTTGGAACCGTGGTCATCGCCGTTGCGTTCGCGCTTGGTGCGGCATATGCCATCGTGCGCGGCTCCCGGACGAGCCGGTGGCTGCGCGGGAGCTTCTCGCTCTTCCTGCTGGGCCTAGCCATCCCACTTCAGGCCGTCATTATTCCTGTCTACCTGATGATCATCCGTGCGGGACTCTACGACAGCCTTGTGGCCTTGATCCTTCCGTCCGTTGCCTTCGCCTTGCCGCTGACGATCATCATTCTCGTGAACTTCCTCCGCGACATCCCCGGTGAACTGTATGAGGCGATGAAGGTGGACGGAGCCAGCGACTGGCGGACGCTCACCACCCTCGTTCTCCCTCTCGCACGGCCTGCGCTGAGTACCGTTGCGATCTACAACGGGCTTCACGTGTGGAACGGGTTCATTTTCCCGCTCGTGTTGACTCAGAGCCCCGACAAGCGTGTCCTGCCGCTCGCGCTCTGGACATTTCAGGGCGAATTCACCACGAATGTTCCAGCGGTTCTGGCTGCTGTGGTGCTGTCAACCCTTCCGATCGTGGTTCTGTATGTCTTCGGTCGCCGACAGCTCCTTGCAGGACTCACCGCAGGCGTGGGCAAATAGTGCCGCCGTCATCCCCGAACCTGGCCAACAGGCGCCAGCCGCCCTGGCTCCGGGGGGGGGGGGGGGGGGCGGCTGACGATGGCAGTCGCGAAAACGCCCAAAAGCCTGTGGCCACGGCGGTACTGGCGTTTCAGGGCCCGGTAGGCCCGAGAACCACCCGTGCCTTTTCGTGTACTCGCCGTCGCACGTTGCCAATGGCTTGGCGCTTGTCGTCTGCCTCCGCTCTGGACGGCCCCGCACACAAATAGACGGTCAACGTCTACATCATCCAATTCACACCGATATTGAAGGATCCTTCGAGATATGACCTCCGTGCTCCACGTCGCAACCACTGGCAGCGACCTTTCCGATGGCACCGCGGATCACCCGTTCCGCACGATCAACCACGCAGCGACGTGCGCACGGCCCGGCGATACGGTCGTCGTCCATGAAGGCACCTACCGCGAATGGGTGCGCCCCATTCGCGGTGGGATCAGCGACCAACGCCGCATCACCTTCGAGGCCGCCTCCGGCGAGCACGTTCTTATCAAAGGTTCAGAGCAGATCAGCGAGTGGGTGAAAGTCGCCGGAACTGTATGGAAGACGGCCGTGTCCAACGCAATGTTCGGAGGCTTCAACCCTTACAGCGAGGAGATCGACGGTGACTGGATCGTCTACGCCGCTGCTGATGCCGGCAAGAAGCACCTCGGTGACGTCTATCTGAACGGGTTGAGCTTCTATGAAGCTGAAAGCCTTGACGATGTCTTCAATCCGCGGCGGCGAACCAACATGGTCGACAACTGGACCGGTTCAACCGACTATGTACGCAACCCGGACCAGACGCTTTACACCTGGTACGCCGAGGTCGGTGAGAGCGAGACAGTCATCTGGGCCAACTTCCAGGGGGCTGATCCGACCACTGAGCTCGTCGAGATAAATGTACGCCGTTCGGTTTTCTTCCCGACCGATCACCACATGAATTACATCACTGTCCGCGGCTTCGAACTCGCGCAGGCCGCCAGCCCGTGGACTCCGCCCACCGCTGATCAGCCCGGACTGATCGGCCCGAACTGGGCGAAGGGGTGGATCATCGAGGACAACGTCATCCACGATGCAAAATGCTCCGCGATCTCGCTCGGCAAGGAAGGGTCCACCGGCCACAATTTCGCTACCGTCCGCGGCGACAAGCCCGGCTATCAGTATCAGTTGGAATCCGTTTTCTCGGCGCGGCAGATTGGCTGGGACCGTGACCATATCGGTTCCCATATCGTGCGTCGGAACACGATCTTCGATTGCGGCCAGAACGGAATCGTCGGGCATCTGGGCTGCGTATTTTCGACTATCGAGGACAACCACATCTACAACATCGCCGTAAAGCGTGAATTCTACGGATATGAGATCGCCGGCATTAAACTGCACGCCGCGATCGATGTGGCAATCCGTCACAACCGGATCCACGACTGCTCGCTTGGCATCTGGCTGGACTGGCAAACCCAGGGAACTCGCGTGGCCCGCAATCTGCTCTACGGCAACAGCCGTGACCTCTTTGTCGAAGTCAGCCACGGCCCTTACCTCGTCGAGCACAACATCCTTGGCTCACGCGCGTCCCTCGAGGTCTTCAGCCAGGGCGGCGCATTCGTCAACAACCTGGTGTGCGGAACCGTATCAGTCGAACCCGTGGTGGAGCGCCCAACTCCGTACCATGCGCCACATAGCACCGAGGTGGCGGGTTACGCGGCAATACACGCTGGGGATGACCGCTACATCGGCAATATCTTCCTCGCCGGTGACGCTGATATAGCCTACGGACCAACCAAGCGCCCCGGACAGGTCGCCGGATACGGCACCTCCGCCTATGACGGACACCCGGCGAATTTGGCCGATTACCTTGCACTCGTCGCAGACCCTAGTCGGGGGGACCACGAAAGATTCATGCACGTGAAGCAGCCCGTCTACATCCGCCAAAATGTCTATGCCCCTGGGGCGGATGCATACGCGAGCGAACGTGACGCAGCCGTCCTGAGCGAGCCGCCGCTCGTCCGCATCATCGACGAGGGCGCATCTGTCTATCTGGAGACGCAACTTCCAAGTGCATTCAACGAATACACGGTTGGCGTCACACACAGCCGTGACCTTCCACCGGTCAGATTCGTTGATGCTGAATTCGAAGAAGCCGACGGCAGCCCCGTAATCCTGGACGTCGATCTCATCGGCGCCTACAAAAAGGCTAACCGGAACTATCCTGCGGGACCGCTTTCTGATCTCTCATCCGACTACGCCCGTACCCAAATTTGGTGACTCCCTCCGACGCAGACCACTCGACCCACTAAAAAAGGAACAAAGATGACGCTTCCCAATGCCCGATTGACCGACCCCGCCTCCATCCCCGCACTGAAATGGGGCGTGATCGGCACCGGATGGATAGCTACGCGTTTCGCGCGCGCCGCCCATTTGCACACGTCGCAGAAGGTCGTCGCCGTTGCCGCACGCGACAGCAAACGAACTGCGGCCTTCGCCTCCACCTACGGCGTTGACCGGACATACGCCACGCCAGAAGCGCTCCTTGCTGACCCACAGATCGACGTGGTCTACGTCGCTACCCCGCACAGCTCCCACCGGAACCTGGCGCTCCTTGCGATCGCCGCCGGCAAGCATCTCCTGATTGAAAAGCCCATTGCCACCTCAGCCGCTGAAGCCCAGGAAATCGTCGACGCTGCCAGAGCCGCGGGCGTATTTGTCATGGAAGCCATGTGGACACGCTATTTGCCGCAGATGGACATTCTGCGCCAGCTCATAGAAGGAGACGAGCTCGGGAAAATCCACCACGTGAGCGCCGACTTTGGCGTGCTTTCGCCTTACGACGCAGAAGGACGCATGTGGAATCCTGCCCTCGCCGGCGGAGCCCTACTGGACCTCGGTGTCTACCCGATCTCGTTCGTGTCCGCCATCCTCGGCAAGCCCCACAGAGTTCAGGCAACCGGGATAGCCACGGCCAACGGGATCGACCTGCGAGCCACAGCCCTGATGGGCTATGAAGACGGCGTCGACGCCGTCGCGGCCACCTCGATGATCTCAAAGACCTCCACCCGAGCCGCCGTCGTAGGATCGAAAGCACGGGTCGACATCCCAAGCTCCTTCTTCACGCCCACCGGTCTTGTTCTCAGCAAACACGTCGACGGCATCGACACGACTGAAACATTCAGGGACGAGGCTTTCGAGGAAGGATACGACGCGCTGAGCTATCAGATCAACGCCCTTGCCCAATACGTCGGGGAAGGACGACCGGAATCTCCGCTCCATTCACTCGACGAGACGGTGTCCGTGCTGGCCACCATTGACGAGATTCGCACGCTTCTCAGCGTTGTCGACTACACACCAACAGCATGAGCCCAACCCACCACGATATTTCCCCACTCAAAGTTCTGATTCTGGGCGGATCCGGGACAATCAGTTCTGCCGTCCTAGGTGAGGCAGTCCACCAAGGGATGGACGTCACGGCCGTCACTCGGACGCCGAGAGACGGCAAGGCGAACCAGTCCAAAGTGACCTGGTTGCAGGCCGACATCCGCTCCTACGAGTTGGAGGCAGCCCTGATAGGTCATCGTTATGACGCAGTGATCAATTTCCTCTCGTTCGACGCATCCGACGCTGCCCGGATGGTCGAGCTGTTCACAAACCGCACCGAACAGTACGTTCATATCAGCTCTGCCTCTGTATACGGCAAACCCCTACTCACCAGCCCGGTGACGGAAAGCACGCAGCGCCACAACCGGTTCACAAAGTACGCACGCGACAAAATCGCGGCCGAGGATCGGCTACTCGACGCGTTTGTGAGTAATGGTTTTCCCATCACGGTTGTACGACCGTCACACACCTACGATGACAGAAAGCCGCCAGTGCCGGGCGGATGGACGGTCGTGCATCGGATGTTGCGCGGTGAAGATATTCCCGTCCACGGGGACGGCACATCTCTGTGGACCCTCACGCACGCAGCGGACCTTGCAGTAGGGATAGTCGGCTTGCTAGGCGAGCCCCGTGCGGTCGGAGAGGCCGTTCATATCACCAGTGATGATATCTGGACCTGGGACCAGATCTACACTGCGGTAGGCCAAGCATTCGGCTCCTCCGCCCGGCTTGTGCACGTGCCTTCGGAGATGTTCCCTCTGGCCGCACCGGAGTGGGAATGGTCGGAATTGCTCGTTGGTGACCTCAGCCACAGCGCAGTTTTCGACAACACGAAGATCCGCAAGCTTGTCCCTGAATATAGGCCGGCCCACACTTTCTCGCGCGCTTTGCGTCGCATGGCAGAGCAGTTTCGGGATCACCCGGACAAGTGTGCGGCGGATTCCGCAGTTGACGACATCCTTGACCGCATGGCTCACGGTTACTGTGAGTCCCGCAGTCTTTTCGCTTCCCTCCGGCCCGAGGCGAGCACTCAGAGAGGGCCGCAATGACAGAGTCTGTTCAAAGGATCGCCCACCTCGAAGCAGAATCAAGGGAGTTGGTCCTTCCTCGATTCGAGCGCTCCGACGCTTGGGAACTTGGGAGCGGCCTCGCAGTACGGGGACTCCAGTCTGCGCTCCCCATCGCAATTGACATCCGCACCACCGGAGGCGTTCTGTTCCACGCCTCCCTGCCGGGCGCCACTCACGACAACGACGATTGGATCCGGCGAAAGGCGGCCGCTGCGTTGAGATTCGAGACCAGCACTGCGCTGCTACAGGCCCGCGCTGCCGGCGGAGGGCCCGATTGGTTCGTCGAGGGCTGGCTCGATCCTCGGGAATACGCGCTGGCTGGGGGGTCCGTGCCCGTCTTTGTCCGGGGCGTCGGCGTCGTGGCAGCGGTCACCGTGTCTGGCCTCGCGTCCGACGGAGACCACACACTTGTCGTCGAAGCGCTGCGGGGTCTGCTCCTCGGCCCTAGAGTAATCGGGACGACGGGCACCCCGGCGCAGGCCCCAACGCCCGCCGGGCGCCATTCCTGATTGGGGGCGTTCGGTCCTGTGGGCATGCAGCCAAGACAAAACCGGCCCTTCCTTCCCAACTTCATTCTGCCAGCGCGACTGCCGGCCGACGGCAGCTCAAGGAAGACTCCCCGCGCCAACTACTACGACGGGAGTTAACGGCTGGCACGCCCGACTGGCAGCACATGTTCCGCAGGCGGGCCGGGCTGCGGTCTGCCGCGGCCGGGACTCTTTACAACACCGGGGCACCCCACGCCGTCGAGCGTCCATCGGCGCGCGCCACCGTCTGCGCCCACTCTCGGAACGCGACTCGCTCGCTTGGGCCTAAGCATGTTAAGAGACCGGCCAGTTCCTGGGTCGCCTCGTCATGGAATTCAAGGGCCAAGCGGCGCCCGCACTCGGTGAGTTCCACCTGAACCACCCGACGATCGCCGGCGACGGATGAGCGCTCGGTCAGGCCGCGCTGCGCGGCACGTTCAACGACACCCGTCAGTGTCGCCTTCCCAACCCCGAAGATCCGGGCAAGTTCGGCCATAGTGCGCGGCCCTTCAGCCAGTACGCACAGAAGACGCGCCTGGACCGAAGTCAGGCCATTCCGGTCTGCTACTCGCGCAAACGTCCCCTGTACTAGACCGGAGAGCCGAATAAGGGCCTCAGCGTCAGCCGTTTCCTCCTCTGGAGCGGCAGTGCCTGTCAGCCTCGGCACGGAGCGATCGGGATAGCCCAAGATACGAGTTTCGGTCCGAGCGCCGTCCGAATTGACTCCACTACTCATACATGTATTGTAAGTTATACAAATGGTTCGTAACACGTACAATCAGTGAGGCGAACAAAATCCTGAGTGATGAGGAAGCGCGATCATGACCCGCATTGGAATTATCTTGGGCAGCACACGACCGAACCGGAACGGTGGGCAGGTTGCCAAATGGGCGGTCGATATGGCATCTTCACGCACCGACGCTGAATTCGAACTCGTTGACCTGCGGGACTACCCGCTGCCCCACTTCGACGAGGCGCAGCCGCCGACATTCGGGCAATACCAGCACGAGCACACCTTCCGCTGGGCGGAGAAGGTGGCATCTTTCGACGGGTTCGTGATGGTTACTCCGGAGTACAATCACAGTGCGAGCGGGGTGCTTAAGAACGCCCTGGACTACCTTTTCGCCGAGTGGAACAACAAGGCAGTGGGATTCATCTCTTACGGCGGCAACGGCGGAGTCCGCGCCGTTGAGCACCTGCGGGTGATGGCTGGCGAGCTGATGATGGCTGACGTCCGCGCCCAGGTCGCGCTGTCGTTCGCGACGGACTTCGAGAACTACCGCCAGCTCACCCCAAGCGCATACAGCGCCTCGGCCCTCACCACGATGCTCGACCAGGTTGTGGCGTGGAGCGAGGCGCTGGCGCCGGTCCGTGAAAATCAGCGCGCAGTCGTCTGACTCGCTCATAACTGGAAAGGATCCGGATACCTCACAGACCCGCAACGATTGCGGCCGGATCGCATCGGCCACCACGCGTCGAAGCTTCGTCTGGACGTCCTTCGGCCGGATGTTCGCCATGCTGCTGGCCGCTGGACTAAACGATCGTTGAAACGGCACTGCCGATTATTGTGGGCGAACTCCACGGCCACGAACATTTCTCCTGGGTTATTACCGCGTACATGCTGGCCAGCACCATTGGGCTGCCGGTGTAGAGCAATGCCGGGGACTTGCTTGGACGGAAGCCCATCTTCGCAATCGCAGTGTTCTCACTCGGTTCCGTGTTATCCGGGGCTGGCGCAGGATATGACCCAGCTGATTATCTTCCCCGCCGTCCAGGGTGGGTCGCGGGGGCCTGATGATCGGCGCGCAGGGGATCGTTGGGGAGAACGTCTCTCCCCGTGAGCGGGGCCGCTACATGGGTATCATAGGCGGCGGGGTCGGGCGTGCCTCCGTCGGTGGCCCAGCCTCCAACATCTTCATCACAAGCTGGGACGGTTCGGCGTATGAGTGGGCGAGCCCTCAGAACCTTGGTCTGGCCACGACTGCAGTAATCGGCGCGACGCTGTTTGGACTCGTGGAACGAAAGGTCACGGAACCGATAATTCCGCTGCACTTGTTGCGGGAGCGCAACTTCCTGTTCCCGACGCTGGCCGGGATCGCAGTCGGAGTGACAATGTTCGGTTCGATGTCGTTCCTTCCGACGCATATGCAGATGGTCGAGCACGCCGATGCGACTCAATTCGGGATGATGATGATTCCTGTGGTGGTCGGTATCGTCGCCAGTTCCCTCGTCACCGGCCGGCTCATATCGGTCACCGGTAAGTGCCGGCTCTACCCGATCATCGGCGCCGCCATCAGCGACATCGGACTGGTGCTGCTGTCGATGATTGGCGTGGGCACTCCATACTGGTTCACCGCGCTCGGCATGCTCGTTCTCGGTCTGGGCGTGGGTGCGTCGCTGCAGAATCTCACCCTGATTGTGCAGAACGGTGTCCCGGCGCGAATGCTGGGATCAGCAACCTCGGTCCACAACTACTTCCGCCAGATCGGCGCATCACTGGCAGTTTCCGTATTCGGGTCGATCTTCATTAGCCGCTTTACTGCAGCCGCCGACTTCGGTTCGACCGTCGGTGCTGGCTTCTCTCCCGAAAGCATCGGTTCGCTGACGCCGGAGGTGCTCGCCTTACTGCCCGGGCCGGCCCAAGCCTTCATCGCAGAGGCCTTTGCGACGGCGATGCCGCCAATCTTCCTGTACGGCGTGCCCCTGGTATTTGGCGGGCTCATCGAAACCCTCTTCGTCCAGCCAGGGCCGGTGTCCGACAGGCCCGCGTTCCCGGAGCCCAACTGAGCCGCTAGACCGGACCCCGCGTGGAAACACCAATCTCGCCCTCGCCGCCAGCAAAGCCGGCGCGCCGCGCTTTGTGCTCACCAGCATCCTCACGAGCGACCAGACAATAGCCGGGCTGCGAAGCGGGCGATGGCGTCTTTCGGGGTTGGCGCGGGACCGAAGAGTTCTGTCTGGCGGCTGGTATTTGCCACGTAGCGGCCGGTGTCGAACCAGGCAGCCATGGCTCCCATTTCCCTTATGAGCGGGGCGGACTTTCCCGCAACCTTGCCTGCGGCGCGGAGCCGTCGGATGGCATGGAGAGGACCCTGATTTCTTGTGGGCCAGTTTGGTGCCAGGGCGGCGCAGTCCCGCATGCTGATCGGGCGCGTCCAGCCGAGATCGATGCGTTCCTAGTCGGCGATGTCCGCGTCGACGGCGTCAGCGAGGTAGGCGCGAAGTCGCAGGCCAGCACGGACGTCATGGGGACGTTCTTGGAGCCGAGCCAGATGATGCGGCCCTTTTCGAACGGGTCGCCTCCGAGTGGTGGAGGGCCATCATCTACCGGTATCGGTGCGGGGCTGCCTGGCGTGACGTGCCGGCTGAGTTCGGTCCGTGGCAGACGATTTGGAGGCGGCACCCCGCTATATGGCGGCGACGGGACATGGGGCAGGATCTTTGCCGGGCTGCTGACGGTTGGCGACGCCCGGGGCGAAGTGGACTGGCCGTCTCGGTCGACTCGACGGTGAACCGTGCCCACCAGCACGGCACGAACCTTCCCGCGCCAAAGGGCCCCGTCGACTTACATGAATCGGTTGGCTGAACCGTCCGATCATGCGATTGGCCGTTCCCCCGACGGCCTGAGCACGAAAATCCATGCCCTGGTGACGGGAAGGGCCGGCCATTGGATCAATCGGGCGGGTCCGGGAAGACCCGGACCCGCCCGGACCGTGTTCGCGGGGACAAGGCCTATCCATCCCGCGCAGTCCGCGCCGTGCTGCGAGGACGCGGATCGCCGCAGTCGTCGCGGAACCAGCCGATCAGATCGGCAATCGGAATCGACGCGGCCGGCCCCCGCTCATCCACAAAGAGGACACAAAGACCGGAACGTCGTCGAACGGAACTTCAATACCTTCAAGCAATGGCGCGGCCTGGCAACGCGCTACGACAAGCTCGCCCTCACTTCCCGCGCCGGCGCTGTCCTCCGAGTAGTCAGCATCTGGCTGCCGCTTTAGGAGACGCGCCCTGGTACCCGGTACACAGCTCAATGGATCGGCGTTAGCGTCCCGTCGCTGACCGGGGACCTCAGTCCACGTAACGTCCCAGTCTGTTGGCGAAGTTCTGTCAGCGACTTGGTCTATTCGTAGCGGAGTGAGTCGATAGGGTTTTGCCGTGCTGCCCGCCAAGCGGGAAGGGTTCCGGCGATGAAGGCAATGGCCATGACTAAGAGGATGACACCCGTGACGGGGCCGGGGGCAAATGCGAGGACGCGGAGGCCGGCCAGATCGCTGAGTGGCCCGCGGGCGAGGAGGCCGCTGACCGCGGTGCCTAGTCCGATGGCGGCAGCCGAGCCGAGGGCGCTTCCGAGGAAGCCGATGAATGCGGCTTCGGTGCTGAAGAGTCCGAAAACGGATCCGCTGCCCATGCCCATGGCCTTCATGAGTCCGATCTCGCGGGTGCGTTCCTGGACGGACATCAGCAGGGTGTTAACGATCCCGAAGCCGGCGGCGATCAGGGCGATGACGGCGAAGGCGTCCAAAACACCGATGATCCCGTTGATGATGCTCTTGACGGTGCCGATCTGGTCATCGAGGGTTTGGGCGGTGTAGCCAACCGCGGCGAGTCCGGCCTTCATGTCGCTGATCTGGGACGCGGAGGACGGGGCGAAGGTGGCGGTCGCGTTCGCCCATGCTGTCGTTGCTGCGGCGGGTGCGCCGGTGTTCTGGGCGTCCGCCAGGGCCGTGGAGAGTGACTTGTTGATGAAGGCGCCTCCGCCGCCGAGCAAGGCGCTTTGTTCGATGCCAGTGATTCGGGCGGTGATCGGGTGCTTCGTGCCGGTTGCGTCGGTGATGCCGATCGTGACGTCCTGGCCGATGGCCTGGTCGTTATCGGCGAAGCCCAGCGCTGCCACGTAGGTGGCGGGAAGGATGAGTTGCGGTTCGGTGACGGCGTCGTCCATGCTCGTTCCGGCGTCGAGCTGTGGCTGGGCCCCGGCAAGGGGGTTGACGGAAAGCTGGTACTTGTCGTGACTGTTCCATTGGATGTAATCCGGGTTAAGCCGCATGACGGGGGTAACACCTGTGATGCCTTGGATGGCGCCGATCGTGTCCAGGTCGGCCTGCCCCAAGGCTGGCTGGGTTGAGCCGGGCCGGGCTCCGGACGCGAGGACCCTGTTACTGGCGTCGTATTTTTTCGGGCCGGATACGGGATTGGCGTTGGCGTCGGTTTTGTTTATGGTGAAGGAGTTGCTGGAGCCGACGGCGGCGATCTGGCTGTCGATGTAGTTGGAGATGCCCGTTCCGAGACCGTTGGTGATGGTCAGGGTGAACGCGCCGACGAATATGGCCAGGATGGTCAGCGACGTGCGCAGTTTGCTGCGGAAGCTGTTCGTGATGGCGGTCTTCAGGATTTCGAGCGGTTTCATGCCGCGTGCTCCTCGTCGGTGGTGATCAGCAGGCCGTCGCGGATGTAGAGACGGCGGTTGAAGCGGCCGGCCAGATCGTGGTCGTGGGTAACCGTGATCAGTGTGATGCCGTGGTTCGAGTTCAGGTCGAACAGGATGTCCTCCACGACGCGTCCGGTGGCGGTGTCTAGGTTGCCCGTGGGTTCGTCCGCGAACAGCACTTGAGGGTTGTTGACCAGGGCCCGGGCGATCACGACCCGTTGTTTCTGGCCACCAGAGAGGTTGCCGGCCTTGTTGCGGGCCTTGTCTGCAAGTTCGAGCTGTTCCAGGACGGCCATTCCGCGTGTGCGCCGTTCCCGGGCGCCGACACCGGATATTTTCAGGGGCAAGACGACGTTCTCCAGAACGCTCGAGGACGAATTGAGGAAGAACTGCTGGAACACGAAGCCGAACATCGAATTCCGCAGCGCGTTGAGTCGGCGCCCGTTCAGGGTCCTGGCGTCGGTCCCGTCGACGTGAATCTGGCCGCCGCCGGGGGTGTCAAGCAGCGCGAGAAGGTGCATCAGGGTCGATTTGCCCGAGCCGCTCTTACCCACGATCGCCACAGAATCGCCGGGGTCGATCTCCAAGGAGACGCCCTTGAGGGCATCGAAGCGGTCGGGACCGCGCCCGTAGGTCTTGGTCAGGTCGCGGGCGGACAGGATTGGCACAGACATGGGGTTCCAATCAGGAGTTTGGTAGCAATAGAGGTTACAGGGATCGGTGAGTGGCAGGCCTGGACGCTGCGGAGCGACGGGAGCCCAAGGCAGCGTCAGCAGCCTGGCGGCAGGAGCCCGGCGTCAGAAGCCTGGCGGCAGGAGCCCGGCGGAGATTCGTGCCGCCGCGTCAAGGATGTCGTCTTCGCCCGCATCTAGATCACGGGCCGCCATGCCGGTCATGTTGATGACGAGCAGGGAAAAACGTACCCGGAGCTGGTCTTCGACGCTGGCATCAGGCGGGGTCAGAATGGAGAGCAGCTCACGGGCGGCCGAGGCCATCCCGCCTGGCTGCCCGGGTTCACCCCTGATGTCGCGGACGAGACGGTAGTTGGCGCCGAGGAATCGGAACATCCGCAGACGCTGCTTGTGCATGATGGCCGACCAGCGGGCGAGCACTTCAGTACGCAGGTCGTGCCCGGGCTCCTGCGTACGGGCCCATTCCACCAAGGCGGTGACCTCTGCCATCATGTTCTCGATCAGGGCCCGGACGATGGCTTCCTTGCTGGTGAAGTGGTAATAGAGAGCCGCCTTGGTGATGCCCAGCTGCTCCGCGATCTGTCGCATGGATGTCGATTCGTACCCCTGATCGGCGAATAGCTGCAGCGCAACGGACTGGATCTTCTCTCGCGTCCTCCCGGCGACCTCGGGCGCGCCTGCTGTTTCACTCATTTGTTTGACCACTGCCTTCCAAAATATTCTGTTCGCCGCGGGCTTGATAACTAACCGGCCGGTAAGTACCATACTAACCGTGCGGTAAGTGGACCGCAAACAACCTCCGGAGGAGACCGGTCATGGACGCTGAGAGTCAACTTGGGCAGGCCCGACTATCGCCCCGGCAGATCGTCACCGCGATGAGCGGGCTGATCGTCGCAATGCTCCTGGCGCAGCTGGACAATATGATCGTTGCCCCAGCCCTGCCGACCATCGTGGGAGAGCTGGGTGGAATGGACCATCTGGCCTGGGTCACCACCGGTTACATCGTCGCGTCGACAGTGGCCACTCCGATCTGGGGCAAGCTCGGGGACATCTTCGGACACCGAATAACCTTCATGGTCTCGATCGTGGTTTTCCTAGTCGGATCCGCGCTCTGTGGGATGAGCCAGGACATGACGGCACTGATCGCCTCCCGGGCCTTCCAGGGCCTCGGCGCCGGTGGGCTGATGGTGGGGATCATGGCAGCCATCGGACTGATGGTTCCGCCCCGGGAACGCGCAAAGTACCAGGGCATCATGATGGCGGTCATGCCGCTGGCCATGATCGGTGGGCCCTTGCTCGGGGGGGTCATCACCGATCATGCATCCTGGCGGTGGGCGTTCTATGTCAACCTTCCCCTCGGCGTCGTCTCACTGATCGTGTGCTGGTTCACCCTCAAACTGCCCCAGGAAGCGCGGAATAGCAGGGTGCGAATCGACTGGTGGGGATCGGTGCTGCTCACGATCTGGATCACGGCCCTGGTCCTTATGCTCAGCTGGGGCGGCAGCCAATATCAATGGAATTCGCCGGAAATCATCGGCCTCGGCGCGATCGCCGTCGTTGGGCTGATCACGTTCGTGTTCATCGAAAGCAAAGTTGCCGAACCAGTGATCCCGCTTCGCCTTTTCTCCAGCTCTAACTTTTCCCTGGCTAACCTGCTCGGTTTTGTCGTCGGCTTCGCCATGTTCGGCGGGATCACATTCCTCCCGCAGTTCCAGCAATACGTTCAAGGCCAATCGGCAACGAGCAGCGGTCTGCTGCTGATGCCCATGATGCTTACAGCCATGGTCGTCTCCCTCGCCGGCGGCCAGCTCATCACGCGTACCGGAAACTACAAGGCCCTCCCCATCGTTGGGGGCGCCCTCATGGCAACCGGGCTGTTTCTCTTCTCAACCATGGGCATGGACACCGCGGCCTGGCAATCTGGGATTTACATGGCCGTCCTCGGTGCGGGCATGGGCTGTATGATGCAGACCACGAGCCTCATCGCCCAGAACAGCGTGGACGTCAGGAATATTGGGGCTGCTACAGGCATCAGCACCTTTGCCCGGAACATGGGGGGATCTTTGGGAATCTCGGTGCTCGGTTCGATCTATGCCAGCCGCCTGGCAGATACCATGGGCAAACCTGAATCCGGGGGACTGCAGCTAGGCGGCCAGGTCACCCCGGCGGCGCTGCATTCTCTGGCGCCTGAGATCCAGGACCTCTTCAAACACGCTGTCACGAACGGCATCCAAGACGTCTATCTCTGGGCATCGATCATCGCCGTAGCCGGTTTTGTGCTTGCATGGTTCATTAGACAGGTCCCGCTGCGTGGATATGATCCTGCGCCGGTAGCAACCGCCGAAGAACTCGCCATCTGAACCCGCGCTGACCTTGAATAAGTTTGGAGGCGCGGCGATGGGTTGGCTCGGAGCCTGTCTACCCCGGTCAGGTTGGCCTTTCAAGCGCACCTATTAGTGAACTGCTCGCTGAAAGTGGACACCCTTTAAACATAGCCCGGGTTCCGAGGGGGTGGTCATCGTTGATGAGCCAACTGCCGGATCATGCACAAGTCGTAGCGGGCGACTCCGACCGGCCCGGCGGTGCCGTGGTAAACGATGATGATCTGCTGGCTGGGTCTGGTTCTGTGGCCCTTCCTTTCACCAGGGCATGAATTTTCGTGCTCAGGCCGCCGGGGGAACGGCCGGTGAGGTGGTGCGGCCGGCGCTGCTGTGGAATGACACCCGGTCGGCGGGGGCCGCCTCCTTCACCATCACGAAGGTCCGCTGGGTCCGGGACCACGAACCGGACCTGGCGGACCGGGTGGCGGCCGTCGCGCTGCCCCATGACTGGCTGACCTGGCGGCTCCGCGGCTACGGCCCGGCGGCCTCCAGCCCGCTGGGCCCGGACCTGGAACAGCTCACGACGAACCGCTCCGATGCCAGCGGAACGGGCTATTGGAGCACCTCGTCCGGGGAATACGACCTTGACCTGTTCAAGCTGGCCTTCGGCCGGGACGCCAGGGAAGCTGCCGGGAGCGCCGGGCCGGGGGAAACCGGGAACTGTGGTCCTGCCCCGGGTTCTGGGCCCCGGCGACTCCGCCGGAGCGATCCACCCCGGCTGCTTCGGACCCGACAAGACGGACTTGCCAGGCACTGCCTCATCAGGGCCGGCGGGATCCGGAACAGAAGCATCAGGGCACCGGATCCTGCTCGGTGCCGGCACCGTGTTCTCGGTGGCGTCCCGCGCCGCCGATCCCAGCGGAACGGTGGCGGGCTTCGCGGACGCCAGCGGCGAGTACCTGCCCATCGCCGTCACGCTCAACGCCGCACGGGTGCTCAGCTCCGTGGCCGGCATCCTGGGCGTGGACTTCGACGAACTGTCCCGCCTTGCCCTGGACGCCGAACCTGGCGCCGGGGGCGTCGTGCTGGTGCCGTACTTCGAAGGTGAGCGCACGCCCAACCTGCCGTACGCCAAAGCCAGCTTCCACGGGCTCAGCATTGCCTCCAGCACGCGGAGCAACCTTGCCCGGGCAGCGATTGAAGGCATGCTGTGCGGCCTGTCCGGCGGGCTGGATTCCCTGCGGGCGCAAGGCGGCGCCGCAACACGCCTGCTCCTGATCGGCGGCGCGGTGCAGAACCCGGCGGTGCAGGTCATCGCGGCCCAGGTCTTCGATCTTCCGGTAGTGGTCCCCAGCCCGGGGGAGTACGTGGCCCGGGGTGCCGCTGTCCAGGCGGCGTGGGCCCACCACGGCAGCCGTCCGGAGTGGCCGGTCGCGGTGGACGCCGCGCCTGCCCCGGACTACCAACCGGTCATCGGACAGAACTACGCGAGGGCGTGCGGCCACATTGACCCCGGCAACTGACCCATGGTTTCCAAGCGGGCCAGGGCGGAACGCCGGTGGGCAATTTCTGGCCCCTGGGCCCAGAACACGCCTCATCGAGCCACTGTGGGATTCCTGCGCAGCCGTCGGCGTGGGTACTGCGCCGACGGCTTGTCGAAACCGGGATCTCGATGGATGACATTTTCAAAACGCCACGACAGGTTACTTCCGGCCGCTGAGCTGGAGGACCTGCTTGAAGAGTCCCGAGTGGTCCAGTCCGCCGTCGCCCTGGTTGACGGTGGCGGCGACGAGCTGCGCGACGACGGCGCCGAGGGGGACGGCGACGTTGGCCTCGCGGGCGGCGGCGGTGACGATGCCGAGGTCCTTGTGGTGCAGGGCCAGGCGGAAGCCGGGGTCGAAGTTGCGGTCCAGCATCTTCTGGCCCTTCTGGTCCAGGACCTTGGAGCCGGCCAGGCCGCCGCCGAGGACCTTGAGGGCGGCGTCGGTGTCCACGCCGTAGGCCTCGAGGAAGGCGATGGCCTCGCCGAGGACTTCGATGTTGACGGCCACGATCAGCTGGTTGGCTGCCTTGACGGTCTGGCCGGAGCCGGAGGGCCCGACGTGGACGATGGTCTTGCCGACGGCGTTCAGGACATCCTGGGCGGCCTCGAAGTCGGCGGCGTCGCCGCCGACCATGATGGAGAGCGCGGCGTCGATGGCGCCCTGTTCGCCGCCGGAGACCGGGGCGTCGAGGGGGCGGATCCCGGCGGCCCGGGCGTCGTCGGCGAGGCGCTTGGCGACATCGGGGCGGATGCTGCTGGCATCGACCCACAGCGTGCCCTTGCTGGCGTTGGCGAAGACGCCGTCCGGGCCGCTGACCACGGCTTCGACGTCGGGGGAGTCCGGCACCATGGTGATGACGACGTCGGCGTCCTTGACGGCCTCAGCGATGCTGCCGGCGCCCCGGCCGCCTTCGGAGACGAGCTTGTCGATCTTGTCCTGGCTGCGGTTGAAGCCCGTGACCGTGTGGCCGGCCTTGACGAGGTTGATGGCCATGGGCAGGCCCATGATGCCGAGTCCGATGACTGAAACGTTGCTCATTGTGGTTCCTTTACTGAAGTCTTTTGGTGCCGGTGCCGGTGCCGGTGCCGGTGCGGGTGGGGATCAGCCGGCGGCGTGCTGGCGGATGGCCCAGCTGAACGCGGTCTCCGCCGGCTCCTTGTATTCGAGGCCGATGTAGCCCTC